>DASSYI010000048.1:0-7680 GCA_035703365.1 Solirubrobacterales bacterium
GACGGTGGCTCCGTGCTCGGCGGCCAGCGGAGAGTGGTGCTGCTCACGGGTTGAAGCGGCGGGTCCGTAAGCTCGTCCGGATGAGTCGCTGGCGCCTCGCCGACCGGACCCTTGACCTGGCGCGGCCGATAGGCGCCGGGATCGTCAACGTCACCGTCGACTCGATGTTCGAGGGCGCGCGCAGCGGTACCCCCGAGCAGGCAGTCGCCGACGGCCTGGCGCTGGCCGAGGCCGGCTTCGAGATGCTCGACGTCGGCGCGATAGCGGCGAAAGCCGGCCCGCCGGTCCCAGCGGAGGACGAGGCCGCGGTCCTCGTGCCGGCAGTGGAGGGACTGGTGCATCGTTTCCACCATTTGGGCCCCTATAGGGCGGGAAAGGGTGGAAACGATGGCCCCCTTGTGTCTGCTGACACTTTTTCGGTTGAGGTTGCGCGTTTGGCGCTGGCGGCTGGCGCCACTGTCGTCAACGACATCTCGGGCGGCTCGGAGGAGATGTTCGAGCTGGTCGCCGAGACGGGATGCGGCTACGTCCTTATGCACATCGAGGGACCGCCGCGGGTCGACCGGCCCTGGCGGGAATACGACGACGTGGTCGACCATCTGCGGGCCTGGTTCGAGGGGAGAGTCGAGCTGGCCCGGGACTTGGGGGTGGCAGAGGAACAGATCGCCATCGACCCCGGACTCGACTTCGACCTCAGCCCCGAGCAGGATCTGGAGATCCTGCGGCGGCTCGGCGAGCTGCGCGCCCTTGGCCTGCCGCTCTACGTCTCGCTCTCGCGCAAGGACTTCATCGGCGCCGTCCTCGCCGGCTCCTGGGAGGGGCGGCTGCCGGCACGCGAGCGCGAGTGGGGAACGGTGGCCGCGGTAACCCTCGCCGTCCGCGAGGGCGCCGACGTCCTCCGCATCCACGACCCCTCCTCGCTGCAGGCGATCAGGGTTGCTGGCGAGATCGTCCGTGCGCCTGCTGGCGAGGTCCACGAATCATCAGGCAAGGACGCAGGGAGCCCGAATAGCAGCGCTATTCGGGCGAGTGAGGACGCCGCATGACGGGCCGTGGGGCCGCCAGCCTGCTGGCCTCCGAGTGGGCAATAGCCATCGATCCCGCTCGCCGCGACGGGCGGATCGTCGCCGAGTCCTCCGAGGAGGACCGCCGCTCGCGGCCGGCGCCGCTGCCGGCCGAGCTCGATCCTGGGTTCGCCGAGGCGCTCGCGCGCGTCGGGATCGACTCCCTCTACACCCACCAGCTCCGCGCCTTCGAGACCGCCGCCGACTCGAACCTGGTGATCACCAGCGGCACCGCCTCGGGCAAGAGCCTAGCCTTCAACTTGCCGGTCCTCGACGGGATCGCGGCGCGCCCCAAGGACCGGGCGCTCTACCTCTACCCGACCAAGGCGCTGGCCCAGGACCAGGCGCGCAAGCTCGCCCAGCTGCGGCCGCCGAACCTGCGCGAGGCGATCTACGACGGCGACACGCCGCGCGACGACCGCCCGGCGCTGCGCCGCCGCTCCAACCTCGTCCTCACCAACCCCGACATGCTCCACGTCGCCGTCCTGCCCAACCACAAGGGCTGGGGCGACTTCCTCGCCAACCTGCGCTGGGTGGTCGTCGACGAGGCCCACACCTACCGCGGCGTCTTCGGCTCCCACGTCGCCAACGTCCTGCGGCGGCTGCGGCGGCTGGCCCGGGCCTACGGCTCCGAGCCGCGCTTCCTGCTCGCCTCGGCGACGATCGCCAACCCTGTCGAGCTGGCCGAGCGGCTGGTGGGGACGCCGTTCGAGCTGGTCGACGACGACGGGGCGCCGCGCGCCGGCCGCGAGATCGCGATGTGGAACCCGCCGCTGATCGACGAGAAGTCCGGCACCCGGCGCTCGGCGCTCTCGGAGGCCGCCGACCTGCTCGCCGAGCTGGTCACCCACGACGTGCGCACCATCTGCTTCCTCAAAAGCCGCCGCGGGATCGAGCTGATCCAGCGCTTCGCCCGCGAAAACCTGGAGCGCCGCGGCAAGCCGGAGCTGGCGAAGCGGATCGCGCCCTACCGCGGCGGCTACACGCCCCAGCAGCGGCGGGAGATCGAGTCCCGGCTCTCCTCCGGCGAGCTGCTCGCGGTCGTCGCCACCGACGCGCTGGAGCTGGGGATCGACGTCGGCGAGCTCGACGCGGCGATCTGCGTCACCTTTCCCGGCACCGTCGCCAGCCTGCGGCAGATGTGGGGACGGGCCGGGCGCCGGCGCCGCGGGCTCGCCGTCTACGTCGCCGGCCAGGACGCGCTCGACCAGTTCTTCTGCCGCCACCCGGAGGAGTTCCTCGGGCGGCCGGTCGAGGCGGCGATCCTCGACCACGCCAACGACCAGATCGCCTCCCGGCACCTGATCGCCGCCGCCTACGAGCTGCCGCTGACCGCCGAGGACGACGAGGTCTTCGGGCCCGAGTGGCGCGAGCGGGCCGAGCGGCTGGTCGCGGCGGGGGAGCTACGCGGGGTCGGCGGCAAGCTGATGCCGCAGCGCAGCGAGTTCGTCGCCAACCGGATCCCGCTGCGCTCGGCCTCGGCCGACTCGGTCGCCGTGATCGAGGCGGCCTCGGGGGAGATGCTCGGCCTGGTCGAGGCCGAGCGCGCCTTCACCACGGTCCATCCCGGCGCCGTCTACCTGCACCTCGGCCGCTCCTACGAGGTCGACCGGCTCGACATCGAGGAGCGCAGGGCGGTCGTCTCGGCCTTCGACGGCGACTGGTACACGCGGCCGAAAAAGGAGACCGAGATCTACATCGAGCGCGTCCACGAGCAGCGCCAGGTCGCCGGCGTCGAGCTGAACTTCGGCGAGGTCTCGGTCACCGAGCAGGTGATCGCCTTCCAGCGCGTCTCGGTCTCCGACCAGGAGCCGATCGACATCGTCGCCCTCGAACTGCCCGAGCAGAACTTCGTCACCCAGGCGCTCTGGTACGTGCTGCCCGACGGCCTCGCGCGGGCGCTGCCGAGCGACGCGCTGCTCGGCTCCCTGCACGCGACCGAGCACAGCCAGATCGCGGTCCTGCCGCTGATCGCGATGTGCGACCGCTGGGACATCGGCGGCCTTTCGACCAACGTCCATTTCCAGACCGGCCGCTCGACGATCTTCATCTACGACGGCCACCCCGGCGGGGTCGGGATCACCAAGCGCGGCTACGAGCAGTTCGAGCGCCTGCTCGGCGACGCCGAGCGGCTGATCGCCGAGTGCCCCTGCGAGGCCGGCTGCCCCTCCTGCGTGCAGAGCCCCAAGTGCGGCAACCTCAACGAACCCCTGCACAAGGCCGGGTCCCTGGAGCTGATGCGGCTGATGCGGGCGGAGCTGTAGCCCACCCGAACTGCATCAATTTCTACTTCTGCTGGGTGTAGAAGTTGATGCAGTTCGGTTGGGCCATAGTTCCTGCAGGGTGAGGATCGCGAAGGCGTGGGACCAGGCGAGCGGCGTGGTCGAGCGGGGGATGCCGGTCTCGGCGTCGACGCGCTCGGGGAGGTCTCCCGCCGGGGTGGCGGCGCGCCGCAGCGCCCGCATCATCTCCAGCGCCTCGCGCCGCTCGCCGAGCGCGGCGAGCGACCAGGCGGTCCAGGCCGTGGGAGCGGACCAGGGATCATCCCCGCCCGGCCACTCTTCGCCCGGGGTGATGCCGAACCGCGTTCCCTGCGCGAGGAGGGTCTCCATGCTGCGGCGGATCGCCGGGTACAGATCGGGATGCGGGAACGGCCGCACCCCCCAGGCCGCCGCCGAGTCCAACCCCGACCCCGGGTCCCCCAACCGCCGCACCACCCCCCGCGGGGGGGTGTCTGAGCTGGTGGGGTCGTATGGACCCTCAAGCTCAGACACGTCGGCGCTGGAGGCGAGGGCGTTGGCGAGGTATTCGCCCGGGTCGCCCTCCCAGTAGTCGGCGCGGTCGCGCCAGGGGATCGGGCCGCCGCCGAGGATGTGCGCCGCCTGGCGGGCGCTGCCGACGATCCCGGCCGCCTGCGAGGCGGCGGCGACCCAGCCGATCGCGTCGCCCTGCGCGGCGCGGCCGGCGACGGGGCTGCCGTCGCCGTGGAAGCGGGCCGCCTGCTCGAGTCCAAGGCTGAGGAGGAAGCGGGTAGCCCGCACGGCCTCGGGCCGGTAGCCCGCCGCCGCGTAGGCGATCGCGGCGGCGGACGCGTCGCGCGGCCAGACATAGGCCCAGTCGTCGCGGGCGCCGGCGGCGACGGCGCCGGTCTCGCGGTCGGTGAGCGCTCGGAGGACGAGCAGCGAGCGCTGGTACATCCGCCGCGCCCACGGCGGAGCGCCGGCGCCGAGCGGCCGAGCGCGAGCCAGCCAGCGCCGGTCAGCGGCTCCCGTGCGAGCGATCAAGGCGGCCGAGTCACTCGCCCTCGCCTGCATCGTTTCCACCCTTCGCCTCGCTACAACGAGGAAAAGGGTGGAAACGACGTTGCCGCCGCCGTGCATCCTCAGCCGCACTCGCGACGCATTCGGCCCTATGGGGACGATGGCCAGGCTCTGACCCTCAACGGCCGCGAGGATGCGAATCCAGTCCGCGCCGAACCGCGCTTCGGTCCGCAGCACGCCCGTCCTCGACAGGTAACGCTGCCGCACCTCGTCCGCGCGCCAGATCGGCACCTCCTCGCCTCCCACCCGCACCCACGGCTGGATCCCGGTGTCCCCCTCGACCGTCTCCGCCGCCTGCCGCTCGGCCGGGTTCTGGATCAGCGCCGGCCCCGCCGGCTCCGGACGCAGGTCGACCACGTCCCCGTAGGCGTCGACCGCCGCCGTCAGCCCGCCGTCTCCGAGCACGGCGACCCCGAGGAAGGGCGGCGGCATCCCCGGCAGCCCCGCCGGCGTTTCCGGATCGCTGCCGGACCGCCCCGAGACCAGCAGCAGGGCGGCAACGATCACCCCTGCCAGCGCCGCGAGGGTGCGAGTCCGGCTCATCCCTTCATGCAATCAGCCGTGAGCCCCGGCCGACCGCTAGCCTTCCCCTGCAAATAAATCAGGCACGCGATGCCTGATTTGTTTGCACTCCGCGGCCAGGTAGCTCAGTTGGTAGAGCACACGACTGAAAATCGTGGTGTCGCCGGTTCGAATCCGGCCCTGGCCACTTGCGGATAGCTAGGAGGGAAGCGGGATTCCGCCGCTTCCCTCCTTTTCGCTTCCGGGCCGGATGATCGCCTCGCGGGCCTTCGTCGCCCAAACGTCGCCCAATAGAGCGCTTCAGGCCGGGGCGACAACCCCGGCCAATTGCACCTTGGCCTTGCGAACGAGGCGGTCGAAGTTTGCGCCGTGCTGGCGCTCGATGCGCTTCTGGAGCTGGGCGTAGACGTCCATCGTCATGGTCGAATCGGAGTGGCCGACCTGATCCATCACCCACTTCACGTCGAAGTTGTTCGCGATCAGGGCGACCGAGATGTAGGTGCGCCGCAGGGTGTGAGGGGTCGTGGTGGGCAGGGCAGCGAGCCCCTTGGCAAGCAGCCGCTCGCTCGCCAACTTCGCCGCCGCAGCCACGATCTTGCCGACCCGCTGGCGGCTGATTCGGCCGCCACGGGTATTCGGGATCAGGTAGTCATCGGGGCCACACGGCAACCCTGCGCGCCGCAGACGGTCGATGTGCTCGACGATCACCTCGGCCAGGTCGGGGGTGACGAGCACGACTCTTTCGCCGGCCTCGGTCTTGGCGTCGATGATCCGCAGATGCGCTCCCTCGGGGTCATGGAGGCGCACCGAGCCGATTTTGAGATCGCAAAGCTCGCTGACCCGGAGCCCAGCTCTGCCGAGCAGCTCGCAGACGACGCGGCGGCCGACGTAACCGCGGCCAACCTCAACGTCGAGTCGGCGTAGGTGGTAGCTGACGGTCGATTTGGAGAGGCCGAGGTCGGCCGCGATCTGCTTCGGGCGCTTGCCCGCCGCGGCGCTCCGTAGAACCTTTTCCGCGGTGCTGCCCGCAGCGACATTGGCCTCCGCGAGATCGGGCAGCGCAACGTCCTGGTCTCGGGCGGCGTCGAGGAGCGCCACCAGCTCATCCATCTCCAGATAGGTCCGCTTCGGCTTCGGCACTCTGATGTGCATGCGCTTCGAGCGCGCCGGATTTCCCTCGCGGAGTTCATCCTCAACCGCCTCATCGAGGACGGAGGCGAAGGTGTCGAGGATCTTCTTGACGGAAGAGAGACCGAGGGGCTGCAACGTCCGCCCCCGCCCATCGCGGAGATCAGCGCCGGCTTCCAGCAGCGCTTCTTGTTCGTTGGCCTCTTCGAGAAGGTGCGCCTTGAAATCGAGAGCAAGTTGGCGGTCGATCTCGTCAACTGGAGTGGAGGCGAAGAAGCGACGCGAATATTCGAGGCGCCACTGGTAGTCGGCTTTGGTGTTCGTGGAGATCGGGCCATCGCCGATGAGCCCGACCACCTTTGCCCTCAACCACCAGTCGGTGTAGTCGGGATAGAGCGGGATCGCATCCCCAGGCTCCCGCCGGGCGAGGGTTCGGGGCGGCGCCGGGCGCTCCCAAACCCCGGCACGGACACGAGCGAGCATGTTCCCCATCTCGGTGCGGGCGCTCGGAGCATCCCAACCACCTCCACAGCCACAGGTGCAGCCGCGTCGCTCATGGAGCGTGACCGGCTCCCGCTTTCCGTCGACGCGGATTCGGATATGGAACGCCTCGGTGCCGTCGGCGAGCGGCCGAGGTTCGATCGTTCCGGTTGCTTCCTTCGGCATTACGCCCTCCCTTCGGAGGAGGGGCTATGGTGCCGCTCAGGCTTCATCATCGGGGCTACCTCCCGGGTGGTGTTGCTTAGGCGACCGGGCCGGCGTCCTACCGCTGGCCCGTCGCTGTCTTTGGGCGATTCTAGTTTCTGCCGGACCCAGATGCGGTCGAAGCGCAACCGACCTCTCGGTCCGCCCAAGCGCAGCGCGCCCAGTTCCTCTGCATGGGCGTAGACCCAATCCCTCTCGACGCTTAACTCGGCTGCCAGGGTCGCGGCGTCTACGTAACGAGGGCCGTCCGTCAGGCGGGCAGCCTCATCCAAGAGGGCGACCACCCGCTGCGCGATCTGCTCGATTTGGAAGGGGCCGATGTTTGTTTGCTCATCCATCTCGTCCCCCCGACGCTAGGTCGGATGCTGTGGCACTTGAAGGTGGGTAGAGGTGGGTAAGGGGTCGCCCTCCTGGGTGACCGTCCACGGCTGCGGAGCGCCCGGTGCCCGGGCAATTCCCGCAGAAGCCCCGGCGCCCGGATGCACCGGCACTTCGCGATGCCCCGGCATGAGATGCCCTGGCTGAGCCAGGGCTGTGCCCGGGCAAAGAAGATGCCCCGGCATCGCCGGCTGGATGCCGGGGCATGTGCCGGGGCTCGGATGCCGACCTCGCCTCCACGCTCATCTCCCGATCCCGAGGTCGACGGACCGCTCGGCGGCGCGTTGCCGGCTCCGCTGAAGCCGGAGTTGCTGCTGTGCCTGCTGAAGCTGCCGCTCGGCCTGGGCGTGCTCGTGAGCCTTGGCATGGTCTTGGGGCTTGGGCCCAAGCGCGCTGTCTCTGTCCACCACGCCGTTTCGCTGCCGGTAGCTCTCGATCCCGTGGACGGCCTTGTCCCACTCGCGCGCCTTCGCCGGGTCGCTCGGCCGCTCCCCCAGCTCGGACTTGATGTAGTCGGGAGGCGAGAGGCGGGCCGCAGCGGCGGCGAGGCGCTCGCGCTCGGC
>DASSYI010000064.1:0-193781 GCA_035703365.1 Solirubrobacterales bacterium
GTCACCTGCCAATAGAGGCCACCGGCCATGAAAAGGGCGAGGAACCAGACGGAGACCCGCGGCCGGCGGGCGAGCACGACCGCGGCCAGCACCGGCCCGCCGAAGAGGGCACCGAGGCGCACCGCGTTGCCCCCCATCGGGTTGGGCGACAGCCAGACGAGCGTGGCGGCGAGCAGGTAGGCAGCGAGGACCCAGCGCAGCTGGCGCTCCTCGCCGCGCAGGCCGCGGGTTATATAGAGGGCAGAGCCGCACCAGAGCGGGATCGCGATGTAGGAGGAGAGGCTGAAGGGGAACTGGCCCGGCTCGGGGAACGCGAGGTTGGGGATCAGGACCAGGCCGAGCGCGATCGAGGCGACCCAGGCCGCGGCGCGGTTGACCGGACGGCCGCGCTCGAGCGCAGCGACGGCGACCACGCCGGCGACGAAGGTGGCTGCGACCGGGCTGGAGAGAGCGCAGCAGGCGGCGGCGACCGAGGCGATCCCGCCGCGGCCGACCTGCATGGCGCGCAGGCTGGCGAGCCCGAAGGCGACCCCGAGGGCGAAGGTGAGCTGACCGTCGGCGAGCAGGGTGACGACACCGGCCGCGAACCAGAGCGTCGCCCAGCGCGCCGCCTCCCCCCAGCGGTCGCGCACGAGGCGGTCGAAGAGGTAGGAGGAGGAGGTCACCGACAGCGCTCCGACCACCTGGGGCCCGAGCAGTGCCGCCAGCGGCGGGAAGAGGAAGCTGTAGGTGAGGGTGTAGTGGCCGCCGTACCAGCTGCCGTTCCAGATCGCGAGGCCGGCGTGCTGGAAGAGCTCGGTGCGGAAAACCTGCGCGGCGAGATCCCCGACGGGCGGGCTCCACAGCAGCATCAACAGCGCCAGCGCCGAGGAGAGCGCCACCGCCGGAAGCCAATCGGGTCGAAGCGGCTTGGACTGGACCATGGTCGGCGACCCTAAGGATAGGGCCGGCTCCTGCAACGATTCGTGAATGAGCCGTGAGATCCTCGTCACACGCCTGGGGCTTGTCGCCTACGAGGAGGCGCGCGAGCTGCAGCGCACGCTCGCGGGGCGGCGCCAGCGCGAGGAGATCGGAGACGTCCTGCTGCTGCTGGAGCACCCGCCCGTCTACACCCGCGGGCGTCGCTCGCAGCCGGAGGAACTGCCGATGGGGGCCTCCTGGTACGAAGCGCAGGGGATCGAAGTGCGGGACACCGACCGCGGCGGCCTCGTCACCTACCACGGGCCCGGGCAGCTGGTCGCCTACCCGATCGTCGACCTGCGCGGCTACGGCGACGACGTCCACGAGTACGTCCGCGGCCTCGAGCGGACGATGATCGCCGCCCTTGGCGAGGCGGACGTGCGGGCGAACGTGATCGAGGGCCTGACCGGCGTCTGGGTGGGCACCCGCAAGATCGGCTCGATCGGCCTCCACGTCAGCCGCGGCGTCACCACCCACGGGCTGGCGGTCAACGTCAACAACGACCTACAGCCGTTCGAGTGGGCCGTGCCCTGCGGGATCCAGGGGGTCTCGATGACCTCGCTCTCGCGCGAGCTCGGCGCCGAGCAGGACCTCGACGCCTTCGCCGACGCACTTCTCGCCGCCTACGCGGGTGTCTTCGACCGCGAACCCGTTGCCGCCGCCGACCTCGCCGCGTAGGCTGCCGCGACCATGCGCCTCGTCCGCCCGCTGCTCCTCGTCGCTGCCCTGATCGCCGCCGTCCTCGTGCCGGCGGGATCGGCGCTGGCGCTCTCCTACCCGGTGACGAGCACCGGCGACGGCGAAGCCAAAGGCACGCTGCGGGCGTCGATCAAAGAAGCCAACGCCCACACCGGGCCGGACTCGATCCCGATCGAAGTCAGCGGGACGATCGAACTCGAAAGCGCGCTGCAGGTCATCTTCGACCCGGTTTCGATCGTCGGTCCCGGCGCCGGCCAGCTTGAGGTTCGCCGCACCGGGTTGAGCGACTTCGCGATCTTCGGCCTGACGACCGACGCCAGCCCCTCCTCACTAACGGGACTGACCGTCAGCAACGGCCGCGGATCCTTCGGGGCGGGCATCAGGAACTCGGAAGCCGGCCTCACCCTGACCGGCGTCGTGGTTAAGGAAAACGAAGCGACGGACGAAGCGGGCGCCGAAGGCGGCGGCATCTACAGCGAAGGCCCGTTGACGCTGCGGGAATCAGTCGTGACCGAAAACATCACCCGGGCCACCGGCAACGGAGGCGGGCTGACCAAAGCCCTGGGCGGGGGCGTCGCGGCGATCGGTCCGCTGACGATCGAAGCGAGCACGATCAGCGGCAACGTCGCCGAAGCCGACGGCGACGGTTCGGCGGTGACGGCACAGGGCGGGGGCGTCCTGGCGGGGACCGAATCGACTGTCGTCAACAGCACGATCAGCGGCAACGCGGTCGTCGCCTCGGGAGCGGCCCCTCAGCTCCGGGCCCAGGGGGGCGGAGCACAGATCAGCGAAGGGACGATCACCAGCTCGACCCTCGCGGGCAACTCGGCAACCTCCTCCGGGCTTGCCCTGGGCGCCAACATCCACTCTCTCGTCAGCACCACGCTTCGCGACACGCTGATCGCCGAACCGCTCGGAGGGGCGGACAACTGCAGTGGCGGCCTGGCGCCGGGAAGCGAAGAGTTCACCTCCGGCGGCTTCAACCTCGACGAAGACGACAGCTGCGAGCTGGGGCAGTCCAGCGACCTCGTCGGCGTCGTCGCCGGGCTCGATCCGGTGCTGAGGGACAACGGCGGGCCGACCCCGACCCGCGCGCTGCTCGAGGGCAGCATCGCGATCGACCGCGGCAGCTCCTTCGGGCTCGCTGTCGACCAGCGTGGCCTCCCCCGCCCCAGCGACTTCGCGGCGATCGGCAACAAGGAAGGCGGCGACGGCTCGGACATCGGCGCCTTCGAGCTGCAGGCGCCCCCGGCGGGGCCGGAGCCGGTGCGGGTCACCACCGTCCCGGGCGACACGACCCCGCCCAACACGCGCATCCTCATCGGCCCGCCGCGCACCACCTACAAGCGCGAGGCCAAATTCCGCATCGCCTCCAGCGAGCCGCAGTCCCACTTCCAGTGCAGGGTCGACAAGAAGCGCTGGCACCGGTGCGCCGGCCTCTCCTGGCGGACGGTCAAGCCCGGCAAGCACGTCTTCAAGGCTCGGGCGATCGACCGCTTCGGCAACGTCGACCCCACCCCCGCCCGCTTCGGCTGGCGGGTGAAACGGATCTCCGGCTGAGCCGGGCCGGCCGCGAGCCGCGCCAGCTAACGTAGGCGTCGGTGTCCAGCACCGACCGCATCCACGTCACCCGCTCCCGCGCCAAGCCGGGCGGGACCGCCGCCGAGGCCGAGGGCACCGTCCCCTTCCGCCGCGCCCGCAAGCCGCCATGGCTGAAGGTGCCGGCGCCGGGCGGCCCGAACTACAGGCGGCTGAAGGAGAAGATCGGCTCCGACAACCTCCACACCGTCTGCGAGGAGGCCAACTGCCCCAACGTCGGCGAGTGCTGGGAGCGCGGCACGGCGACCTTCATGATCTTGGGCGACGTCTGCACCAGGCGCTGCGGCTTCTGCAACGTGCAGACCGGCAAGCCGACCTGGAACGACCCGCTGGAGCCGCTGCGCGTCGCCAACCAGGTGAAGGCGATGGGGCTGCGCCACGCCGTCGTCACCTCGGTCGACCGCGACGACCTGCCCGACTACGGGGCGAGCGCCTTCGTCGGCGTCGTCCGCTCGATCCGGATGCTGGCGCCGGGGTGCAAGGTCGAGATCCTGACGCCGGACTTCCGCGGCCAGGAGATGCCGCTGGCGAAGGTGATCCACGAGCGTCCCGACGTCTTCAACCACAACGTCGAGACGGTGCCGCGGCTCTACCCGCTGGCGCGCCGCGGCTCGGAGTTCCTGCGCTCGGCGCGGGTTCTGCGGATGGCGAAGGAGATGGGCGGCGACGAAGTGGTGACCAAGTCCGGGCTGATGGTCGGGCTCGGCGAGAGCTTCGAGGAGATGGTCGAGACCTTCGGCCTCCTGCGCGAGCACGACGTCCAGGTCCTCACCGTCGGCCAGTACCTGCGCCCGACCGAGAACCACCTGCCGGTCGTCCGCTACTGGCACCCGGACGAGTTCGCGGCGCTGGAGAAGGCCGCCTACGACCTCGGCTTCGAGTCGGTCGCCGCCGGGCCGTTGGTCCGCTCCAGCTACCACGCCGACCAGAACCTGCCCGAGGGCAAGCGGGCCGAGAGCCTGCTCGCCTCCTAGGCGAGGCCGCCCCGCCCTTCCGTCCAAAGCGGAAGGGGAACCTTGCCTTTCGCTGTCGAAGAGCGTTAGGTTGCAGGTCGTGTCACGCCGATTGCTGACGATCGGCAGCCTCGTCCTCGTCCTTCTCGGTGCGTTGCCGGCTGTCGCCTCCGCCACCTTCATCCCCGGCCCCGCCGGGAAGATCGCGTTTACCAGCGGGCGGGCGGGCGAAGGGGTCTCGGCGCCCAACACCGGCGACAAAGCGGCGCGTATCTACGTGGCCGACTACCCGTCCGGAACCGCCGAACAGGTGACGACGCAGCCGGCGGGGGCAGAAGTGCGCCACCGCCAGCCGAACTGGTCCCCCGACCACACCAGGATCGCCTACGCAGCCGGGTCGGGAACCAGCTACGCGATCTGGATCCTGGACCTGCGGACCGGCAGCCAGACCGAATTCGTCCCGGCGGCGGAATCGCAAGACCGGCCCTCGTGGTCCCCCGACGGCACCGCGATCGCCTACGGAGCGAAAGGGGATCTCTGGGTCAAAAGCCTGACGCCCGGCGCCGAAGCGGTTCAGATCACGAACACGGTGGGCATCACCGAGGAACGGCCGGTCTGGAGCCCGGACGGCAACACCCTTTACTACAACCGCGGCGTCTTCCCGTTCACCACCGGGACGAAGCGGGACCTTTACAAGAAGAGCCCGGTCACCCTAGGAGGCGCCGAAACCCCGATCCTGGCGACCGAAGAAGACGAGTGGCAGCCGTCTCTGTCCCCGGACGGGAACACGCTTTGCTTCACCCGCGGCCCGATGAGCTCTGAAGCCGACACCTACCTGGTGCCGGTCATCGGCGGCCTGGTGACGCCGTTCGCGACCTCCTCCTCGGGGAACATCAACTGCGTCTGGTCTCCCGACGGGCAGCACATCATCTACACCCTCGGGGTCTTCGGCGCAGGGGATCTCGCCGAAAAGAACCTCAACGGGGAATCCTCGGCGGTACCCGCATCCTGGAAAGCGGCCGAACACTTCGACGGCAACGCCGACTGGGCGACCAACTTCTCCCCCACCTGCGAGGACCACAAAGCCTCGATCCCGGTCAACGGGTTCGTCTCGGTGACGCTGAGCTGCACCGACCCCGACTACGGCCCCGGCAAAGAAGCGCCGCATCCCGAAACCATCGACGACTCCTTCCTCGAGGTCGTCACGCCGCCGGCGCACGGCACGCTCAGCGGGCTCTCGGAGCGCAAGGTCATCTACACGCCGAACAAGGACTTCAAGGGGACCGACACCTTCACCTACACCGGCAGCGACTCCGTCTCCGACGCGAAACCCGCCAAGGTGACGATCCAGGTCGGCCAGGAACAGGGTGGTGGCGACAAGACGGCGCCGAAGATCACCAACGTCAAGGTCTCGGCCAAGCGCTGGCTCGCCGGCGGCAAGCTCGCGAGCGTCGCCCGCCTGCCGGTCGGGACGACGATCTCCTTCCGCCTCAGCGAGGCCGCCCGCTCGACGGTCGCCTTCCAGCGCGCCCAGCCAGGCCGCAGGGTAGGCGGCAAGTGCGCGAAGCCGACCGCAGCGAACCGCGACCGCAAAGCGTGCGTCCGCTACGTCTCCGCCGGCAAGCTGCCGTCCTTCGCCGGCAAGGCGGGCGCCAACCGCGTCAAGTTCCAGGGCCTGCTCAGCCGCGGCAAGAGCCTCGCGGCGGGCACTTACCGCGTCGTCGTCAGCGCGCGCGACGCCGCCGGCAACGCGGCGAAGAAGAACGGCCCGAGCTTCACCATCGTCAACGACTGAGCAGCACCCGAGACCGAAAGGACCCGATGTCACACCTGAAGAGGCGCCTCACCATCCTCGTCCTCGCCGCCACCGTGGCGACGCTGCTCGTGCCGGCGCTGGCGCAGGCGGCGACGGTCTTCGGCAGCCGGCTCAACCACGACCCGGCCAACTCGGGCGAGTGCGGGAACTTCGACGGCACCTGCACGATCGTCTCCTTCATCCACCCGTCGGACCCCAACGGCGACCCCTACGCGGGCGGCGCCCCGGTCGACGGCGTGATCACCAAGTTCCGCATCCGCGCCTACATCGTCACCGAAGCGCAGCAGGTGACGTTCCGGGTGGCTGACATCACCCGCGACGCCGGCGACGACAGCACGGCGCTGGCGACCGCGGCGGGTAGCGGCCCGACGGTGACGCTGGCGGTGAACGAAGGGGCGCTGGAAGCGCCGATCCAGGAGTTCGCCGGCCGCTTGCCGGTGAAGAAAGGTCAGCACCTGGCGATCGACGCCGGCAAATACGTGCAGGCGACGGTCAACGACAGCGGCGACAAGTTCAGCTACGTCTACTCGCCACCGCTGGTCGACGGCAGCGGCGCCCGCGGTTCGAACGAATCGACCGGCGAGCTGCTGGTCCAGGCGACGATCGAGCCCGATGCCGACGGCGACGGCTTCGGCGACGAGACCCAGGACCAGTGCGCGTCCCAGAAGACCACGCAGGGCCCGTGCGACACGAGCGCGCCGGGCGTCAGCGGCCTGAAGGTCAACGGCGGCAAGATCTCCTACAACCTCTCTGAGGCGGCGACGGTCAAGTTCAAGCTGGAGAAGAAGCTGCCGGGCCGCAAGGTCGGCCGCAAATGCGTCAAGCAGACGCCCCAGAACAAGACCAAGAAACGGTGCCCCCGGTTCAAGAAAGTCGGCGCCGAGTTCACCGGCCCCGGCGCCCCCGGCCCCAACAAGGCCACTCTGCCGAACGGCAAGAAGCTGAAGTCGGGCACCTACCGCCTGACGCTGACCGCCACCGACGCCGCCGGCAACAAAGCGACGAAGACCGTCCGCTTCACGGTCGCGAAGAAGAAGAAAAAGAAGTAGCGATCGGGCCCGCGGTCATCCCGCGGCGCCTACAATTTGCGGTAACGGGGCCATAGCTCAGTTGGCAGAGCGCCTGCTTTGCAAGCAGGAGGCCGCCGGTTCGAATCCGGCTGGCTCCACTAACCGCTAGTCGTCGAAGTCGAAGTCCTTCGGGGGCTTCTGCTCGAACCAGAGCTCGTCGTCCTCGGGGGCGTCCTCGAGGAAGTCGGGGGTGTCCTCGAGCACGTCCTCGTGGCCGGTGTCGGGGTCGTAGTCGACCTGCTGCTCGGGCTCGGCCTTCTGCGCCTCGGGCTCAGCGCTCGCCGCGGGCTGCTCGTACTCCTCGGAGATCGGCTCCTCGGCGCGCGGCGCCTCCGCCAGCGGCTCCTCATCCTCCTCCAGCGGCGCTTCGAGCGCCTGGTCGAGCTCGTCGGAGAGGCGTTGGTCGCTCCAGAACTCCTCGTCCTCTTCCTCCTCGGGGAGGTCGGCGACGGGGGGCTCGGCGCGGGAGGCGTGGATCTCGGTCGGCGGTTCGACCGGCGCCAGCTTCGGCTCGGTGGCCTCGACCTCGGCGATCTCCTCGTCGGAGGGGCTGGGCGCCTCGGCGGGGGGCGCGTCCTCGGTTCCTATCTCCGCCTGGACGTCGAAGAATTCGGTCGGCTGCTCTGCGATCGCGTGCCGCTCCTCGGTGGAGTGGGTGGCGTCGGGCGTCTCCAGGATCGCCTCGTGTTCGGCGGCCGGCTCCTCCTCGGCCGGCTCGGCGGCCTGGATCGCGTCCTCGGCGGGAATGAGCTTCTCCCCCTCCTGCGCGGCCTCCGGCGGCGGCGGCTCCTGCAGGTCGGCGATGTTGATCCGGCGGCCCTCGGCGTCGGGGGCCTCGGTGGCGGCCTCGGCCCCGGGCGTGGCCATGAACTCGGTCGGCGCCTCGGCCAGCGGATCGGGCTCCTCGGGCCGGCCCGGAGGCCCGAACGCCTCGTCCTCGAGCCGTTTGACCTCGGCCTCGTCCGCGCCATGGGCGCGCTTCAGTTCCAGATGCTCTCGGATTGCGTCGTCGAGAATGCTCATGCTCGCCATCTCCGCGGAGGAGGCTGCCAAAGACTATGCGGTTATCCTGTCGTTTGCGCGGAACTGGGACCAACTTCCCACCCGCAAAGCCCGGGGCTATAGCTCAGCTGGCAGAGCGCCTGGATCGCACCCAGGAGGTCGGCGGTTCGAATCCGCCTAGCTCCATCGCCGAAATGCCCTGCACGTCGCAAACTTCACTTTTTGCAGGGCTTTTGAACCGCCTCTGAAATCCGCTCCTATTTCAGGCACTAGTGCCTGAAATCGCCAGGATGCGAAGGGATTAGCAGCGATTTCGGCTTATTCCGGCTCGCTTTGCGACGGCGCCGGAGCTACGGTCGCGCCGACCTGAAAACAAAAGTGCCCCCGCGCTGGTGGAACAGCCGGGGGCGTGGCACAGGAAGGGACGCTTCCCATGCACGACAAAGGTAAAGCGGCAAGCGTTGCTCGCGCCTTCATCACCGCTCACGAGCGCAACGAGATCTGATGGACGGCCGGCTCAGGGATAAGGCGGCAGCGAAACGGTTCGGCAGGAACCTATGGAGGGCACGCCGCCGCGCCGGCTTCTCGCAGGAAGACCTCGGCAAGCTCGCCTGCCTGCACCGCACCCACATCGGCTACATGGAGGCGGGTCAGCGACTGCCGCGCGTTGACACCCTCGTCAAGCTCACCTCCATTCTCGCCGTGGACGCCGGCGAGCTGCTGGAGGGGATCGAGTGGATCGTTCCCGGCCCCGACAGGCCGGGCAGCTTCTCCATCGACCCTCAGTCGGAGGCAGACGGCCATGCCGACTGAGAAGAAGACCGCCACCCCGGAGGAGGCACTGCACACGATCCTCCAGCACCCGCTGCGCAAGGAATTACTGAGGCTCATCGTCGAAGCCGGCGAGGAGCTCCGAAGCCCCAAGGAACTCACCGTGCCGGTGGACGAGAGCATCTCCAGCGTCGGCTACCACGTCCGCGTCCTCGCCGAATACGGAGCGGTCGAGCTAATCGACAAACAGCCGCGCCGCGGAGCGATCGAGCACTTCTACGAAGCGACCTCCCTCGTCGACGAAGTGCCCTGGGGGCGGCTTGCCCTCGGACTGCCGCCTTCTGCGCCGAACGACTTCCCGAACCGACCATCCAGGAATAAGGAGGAACAGCATGAGCGACAAAACGGCAACCGCCACCGCCGGCACGCGCGGTAAACGGGGGCGCAGCGCGCGCCCGAAAGAAGGGCGGCTCGGCCCCGGTGAGCTGGACAAGCTCGTCATCGCCTACATGCGCCGCCACAAGAACAACGCCCCGCAGAGCCCGAGCGCGGTCGCCAAAGGGATCAAGCGCTCCTCGGGCGCGGTGGCGAATTGCCTTGACCGGCTCGCGGCGGCGGAGAAGGTGCGGCTGGCCGCCAAGAAACCCCGCCGCTACGAACTGAGCGATCACGCGAAGTAACGGACAACCGACAACAAGCGGCCCCCGGCGGCGCCGTAAACGCCGGCCGAGGGCCTGACCACAAGGAGGCATAGCTCCCTATGGCTGACGAGAAATCTACGGGCCTCGAGTCCGCGAAGTTCCATACCCCCCACAAGGAAGACGACCGCGACCAGCACGCGGTCCTCTGGCAGGTCTTGTTCCTCCATCCGATCTCATTGACGCGGTCTGAGCTGGAACGGGAATTGACCGGGGCCGGACTGCAAAGCGTTCTCAGCCGCGATGCGGTCGAGCGCGCGGTCCACGAGCTTGCCGGCACCGGCCTGCTCCATCCCCCCTGCGAGGCGGGCAAGATCCTGCCGACGCGGGCGGCTCTTCGCTACTTCGAGCTGAGCGCGGGTGCGGAGTGATGGCCGCCAAAGAGCGAAACGAGCGCCATGATATCCCGCCGAAGGGGGCACTGATCCTGATGCACGGTCGCGTCCACGAGGTGACGGAAACCTGGGAGGGGACCGGGACGGGCATCGGCGAAAAAGCCGGCTACTACACCCGCCACGACCCCGGCGACGGAACCGCCCCAACCAAGCACGTCCACGACGAGGGCACCCCCTGGCGGCCGGCGGCCGGCCAGCCGTGGGACGAGGACCGCACGACGCCGGCCGAGCGGGCGCTGCGGATCAGAACCCTCGCCCACCACGCCGACCGCGAGGCACTGCAGGCCGTCTTGGAGGCCGGGGCGCTGGCGCTCGTAGCGAGTGGCCACGGTGGCCACGACTCCAGGACGGTCGAGCGCCTGGCCGCCGCCATCGCCGGGACCTTCGACCCCTATCCGGCCGAGTATGCCCTCGAGCGCAGGGTCCACCTCCTGAACGGGGACGAGGCCGTCGTCGTCGGCCGCTACCTGAACGGCTACGGGAAGTGGGAGTACCTGGTCCGCCATGAGGACGGATCGGTGTGGAAGGAGGCCGACGGCCACCTGTTCCAGGCGTGGCTGAAATGGACCGAGCCGAAGTTGCGGGTGCCCAAGCCTCAAAGCGGGGTGGTCCTTCGCGCACTCGACAAGGTGATCGCCCAGGACGCCGACCCCGAGGACGAGTTGGAGAGCTTGAACCTCGACGCCCTCACCCTGAGGGACCTGCGGCTTGTCCGCTTGACGGTCGGCGGCATGGACAGGAGGCGGAAGATGGCCCGTCGCCTGCGCGAGCTCGAGGACCCGACCGGTGAGGTTGCCGACTTCGCCGAGCGGCTCGAAGCCAGCCCCTGGAAGGATGAGAAGGGATCCTGACGTGCCGCGTCGCGCCCAGCCAGGGAGCGGGATGTCACCTCGATCCTTCAAACCGGAACCTTCGCTTGTCGCCCTTGGCGAGGTGGTTAAGGCGCTTCGCCGGGAGAAGGGCCTGACCCAGGAGCGGCTCGCGAAGCAGGCCGGCATCACGGTTACCTACGTGAGCAGGATCGAGAACGGCCGGCGCAACCTCACTTGGACCACGCTGACCAGACTCTGTCACGGGCTGGGGGTGCAGCGGTCGGACCTCGTCGCGTTAGTCAATGAGAACGAGGCTGCCGAAAAAGTAAGACCGCCGAGGTGTACTAGCCGGCCAGTTGCTCGAGGACTCGTCGATCTTCTTCCATGAGCTTCTTCAGGCGCTGCTGGAAGTCGGGATCGGCACGGCGTTCGGCGATGTGCTTGGCGACCGCCTCACGGACAGCATCGGAGGTCGTCATCTCATCCGCCCGGGCGACGGCGGCAAGCTCAGCTGCCTGTCTCACATCGAGGCGGAGGGTCGTCGTCTTGGTCGCCATCATGGCTCCGGCCTCCCTCAGCTCTTCTCCTGCGCGATGGCTTCAAGCGCCCACAGGAGCGCTTCCCCAACCGCGGCGGTCCGGAGCCCGTCGTCGGTCACCCACTCGTGCCCCTCGGCTCGGATGCCTCCCCTTTGCATCAGCGCATGAAGGAGACCGGCGTCTACGGCGGCGATGCCCGAGCCGGGAACGCGAAGGCCGCCGGCCTCCCTGCTGGGCCGGAGCTCGGCAGGGTCGAGCTGCACCATCCCCAGCCACTCCGCCACGGCGCCTTCGGAGTGCGGGCCGGTGAGGATGATCTGGCGCGTGTGCAGGTCGAAGGTGCCGACAGCCATCAGCACGTCGCGCGGGACGACCCGCATCGCGGTGGTCGGATAGCGCTGGATCATCCGCCCCGCCGCCTGATTGGCGCGGTCGGCGAGGGTGCGGATGTTCTCCTGGTCGTAGAGCGCACCCTCGAAGTAGATCGTCACCCGATCGGAGCCGGGGCTCGGCTGGCCGACGATCGCCGAGCCGCGGATGATGTCGGCGGTGGCACGACCGCCGCCGTTGGGGAGGTAGAGGACTATCTCGCCCGCGCCGCTCACCTAGACCTCCCCGTCGATCTCCCGCGCCTCGGCGATCAGCTCGGCGGCCACCGCCTGCCAGTCCTCGCGCGAGGCGGCACTCAGGATCTCGTGGATGTAGGAGGGGAGCGTTTCGGCGACGACCGAGGGATGGAAGCGGCCGGCGACCACATGCTCGAAGAGCAGGTCGTTGACCGGATCGGCGACGGCGTCGTCCTCGAGGGCGCGCTTCAGGAAGCCGCGGAGCAGCGCCACGTCGATCGTGTTCCCCTGCTCGGTTCGACGCCGCCGAACGGCGGGAGGCCGAGCGGGTTCCTCCACGCGGGTCGAGCGACGTCGCTGCTGCAGGCAGCGCATCCACCCCACGCGAGCGCCCTCCCTCATCGCCTTCCTCCCCTCGCGCAATCCGCCCTCTCCGGCGCCACGGCTACGGCCCAATTGCGTGTCGGGTCGGCCCAGCTCGGCGCCCAGCGGCAGAAGACGTAGCGGGCCAGCGGGCTCTTGTATTCGTGGTGGCGCAGAGCGAAGTACCAGTGGCCGGCGAGCCAGATCAGAGCGCCAATCGCGCTCAAGAGCAGTGCGCTGCCATTGGGAGCGAGGGCGAAGTCGGCGATGCCCGCGAGGACGAGGAGCAGCCCACCCAGGCGGGCGAGGATGCCTCCGAGAAGCCAGAAGGCGAACAGCGCGACGATGAACCAGAAGGTGAGAATGGCGAGGCTCATCGGGACGCCGCCTTTTCCCGCTCTTGAAGCTCGGGCTCAAGCCGCCCCACCACCACCGCCGCCTCCTCGGCGGCGTATCGCGACCGCTGATCTGAGGAAGCGGTATTGCGGCGCTTTGACCCTCGTCCTCCAAGCCGGTCGAAGCCGGGGCCGGCCAGCTCCCAGAAGCCTCGGGGCGCCCCCGTCTTCAGGCAGCCGGCCCGGATGAGCTTCGAGCGCGCCTTATCGAGGCTTGCTTCCCAGCGCACCTTGCCCGAGGGCAGAGCTTCGAGGTCGACCTCGCGGAGGTTCCCCTGCACCGCCGTGAAGACAGCGGCCTGGACCTCTCGCCGCGGTGCCAATCCGTCCCGTTCAGCGAGCGCCCGGAGGAGCGGCAGCTCATAGCTGATGTAGTCCAAGGGGCGCCGCGGCTCGGCGGGGAAGGAGACAGCGGCGACCCGTTCGCCGTTGACGAGTGCCTTCAGCCGCGCCCGCTCGCCCGGCTCGCGGCTCATCATGTGGGCGTAGGTGCGCAGGGTGAACGCGGGGTCGGTGTGGCCAAGCTGTTTCATCACCGAGATCGGGTCCACCCCGCAGGCGATCAGGACCGAGGCGAAGGTGTGGCGGAGCTTGTGCGGGGTGAGGCCCTTCGGCAGCGGAACCCGCCCGCGTTGTTCGAGCAGTTCGTTGGCGCGCTCGAAGACCGGGGTCAGCACCCGGTCGCGGAGGTTGTCCTTGTCGCGACGCCCCCCGGTCGCAGTCGGGAAGACAAGATCGTCGGGGCCGCTGCGATACGCCTTCGCCTTGTGGTTGGCGAGGACGTCGCGGAGGATCGGCAGCATCTTGATCTCCCGCACCCCGGCCTGGGTCTTCGAGCGCCCGACGAAGAGCCGGCCGTTGGCGAGATCGACGTCGCGCCAGAGCATGTAACCGACCTCGAGGGCGCGTGGGCCGGCGAGGACGAAGGTGGCGACGATCGCCCGCCGTTCGGTAAGGGTGAACCGGGGGTCACGGTCCAGCTCATCGGCGGCATCGAGCAGCGCTTCGATCTGCTCGGCGGTATCGAGATGGACCGGAGGCTTGTGGGGCTCGATCAGCCGCCGCCGCTTACCGGCCGCGGCGTTCTCGGGGACGAGCTTGTATTCGAGCGCGACCGAGAGGACCCACTGCAGCACGTCGATCGTCTTGTTGATCGAGGAGGGAGCCAGCGGGCGGAGGATCTGACCGCGCTCGTCCCGCAGCGGCCTGCGGCGCTCGACCGCCCGTTGCCTCGCCTCGGACTCCTGAACCTTGTGGTGGCGGTAGGCGTCGACCGCCTGGATGTCGATGTCCACCAGTCGCCAGTCGCCGAAGTACGGCTGCAGGTGCCCGAGCGCCCATTCCATGAAGGCGAGGTGGTTGTCTGAGACCTGGCCTTTGCGCGAGGCGACGAGCCGGCGGGCGAAGGGGCCAAAGATCGTTTCCGCGTTCTCCTCGTCGGCCTCGGCGTCGGATTGGCGCTTCTTCTTAGGCGAGACCCAGATGCCGCGGCGAACGTCGGCGAGGATGTTTTCCAGCTCTTCGGTGGCGCGCTGGTAGGTCCAGCCGTCACTTTCGAAGCCGAGCGTCAGGTATTCGCGCTCGCCGTAGGCCCGGAAGCGCAGGGCGTAGCCGCGACCGCTCTTCCAGTTGCGCTCCAGCACCTCGCCTTTTTGCCTTGCTGCCATCAGCCTTCTCCCGGCATCAGCGGAAATCGATTGCTTCCGCGCCGAAGTCTTTTGTCTCGCCGCACGACGTTAGCTCTGGTGCGCGAAGAAAGCGAGTCGGTTCTGCAATCGCCGCTGATCGCCGACAATCGCTGCACATCCGGGCGCCGCTGGGGATCGCCGAGTGCCTCGGCGACCTCGTCGGGATCGAAGCGAAGACGGGGCCGCGGACCGGCGCCGAGCCGGCGGGCGCCGAGGCGCTCGGCGTGGTCATAGACCCAGCGGCGGCTCACCCCCCACCAGCGCGAGACCTCCTCGGCGGAGATCAGCTCCCCTCGCGACCGGGGTTCCCCCGCGCCGCCGAGCAGCTCGGCGAGACGGCGGGCAAGCGCCTCGATCGATTCGGGATCGAGGCGGACCTCCTCGGGCGCAGCGACCGGCTCGGCGCTCACCGCCGACTCCCTAAAGGGCCGCGGCCCACCTTCGGCTTGCGGGTGCCCTTCGGCGAGTGGTGAGCGATGCGGGCGGCGGCGATCTCCAAGTAGGCGGCTTCCAGCTCGATCCCGATGAAGCGCCTGCCCTCGAGCACGGCCGCCGCGCCCGTCGACCCCGAGCCGGCGGTGGGATCGAGCACGATTCCGCCGGGCGGGCAGAGCAACCGCACGATCCAACGCATCAGCTGCAGCGGCTTCACAGTGGGGTGGGGGTTGCGCGTCGAAGGCCAGCGCGGTGGGTTCCCAGTAAAGAGACCAAGCTCTCCTTCCGGAAGAGCCTCGCAACCCGCGTCGCGCTCGGCCCGACTCGCCTTCGGGCAGTAGAGGAACCGGCTTGGCGCCAGGCGGGCGCGACCTTCGCCGATGCAGCCGTCGGCCTCGGCCACAGCACAGCCCGGCACGCAGCCCCCCTCTTCGCAGCCGGGGTCGTGGCCGAGGAGGACGTTCGCCGGATGGCGCCCTTCGACCCGGCAGCTCTCGGCGTTGAGAGCGCCGGTGCCGTGGCGGGCGATGGTCTCCTCGGTCGTCCCGTCGAGCTTGCGGCGGGCAAGGACGATCGGCTCGAAGGCCGGCTTCAGCGTCGTCGCCCGGCCACCGGGATAGTGCCGCGACTTCGACATCCCCTCCGAGTAGAGCCACATCAGCGTGTCGCGTATTTCGAGCCCGGCGTCCTCGATGCCGCAGCTGAGGCGGTGGAAGGTGCGCGGCGAGCCGAAGGCAGCGAGGAAGCCGCCCGGTTTGAGGACGCGCCGGCACTCGCTCGCCCAGATCCGAGACCACGCCTCGAACGCCTGGTTCGGGGTGAGCCGCTCATGCCCGGCCCTCGCCGCCGCCTCGCGGAGCGCGGCCGAGTCCCATCGCTCGTTCTGAAAACCGATCCCGTAGGGCGGGTCGGTGACGATCGCATCGACGCTTTCGGGCTCGAGCTCGCCCATCACCTCCAGGCAGTCGCCTTCGAGCAACCTCACGTCGCTTTGCGAAACGGCCCGATTACGGCTGCACCCTGGCCGCCGGCTCGCTTTCCTCGTCGGGCTCATCGGGCCTCCTCGGCCGAGTTCCCGAGCCAATCCACCGGCCTGCCCGGATCGCGCACGTCGCGGAAGACCGGCGCGTAGGGCCCCTCCCGCCGCAGGTCCTCCAGCAGGCAGATCGAGATCGCCACCTCGGGGGTGCGCGAGAGGAGCGGATCGCTTGTGAGGAGCACGCTCGCGGTGGAGCGGCGCCGCAAAAGCGTCTTCCGCGAGGCGCCGGTGAGGACGCAGTGGACCGGCGGGAAGACGGGGTAGCGCGACCGCCAGAGCGGCTCGCGCCCTTTGGGCTCCTTCGCCCGCTGAAGCTCGGCGTAGCGAGCGAGCTCGGCGGCGAGTCGGTCGACCGAGAGCGTCGCCCGGTCGAGCTCAAGGAAGCGTTGCTCGATCGCGATCTCAGGCCCGTCCTGCCGAAGGTAGGTGAAGATGGCATCGGCGACGAGCGAGCGCCTGCGTCGCCCTCGCCCGCGCGAGAGCGGGTGGTAGACCTCGTGGCGCCAGGCGAGCGGGCCGAAGTCATCGCCGCGCTCGGCCGCGGAGCGCAGGAAGCAGATCGCCGCCTCGTTGACGGCGATCGTGTGGGGCGCCAGCGGCCCGGCGGCGAGCTCGGCCCCGACCGGCGGCTCACCCTCCAGCATCCTCGCCTCGCGCGCCACCCGTGCGCCCTCCTCGGTCGCGTGCCAGAGGCGCCGCCGCCCGTGCGCCGAGATGACGTAGCCGGCGAGCCCCGCCGCCCGCAGCCTCCCCAGGAGCTTCTGCACCCAGCGCGGTTCGGCGTCGCGCGAGTGGATCGCCTGGACCTGGGGCGTTGAGAGCACGCGGTGGGCTGCGAGCGAGGCGAGGATCTCGATCGCCTTCGGGGGCAGGGACTGGGCGGCCGGGCGCTCAGTCATCGGCCTCGTCCTCCTCGTCGGGCGCGCGCGGCGGCTCCGGCATGCCGGGCGACCCCGAACCCGGCATGCCGCCATCGCTTCGTGCCTTCAGCGCCGCAAGGATGCGGTCATCGAGACCGTCGAGGTGGGCGGCCACCTCCTCCGCTGATCGCTCGGGCGTGCCGCTGGCGCGCCGACCCTTTGCGCCGGATCCTCCGGCGGCCGGCTCGTCGATGACGGCCTCCACCTGCACCCCGCCGAGGGCGAAGGGGGCGCTGAGCCGGCCTTTGTGGGTGACCTGGGCGATGAAATGGAAGCGCTCCAGCCTGGTCAGTGCCTCGGGGCTCACACGCTTTCCCCACTCCTTGGTGACGAGCGCGGCGGCGTGGGAGTTGAGCGTGGACGCGATCAGGTGCGAGCGGTTGGTCAGAAGCGCGTTCAGGGTCGCGGCGCTCAGGCGCTCGGGGTTCTGGTTCAAGAGCACCGCCCGCAGCCCGAACTTGGCGCTCTGCTCAAGGAGCGCGGCGAGGTTGCCCGAAGCCGCGCCGTCATAGCTCTGCACCTCATCGAGGAAGACCCAGAACGGCTTTCGCTCCGAGGGCGCGAGCTCGGACCGCCCGCGTGCGGCGTGCAGGAGGTCGAAGAGCAGCAGGTTGGCCACCAACCGGTCGCGGGTGCCGCCCGTCCCGGGGCAGGCGAGGACGATCTTGCCGGCGTCCATCGCCTCTCGGACGCGGTAGGTGCTCCGGCTCTGGCCGAGCAGCGCCCTGATCTGGGGCGAGCGGCGCAGGCGGTCGACCATGTTGGTGACCGGGGTGATCGCCTCGGAGGCGAGGAGCGGAAAGCGGTCGGTCCAGAAGCGCTGGTCGGCGCGCGGCAGGAAGGGCAGCGCCGCCTCGCGCCATTCGGCGTCGCTCAGCAGCGTCGGAATCTGGAAGATCGTCGGCGCCAGCTCGGCGTCGAGCCGCTCCGCAATCGCGGCGAGCGCGGCGGCGGCCTGGGTGGTCAGGTTGATCGCCCGCGTCGAGCGCTCGCCCCATTCGAGCGCCGAGGCGAAGGCGTCGACGACCGCCTCGACCCGCGCCTCGCTCTCGATCGGATCGCCGCCGAACTCGAAGAGGTTCCAGCCCGGCTGGGCCGCCGGGGAGCTGCCGGGGCCGAGGTCGATCCGCACCACCCGCTCGGGGCCGAGGTCGGCAAGGTAGGGCTCGATCCGCTCCAGGCCGTCGCCGTGGGGGTCGAGGAAGAGACCGCCGTGACCGGCCCTGATGAGGTGGGCGAACTGGGCGATCGCCGCCTCGGTCTTGCCGTAGCGCGAGCGGCCGGCGATGTAGGTGAAGAAGGAGTCGGCGGTCTGGACGCCGACGATCTTCTGGCCCGACTCCGTGTTCACCGAGCCGAGCGGGATCAGGTCTCCCCTGCCCTTCTCGAAGCTAGGCAGGTCGGGTGGCGGCGAGAGCAGCGCCCCTGAGCGCAGGATGCCGCGCTCGCCGCAGTGGACGGTCGGTGGCTTCAGGAACCCGGCGAGCTCGCGTGCGGTCAGGATCGTCTTGCGGGCCGGCCGGAAGAGGCCGGTGGCGAAGCGGCGGTCGAAGCTCCCCCGCCGCAGCGGGACGTCGGAGCCGAGGAACGCGATGCCGGGGATCGGCAGGCCCGAGGCCCGCAGGTAGTTGCGTCCGGCCAGCGGCCGGAAGGCGGCGAGCAGGCCAGACATCGCCGCCTTCGCCTGGCCGCGCGTCGGCGCTTCGCTTCGCAGCATGATCTGGGCCTCGATGAGCTCGCCGGAGTCGCGAAGCTTCGCGTCGACCGCCTGGACCGCCCCTCGCCGCTCGACCTGCTCCTGGGGATCGGGTCTCCTGCGGCGATGCTGTTCGCCGTTCAGCAGCGCCGCCCAATCGGGGCGCTCGCCGTGGATGCGGCGCGCCTCGCGGCGCAGTCCTCGGCGCAGGCGCGCCGCGCGGAAGCCGCTCGCCGGAAGCAGGTCGACGCAGACGTCGGCGTTCTCCCCGCCGGAGCCCAGCCGACCGATCGCGGCGGCAAAGGGCTGCAGCGGGTCAGGCTTCGGCGAGAGCCGCGCCAGCGGCTCGACGCTCGGCCGAGCAAGCACGAGCTCGGTACGCAGCACCGTCCGCTTGATCTCCTCAGCCCCGGAATCGCTCTCGCTCTCACCCCCTCCCAGCACGTCCTCGGCGGGCCGCTCCTCGACCCCCTCGAAGCTCTGCAGCGCCGTGCGCAGCGCCTCGCTCGCGCGCTCGGGGACTTCGATCAGGTAGACGAGACGCCGCTCGGCATCGGCGGCGAGCCGGATGCGGATCGCGCTGGCGCGGCGGTCGACCCAGCCCGCGACCCTGCGCTCGGTGGCGGCGAGCTGAGCGACGAAGCGAAGCACCGCATCGGGCTCGGCGTCGAACTCGTCCGCGGGCACGATCGCGACAGCCCGGCGTGATCGAAGCGTGCGGCGGGTCGCGAAGAAGCGATGCGTAGCCAGCGCGGCGGCGATAGCGAGGGCGCCGAGAGCGAAGGGCGCGAGCGAGAGGGCCGAGGCGATGAGCTGATCGACGCGGATGCTCGATATGAGCCGCCAGAGTGCGACAAGCACCGCGGCGGCGAAGATCGCCAGCATCGGGCGAGGATCGGAGCGATCGCCACCCATCATGCACCGACCTTTGGGTGACGGAGGGATGTCGGCAGATCGCGAAGCCCGCAATCGGCTACGGGCTGCGGAGTCCGGGCATCGCGGCTCGTCTTCGATGCGGCCGAAGAGGCGGCCGCGCAGGCGGCCTTACGGGCGGCCCCGAGGACGGCCTGCTGATCAGCTGCTCGATGAGGCAGGCCCGAGGGGGAGCGCCGGCTAGCCACGATCCCTCCTTGGAGAAGAACCGCAGCCGCGTCGTCCCTGGCGTAGCCGGTTGCTGTGAGGCGATCTCCATCCAGGGCGACGCCCGCGGACGCCGCGCTTGTGGCCGGGGCATTTGTTCTCCCGCCGCTCAGCCATTGCGCCCTCCGTCCTTGCCTCGGAAGATCGGGGTGTAGGCCCGGCCGGAGTCGCGGTAGCGGCGTAGGAACTCTCGCCACCCTGCTCGTGCGGCCTGGGCCGTGTCGGCACTGACCCGAAGAACGGCGCGATGCCCGCGGGCGCCGACCAGCTCGACTTTCAGCCCGCCGCTTCGGTAGGGGACGTGCTGGAGCGCCCGGTGGGAGGAGATGGCGCGGGCAGCGCGTCGGGCAGCTGCGCTGCCCTTCTCGTCTTGGGGGTCCTGCCGGGGTTGCGGCGGGCGAAACCCGGTTTCTTCGATCTCGACTACGTCGCCCGGTACGGACGGCGCCGAAGGAGAAGTCGCTGCCGGCGGCGCCTCCTGCGAGGCCGACCGATCGGGCTGGCCGGCCGCAAGGGCGATGAGCACCGCGAAGCCGAGGAGAATTGCGCTGGCAAAGGCCAAGATCGCCCGCGCCGCGCTCGGGTCGAGCGGGTGATCGAGCAGGCCGCGGAGCCGGTTAACCATCGACGCCGTCCTCGCCGTCGACACCGGGCGGATGGGCGAAGCCGTAGACCGGACCCGGCATCCCATAGGCCACCGCCTGGGAGGGAGGGAACGGTCCCGAGCGGGCGACCCGGTCGCCGAAGTTGCCGTCGATCGTCGTGATCTGCCCGCCGGGAAAGACGCGCTCGACGATGCCGACATGCGCGCTTGCGGTCGGACCGCTGCCGTAGAGGACGGCGTCGCCGGGAGCGGGCGTCGCGGTGGGCGGCAGGGCGCGGGCGCCGTTGGCTTCGGCCTTGGAAAACGGCGGATCGCCCGGCGCCGTCACCGCGAAGGGCCCACCTTTGTGGGCCTTGGCCCATTCGTAGATCGAGCCCGAATAGGCGTAGGTCGAGGTGCTGCCTTCCATCGGAATTCCGGCCCGCATCCAGACCCAGGAGACGAACAGCGAGCACCACTGCACGCAGGGGCCGTAGGGGTTGCAGTTGGAGCCGGGCGGGCTCTCCGGGGTCCCGAGCTGGCTCTGGGCGATGCGGACGATTTCGTTGGCGCTCGTCCCGGTGGAGGCACCACCGCAGGCCGAGCCACCTCCGGCCACAACGAGTTCGGTGGTGGCACCGTCGGCGGGCGCCGGGGAGCCCTTGCCGCGGAATCCGTACTCGACCGCCCGAGCCATCACCTCCTCGGCGTAGTCGGCGACGCCGTCGGCACAGGCGCCGTAGTAGTGGCAGGCGACCTCGTGGTAGGCGGCGTAGGAGTCGCCCTCGAGACCAAAGACCGGTCGCAGCATCCGCGCCGCGGTGAAGATCGCATCGGCGGGGTCGAAGGGATCGGCGCCACCGCCGTCGGCATCGACGCGGTAGCGCTCCCAGATCGTCGGCCCCGGCCCGGGGCTGCAGGCCGATTCGCGGACGATCGCGATCTGCATCGGCCCTCCGCAGCCCGACGGGTAGACGTGAGCGCAGGCGCCGTGGCCGCACTCCTGGTAGCCGATCGAAGCGAGGAAAGCCCACTCGACGCCGTAGCGCCGGCCCGCCTGCTGGTAGATCCGCAGGCGCTCGGGTGGGATCTCCCTGACGGCGGTGCGGGTCGCCGGGGCGGCCAGGGCGGTGCCGCCCGAGCCCAGACAGGCAAGGTTGCCACCGAGGACCGCCATCAGCGTGCCCGCGATCGCGACGACGACGATCGTCATCGTCGCGGCGCCGCCGAGCGCCCAGAGTCCCAGGCCCCGTCTTCCACCGATCATCGGTCGCGCCCCTTACGCCATCTACGCCGATGCCTGGCATCCGGGATCGGGGCGCCCGGAACGTCGGCCGCCTTGCTCGAAGTCGCAGAGTCCGGCGGCGAGGCGGCTGGCTTGCGGAGCTCGCGCTCCCGGCGGAGCTCGGCGCCGAGGCTGCTCTCGGGCGACTCGGTCTCCTTCTCGGCTTGGACCGGGTCGGTCTTCTGGAGAGAGTCGGCGTAGTGGCCGCGCCGGCCGCCCTCTGCTCCCGGATTCCGACCGCCATCCGGTGCGCGCTTCTCGGCCTTGGACTCCCTTGCCCCGGCGCTTCCCCGCCTCTCCTCCGATTTGGGGAGGTCTGCCCTCGAGCTGGTGTCGGCCCCGGCGACGACCCGATCGTCCTGAGGTCGCGTGACTGGGGACTGCGTGGCGCCCCCACCAGCTCCCTGTCGGCGGGGCTCCTCGGCGTCGCCGGCTAGGCGAGGCGGCGGCCCCCCCGTCGCTCGCCCGGCGCGCCGCAGACCCCGCAACGGTCGCGCCACGGTGCGCGCGCCCGCATAGAGAGCCAGCACCCGCAGCGTGCCTTCCCGGCCCGGTGCCCCGGCGCCGGTCGCGATCCCGACCAGGCTCTGGGCAAGGGACTTCCGCTGCAGGAAGACCACCCAGAAGAAGAGGGCCTGCAGGCCGAAGGACATCAACCAGCCCAGCTGCTCGGTGGCGCTCGCGAGGGCGCCGTTTACCGCCAGCAGGATCGCCAGGATCAGCGAATAGGCGGCCTTCCGCAGCAGGAAGCCGGCGAGCTTCTCCAGCCAGCCCTTGAAGAAGTCATGGCCGCGACCGGGAATCGCCGCCGCCACCAGAGCCACCGGGGCAAAGGCCAACAGCAACAGAAGCAGGATCTGGGCGAGAACGATCCCGACCGCGAGCGCGCCGAGCAGGCAGAAGGCCCCCAGCTCACCGACGAAGACGACGATTGCGATCAAGAGCCGCTGGTACTGGCCGCCCTCCTCCATCGCGTCGCTGGCGGGCTTGTCGGCGACACCGAGGCGGTAGCCGGCCTTGGCGGTGTCGGCCTCGGGCAGCTTCGAGGAGTCGCCCGCGGTCAGCGCCTCGTACTCGGCGTCGCGCTCATCGGTGCCGAGGCCGAAGCGCAGGAAATGCGGCGCGTACTTCTCGGCGTTATTGGCACAGATCTTTCCGTCCGCGCTCACCTCGCCCCCGGCGCCGAGGCGGCGGGCCAGGGCGGCATCGCGGGTCGGGTCGGTGGAGAGCGGGCGCACCGCGACCGAATCGGGGTCGGCATCCGCAGAGCCGGTGTCGGCGAGAACGCAGTGCTCGAGCCCGCCGAAGTTGAGGACGACCCAGGGCTTGAAGACGAGGAGGTCGAAGAGCTGCTGGGCGGCACCGTCCCTCGCTTCACGACCGCCCGAGGTGCTGCCGTGGCCGGCAACGGAGAGGAAGGCCACCGACATCTTGTTCGTCCACTTCGAGGCGCCGCCGATGGTGGCGGCGGGCTGGGCGACGAAGAAGAGCGCGAGGACGACGTAGATCAGCGAGACGGCCAGGGCGCCGGCCGTCTCGGAGTAGCGGCGCTGCACCAGCGCCTTCCACATCGCCCAGATCCCCACCACCGCGACGGCGAGGACGAGCCAGGGCGCCCCGAAGACGTTCGCGTAGATCGAGTGGATCGCCTGGGAGACCGGCGCCAGCGCGCCGGTCCCGTCGCCGGCGCCCGAGCCGTTCAGGAGGTCGAGTCCGAAGGCGAGGGCGAAGAGCGAGATCAAGGCATTGGCGAGAAAGCTCGTCAGCGCCCACAGAACCGAGGCCAGGAAGTAGGCGATCATCGGCGCGATGCCGCCGGCGTCCACGCCGCCGGTCAGCGAAGCGCTGATCGCATCGAAATGCTGGTCGAGCCCGTAGTTGCCGAGCGGATAGCGCCCGGCGAGACCGCCCGAGCCGAGCTGGGAGGCCGGGCCGACGTTCCCCCAGATGTCGCTTGCGGCCCCGGCGAGCGGATGGGCGCAGGCCACCAGCAGGGCGCTCAGGCCGAGCACCACCGCCGTGCGGCGGCGCCATCCGTGAAGCAGGGACGCCTTCACGCTGCTGCCGCCTTCGGCGTATTGTCAAGCGCCGCCAGCAGCTCGGGGAAGACGAGGTCGAACTGCACCTCCCCGACCCGGCCGTCGAGATCGCGCATCAGGCAGAGGCCCTGCCGGTATTCGGTCAGCCGCGACCGCAGAGCGGCGTCGGCGGGATCTAGCCCGACCATCGCAAGCGCCCGTTCGGCCTCGGCCAGCGAGTCCTGGCCAAAGAGGAAGTAGACGCCGACCAGCTCGGAGAGGTCGCCGAGGTCTGCCAGCCGCTGGGTCGCCAGCAGGATGGTCGTGTTCATCGAGCGGCCGAGCCGCACCAGGCGGTTCAGCAGCAGGCGGCCTTGGGTTGAGGCCAGGAGAAACCACGCCTCGTCCAGCAGCACGATCTTGTGTCGTGATCGGTCGTGGCTGACGAGGCGCAGAGCTTTGGCCGCGACCAGAGAGAGCGTCGCAACTGAGACGCGCTCGGCGCGGGTGTAAGTCTCTCGGGAGGCGCCGGGGTCGGGCAGGGTGAGGCCCGGCGTCCTGATCGTGATGACGGAGGGCTCGGGCGGGAGGTGGTCCTCGTCCTCCCCACCCGGCTCTTCGAGCGGCGCGAACCCGAGGCGGGCGAGGCCGAAGTCGGAGAGGACCTCCAGGGCCTCGGCGACGTCCCGGCCGGCCTCGGTCTCGCTCGCACGCAACCGGGCGACGACGCAGTTGAGGCTTTCCTCGCCGGCCCTGACCGCGTCGCGCACGGCGCGGTCGATCGCGTTCTCCCAGGAGGGAGGTGGATCACGCAGGAGGTCGAGCAGGTAGCTGGAGGCGAGCTCCTCGCGCAGCTCGGGCAGGCCGATCCGCAGCGGGTCGACTTTCCCGCGGTGGCGGGGATCGCCGGACAGCTCCAGCACCTCGACCTCGCCCTCGAGCTCGGGGACCACCTCGAGGTAGTGGTCGGGCTTGGGGTCGAAGGTGACGACCAGCGACCCGCGCGCCGCGCCTCCGTAGGCGATCGACTCTCCCGCGAGGGTCTTGCCGCTGCCGAGGGTGCCGGCGAGAAGGACGCCGGAGGGGCGGGCGGCCTGCGGCGCCTCGGTCGGGTCGTATCTGACCACCCCGCCGCTCGGGGTGAAGCCGATGTAGGGGCCGGCGGCAGAACCGACCTCGGCGCTCGCCAGCGGGACCATCGCCCCGAACTGCTCCACCGTCATCTGCTGGCGGTAGTCGGAGACCGCGCCGCCGTCGGTGCGCGGCAGATGGTCGAAGAAGAGGCGGTGCTGCAGGCCGCGCGGGCGGTACAGCTGCACCTCGCCGAAGCGCTCGCGCAAGACCTCGACCCGGCGCTCCAGCTCGGGCAGCTCGGCGGCACCCACCGCGAGTGAGAGGTAGGCACGGAGCATCGGCGGATGGGCCGAGGACTGCAGGACCGCCTCGTACTCGCGGACCAGCTCGCGGTCCTCCTGCTCCCGCCATCCCGGACCGCCGCTCGCCCCCTCGGATGCCTCGCGGAAGGCGTGCTCGACATCGAGGATCCGCTTCCTGACCTGGCCGAGCGCCTCGCGGTTGCCGATCCAGCGGGCGTGCAGGACCGCGTCGACCGGGAAGCCGGTCCCCTCCAGGGGTGCGAACAGAAGCTCGGCCTGTCCGGGGAACTCGGCCTCCTCGGCGAGCGACCCCGCGCAGAGAAATGCCTGAAAGCTGCGGCCCTCTTCGGCCTCGACCTCGAGCGAGGGCGGCTCGCCGGGGTCCTCTGACATCGGCGCGTTCGCGCAGCGCCAGATGTCGTGTTCGAGCGGCTCGTAGCTGAGCGATCCCTCCTCGCCGAGGACGAGGGCATCGGGCTCCCAGGCGTCCTCGAGGTTGGGCTCGGTCACCCCCCTGCAGGAGCCGCGCCGAAGCAGCCATTGCAGCTCCCGCGTCTTTGCCCGACGAAGTCCGAGGCTGCCGGAGAGCCGCTGGAAGGTTCGCTCCTCGGCGGCGGCGAGGGCCTCCAGCTCGGCGCCCGAGATCGGCCGCGGGCCGGCGACGCCCGCAAGCTCCTCGACCCGGCGCCGAGCTCGATCGAGGCTCCGCAGATGCCCCTTGGGGGGCTCCGCCAGCGAGATGCCGATGTAGACCTCAGGCAGGTGGGATCCGAGCTCGGCGAGCCGCTCCTGGTGGCCCTCCAGGTAGCGCCGCCAGCCAGCGGCGTCGGCATGACGGTGGTCGGCGTGATCGGCCAGAGCGGCGGCGTAGCGCCCGGCGGGGTAGGAGCGCTGCACCCGCCACAGCGAGAAGTCGGCGCCGACGAGGTGGCCGAAGCGCTCGAGGCGATGAAGGAGCGCCCACTTCTCGGCGACCGGCAGAAACGGATAGGAGACCGGCTCGGCCCGGTAGAGCGCCATCGCCTCCCCGCCCGCCCCGACCAGGACGTTCCGCCTCGCGTAGCGCAGCGCCAGGCTCATGGGCGGATCTCCAAGTCCTCGCCGGTGCCCAAGGCAACGTTCCTTGCTCTCAACTCACTCGACCGCGCCCGCGCTCGAATCGGGCCGGCGATCAGCCGCTGCGGGCGGAGCGCGCCCCGGCGCAGGGCGACTTCCGAGGCGAAGGCGAGGGTGCCGGTGCCGCGAATTCGGGCACGACGAAGGCGCGGTGAGTGCTCATCGGGCGCGATCCAGACCACCCCGCCGTCGATCCGGGGGACCCCGGCGGGCGGGAGCGCTCGGCCCAGCGAGCGGCGGCGCGGCGCCAAGCGCAGGGCGAGCCAGCTCGCGGCGAAGCGGTCCGCCCGGCGCCCGTCGGGCGTCGCCTGGGTCGCAAGGGTGGCGATCGCGACCGGCACGACGATCAGCCGTAGCGGCCAGTCGAGCAGGCCGAGGAGAAAACCGAGGACCCAGAAGGCAGAGAAAGCCCCGGCGCCTGCGAGCGCCGCGGCGGTCCTGTCGCCGATGAGGAGCCCGGCCAGCGCCGCCGCCCCGGTGAGGAGAGTAGCCAGGGTCGGCGAGCCCGACCCGATCACGAGAACCGTCACCAGCGCGGCGCAGGCATAGGCAAGCCAGCGCAGCGGCACCCCGCCGGGAACCGGCAGCGAGCGCCCCTCCAGCTGGTAGATCCGCCGCTCGGGGCGGAAGATCCGCTGGTAGGAGCGGATCGGCTCGCCACCCTGACTCATGGCAGCACCCGATTGCCGATTGCCCGGGCCGCGTCGGCGACCTGATCGGGGCTGAAGACCAGCCAGCCGACCAGGATCGCGGCAAGGAAGTACATCGCCAGATCCGTAAAGCGCCGGTTGACCAGGAAGACCAGCCCGACCACCGCGACGATGCCGCCGTAGACCTCGCCCGCGTACTGGCGCAAGAGCCCCCCGAGATTTCGCCCAACGTCGTTGCCGCCGGCCAACGCCGCTGAGGCGAAAAGGAGCGCCCCGAACCCGAGGCCGAGGAGCGCGGCGGCGAAGAGCGCGCGGCGGCTCATGCCGAGGCCCCCGCGACCGCCTCGACGTACCAGCGCCCGCTCCGCACCAGATCGAGGCGGTAGGTAAGCGGGTAGACCGCCCCGCTTGCGGCATCGGAGATCCGTGCAGCGACCAGAACCTCCCGCCGCGGCCCTTCCGCGGCGCCGAGCTGGCGCACCTCGGTTATCGCGACGAGGCCGACCTGGCCCCCGAGCGGCTCCACCCGGGCGCCGGGAGCCAGGAAGTAGGAGAGGTCCCGCGGATCTCGGGCGCCGAGATAGCCGGGCAGGAACTTCGCGACCAGCCCGCGGATCGCCGTCGCGTCGGGGCCGGCAAGGGACTGGGGCCGCTCAGGGGATGCGACCCCAGTCCCGCCGGGCTCCGCGACGATCGAGGGCGCACCCAACGCCGCCACCTCGCCTGCCTCCGAGCGGGCGATCGGGACGGCGAGGTAGAGGGTGCGCGTGTCGCGGAGATCGCAGGCGACGGTGAGGATCGAGCGACCGTCGCCAAGTTCTTGAAATCCGCTCACCTCTGCCTGGGCGAGATCGCTGCCGCCCGGCCGAGGTGGGCGTCCGCCGCCGAGCGCCACCGCCCCTTCAGCAAGAAAGGGGGCTAGAGCCGCGGCGCTCGGATCGGCCAGGTAGGCGCGGGCTAAGCGCACCGCAAAGGCGGCCTCCTTCGGGCCGGGCGCGGCGGTGGAGCGCTCGGGGCGCGGTGCGCTCGGGGCGGGGCCGGCAACAATCCCGCGGATCAGCAGCAGGCCGAGCACGGTCCAGATCCCGATCCGCCCGATTCCACGCAGCAGTGACTTGACGCTCGAATCGGTCTGGTTGGTTTTCCTACCTACCGCTTGCCTCACCTTGCACTCGCCTCCCGGCTCCGTCGCCGGGCGAGTGCGTGTCACTCACCCGGCGACGGTGTTGTTTTGCTTGGTGAGGTACGTCAACTCAGTACCAGTAATGCCCCGCCTAATTTGAGACAGCGACCTACAAACCGAACTCGGACTCAACCGCAGCAGGTGAGGCCGGGGGTGCACTTCCCCCGGTCCGTGCCGGCGGCGAGGGTTCTTCGGCAGGCGGCGATGGAGTCGGGGCAGGCGAAGAGCCCGAACCGCCCTCGATCCCGAACTCTTCTTCGACCTGCTGGTGGGTTGCTCCATCCAAGGCCACGGTCTCGGCGGGGCCGCCCTGGCGCTGGGCGCTTTCGGGCACTCCGGCGGGCGGCTTGGATCGCGCCACTCGCTCCTTTCGAGATCGGCTCGAGGCGAGCTGCTTATGGTGTGGTTCGGTCTGCGCCGGTTCGGATGCTTCGGCACTTGGCGACCTGTGAATCGTTGGCGTTTCCGGGGGCGGCGCAGACGAGCGTTGGGCCGAAGGCTCAGGGATAGCGGTGCTCACCGCCAAGGCGCAAACCGCCGCCACGACGGCGGCACCGCAAGCGCCCAGTGCGCGCCCAGCTCCGCCCGCGGCAGCTGCCGAGGCGGCATCCCCGAAGGGAATCAGCCTGCGCGCCGCCTCGGCGAAGCGACGAGCGCCAGACGCCGCGGCTTCGACAGCCGCTGCCGTTCCTTCTCGCGCAGAGGCAAGCGGCCCCCTCCTCGCCATCCCCCAGAAGCGAGAGCCGTCACCGCGAGCAGCCACCCATGCCGCAAGGCCGAGACCGGCGGGGCTGAGCAGGCTGCGGTCGACCACGGCGCTGAGGCGCTCCAAGGCGGCCTGGTGGTGGCGATCGGCGGCCGACTTCCGCCACCCCAACCGGCGCCCGGCCTCCCGTATCGAGCAGTCCTCGAAGTAGACGAGGGAGAGCAGCCTGCGCTCGCGCTGGGGAAGGCAGTCGAGCGCCGCTCGCAAGCGCTCCTGGCGATCGTCGTCTAGCGCCTGCTGCTCGGGCGTCGGGGTCGATTCGTCGGCGAGGTGAAAGACCGCGTCGAGGGAGGTCGACGGCGGTCGCCGATTCTGGGAGCTCAGGAGGTTCAGCCCACGCCGATATGCACAGGTGACCAACCAGCCGACCGGGCTCTCCGCGGGCTCATGGTTCTTGAGCCACTCGGCGTACTCGAGGCTGGCCTGAGCGAGGAGGTCGACGACGTTTTGGTTGACCCAGGCCAAGGGAAAGCCCTTGCTGCGGAACATCCCGATCAGCGTCCGCTGGGCCTCGCGCAGCTGGGCGCCCGTCACCGCCTCCTCCCCGCCCCTCATGGCAGCACCCGAAGCCCAATCGGGTCGGAGTTTCCTGCCTCATAGGGATAGCCGCTTTGCTGGCGGACCTGGGCGCGCGTCACATAGGTGGTCGGACTGGTCGTGTGGGTGAAGCGGTAGCGCAGCGTGAACTTCCCGTCCTCGCGGGTCCGGTAGCGGCGGAAGGCCCGCCATTTCTTTCCGTCCTTGACCTGCAGGACGACGACCACGTTCGCGCTCCGAGGGCCGGGGATCGAGCCGGTGAAAATGCCGAACCCCTTGTTGTGAATGACCTTACGGCGCAACCCGAACGCTGGATGCACGCTCGTCCGCAAGATCGTCGTCGCGCTGACTTCGCGCTGGGCGGGGCGGTAAGCGGTGAGGACTTCTCGCGAAGGCCCCGGGGGAATTGCAAACCGGTAGCTGCCTCCCTGGCCGGCGATCGCGACGCCGAGGAATTCCCGGTCCTCCTCAGTGACAACCCTGCTGAACACGCAGATCGAGGCCCCGGGGCGATCGGCGCCCTGCAGCTGTCCGGCCAGGATCTCTCCCTGCCCTTCGGCGACGAGCGCCGAGCCGTCGCCTCCGGCGCCGAAGCCGGCGGTGAGAGAGGTTCCTCCGCCGACGTTGGAGCGCACGCACTCATATGAGAGCGGCGCGCTGGCCGGAGCGCCGATGTTGCCCTCCGCATCGGAGAGCCAGAGTCGCAGGGTGCCCTTTCCCGCGGCCTTCGGGGCATCGAGGTCGGTGATCGACTGGATCGCCTCGCCGTTGAGATCGTGAGTCCCCACCACCACCTCTCCGGCCGAGTCCAGCACCTGGTAGTGAACGGCGTTGATCGGCGATCCGTCGTCGGTGAGGTTCTGCCAGCGGACATCGAAGCCCTCCGCCGAGCGTGAGGTCTGCGGGGTCGCCACTGAAAGACCCTGCGGTGCCGCCGGCGGGGTCGTGTCGTGGGGGATCGGCACCGTGGCTACCGGACCGGTGAAGCCGACTTCATCCTCCAGCCAGACCCGCAGGCGGTAGTCGCCGGCGGCTTTGGGGGCGGCGATGTCGTCGAGCTTGGTCAGGTTGGTGCCGGAGACGACCTGCTCAGGCACCACCACCGTCCCGGCCGCATTGACGACGTTGTAGTGGACCTTGGTGATCGGCGAGCCCGGATCTGCGGGCAGCGTCCACTTCGCCCCGAAGTGGTCGAGGTAGCGGGCCGGGTTCGCGCTGGCGATCACGAGCCCCCCGGGTGCCGCAGGAGCGGTGTTGTCGATCCGCACCTGACGCTGGTCGCAGCTCTCCCCGCCGGTGCCGATCAGGCCGACCGACTGGCCGTAATCCTGGCTGCAAACCCCGACGGTGTGGGTGCCGTCGGAGAGCTTCGGGGTGTCGATGGTGAAGCTGTGGTGGGGGACAGTGGGGCAGGGCCGGAAATCGCGGGCGAACTCGCCGACCCCCGGGTTCGAATCGATGTTGCACTCGGAGCGGTGATCGATCGTGTAGACGGTGCCGCCGTCGACCCGCACTCGCTCAAATCGGATACCCGAGCCTTCCTCCCAGATCCCCCAGTTCAACTCCTGCGGCCCGCGGACCCACTTTCCCGACAGCAAGGCTGAGCCGGGGTTATCCAGAACGGTCCTGGGGTCCCAGGTGTCGCTCAGCGTGAGGACCATGGTGTTCGCATCGACTGCGTTGAAGTTCGTACGGTCGCAGCCGGCCTGCCGGAAGCAGGTCATCTCGAAGACGAACCGCCGGTACTTGCCGATGCCCCCGAACGGCCAGAGGTGGGAAGCGAAGGTCGAGGTGGTCGCCCAGCAGACGCCGTCACAGCTGCCGTTTTGCACTCCCGAGCCCTGCATCAGGACGTTGTTGGTCGAGCCATCCCAGCCCTCCAGCCAGAAGCGACCGCGCCACCCATCGTTGAAGGCGTTCGGCATCCGGGTGTAACCGCCGCCCTGAGCGAGGTCCACGTAGCCGGGAACGGTCCACGACATGCTGCCGTAGGCGGAGTAGCCGGCGTTGCCGCCTGCTTGATTCTCGGCGATTCGCAAATGACCGTTGTTGCCGGCAGGGAACGGTAGGCCCGCTCCGCAGTAGTTCTCAAACGAGAAGATCCCTCCGGGGTTCTGCGCCGAGGCGGTGTTGGTGGCGGTCTGGTAGCCGTTGGAGCCGTTACCGGCTCCGCAGAGCACCATCCGGTAGAGGCTCGCGTGGGCGCTAGCGGTGCAAAAGACGGCAACAACGCACGTCACGGCCATCAGGCAAAGGGCTACTGGCACCGGCCGCTTGGCCGGCTGGCTGTTTCGATGATTCATTTCCCTGCTCCCTTGATCTCTGCAGATCGAGGCTCAAGGGAGGACTGCTCGCCTTCCTTCCCTCCCTCGCCGCATGGCGGCGCAGGGAGGTGGGCGTTCCTGACGATCTGGCTGACATACGAGTTCACTAACAGCCAGGTACGTCAATGGAAGCGCCTGAACGCCCCCGTACATTCGTTTACTCGAACTGAGTCTGCTGCGGACCATGCCGACCACTGGTCTAGACCCGCGATAACTGGCATTACGTAGACGGGGATCGCCAGGAACTATCCGCTCCTGGCGATCGAGCGTTACACCTCAAGCAGCAGCGACAAGCTCCCCCGGTCTGTTTTCGAGCCAGGCCTGTCCCAGCCATTCAGAGTCGGGACGGGCTATCAACCGCGACTGGCGGTAGGCGAGATCCACACCCAGCACCGTGTTAGCGCGAAAGCCCGATGAGGTGCGTTCAACGACGAGTGCCAGATCCTGCTTGCCCCGCTCGCCGCCAAGATCAAGGGGGAGCAGGATCTGCACCGCCCCCCGGTAGAGCTGAGGAACCGCAGCCTTGTAGTTGCGCCGCAGCCGGTCGGGAAGGTTCTCCAGATCGCCCTGCAATACGAGGCGGGCCGTCCGAGCATTCGAGCGCACATGCTCAGGGAACCGGTCCAAGTGGTCGCGGACGATGTGCTCGAAGTCGACCCGCATCCCTTCGATATCGCCCGGGCGGATGAAGAGCTCGTCGATATCCGAGAGGAAGTCGGCCGGCTCGGGCAACTGGCCGATCGACGAGATCCGCCTGTCGGAGGAAGCGAAGAACCCTCGCCACCACCACGGCGAGGAGGATTCAGGCTTGCGGTTCTCGTCGAAAACCGCGATGACCGGCTCCTGCTCGACGGTGACGAGGCCGGTGTTGAACAACGCGACCCTGTTCCCGTCCTGCTCGGCTTCGACGATCGTGTTGCGGCCCCGATCGCGCTCCTCTTCCAATCTGGCGAATGTTCGTTCCACGTAGTGCCGCAGCACGGGCTTGTGGCCGCCCGCCCCTTTTAGCTCGTGGTGGAAATCCCAGTCCTCGGGCTCTGCGAGCTCGGCAAGCGGCTCGATCCAGTCCTTGACGTCCCGCGGAAACTCAGCGAACCGGTAGAGCTGAGAGCGGGGGTCGCTGAGCTTGACTGCGTGCGCCGACGGTAGATGCCCGTTGCTCCCACCACCTCCCTCACCGGGCAGGAAGGAGACCTGATCACCCGGCTCCGCATCCTTGAGGCCGCCGCCGAGCATGTTGGAGTGGTGCAGGAAGTAGCTCGAACCGTCATCGACCTCGATCGTCCCGAAGCCCTCCTGGAAGCCGTAGTCGGAGACGGTCCCCACAAGTCGATCCGCTCCAGGGCGCACGAGGCTGGCCCTGCTACGCGGGGTCCCGTCAGGAGCCGGATCAGCCGGCTCGGCGAGATACTGGACCTCCTCCCCTTCTGCCAGGTATGGCACGTGCTCAGGAAAGTCCTCCAGCGCGGATACGTGCACCCAGACATCGGGGTCGGTCGGGTTCTCGGGGGCGATAAACCCATAGCCCTTCCAGAGATTGAAGTAGCGGACGCGCCCAGACGCCAGCTTGTTCTGCTGCATTTGATCCTCCCGGTTCTGAATTCCGCGGCGCCCTGATGGGCTTCTACCCCTGGACGATCCCCGGGAGAGGCGTCCTCGCGGCTTTTTTATCGGGGTTGAAAGTTCTTTTTTTGGAGCCGCGGCTCCGCGGCACAAGCAACGGTAGCGCATACCTGATCTGTCCCGCTCTGCGTTGATCCGGCTGTCGATCTATCGTCCGACGCATGCCGGTGGAGCGAAATTTCGACGAGGCATTCGTGGCGCGCCTAGCGGCTGCCGAGAAGCAGGTCCAACAGAGCTACAGGCCGGTGATCGGGGTCCACAAGTGGTTTGCCCGGCGACCGGGCACGCTCTTTCGCGCTCTAATGCTCTCCGAGCTCGGCAGACGTCCGCTCCAAAAGGCGTTCTTCGACTACAACGAGCTCGCTGGGGTAGTTCTCGATCCCTTTATGGGCGGGGGTACGACCCTCTTTGAGGCGAATCGACTCGGGCTCTCGACGATCGGCTACGACACGAATCCGATGTCGCGCTGGATCTGCGAGCGTGAGCTCGAGGAACTAGACGTCGAGGAGTTCGAAGAGGCCGGCGAGCGTATCTGCGTCTCGCTGGAGGAGAAGATCGGTTCCCTCTATCTCACCCGCTGCGAGAAGTGTGGGGACGACGCGCCGGTGAAGTCGTTCCTCTGGGTCAAGTCCCACCGATGCGCCTGTGGCCACGAGACCCTCCTCTTTCCCGGGCCACACGTCGCCGGGGGCAGGATGAAGCGCCACACCCACGAGGTCATGGTGTGCGGCAGCTGCCGCACCGTGGAGCAGTTCCTCCCCGATGAGGTTCCCGACAACTGCACCAGGTGCGCGACCCCCTACGCCGATGCGAAGGTCGGGTCGAAGGCGACCTGCCGCTGTGGCCGCGATTTCCGGGTGCCTGCGGAGGATCCGGCCGGCCCTCCGGAGCACGTCCTCTTCGCTCTCGAGTACCACTGCCAGACCTGTAAAAAGCGCGACGGACGACGAGGCAGGTTCTTCAAGGGCGCCGACGCGACGGACCATGCTCGCTACTCAGAGGCCGAGAAGAAGCTCGCCGCTCTTCACACCGACTGCATCCCCGACACGGTGATTCCCGACGGAGACGAAACCCGTCGCCTGCATCGTTGGGGCTATAAGCGGTTTCGCGAGCTGCACAACGACCGGCAGCTCCTCGGGCTGGGGCTTCTCGCCGAAGAGATCCGCGATCAGCCGGACCATCTTCGACCTGCTCTGGCGACGGTGTTCTCCGACTTCATCCGCTATCAAAACATGGTCTGCCGCTACGACACGGCGGCGCTGAAGATCCTCGATGTTTTCTCGATCCACGGCTACCCCGTCCACCGGGTCCAGTGCGAGGCTGCCTTGATCGGTCTTCCGAGGATCGGCTCTGGTGGCTACCGCCATTTCCTCCGAAAGTATGCGGCGGCAAAGCGTTATTGCCAGGCACCTTTCGAGACCACTCGGGAGAACGGGAAGAAGCGCCGCCTCACCATCGAGAACGAGAAGATCGCTGCCGAGTTCGTCGCCTCTCCTGACCAGCTCAAAGGCGGCGATCAGGCTCTCTTACGTTGCGGGAGCCTGAGCGACGAGCCGCTAGAGGATGCCGCTGTTGATTTCGTCCTTACCGACCCCCCCTACTTCGCGATGGTTCAGTACTCGGAGTTGATGGACTTCTGTTACGCGTGGCTGCGCAAGCTGGTTCCGGAGACCGCCTTCTTCGAAAACTCCAGCGCGAGGTCTGATTCCGAGGTGACCGGGAACCAGACTCAGGGCCGCACCCTCTCCAGCTTCGCTGAGCGGCTGTCGGAGGTCTACCGTGCCGCGACTAAGGCGCTGAAGCCCGGTGGACCCTTCGTCTTCACCTACCACCACAACTCGCTGGATTCCTACGCGGCGATCGTCGTCGCCTGTCTGGACTCTGATCTGGTGCCGATCACCACCATGCCGTGCCCCTCCGAGATGCGGGGCTCGATCCACATCAGCAACACCGGATCGAGCCGGGTGGACACGGTGTTCGTCCTGAGGAAACCTCCGGCGCCCACGCCGACTGAGGCGGATGCGGCGATAGATGACCTCGTCGATGAAGAGCTGCAGCATCTCCTCGACGCTGATCTCGCTGTCACCGCCGGCGACCGCCGCTGCCTTCGCTTCGGCCTGATCGCCGAGGCGGCGATGCGCAGGCTGGCCCCCGGCTGGGACAGGGGCGCTCCGATCGAGATACGGATCGAGCGGGCGACGAGCGTCCTGCGCCAACTCGACGAAGTCGAGCACCCGACGGCCGATGGCCGGGAAGCCGCCTCTCCCCCTTCCCTCTCAGCGGCCGGATCTTCGATCTGAGCGTCAGCCGCTAACGGAGGAGAACGGTCCTCCGGGCTCGATCAGCTTTCCGACTTCAGCGGCGGTGTAGACGTGGCCGTCGCAGGCCACCAACAACCGCTTCAGGTCCGGCGCTCGCACCCCGAAGCCGCGACCGTCCAAGACGGACACCACCTGCCGGGGCCTCTCGCCGCGAGCCGCCCGGCGATCCTCGTTCTCCCGCAGGGTCATCACCCTCGCCACCTTGTCGCGGGCCGTGCCGTCGTCCTCAGCGAGCTTGGCCTCTATCGCCACCTCGACATCCTCGATCGACCCTTCGTAGGGAGCGATTATGTCGGGGGCCTGCTCGAAGGTCGGGATCTTCTCCCGTTTGGCCGATTGCCGCGCCCTGATTCCCTGCCCGGCGAGGACCTCCATGATCCGCTCCTCGAGCGCGTCTCCGACCAGGCCTGAGACGGCATCTCGATGCGTGGCAAAGGGTCGGCCGAGGATGCGCTCGTAGAGCAACTCGCAGTACATCTCGCCTCCGCCTTCGAGCGCCTTTCGCAGGCTCTTCTGGCCGTCCCGCGTATCGATCTTGTCCAGGCGGTGCACCCGTCCCCTTGCCACCTTGCCGGGTCCGCGGGAGATAACGCGTGGAAGGTAGGTGGCCATGGCTCGCAGGACTTCGTCCTGGGCCCGGGTCGCCTTGGTCCCGACCGAGGTGTCCGCCAAAAGCACCCGCTCGCCCCGCCTGCAGCGTGCATCGACCACCCGTGCCAACTCGGCGGTGATGCTGATCTGTATGTCGTCCTCAAGCGCGGCTTCCATCGTCAGGGCCGCCGCCTCCGGCGGGGTGACGCCGGCGATCGCGCGCAGCACCACCCAGACGCGCGAGTCCACCCCGATCGCCTCCAGGAGGGTGGGCGGCGAAAGGTCGGCCCCTCGATTCGTCACTGCACGGAAGTAGTCAAAGGAGCGTCGGAAATCAGGCCCCTCGAGGAAGTTCTCGCCTCTCGGCATGTCGACGAAATACGATTGCAGGGTCTCGATGACGCAGCGCCCGCGCTCGCGATACTCCTCTGGAATCTGCAGCAAGTCCAAGGTCTTCCTCACTCCGGAGACGAGCGAGGGACTTTATTGCGAGCCAAAGACGTGGCTCGGCTCAGGTCGTCCAGGTCTTCACGGCCAGCGCCGCCAGTTCCTTCTGGCGCCGCGCGATGGCATCGGGATCCCAGTCAGTGAAGTTCTTGGCTACGTCCGAGGTAAGGCCTAGGGCAGATCTTTCATAGACCTTCGCCTTCTCTTCGAAGCCCTTTGCATTCAGGGCGCCGTTTTCTTTGGCATCAAGGAGAACCTCGTTGCCAAGGCGGTTAAAGAGGCTGGCATGCTCATCGGCGTCGAAGTTGGGCCACTCTTCCGGATCGGCATCGCGGGGGAGGATGTGCTCCAGGTTCACCTGAGTCTCATCCGCATTGGTGATCAACTCTGCTGATTTCTTGCGGTCGACGTGGCGCTGAAGCGCGTGGAGGAAGTAACGAGCGTGCCGCGCTTTCTTGCTCATCACGCTGAAAGCCGCTTCGAACTGGGCGTCGTCGGGAACGATCGAGGCGAGCTCCTTTGACAGAGCCGCCGCGTCTTTGATTTTCCCCTCCCTGACTTCGACCGCAGCTGCCGAAAAGGCCGCCTCGGTGGTCCCCGAGCCGGCGCCGCCGACCACGATCAGGCGCACCGACCACGAGACCAGGTTCTGCAGCGTCTTCTGTACTTGGCCGGGGTTCCAGTGCTGCATGACGGCGAGCAGGAGAGGGCGTGACTGGGTGACGTCAAGGAGAAGCAGCGTGTCGAGATTGGCCCGCGTCGGGGTGCCGTAGTTGCTCCAGAAGCTATGGCTCGGGTTGCGGAGCGCCGAGTACTGCTTGGCGGCCTCTACGAGCTCAGAGGAGAACTCAAGTGCCTGCGAGGGGGAGCTCACCCGCTGCTTGATCGAGCGGTAAAGACCCTTCTCCCGCGTGTAGCCGTAACGGGAAGACCAGTAGTGGCGCAGGAAGGTCGTCTGCAGCTTGTCGTCGTCGCCGATGTCGAGAGCACCAACGGCGCGGTCCCAGTTCTGCTTGACCGAATCGATTTTCTTGTCGGCGCGGCTAAAGAGGTAGTTCTTCAGGAGGTCAGCGATCGTTAGATCCAGACCACGGTCGTTCAGCGTCTCGAAGATCAGATAGGCGTTCGCCTCGTCGGGCACATCGAGCACGACGACTTTGGCTTTGTCGCGGACATAGAGCTGAAGCTCGACAAGTTCCGTCTCCCAGTTTTCGCCCGATTGCTGGATGAAGCCGGCAACCAACTCGGCCAGCAGTTCGGCTGCGGTCGCGATCTTTTTGTTGGATGGCCCGACGGGCGGGAGTTGCTGTGCCGCATCTGGCCTGGGCAGCTGTGCGCGTTCGAAGTATCCGGCGTTCTCCTCGTTCAGGGTGAGCCGGGGCTCGAGCTCTAACGAGAGGGTGTCGTAATCGAGCAGGAAGCGCTCGATAATTTCGACCCTCTGCTGTTTGCCCTTGGCGAGGAACTCGTTGCGGATCGCCGCGAGAAGCAGGGTGATCGTCGCCAGGCGCTGCTGGCCGTCAATCACAGCTGGGAGGTTGCCGGTCTGGCTCGCAGGATCGCCGCTGAAGACGACGGTCCCCAGGAAATACTGCGAAGCGCCCTCGTCGATCGCGCGGAGGATGTCGTCCCAGAGCTCCTGAACCTCATCCTTTCTCCAGGAATAGGACCGCTGGTAGCGGGGCACAGCCACTCGGCGGTCGAGCAGCAGCTTGCCGATCCCGGTGAAGTCGGAGTTGAGCGTCAGATCAGAGATCGGCGAAGCCTATAAATCACCGAAGATGCCTTTGAGTACTCACCGTTCCGCCCCGAGTCCTGCCGGCTGATGGATGAGACCTTGCGGGCTGCCCCTCGCGGAGGCGGGATTCCCCTAGCTGGTCGCCCAGGAGTTGTAGGGGGTGTCGAGCATCATCGCGGCATAGGGCTCGAAGACGTAGCTCTCGAAATCGTCCGCGATCACAACGATCCGGAACTCCATCGCGGTGACCCGCTCTTTCTGGCGGAGGAACTCCTGCAGGAAGCGACCGTCGCGCCCGAGCGCCGACCGGGTCGCCGGCAGATCCTCCCAGCGGCCCTCGACGGCCTCGACCGCAAGCCGCCAGGCGAACGTCGCCTGGTTGTGGCCAGAGGAGGGACGGGTGTGGCCGGCAAGCCTGGTGCGGAAGTTCGAGTGGCCGGCTCCCTTCTTCGCTGCGCGCTCGGTGAGCCCGCAGCGCCCGACGTAGAGAGGGCGGCCCGCCTCGGTGAACAGATAGACGCCGTGCTCGCGCGGCGGCGGCTCCCGGCCGGGGCCGCGGCCGAAGGCCTTGCTGACTAGAAGCGCTTTTAGGTGACCGGGGAGCCTGGCCACGACCTCCTCCCACTCCGCTTGCCGCGCCTTCTCGTTCATCGAAGACGATGATCTCGGCCCCAACGCCCGATAACCCCCTCTTATGGAGACCTCTGAGGACCGTGTTCTTGCGGAGCTACGTGTCGCGGGCGGGGGGCCGGGTGACAACGGCCCCGCCAAGAGCAAAGGCCGCCGCGGCTGCGCCGAAGAGGAGGGTGATCGGGACGGCGAGAGATGAGATCGTCGGCCAGGGCTGAGAAACCGAGCCGGCGAGGACGATCGCCAGCGAGATGTTCTGTGCGAGATCCGCAAGGGCGGCAAGCGCTCCCAGCCAGGCGAAGATCACCGCCGCTCGCTCCGCCCTCGGCTTGCCTACTTGATGGGCGCGGCGAGCGACGGCCGCGCATCCGCCGGCTAGAAGGAGCCCGTAGCAGACCACGAACGGGGTATCGAGAGCGAGCTGCCACCACATCGCCCGTTCGCCTGCACCCCCCCATTCGCTGAGGATCGCCTGACTCTCGGCCACCGTACTCGCCGACTCGAAGTCGGTTACCGAGGCGCCGTGCTTCGCCATCGTCGCGATCGCCGGCAGCATCCCCACGCCGAATACGAGCACCAACGCACCGAGGACAATGAGTGCCCGTCGAGCTCCTGCGGCGAGAAAAAGTCGAGGCAAGCGCGTGGCCGCGCCGGCACGCAACCCGTGCACGGGACTGTCGGCCACGGCGACCCGATCAGACGGCAGCAGGGCCTCTCTTCTCATGGCTGCTCTCCGCCCATCTCTTGCCGCAGCTCGACCGACCCTGCGTCCTGCACCAGGGTCACCAGCAACTCGACGAAGTCACCGTAGAGATCGGGGCGCACAGCCTCCGGAGCCACCAGAGATTCGATCGCCAGCCCCAGCCCCAGGGCGCGCAAGACGAGGGCGAGGTCATCGGGGCTGAGGGGAAACTCAAGGCCCACCTCTTCCTGGTATTCGGTGATGTAGTGGGAGATCGCCTCGCGCATGGCCGCCGAGCGGGTGCCGAACCGATGAGCGAGGTCGGGGTCGCGCTGGGCGTGGGTGATGAACTCCATGTGCAGGAAGAAGGACTCCGGGTCACGAGCGAAGCGCTCCATCCACTGGTCGGCAAGGGCACGGGCGCGGATCGCGAGGGAGGCGTCGGCCGGGAGCGAAGCCTGGACGGCCAAAAGCTCCTGAACCCGCTGCGCCATGTACTCCTCGAAAACGTTGAGGAAGAGATCGGCTTTGCCGTCGAAGTTCGAGTAGATAGCGCCGTGGGAGTAGCCCGCCTCTTTGGCGATTTCCTCAACCGAGGCGCCGTTGTAGCCGCGACGGGCGAAGACTTTAGCGGCGGTCGCGATTAGCTCCGTGCGCGTGCGGGCCTGCTTTTCGGAGCGTGTTTCGCGCCGGCGGGTGAGCTGAGTGGATTTCAACAAAATGGGGAGAACCTCGGATGATGTTCCCCATCTAGATTACAGCCTCAATCTGAGAATTGATCTCTTCCACAAGTTGTGGAACAGCGTCCCTCTAGCTTCATCACTTCGGAGATCGCTGCAAGCCGTCGGACTGATGTAGTCGCTGCGATGCTTCGCCCAGCTCCTGCAATCGAGATCGAGCGGAAGTTCCTTGTCACGGCGGTTCCCGAGAAGGCCCAGACGGCTGCTCAGGCGCGGATTCTCCAGGGGTACCTGGCGGTGAGCGGAGAGCACGAGGTCCGGATTAGGGAGAGGGAGGACAGCTACACGCTGACGATGAAGAGCGGCGCCGGACTGTCCCGGGTCGAGGAGGAGATGCAGCTCTCCGAAGGGCTCTTTGAGGAGCTGTGGCCCCTGACGGAGGGTCGACGGATTCAGAAGGTCCGCTATGAGATCCCCCATGGCGACCTCACCCTCGAGCTGGACGAGTACGAAGGGCATCTGAGCGGCCTGCGGGTGGTTGAGGTGGAGTTCCCCTCGCAGGCCCGCGCCCACTCCTTCCAGCCGCTTTCCTGGTTCGGTCGCGAGGTAACCGAGGAACTCGCGATGGCGAATCGCCACCTCGCCCTCAGCCGCCCTTAGCGGAGCCGGCGGCGCCTCCTCAAGGTGTGCAGAGCAACCCTTTCCCCCTGCTCAACCTGGTGTGGCGGAGGGCGGATTTCCGGTGGTACTGATACTGAATGGAACCCACTCGACACACGACGGCAACCCAGCTGGAGCGCGTCGGCTTCGGCACCATGCTGGCTCAGCGCGCCGCAGACGACCCAGACTTCACCGTCTTCACCTTCCTCTCTGACGACGGCGAGCAGGCCGAGGAGGTCACCTTCGGTCAGCTCAACCGCCGTGCGCAGACGATCGCTGCCGGACTGGCGGAGAGGCAGCGGCCTGGCCGCCGCACGCTCTTGCTCTTTCCGCCCGGGCTCGACTACGTGAGCTCGGTCTACGCCTGCTTCCAGGCGGGCATCGTCGGGGTCTCCGCTCCGCCGCCGCAGCCGAAGCGCCTCCACCGAACCCTTCCCCGACTGACCGCGATCGCGGCCGATGCCGAAATCGAATCGGTACTGACGACCGCCTTCATCCGGGACGCCGCAAAACCGCTCCTCCAGGACACCTCGCTCGAGGACTGCGAGTGGATCGCAGTCGACACCCTTCCCGAGCCGAGCGAGGATGTCCTGGTCGAGCGGCCGCTCGACCAACTGGCGTTCCTGCAATACACCTCCGGCTCGACCCGTAATCCACGCGGGGTGATGCTGAGCCTCAACAACCTGTTGAACAACTCAGATCTCATCACCAAAGCCTTCGGACACCGTCCCAATGGCGAGAGCAAGGGAATGATCTGGCTCCCGCCCTACCATGACATGGGCCTGATCGGCGGCATCTTGCAGCCGATCTACGGCCATGGCCCCTGCATCCTGATGTCCCCCCTCGCCGTGATCAAGCGCCCCGCCCGCTGGCTGGAAGCGATCTCCCGATATAAAGCGACGACCAGCGGCGGTCCCAACTTCGCCTACGACCTTTGCGTGCGCCGGGTCGACGAGGAGGTCTGCGAGCATCTCGACCTCTCCTCGTGGGAGGTCGCCTTCAACGGGGCCGAGCCGATCCGCGCAGAGACGCTGGACGCGTTTAGCCGCAAGTTCGCGGCCGCCGGGTTTCGCCGTAGCTCCTTCTTCCCCTGCTATGGCCTCGCCGAGGCCACCCTCATCGTCACCGGCCCGGACAAGGAGGACGAGCCCTCGCTGCTGGAGGTGGACCGCGACGCGGTCGAGCAAGGACGGATCCAGCCGGCAGACGGTGAGGACGCTCGCATCCTTGTTGGCTGCGGCACTCCCTTCGAGGGGCACGCGCTGGCGATCGTCGACCCCGCCAGCGGTCGGCCTCTGCCGGAGGGGGAGGTCGGGGAGATCTGGACGAGGGGTCCCAGCGTCGCGCTCGGTTACTGGAATCAGCCCGAGGGGACCGGGGAGACCTTCGCCGGCAAGCTCGCCGAGGCAGGCGCCGAGGGGTACCTGCGCACCGGTGACCTCGGCGCGCTCGTTGACGGCGAGCTCTACGTCGTCGGGCGGATCAAGGAGCTGATCATCGTCAACGGCCGCAACATTCACCCGCACGACATCGAGTTCTGCGCCGAGGAGGCCCACCCCCTGGTCCGCGCCCATTGCGGCGCCGCCTTCGACCGTGGTGGCGACCCGGTCGAGATCTCCCTCCTGCTCGAGGTGGACGCGGCCGAGGAACTCGACGCGGAGGAGATCCTCCGAGTGGTCCGCGAGCGGGTCGCCGAAGAGCTCGACCTGCCCCTCGCCTGGATCGGTCTCTGCGGTAGGGGAGAAGTCCCCAAGACCACGAGCGGCAAGATCCAGCGCAACCTCTGCCGGAAGCTGATCGACGCGGGTGAGATCCCGCTGCTGGCCGAGGACCGGCGAGCATGATGGAAACCACGACCCCGATCGTCGGCGGCCCGATCCGCTCCTACTACGAGCGCCGCGCGCGCGAGTACGACGAGTGGTGGCTGGGAACCGGCTGCTTTTCCAGCCGCGAGCGACCGGGGTGGGCGGAGGAGGTGACCGAACTGATCACGCTGATTGCCTCGCTGCCCTCGCGGCGGACGCTGGACGTGGCCTGCGGCACCGGCTTTCTGACCCAACACCTGACCGGGGAGGTCGTCGGCATCGACCAGAGTCAGACGATGGTCGACCTCGCCGGCGAGCGCTGTACGGACGCCGAGTTCGTCTGCGCCGACGCGGTCCCCCTGCCCTTCGAGCAGGACTCCTTCGACCTCGTCTTCGCCAGCCACTTCTATGGGCACCTACTGCCCGACGAGCGCTCGAGGTTCCTCGCCGAAGCGCGCCGGGTCGGCGAGCGCCTGGTGATCGTCGACGCGGCCCAGCGGCCCGACGTCGAACCGGAGCAGTGGCAACGGCGCGAACTGCACGACGGATCGGTGCATCACATCTACAAGCGCTACTTCACGGCGCCCGAGTTGACGCGCGAGACCGGCGGGCGATCGATCCTGCACGAGGGCAGCTGGTTCGTGGCCGTCGGCATCGACGGCGCTGCCGAAGGGGTCGCCAGTGCCCTCGGCTGAGCAACCGCTGCTCGGCTCCTGCCTCTGCGGCGGCGTGCGGCTGCAGATCACCGGGCCCTTCCTCCGCGCCAGCTACTGCCACTGCCACCACTGCCAAAAGCGGACGGGCAGCGCTGCCTCCGCCCAGGGCCGGGTGGCGCAGGAGCATTTCGAGCTCCTCGACGGCCACAACCTGCTCAAGTACTACGTAATCAGCGAAGGGACGCGGCCCAAGGTCTTCTGCCTGCGCTGCGGCTCCAGCCTCTTCAGCGGCGAACCGCTCAGCGACCCCGAAGTGAGCGTGAGGCTGGGGTTGCTCGACGGGGACCCCGGCATCCGGCCCGAAGTCCGCGCCTTCACCGACTCGGCAGCCGGCTGGGCCACGGTGCCCGACGACCTGCCCCACATCCCCGGTCCACCCCAATAAGCGCCGGCCGTCGTCCGATGCCAGATCGGCAGCTCAGCTCCGCCCCGGCGCTGGTGGTGGTCAAGGTCGGCGGCAGCCTCTTCTCCGACAAGCGCCAGGCGCGGACCTTCGACGCCGCGGCGATGGATCGCTACGCGGCGGCGATGGCCGCTCTCTGGCGAGCCGCCCCCGGCCGGGTCGCGTTCGTCTCCGGCGGCGGCGCCTTCGGCCATGACGCGGTGCGCTTCCTCGACCCCGACGATCCCGAAGCCACCCTCCCCCTGACCGAGGCGATGTTCGCGCTGAAGTGGCTGTGGACGAAGGCCCTGCGGGCGCACGGCTGCCGCGCGGTTCCCCTCCAGATAGCCAGCATCGCGAGCCGGGACGGGAGCGGGCTGCGGGTGGCCGATGGGGTGCTGCGACGCTGGCTCGAACTCGGGGTTCTGCCGGTCCTCTCGGGCGACGCGATCTGCGGCGCCGAGGGCGGCCTCGAAGTGCTCGGCAGCGACCGCATCGCGGAGGTACTGCTGGGGGTGCGGAGTGGACCCGTCAGGGTCGCGATGCTTACCGACGTCCCCGGGATCCTCCTCGACGGTCCCGGCGGCGCCGAGGTTCTGATTGAGGTCGACCCCGACCGGCCCGAGGCCGCCGCCTCGGCGGTTTGGGAGGTCCCGTCCTGGGACACCAGCCGCTCGATGAACGGCAAGCTCGAGGCGGCGATCGCGCTCGCCCGCAAAGGCGCCGAGTGCCTGATCATGGAAGGCCAACCGAGCGGCGAGCACCTGCGCCTCCTGCTCGAGCCCTGCGAGGTCTGGCCCGCCTCGGTGCCCTACACCCGGGTCAGCCGCGCCGCCACCGCAATCGCGAGCGCAAATTGAACAGCGCCGTGAAGAAACGTTCGGAGCCGGAGCCTTGCGCCGGCATCATCCCGATCTGACGGGTGAACTCCATCGAGTCGGAGAAAGCGTCGTTGGAGCGGATCAGGCCCTCTCTGATGGTGAAGAGATCGATGCCCTCGAGGTCCAGCTCGCTGCCGGTGGGCCGGATCCCGTAAAGGAATCCCCGCCCCGCGAAGGTCCCCCTCATCCTCCACTGCACGGCGCAGCGGTCCGCCTCGGTGGCGGTGGCGAGGACGTCGAAGCGAAAATCGGGGACGGCGGTGAGCAGCCCCATCATCTGCTCACGTACCCCCTCGGGAGCGATGGTGTCCACCTGCCCGCGGACGTTCTGGCGCGCCCCGCTCGCCCAGCAGCCAACCGCTCGCTCGAGGTCGTGATCCGAGAGCGCCTGGAAATAGGCCAGCGCCACCTGCTCGGGTCTCACCGGCAGGCCCTCTCGCCACTCGCCAGCCACTCCGCCGGTGGGGCGTCGCCGAGGGTCTGCTCCTCCACCCCGGGCTCGTCGAACTCGATCTCGCCGGCCTCCGCGCGGATCGCGTCCCAAAGGTCACGGTGCCGTTTCCCTGCGAGCAGCGACCGGCGCTGAGCGAACCAGCGGGTCCAGACGCCACCCTCGACGATCTGCCGCAAGAGCAAGCGCCGCTCCGAAGACGTCAGCAGGATGCCCAGCTCGCGCACCACGTCGGCGGGCTCGTCGGAGGTATGGACGAAGTTAAGCAGGCGATCGTCGACCCCCAGCCGGGTCCGCAGCTGGTCCGCCCGCCGCCGCTCCGGGCGCGAGGGTCCCTTGCAGTCGGTGATCCGCACGGCGGCCGGAATGGTCTCGCCGGGGACGGCACGGCGGTCGCGGAGCGCGACCAGCAGGCTCGGCCCGGAGCAGTTGATCCGGTCGTGCAGCCATACGCGCTCGACGCTGGCGACGTTGAACCGATAGAGCCACAGCCAGCGGGTCGAGTGGCGGTCAAGTTGGACGACGGCGCCCGCGGCCGGCTCGAAGCCGAGCTCGCCGAGGATGTCGAGAGCCTCCCCGACGACGCCGGCGGCGATGCCGTCGGGCTTGAAGAGGATCAGCCCGTGGCGGTGCAGCAGCTCTCGGGCGCGGTCGCCGGCAGCGGCCTCGACGTCCCGCCAGGCTTCGCGGCAGAAGACCTCCTCCCGATAGCGCTGCGCCTTCTCGGGAAGCACGGTGAGATCAGTGAGGAAATCGGCCTCAGCCATCGGCGCGAGGCTAACCCGGTGGACCTGGAAAGTCCTGCACACAGTGTGTATTAACCGTTATCCAATTGCCTCATCTTGTGTTCACTGTGTGGAATCGCGGTTGCTAGGGTCGAGCGCGTGAAGGCGATCGAAACCCTTTCCGGCGATGTCGAACTTGACCTACCCGAGTTCGATACCCCACCTGCTGACCCACTGGGACTGCTGACCCGGTGGCTGGAGGAAGCTCGCGAGCACGGCGTGCGGGAGCCTCGGGCCCTGGCGCTGGCGACCGCCGGCGCCGATGGCCGGCCCTCCAGCCGGGTCGTGTTGCTGAAGGAGGTGGAGCCGGCGCTGGTCTTCACCTCTCACTACGACAGCAGGAAGGGCCGTGACCTGGCCACGGTGGCCTGGGCTTCGGGAGTGCTGTACTGGCGCGAGACGATGCAGCAGGTCGTGGTCGAGGGACCGGTCGAGCGGATCAGCGCAGCCGAGTCCGATGCCCTCTTTACCGCTCGGCCGCGAGCGGCGCAGGCGGCAACGCTCGTCTCCGAGCAGAGCAAGGAGCTCGATGATCCCGAGGCCCTGCGCACGGCGATGGAGGAGCTCGCCTCCGGCGAGGAGCCGTTGAGCCGGCCGCCAAACTGGGGCGGCTACCGGATGTCGCCGGAGCTGATCGAGTTCTGGCACGGCAGCGCCGATCGCCTGCACCGCCGCCTGCTCTACACGAAGGCAGAGGCAGGGTGGAGTCATCAGCGCATCCAGCCCTGAACTCGGCGACCAGGGTCCTCGTCGTCGACCCCCTGCACCGGGAGGCGCTGGAGCGGCTCGAAAGCCGCTTCGAGGTCACCGTTCGGCTGCGGCCTTCTGACGCTGAGCTGAGACGACTGATCGGCGACGCCGAGGTGCTGGTGATGCGCAGCGGCATCCAGCTGACCGCTGAGGCGATCGGGGCCGCCCGGGCGCTCCGGCTCGTCGCCCGCGCGGGCGTGGGCGTGGACAACATCGACCTCGCGGCCGCCAAGCGCGCCGGCGTCCGGGTCTTCAACGTCCCCGCCCAATCGGCCACCAGCGTCGCCGAGTTTGCCCTGGCGCTGGCCCTGGCGCTGACTAGGAGGATCCCCCTCGCCGCCGCGCAGGTCCGGCGCAACGAATGGCGCAAGCCGGAGTTGGTAGGCGACGAGCTGCAGGACGCGACGATGGGGGTCGTCGGCCTCGGCGCGATCGGCTCGCTGATCGCCGCCCGCGCCCGCGGCTTCCAGATGCGGGTGCTGGCGAACGTCGGCCGTCCCACCCCCCGCCGCCGCCGCGACCTGGCCGGTGAAGGCGTCGAGCTGGTCGATCTCGACGAGCTCCTGCGCGAGGCCGACGTCGTCTGCCTCGCGGTGCCGCTGACCGAGTCCACCTGTGGCCTCCTCGCCGCCCGCGAGCTGGAGCTGATGGGACCGCGCTCCTATCTCGTCAACGTCTCCCGGGCGGGAGTGGTCGACGAGGCCGACCTGCACGCGGCGCTCGCCGACGGCCGGCTCGCTGGCGCCGCCCTCGACGTCGTTGCCTCCGAGGGTGAAGCAACCCCCCTCGCCGAGCTCGACAACGTCGTCGTCACGCCCCACATCGGGGCGATGACCGACCAAGCCCAGCGGCGCGTCGGCGAGATCGTCGTCTCCTCGATCCTCAGCGGCCTCGACGGCGGCCGCCTCGCCAACCAGGTCTGCTGAGGGACGGCGATGCCGACGGAGACGATGCAAGCGGCGGTCCTCACCTCCCCCGGCCGGATCGAGTCCCAGAGCCTGCTGGTGCCCGAGCCGGGTCCCGGCGAGCTGCTGGTCAAGGTCTTCGCGACGGGGATCTGTGGCTCCGACCTCGCCGTCTACCGCGGGACCCACCCATACAAGACGGCGCCGATCGTGCTCGGGCACGAGCTCGCCGGCAGGGTGGTGCGAACCGGGGCCGGCGTCGCCGGGTTCGCCCCCGGCGATCGGGTTTGCGCCGCGTCCTTCTCGCACTGCGAGCGCTGCGGCCCCTGTCGCAGCGGGCAGATGCACCTCTGCGAGCGCAAGGCCACCCTCTGCCACCGGGGCTGGAACGGATCCTTCGCCGAGTACGTCCTCCTCAAACAGAACATGACCTTCCGGCTGCCCGACCGAGTCGACTGGCAGCTAGGTGCACTGGTCGAGCCACTGTCGATCGGCCTGCATGCGATCCGCATCCCCGAGCGGCAGCTCGAGGGCGGCCGCTCGTTGGCGATCCTCGGCAGCGGCAACATCGGGCTCTGCTGCTTGATCGCAGCCAACCGCCTCGGCTTTCAAGTCGCCTGCGTCGACATCCGGCCCGAGGCCGGCCCGACGGCGCTCGCGCTCGGTGCCGCGGCGTTCGTCGACGCCCGCGTCGAGCCTCCCGCCGACGGTGTCGCCGCCGGCCTCGCGTGCCCCGCGGACGCGGTCGTCGTCGCCGCTGACTACGACCAGGTCTTCGCCGACGCCCTGGCGATGACCACGCCCGGGGGCGTCGTCGTGGTCGTCAGCTACTTCGAGCGAAGCCGCCAGCTGCCGCTCAACTGCCTGGTCGGCGACGAGCAGACCGTGGTCGGGTCGGCGCTCTCGACGCCGGCGGACATCAAAGACGTGCTCGCCTGGCTGGCCGACGGCACGATCGACCCGCGACCGCTGATCGCCCATGCGCCCTCGCTGTCGCGGGTCGCGGAGGCGATGAAGTCGATGGACAGCGGCGTCGGGCGGGCCGGCAAGATCGTCCTTGGAGTCGCTGAGGAAGGGGAGGCCCGCAATGACTGAACAGCCGGTCAAGGAAGCGGTGGCAGGCGTCTTCGGCGGCGCCGGGTTTACCGGCGGCGAGGTCTGTCGGCTGCTGCTGGGCCACCCGGGGGTGACGGCGATCCTCCCCACCTCGCGCGGCGACGAGGACTTCGAGCGCCTGCACCGCAACCTCGCCGGCTGCGGGCTGGAGCTGACCATCCCCGAGGCCCTGCTCGCGCGCGCCGATGAGCTCGACGTGGCCTTTCTCTGCACTCCCTCGGGGGAGGCGATGCGGCTCGTCCCCGACCTGCTCGAGGCCGGTGTGCGCGTGGTCGACCTCAGCGCCGACTTCCGCTTCCCCGATCCCGAGGAGTACCGGCAGGCCTACGGTGCTGAGCACGCCTGCCCCGACTACCTCGCGGAGGCCGTCTGCGGGATCACCGAGCTGCACCGGGAGGAGGTCGCCGCGGCGCGCCTGGTCGCCAACCCCGGCTGCTACGTGATCGCCTCCACCCTGGCCCTGGCGCCGCTGCTGCAAGAGGACCTGATCGCGCTCGAGTCGCCGATCCAGATCGCCGCCGTCAATGGCACCTCGGGGGCCGGCAGCTCCCCCCGCCCGGAGGTAATGCACGCGAACGCCTTCGGGACCGTCCTCCCCTACAGCATGGAGGGGCACCGCCACGGCGCCGAGCTGGAAGCCCGCTTCCGCGAGATCGCCGGTCGTCCCGTCGTCGCCAGCCTCGCCACCGCGCACGGCAACTTCGCCCGCGGCATCTACGTCAACGCCGGGCTCGCGGCCTCGCCGGCCTGGGACGAGCCGCCGAGCCGGGAGACGCTGGCCGACCTCTACCTTGACTTCTACGGCAGAGGACACGGCGGCGAGCACTTCGTCCTCGTCAACGACCTCCCCCGGCGCGGCGAGCTCAACGCCAAGGAGTACGACCTCTACCCCCAGGTGGGCAGCGTCACCGGCTCCAACTTCTGCCACCTCGGCCTCGACTTCGACCCCGACCGGGGACTGATCAAAGCGATGGCGGCGATCGACAACCTGGTCAAGGGGGCGGCCGGCTCGGCGATCCAAAACATGAACCTGATGCTCGGCTTCGAAGAGACCGCCGGACTCGCCCACTACGGAATCTGAGCGATGATCGACGCCCCGCCGAACCTTCCCTCCTGCCTCGGTGGAGTGCCGCTGCTGCGCGAGCGCCCGATCGCCTTCGGGGAGCGCTGGCTCTACTCCGCCGGGTTCAACGTCGGGCCGGACCTCGCCAGCACGGCGAGGGTCGACTGCGAGTTCGAGGACCTGGCGCGGCTTGCGGCAGGGGGCGCCCGGGTCGCGATCCTCACCCACCAGGGCAGCCATCGCGACGGGACCGCCCGCCCTCTCGATTTCCTCGTTCCCTACCTAGAGCGCCGGCTTGGGCTCCCCGTCGCCTACCTCGCCGACCCTCTCGCCCCCGAGACCACGGTCGCACTGGACCGCCTCGAACCGGGTGGGATCGCCCTCCTCGGCAACACGCGCCTCCTCCCCGGCGAGGAAGAGGGGGACCCCGACCTCGCCCGCCGGCTCGCGCGGCTCGGCGACGCGGTCGCCATCGGCGGCTTCTCGAAGGCGCACCGGGCGCACGCTTCCAACGCGGGGCTGCTGCGCCACCTACCCGGCTACGCGGCGGAGAGTCTCGTCACCGAGTTGGTGGAGCTAGACCCGTGGGTGGGCGCCGATGATCGCTTCTCGGTCGCTGCCCTCGGGGGCCTCAAGCGCGAGAAGATCGACCCGGGCCTGACCGGTCTGGCCCAGACTTACGACCTCCTCATCCCCGGCGGGGCGGTCCTCAACGCCCTGCTTGCGGCCGCTGGGTATGAGATCGGCGCCTCCGAGCTCGGCGAGTGTGCAGAGACCGCCAGCGCAGCGCTGCTGCAGGACGGCTGTCGGGCGGAGGTCCACCTGCCCGAGGTGGTGGTGGTGGCGCCGCTCGGGAGCCTGCGGCCGAGCCACGCTCACACCATCCCGATCACCGCGGGCGTTCCCTCCGATCACGCGATCGTCGATTTCGTGCTGAGGCCGAAGGTCTTGAGCCTGCTGGACTCGATCAGCGAGGGCCGCGCGCTCCTTGCCGGCCCCCCTGGGCTATGCGCGTCCGGCTTCGACCGGGCCAGCGGGCCGCTTCTGGAGTTGATGGGAAAGCCCGCGATCGCCTCGCTCATGCTCGGCGGCGACAGCGCGCGGGAGCTGCCCTGGAAGGGCCGGGTGTCGAGCGGCGGCGGTTCCGCCCTGCTCTTCCTCGCCACCGGCGCCTGTCCGATCCTCACCACTCTGGCGAGGGGGCGAACCGCTTGAAGGCGGCGCGGTTCGAATACCTGAGCCCGACCCGGGTCGTCTTCGGCATCGGCAGTCTGGAGGAAGCCGGGACCCAGGCCCGCCGGTTGGGCGACCGCGCCTTGATCATCTGCGGGCACGGGGCGATGCGCAGGCATGGCGTCCTCGACCGGGTGACGGCGCTGCTGGAGGAGCGGGGGCTCTCGGTCAGCGTCTACGACGGGGTCTCTCCCGACCCCAAGTCCGACGAGGTCGATGCAGCGCTGGCGCTGGCGCGACAGCACGGTTGCGACATGCTCGTGGGGCTCGGGGGCGGCAGTGCGCTCGACGCCGCCAAGGCCGCGAGCGTTGCGGTGGACCGCGACTCGGTGGCGGAGCTGATCGGCGAGACGCTGGCACCCAATCCGTCATCGCTGCCGGTGCTGGCGATCCCGACCACCGCCGGCAGCGGCGCCGAGGTGACCAAAGGCGCGATCGTCACCGACGTCGAGCGGTCCTTCAAGTCCGGCATCCGCGGCGAGGATGTCTTCCCCCGCGTCGCCATCGTCGACCCGGAGCTGAGCGCGACGATGCCCCCGGCTGTTGCGGCGGAGACCGGCTTCGACGCGCTCACCCACGCGGTCGAGACCTACGTCGCCCGCCGCGCCAACCCCTTCACCGAAGCGATGTCGGAGAACGCCGCCCGCCTGCTCGGTCCCGGCCTGTCCGCGCTCGCAGCCAGCCCGGCGGACGCGGAGCTGCGGGCCCGCCTCTCCTATGCGGCCCTGCTCGGAGGCTTCACTGTCGCCGCGGCGAGCACCTGCCTCCCGCACCGCCTGCAACAGGCGATGGGAGCGGCGCGGAACTTCCCCCTCTCCCACGGTCGTGGCCTCGCCGTGCTCTATCCCGCCTGGCTGGAGCGCGCCTACCCCTACGCGCAGGCCAAGTTCGACCGCCTCGGGGAGCTGCTTGGCGAGGGCGACGTGCGGGCTGCCCTGGAGCGGATCCTCGCCGAGCTCGAACTCGACGTCGGGCTCGCCGAGCTCGGCTTCTCCAGCACCGACCTCGACGCCTGCATGGAGGCGATCAGCGGCAACGTCGACAACGACCCGATCGACGGCATCGAGCCGCCGCTGATGCGGGCGATCTACGAGGACTCGCGCCAGCCAAACCTGGAGCGCGCAAACAGGAAGGAATGAGAGATGAACAGCCGAACGCAGACTCCCCCTCCCCCCGACACCGTCCTGCTGAACCCGGGGCCGGTCAACGTCGACCCGGAGGTACGCAGGGCTCTGAACTACCCCGACGTCTGCCATCGCGAGCCCGAGGTGGCGGCGCTGATGAGCGCCACGCGGGAGAAGATCGCCCGCGTCTGCGGCGGCAGTGAGGACCACATCGGCGTGCTGATCACCGGCTCGGGCACCGCGGCCCTGGAGGCGGCCTTTGCTTCGATCGTCCCTCCCGACGGCCGCATCCTGATCCTCGACAACGGCCACTACGGCAAGCGCCTGCGCGAGATCGTCGCCGCGCACGGGGTTCCCTCCCAGGGCCTGGAGTTCGGCTGGACCAACCAGTTTGACCTCGGCCTGATCGACCGGACCCTGGCGGCGGAGCCGGCGATCACCCACGTCGGCATGGTCCACCACGAGACCAGCACCGGCATGCTGAACCCGCTGCGGGAGGTGGGGGAGCTCGTCGCCCGCCACTGCCGCTCGCTCGCCGTCGATGCGATCAGCAGCCTCGGCAGCGAGGCGCTGGACCTGCGGGTCGATCACATCGACTGGTGCGTCGGGACGGCGAACAAGTGCCTCGAGGGGCTGCCAGGGATCAGCTTCGTCTGCGCGCCGCGGTCGAAGCTGCGCGAGCTCGGCGACTGGGACCCGCGCGGCTACTACCTGGACCTGCACCGGCACTTCATTGCCCAAGAAGACGACGAAGCGCCGGCCTTCACCCCGGCAGCACAGATACTCTACGCCTTCGACCGGGCCCTCGACTTGGCCTTGGCCGAGACGCCCGCGGGGCGTGGCCGCCGCTACCGCGAGCGTGCCGACGAACTACGCGCCTGCCTCGACCGTGTCGGCCTACAGCCGCTACTGGCAGCGGAGGAGATGGCGAACAGCGTCACCGTTTCCCACCTGCCCGCCGAGATCCCCTATGCCGAGCTGCACGACGCCCTCAAGCAACGCGGCTTCGTCGTCTACGCGACCCAGCCGCAACTAGGCCCAACGGTGCGGATCGCCAACATGGGTTGCCTCACCGCGCAGAACATGGCGCACTTCACCGCTGCCCTAGAGCAGGTCGTCGGTGAGCTGCAAGCTAAGCCGTAACCGTCTCGAAGAACTCAGATGGGTCCACGGTGCCGCAATAGTGACCATGGTCTGTTCGATCGTCTCGATCGAATCGGAGCTGATCAGGATGACCTGAATCTCCCGATCGCCTCGGTGGCGCTCCTCACATTCTGCGTACGCCGTGATCGCCGCGTTGGTGTCCGGGCCGAGATCGTTCGCCCTCCAGGAGATCCTGGGTTGCAGCGTTATAGACGAGAAGAAATTGGTGAAGTGCCATGAGTGCGTAGATGAAGTAGGGCCGGGCATGCTCCCGGAGATGGTGCCGCATGCTGCTCACGCCACGCTTGGACAACGCCAACCTAAGCCTCTCGCCTTTAGGAACGCACTTGGAGGTCGGCCGTCCTTTCGAGTGCCTCTCGGTAACTGCTGACTAGCTGCTCCATTTCTGCCGCCGCCGAGGCGTCGCTTCCCTGTTCTTCCTGCCGGGCGCGGATCGCTGCGCTTGCCCGCCGGGCGCCGTGGAAGTAGCGGATCGCCTCGTGCAGGTCGAGGGGGCGGCGGGGCATCAGGCGCACTCTCCCAGGGCTTTGAGCATCTCCCCCGTATCGGCGCGAGCGGCAAAACCCCGACCGATCCAAGCCCGGCGGACGAGACCCTGGCCGTCGACCAAAGCTGCGGCCGGGCGGGCGAGCCGTTCCTCCTCGCTCCACGCTCCGTAGCGCTCGATCGCAGCAGTGCCGTCGGGATCGCTGAGCAGCGGGAACGGCAACTTCAGCTTGTCGCGCATCGCCCGGTTGCGCGCCGGGGGATCGACCGAAACGCCCACCACCTCGTCGCCCACCCGCCCCGAATCCTCCATCCGCCGTGCCAGCGGGCGAGCTGGCCGTTGCACCAGGGGCACCAGTCGCCCGGTAGAAGAGGACCAGGGTGGCAACCCCTGGCCGCGGTATCTCGACCCAGCTCCCCTCTTCGTCCCGCAGGCGAGCCTCCGGCGCGGCAGAGCCCTGGTCGAGCACACTTTCCCCTAGCGCGCCAGGCCCACGGCGGCGTCGTCCACGGGCAGGTCTTCCCAGTCCCAGCCGCGCTCGCCCGCGACCGCCGGGCGCCCCGCTGAGGCCACACCCCGCCGTCGCAAAGTCTCCAGGAGCGGGCCGGTCATCATCGTCGTCACGATCGCCATCACGACCATCTCGCTGAACAGCCGGCGATCGAACACGCCCTCAGTGTAGCCAAGGGTCAGCACCACCAACTCCATCAATCCCCGCGTGTTCAGCAGCACTCCGAGGGTTGCCGCATCTCGCCAGGAGGCACCCGCCCAGCGGGCCGGAAACGCTCCTCCCACGAGCTTGGAGAAGCTGGCAACAGCGATGATCGCCGCCGTCTCCAGCACGCCCTCCAGACCGATCGAGCCGATGTCGAGCTGCAGGCCCGGGGCAAGGAAGTAGATCGGCAGGAAGAACGCCATCGTCACCGGCATCAGCGTCCGGCAGAGCAGGCGGATCCGAGCGAGCAGCGTTCCGAGCAGCGGCCGCACCAGGAAGACGAGGGAGATGGCCAAGAGGATCGTTGCCCCGGCGAGGGTAGGCAGGTCCGCACCGCCGGCCGCCGGCATCGCCGCCAGCGCCAACGCCAGCAGCACCCAGCCGCAGGCGTCCTGAAGCGCGGCCGAGCTGACCGCGACTTCCCCCAGCGGCGAGCGCCGGATGCCGCGTTCGGAGACGATCGACACCAGTACTGGAAACGCGGTCACTGCCATCGCCGTGACGAAGAAGAGGACGAAGGCAAGCCGGGGTATCTGCTCGCCGTCGACCTCTCCGTGCCGGGCGTAGAGGACCAGGGCCAACCCGGCGCCGGTCAGCAGCGGCAACAGCAGCGCGCCGGTGGAGATTCCCAGCACCGAGCGAGCCCGGCGGCGGATCTCGCCGAGATCGAGCTCGAGGCCGATGACGAAGGCGAAGATGACCAGCCCCAGCGTGCCGAGGGGAGCCAGCGCCGTGCGCACCTCTTCGGGAAAGAGCAGCTGGGAAGGGTCCCCGGGCAGTCGCCCAAGCAGCGAGGGGCCGAGCGCGATCCCGGCCAGCACGTAGGCGAGCACCTCGGGCTGGTGCAGGCGGACCATCAGCCGGCGCAGCAACTGCGAGATCGCGACGTCGATCAGCAGCCGGGCCATCCGCGACGACGTGGTCGCCGTCGATCCGATCGACGCTGGTGACGGCGAGGCCGGGCCGCAGGTCCACTCCCAGGCGCTCGGCCTCGCGGGCGAGGGCGTTCTCGAACCGCCCCCGGTCGAGCTGATAGGTCGGGGCATCATCGACCCACCCCGCCAGGCCCATCTCGATCCGACTGCAGAGATCGTCTCCCCCGCCGGCGAGGAAGAAACGGAGCCCCATCTTCCGCAACTGTTCCTGCTCCAGGTTCTCTTCCATCCCACAGACCTCGCGGAAGTAGTGGGCGCCGATCTGCAGCGTCGACTCGCCCACCTTGTGGGCGGCCTCCGGCACCGGCCAGGTCCGCTTCTCGACCAGGGCGACCGCAGTTGCGGGCCGGCGGCGCTTGAGCTGGATCGCCAGGGTCAGGCCGGCGAGGCCGCCGCCCAAGATGACGACATCAAAGTGATTTCGGGACCGGCTGGCCATAGCGCCGCCTCACTCCACCGCGGGCGCTTCCTGAGGGCGGCGGCCGAAGCGCCGCGAGAGCAAGGCGGGCAGCCACCAGTTGCGGTCGCCGAGGACCGCCAGTGCCGCCGGCACCAGCGCGCAGCGGACCAGGGTCGCGTCGAGCAGGACCGCGATCGACATCCCCACGCCGAGCTGGCGGAAGCTTTCGAGGCTGCTCACGGCCGAGCTGAGGAAGACCACCATGATCACCAGCGCTGCCAGGGTGATCGCCCGGCCGCTCTGCCGCAGCGCGTTGGTCACCGCCGCGTCGTTGCCGATGCCGCGGTCGTACTCCTCCCGCACGCGCGAGAGTAGGAAGACCTCGTAATCCATCGAGAGGCCGAAGACGATCGCGAACAGGAACGGCGGTACGAACCAGGCCAATCCTTCGGCGCCGCCGAGATCCTGGAAGATCAAGGTGACCAGGCCGAGCGTCGCCGCGACCGAGAGCAGGTTGGTGAGCACCGCCTTGGTCGGGACTATGAGCGAGCGCAGCGCCACCGTCAGCAGGACGAAGGCAAGAGAGCAAGCCAGCAGGATCATCAAGGGGAAGCGCGATTCGACCCGGTCGATCAGGTCGACGCCGAGGGCGGGCTGGCCGCCCACGAACACCCGCGCCGCCGGCGCGACCCGCTCTACCGCGCGCCGCAGTCGTTCAACAGTCGCGACTTCACCGACGCTGCCGGAGCCGGCCCGCGGCAGCACCTCGATGCGGACCCAGCCGCCCTTGCCGGGAGCGGGCGGCAGCACCTTCGAGACGCCTGGATCGCGCCGGGCGATGGCGCGCACGCGAGCGACCTGCGGACGCCGGCTGAGGATTTCGACCGGTTCGAGGATGCCGCCGCCAAACTGCCTGCTGACCGTGTCGGTCGTCTGCCGCAGCTGGTTGGAGGCGGGCAGCAGACCATCGGTGCCGGCGAAGATCAGCTTGGTTCCGAGGGCCGGCACCGCGCAGAGGAGCAGCACCGCGATGCTGCCGATGAGGACTGCCCAGCGGCGGCGCAGGACCGCGTTGCCGAGCGCGCGCCAAAGCCGGCCCCGCTGCGCCGCCCGCTGCGCCGGGCGGAACGTCAACCGGTCGATCCGCGGCCCCAGTAGCCGCAGCACGGCTGGGACGAGGGTCAGCGCTCCGAGGGCGGCGAGGGCCGCTGCGGTGCCGGCGCCGATCGCCATCGAGCGGAAGACTCCGACTCCCATCACCGCCAGGCTCGAGAGGCCGAGGGCGATGGTGACGCCGGAGACCAGCACCGCGCGCCCCGTCGTCTCGATCGTGCCGACGATCGCCTCGGCGGTGTCCTGGCCTTCACCGCGGCGCTCGCGATAGCGGCTGACGATGAAGAGCGAGTAGTCGATCGCCAGGCCGAGGCCGAGTAACTGCGCGGTGTTGGTCACATAGACGCTCATGTCGATCACCTGCGCGAGCAGACCCAGCGCCGCGAAGGTGACCACCAGGCCGACAATCGCGAGCCCGATGGGGATCGAGGCGGCGACCAGCGAGAGGAAGGCGGCGACGAGGATCAACAGTGAGATCGGTAGCGAGATTCGCTCGGCGCGAGAAAGGTCGCGCTTGGAAATTGCCGTGGTTTCCTGCCAGACGGCAGCCTGCCCGACGACGGTGACGTTGTCGCCCGCCACCGCGTGGACCCAATCTCGCAGCGAAACGACTTCCTTCTGCGCGTCGGCGAGACTGCCGGGCAGGTAGAAGGGCACGATGATCGTCTTGCCGCTGGGAGCGAGAAGCGGGCGGGCGACCGAGCCGATGCCGGGGTCGCGGCGGAGCTTCGTCATCAGCCGCCGCGCTTCGGCGCGGAGTGCGCGCGGGGCCGGGGCCGGGCGCGAGACAACGGCCGCCAAGGACTGGCCGTGGGTGGCCGGGAAATGGCCCTCGCGCAACTGGTCGACCCGCTGGGATTGGGAGCCGGGGACGCTGTAGCCACCGTTGCCGATGTGCTTGGTCAGCGCGCCGGCGGGTAGCAGCGCGACCACCGCGAGAGTCAACCACGCGGCCATGACCCAGCGCGGGCGGCGGACCGAGATCAGGGCGAGGGCCCTCACGACGCCACCTCCACGGCGGCCGGGGCAAAGCGTCGAGCGACGGCAAGCGTGCCGTCGAGCAGTTCGAGCGCGGTGTCGAGCTCGTCATCGCCGGTCACCATCGGCGGCAGTAGGCGCAGCGAGCTGGGGGCGCTGAGACAGGGTGAGACCAGCAGTCCCGCCTGGGCGAGGTCGAGCAGCATGCTCCCGGCCATCGCCGGCGTCGCCAGCTCCAGCGCGTGCATCAGGCCGGCGCCGTGGACGGTGACGACCACCTCGGGGTGGGCTGCTGCGAGCCTGTCGAGCTCGCGCTCTAGGCGCGCGCCGAGGATCGCCGCCGACGCTGCCAGCTCGTCATTCGCGCGCAGCGCCGCCCGGCCGGCGGCGCAGGCCAGCGGGTGGCCGGCGAAGGTCGCGGTGTGGAAGGTCGGGTCGGTGCGCAGCGGCTCGAACAGCCGCTCGCCGGCGACCACTGCCGAGAGTGGCATGACGCCGCCGCCAAGCGCCTTGCCGAAGAGCAGGGCGTCGATTTCCACCCCGGCCTCCAACGCCACCGAAGGAGGGCCGCACCGCCGCAAACCCGCCTGCACTTCGTCGCTGATCACGAAGGCGCCCGCCGCCCTCGCGTCCCGCGCCCAACGCCTGAGGATCTCGAGACCGAGCGCGCGAGCACCCCCCTCGCCCTGGCGGGGCTCGAAGACGAGAGCAGCGACGTCACCAGCGGCGGTCTCGCGGGCGACCGCGCCAGCGTCCTGCGGATCGATGTGGGTGACCGCCGCGAGCAGGGGCTCAAGCCCCTCGCGGAAGGCGGGATTCCAGGTCAGCGCCAGCGCCCCGAGAGTCTTCCCGTGGAAGCCTCCTTCGACTGCCAACACCCGCATCCGGCCGCTGGCCCGTCGCGCCAGCTTCAGCGCCGCCTCGACCGCATCGGCGCCGTCGCTGCCGAGCCAGACCCGGGTCCCCCCGAGATCGAACCGCGCCGCCAACTCCTCGGCGAAGGCGGCGGTCTCGGCATTGGCCAGCAGGCGGGTGGCGGTCGGCATCCGCCGCAACTGGTCCTCAACGGCAGCGACGACCGCTGGGTGGCGGTGTCCCAGCAAAGTCACCCCGTAGGCGCCGAAGTCGATTGCCTCACGCCCGTCGCTGAGCCGCACACGCGCGCCCTCCGCCGCCTCCTCGACGGCGCCGCCCCCAGCGAGCTTCGCCGCCAGCGCCGTCCCCGGCGCGGTGCGCTCCCGCAGCAGATCGAAGGTCTCGGCGCTCAACTCGCCACCACCCTGCGCTCCACTCCGCCGAGCATTTCCCGGCAGTTCTCCTCCAGCGAGCGCGCAGCGACCGGATTGAGCATTTCGGCCAGCAGCGGGATCCCGATCTCGAAGCTGACCGAGAACCTCGCCGTCGCCAGCCCCGGTCCCCGGCTGCTGACCTGCCAGTGGCCGTCGAAGGAGGAGAGGTCGCCGCTGAGCTGGTGGAAGCGCATGGTCATCGCCTCCGCATTGATGACGTCGCGCTCCTCCCACTCCAGGATCGACCCCTTGAGGACGATCGACCAGACGCTGCGCTGCTCGCTGCCGCCCTCCTCGAGGATCCGCACCGAGCGCACGTTCTCCATCGAGTCGGGGTAGCGCTCGATGTCGAGCACGGCCTCCCAGACGCGCTCGGCCGGCGCGTCGATGTCGAGGGTGAGGTCGATTTCAGGCATCGCTGCCCGCCGTCCACTCCGCCGGCAGGAAGCCGCTCTCCCCGACCGCGGAGACCAGTTCGATCCATTCCCGCGCCAGCCCCAGCGCCGGGTAGTAGCCCTCGGGCGAGAGCGCGTCGGGGACGTGGCCGACGACCTCGCGCGCCCGCTGCTGCAACTCGGCGCAGCGCTCGACCAGCTCGATGTCCGCCGGCATCTCCTCCAGACCGCGGATCAGCTCCCAGCACTCCCGGCCGGCCGGGTGGTCGGCCAAGCGTTCCAGGGCCCAAGCAGCGCGCATGTTCGGCTCCGGCACCGGCCGTCCGTAGGTGAGGGCGAGGGCGAGCATTACCGCGCAGTCCTCGGCCAGCTGCCGGCTGACGTGCCGGGCGAGCCCCTCCTGGCCGGCGTCGAGGGCCCCGCGCAGGTCCTCGAGCCATTGCGCGGCGGGCGGCCCCATCAGCCAGGCGGCCTTGGCCCGGCACCAGATGTAGCGGCGGGCGCCGAGGTCAGCAGACTTCATCGACCGCCTGCTCCTTCGGCACGTCGAGCTCAGCCAGGGGCAACCCGCGGGACCAGGCAAGCTTCAGCATCCCCTGCGCGTAGAGCGAGTAGCAAAGGCTCATCTGCACCGGGGTGCAGGTCGCGCAGGACCAGATCGTTCCCTCGCCGAGCGCCCGCCAGGCCTCCGACTCCTCGGTACCGAGCTCGAAGACGACGTCCTGCTCGGGCGAGACCAGCAGCCGCAGGTCACCGGCCCCGAAGAGGCTGAGGCCAGCGTTTTCCCAGGCGGCGTCGAGCGCCAGCCGTCCCTGCTCGAGCGGCGTCCCGGTCAACTCTTGCGCGGCGGCGACGGCCTCCTCGACGAAGCGCCGGCACTCCTCCGCGCCCTCGGGGAGGATCGCGAGGGGCGTGTAGACCTCGCGCAGGTCGGGGGCTTCGCCGTCGAGCCGGACCCGCAGCCACTTGTTGTCGCTGAAGGGGAAGCCGCGGGCGGCGATCCGCGCCTGCAGCGCCTCTTCCACCCCGAAGCGGGCGTTGATCGTGGCAGCCACCATGGCGCCGTTAGCGAGGGCCAGCTGGGCGACGTAGAGCGAGTGCCGCATCCGCTCCGCGTACTCGCGGATGAGGATGTCTTGCGCGACCGCGCGGTAGTCCTCGCCGCTCGGGGCGACCGGCGCGCCGTCGATGACGACGCCGTAGGCGACCCGGTGCAGCAGCTTCAGGTCGGCCTGCTCGAAGACGTCGCCGAAGGCGCCGGCGAAGGCGGCCTCGCTCTGCAGGCTCTCGCGGGCGCGGTCGAAAATCTCCTGAAGCTCATCCCGACGCAGCTTCCAGACATCGACGCGCAGGGAGTCGATGAAGTGCTCCAGCGGCATCCGCGAGGAAGACTCGCCACCGGGCGGGGCGGCGATGACGATGTCGAGGTCGCTCTTGTGATTCCCGAGGCCGTAGGCAAGCGAGCCGCCGACCAGGACCGAGTCCTCGCCATCGCGCAGGTAGTCGATTACTTCCAGCACCTGCTCGAGCTCGACGCCGTGGAACTCGCGCACCCGCTGCGCCAGGTTCGCTATCCGCTCCGCGCTCATCGGGCGGGCGCCATCCATGGGCGCGGTGGCAGGGAGGCACGGTGGTGTTCGCAATCGGCCCAGTAGCGGACCGAGGCGGTGATCGCCGGCTCGACGCCTTCAATCGGATGGGTCACCGCCAGCGGCTCGCGGATCGCCAGGTACGGCTCGAAGTTGGAGAGCAGGCCGAGGATGCTGCGCTGGCGCGGCGAGAGCTCGTCGCGCACGAAGGGCTCGAAGAACCGCTTCCAGCTCTCGCGCGAGAGCAGCCGCGGCACGTCGAAGGGCTCCAGTTCCCGCTCTTCGCGCCAGCCGTTCAGCTCGACGGTCATCAACTCGACCGCGGCCTCAACCGTGGGGGCCGCTTGCCCTCCGGCTACGACCCAAGTTTCTCCCCGCCCCTCACCGCGCACTGCTTCGACCAAAACCCGGGCCACAGCGTCGACCGGGACGACGTCGAGGAAGGCGTCGGCCTCGGCGACGACGACCGGGACCATGCTGGCGCTCATCGCGCGCAGCAGCGTGTACATCCCCGCGAAGCGGGCGGCGCGGCCGTTCCCCGAGCGGCCGACGATCAGTGGCGGCCGCACGATCGTGGGACGGTCGAAGGTGGTGCCGACGAGCCGCTCCGCGTGCGCCTTCGACCACTCGTAGCTGTTGCGATAGTCGGCGAGGTCCTCGGAGCTGACGTCGCCGCGCAGGCCGACGCTGTAGGCAGTGGAGACGTGGACGAGGTGGGTCCCGGCGGAGACCAGCGGCGCCAGCGCGCGCACGGTGTCGACGTTCGCCCGGGCCGCCTCGGCCAGTTCCATCGTCCAGCGGGTATCAGCGGCGGTATGGACGATCGCGTCCCAGCGCCCGTGCAGCTCGGCCGGCGCCGGTTCGCTCGACATGTCCCAAGCGACGGTCCCCCCAGCGACCGAGGAGCGGGGCCGGCTGACGCCGACGACCGTCTCCATACCGGCCAGGCGGAGCGCCTCCATCACCTCGAAGCCGACCAGCCCCGTCGCGCCGGTCACCAGCACGCGCATGCTCATCCGCCTCCCGTCAGGTTTCCAGCCGGCAGTCGCTCCAACACCCGGTCCTCGACGTCGCCGACGGTCTCGATGCCGGCCACCGCTTCCTCGTCCAGTTCCCCGAGGCCGAACTCGTCCTCCAGCGAAGCCGCCAGCTCGTAGAGCTGCAACGAGTCGAGTGGCAGGTCGGCGGTAAGGCTCATCCCGCTCTCAACTCGCTCGACCGGAACGGCGGCGTGCTCGGCGATCTGAGCGCGCACCCGCGCGCGGACGTCCTCAGTTCGCACGGTGGGACTCCCCTCCGAGCTGGACGACGGTCCCGGCCCTGCCGTCGATCTCGATCATCGCGCCGTCCTCAATCAGGCTGGTCGCGCCCTCGACGCCGACAACCGTCGGCACCCCGAGCTCGCGCCCGATGATCGCCGTGTGGGAGAGCATGTTGCCCTGCTCGGCGACTAACCCCGAGGCGGCGACCATCAGGAAGACCCATCCGGGATCGGTGGTTGAGGCCACGAGGATCTCGCCGCCGACCACGGTCTCGGCGCTCGGCGACGTCACCACCAGCGCCGGCGCCCGAACCTTGCCGGGGCTGCAGCCGGTGCCGGTCAGGTGACTGCCATCGGCCGGGCTCTCCGCGGGGAGCTGCGCTTGCTCCGCGACAACGATCCCTCTCGCCTCGATCCGGGAGGGCAGGAAATCCTCGCCCGCCTCCTCGTACTCGAGCCGGCGCAGCGCCACCAGCCGGCGCAGGTCGGTGTCGACGCTGCCGCCGCGGATCGCGTCGGCGACCTCGCGCTCGGTCAGCATGAAGAGGTCCTCGCGCCGATCCAGCAGGCCCGCCTCGACAAAGCGGTCGCCGAGGGCGCGGTAGAGACGGCGTAGGAGGCCGGCCATCCTGCCGCGGCTCAACCGCACCCCCTCGCGCGCTTTCAGGCCGCGGCGACACCGGCGCAAGACGAAGGAGAAGAGCGGGCGGCGGTGGGGACGGTGGCGGAGGCCGGCGCGCACCCTCGCCTCGGCGGCGTCGCGGATTGCCCGCTCGTGGCTCTCCATTGCCGCGACCGACTTCGCCTCCCCCAGGTAATTGCGGAGGATCGCGACCAGGCCGGCCGGCTCGTCGGCCAGCGTCGTCGTCTCCAGCTTCAACTCTTCCAGGGAGCGATCGCCGAACCGAGCAACGTGGCGGTCGAGGTCGGCGGCGAGGTCGGCGAAGCGCGCCTCCTCGTGCAGGCGCGCCCAGACCGCCTTCGGCGCGGCGCCGGGGGCGAAAAGCTCCCGCGCTGCGGGGGCAGCGCCGATCCGCTCACTTAGCGCCACCAGCGAGCGGACGGGCTCGATGCTCTCCATCCCAGGCTCTCCGCAAAGCAGTTCGTTGCGCAGAGCTTCCGGCTCGCCGAGCTCCCAGCGTCCGATCAAGCCACCCAGAAGCCCATAGAGCTGCTGGGTGAAGAAATCGCTGATCGGCGCCGCTGACATCTTCCAGAAGAGCTCGCCGGTGTAGTGGTCGAGCCGGTCCTGGAGATCGTGCGCGCTCAGGTTTTCGGAAGCGACCGAGTCGAGGTCGGCGATGCACTCCTCGACCGCGCCCCGGTAGGCGCCGATCCGCGCCCCCAGCCGGACCCAGATAACCGTCAGCCGCAATAGCACCCAGGCCTGGGCCGGGACCCAGGCGAGCCGGCGCCAGAGCGATCGGGAGGAGGGTGCAGCCTCGGCCGGCTTGAAGCCCATCGCCTTCTCGAAAGCCGGCAATGCCCGCTCCATCCCAGGCAGCTGCAGGAACATCCGATACCAGTTCGAGAGGTTGTAGTACATGCGCCCCCGCAGCAGACCGACGAGGTTTTCGTAGATGTCGGCGCTACGGTCAAGACGCTTCCGGCCCGCACCGAAGGCGTGGACGAGGCCGCGGAAGTTCTCCTGGTAGGCGCGCCGCATCAGCGAGAAGGTCAGCGGCGAGGTGAGGCCGGGGTAGCTCTCGACCAGGTTGGAGTTGTCGAAGGTCGTCAGCGGCCTGGCGATGTGCGTGGTGACGGGACGGCTCTGCAGAACGTAGACGCGGCCGTCGCGGCCGAGCGCCCACTCAACGTCCTGCGGCGACCCACCCCGCTCGGCGAGGCCGCGTGCCAGCGCCGCCACCTGCTGGACCTCGGCGTCGCGGAGCACCGGCAGGCTGACGGCCTCTCCTTCGAGCTCGGTGCCGATCGTCCCGTGCCCATGCTCGTGGTCGGCCATCACCGCGCTGGTCTTGCGCGCGATGCTGCGATCGACGATCTCGCCGCCCACCTCAACGCTCCAGCTGTCGACGGCGGCGCTCCCGTCGACAACGCTGACCCCCAGCCCGAGGTTCGCCGAGATCACCACCCGGTCGGTCCGGCCGGTGAGCGGATCGGCGGTGAAGGCGACGCCCGCAGCGGCGCTGTCCACCAGCTCCTGGACGACGACCCCCATCCGGGCCGCCGCGAAGCCGAGTCCGTTGATCCCCCGGTAGAGGAGCGCCCGGTCCGAGAGCGCAGAGCGCAGGCAGGCGAAGGTCCGCTCGGGCAGAAGGTCCCTGGTCACGTTCAGGTAGGTGTCGAACTGGCCCGCGAAGGAGTGAGTGGAGGAGTCCTCGCCGACCGCTGAGGACCTCACCACAACCCGCCCCTCGGCTCCGAAGCTCTGCTCGAAGGCATCGAGGATCGCCACCTCGGCCGCGAGCGGCATTCCGATCCCGGCCAGCTCGGCCCGCGCCCGCCGGCCCAGCTCGGCAACCGCCTCAGGGCGCCGGGGAGGCCGCTCGAGTTCCGAGCGCAGGGACGCTGGCAGCGCCTCAGCCAACTCGTCGAAGAGCCGGGTCGTGACGCAGAAGAACGGCGGCACGGAAGCCCCGTCCTCGCGCAGCGAGATCAGGTTCGCCCCCTTACCCCCGACTAGGTCAACGGCGCGGCCGTCCGCTTCATCCGGGCCGAAGGTCCACTGCGACGAAGCGATGTTTGCCTGCTCGCTAGACGGTGGTGCCTGCACGCCGGCGGGCCTCCTCGGTCGTCTGGGTGAACCACTCGTCGTAGCGGGATATTTCGTCCTCTCCGGTCAGCTCAAAGATCGAGGCCACCGAGGGGATCGCGGACTCCACCGGGCGGCTGGAGCCTGCGTTGACGATCCTGCGCATCGTCTCCTCCATCGCCCCCACCGCCGCGCGCAGGCTCTGGTTGGCGTAGATCGCCATCGAGAAGCCGGCACGCTCGAGTTCCTCGACGGTGACCTCGTTGTAGGTGGTGGGAATGGCGATCAGGGGGATCTCCCGCCCCTGGGCCCGCCAGGCCGTAGCGAACTCGATCACCTGCTCGGGCGTCTTCGCCTTGGAATGGACGACGAGCGCATCCGCCCCCGCGGCGACGTACAGGTGCGCCCGGGCCATCGCCTCGGCCACCGTCTCGCCGGCGATCAGGGACTCGAGCCTGGCGACGATCACCAGGTCGGCGCTGCGCTGGGTGTCCTTCGCCGCCCGAATCTTGGCCGCAAACTCGTAGGGGTCGATTAGCTGCTGCCCGGATGGGCCGAAGCTGTTGCGCTTCGGGTAGAGCTTGTCCTCGATGCAGATCGCCGCCACCCCGGCGTGCTCGAACTCCGCCACCGTCCGCCGCAGGTTCCGCACCTCGCCGAAGCCGGTGTCGCAGTCGGCGATCACCGGTAGCCGGCTGGCGCTGACGATCAGGCGGGCGGCGTCGCGCACCTCACCCAGGGTGAGGATGTTCGCGTCGGGGACGCCGTGGCTGGCGGCGATCCCGAGCCCGCTCGCCCACAGCGCGTCGAGGCCGCAGCGCTCAGCAACCAAAGCCGAGAGCGCGTCGTGGACGCCGCCAACCCGGAGCAGCCCCGGCCGCGCGAGCTGCCGGCGCAAAGCTACCGCGCTCGGCTCCTCGGTGATGCTGATCGAGCTGCCCACCACCTCCTCGGCCAGCCCCTCTGCGACTTCTCTCGCGCCGTCCAGGCGGTCTGCGACCTGAGCCTTGAAATCGCCCAGCCAGCAGAGGATGTCTCGCATTACATGATGGTCCTGGTTCGGTCGCAGGGCGCCGAGCTGGAAGAACATCACCCCCTCGCTGGGCGGCCCCAGCAGCGTCAGGCGCTCGTCCACCGCCCCGTCCGCGCGGCATGGATGGAACCGCGGCGAGAGATCCAGCCCCCCCGGCTCGTAAGGCTCGCCGGCGGCGGAGGGGTTGCGCCACTTGCGGATCAGCCCGCGACCGAGCAGGTTCGGGTACAGCGACAGCACGTCGCGCTCGGGGTCGAACGGGTGGACCGTGCCGCCGATGAAGGTGTCAGCGTGGATCTCGGCGCCCGTTCGCCCGCCGCGGATGCGGAAGCAGCCGGAGTCCTCGTCGGGCTCCACGGTCGCGTCCGGGCCGATCGAAACGTCGACGATCCCCGACTCGGCCAGCGCCCGGATCTTTTCCATCACCTCGAGCCCGGCTCCGTTCGCCAGGCGGTTGTGGTGGCGCATGTAGATCTCCAGGAAGGTGCGGTGGGAGCTTGCGGTGAGGCCGCCGAAGTCGACCGCGTAGGCGAGCACCGGGCGGGAGTCGCGCCAGACTCCGTCGGCGGCCGCCTTTGCCGGGTTGGCGAGATTGCCCTGCGCGGCCCAGCGATGGTCGCGCTCGAAGAACGCGAGCATCGCCTTGCGGTAGCTCTCCGGCGTCGCCTGATCAGCGCGGGGGACCGGTTCGATCGCCTCCCGCCAGGAGAAACGCTTGGCACCGAGGGTGAGCTCGTGGCAGTAGGGCGACGAGCAATCGGAGAGGACCCGCGGACCCGGCTCACCCGCGGCGAGGCGCTCGAGCGCCCGGCGCGCGGTCTCCGCTCCGAGGACGACTTCGAGGTGGCGGGCAAAAGCGGCTGTGGTCGGCCAGTCGCGAGAGTCACCCTTCAGCTCCGCGACCCCTCCCTCGCCGAGGAGCACGCCGTCGATCGTGGCGACCGCCTCGTCGACCAGCGCGTTGACTGGCTCCAGCAGCACCTCGGGGTCTCCCTGGCGCAGGCCGCGCTCGCCGCCGAGGAAGCGCTCGTACGTCGGCAGCGCGCGCCGGCGCAGGCATTCGCCGAACTCCTCACCGAGCAGCGTCCGGTAATAGAGGTAGGCCATCTCCAGCAGCACCACCGGGAAGATGTCGCGCTCGAAGTCGATCTGACGCCGGCTCGTACCGTCTTCCCTCGGCGGCAGACCGACGCTGTCGCGCAAGCGGTCCACCGCCTCGTGGGTGAGGAAGACGCTCTTGTGCTGAAGCCGGTCGAGGTCCTCCTCCTTGGCGTTGAAGGGGCGGGCGAAGGTGAAGAGGCCGGACTCGCTGAAGGGGACGATCCGCTCGGGCTCGCGCCCGCAGGGAACGTAGGTAAGGCGGCCCGACTCGTCGGCCTCGAAATGCCCACCCCGCGCCTCGGTCAGATACAGGATGATGTCGATCGCGGTCAGTCCCATCCCGTTGCAGGCGACCACCTTCTCCGGGCTTGCGACCTCGCCGACGACGTTCTCCTCCAGGGGATAGGCGGAGGGGATGAAGACCGCGGGGGAGCGCTCGGCAAACTCGGCCAAGGCCCGCTCGCGTGGGCGGTGCGGCCGATTGGAAGAGTGGCCGGTGACGAGGACGACGTGGTCGGCCAGGGTCCGCTCGCGGTCGTCCCCGGCGATCACCTCCAGCCGCTCACCGCGATCGACGATGTCGACGACCTCGGCTTCGTGCAGCTCCACCTCGACACCCTCGTTACCGCGCAACAGCTCGACGTAGCGCTCGAAACAGTCCCGCAGGGCGAGACCGTGGACGTAGCGTTTCGGCCAGTCCTCGGGGGCAAGGTCGAAGCTCTCGTCGCCCGTCTCGGCAAACTTGCGTTGGCACCACTCGTGCAACGTCGGCCGTAGCGGTTGCTCGAGCAACCGTCCCGCCTCCCGCACGCTCTCGTCGGCGGCGAACGCGACCTGGGCGACGATCCGGTTCAGATAGCTGGTCGCCGGCTGGTTGTAACTGTGTACGGAGCCGGCGCCGAACTGTCCGGTGCGGTCGTAGACGTCGATGTGGAGACGGATCTTCCCGGCAAGCTCGGGGACGGTCGCCGCAAGCCGCTCGAGGATGTAGGTACAGCTAGGCCCACCACCGACGATCGTGAGGCGGAAGTCTCTCCCTTGTTGCATTCCTGAGAAGTACCACGCACTCTCACACCCTCACTACCACATTGTGTGCATGCTCAAGTGAGTCGCTTACTCACCTTGAGACCGGGTGGAGCGGCGTAGCTGATCAAGACGCAGCGCGACTTCAAGCTCGGCGTGACGTTTGTAGATCGGGAACCCAAGCCGCGCCTCTACGGTCCGTAACCGGGTCATCGCAGTGCGCCTGTCGACTTTCAAGCGCGCCGCGGTGGCGGTGGTGTTCAGCTCGGCTTCGAAGTAAGCCAAGAGAGTTTCCTTGAGGGTGGGGTTCTTCTCCGAGGACCGCTCCAGCGGCGCGAGGTAGATCGAGATGAGTGAGTTCCCGCGCTGCTCGTCTTCGACCGCGGGTACGAGCAGGAGCACGTCGGCAAAACGGGTTATCAGCTGGCGCTGATGCAGAGCCACCTGCATCGCCTCCTCAGCCTGGCAATGGGTTTCGCGGAAGCCTTTTTGCCCGGATGCGGGCTCGCCGAAACTGATCCGCAGGCCGGGGGAGACCTCTCCCAGCTCGGGAAGGTCGGTCTGGTTGATCGCCCCTCTGCCGCCGAGCCAGGCCCAGACGACGCCATCGTCCTGAGGAACGCGCAGCAGCCTCCGGTTCAGCTTTCCGGCAAGCGTCTCTACCGCCTCCATCGCATCAGCGCCGGTGACCACCACGCCGATGTGATTCCCGTCGACGTCATAGCCGAGCTCGTCGGTGTTGACCCGCAGGCCCTGCAGCACCGCTCGCACGATCGTCGATACCCGCTCTTCACGCGACTGCGGCCTCTTGCCCCGCTCGCCCGTGTGAGTCGTGGCGACCACGGGGAGGACCTGCTGCGCCACCGAGGTGAGCCGGACCGATGCCACCCGCAGCAGCTCCGCGCGCTCACTCTGACTCAGCGAAGCCTGCTCGATCTCCTCGAGCACGAAGTCCCAGAGAATGCTGTAGCCGCCGATGTACTTCTGCAGCACCGTCGAGAGTGCACGACCCGAACGCGCTACGCGTCGCGCCTGCACCACGGCGGCGGGCGGCACCAGGGGCAGGTCGTCCCAGCTGCCGTCCTGCTCGAAGACAAGCATCACCAGTTCCAAGCACGATCTGATCGCTTCCCGCCGTCCTCGCGCGAGCTCCTCGCCGTCGGCATCGGTGGCGGGCAACCGAGCGAAGATCGTTTCCTCGATTTCGCCTTGACGCTCCCGTAGCCGCTGACCAAGCACCGCAACTGTGAACACGTCCATACCCTCATGGATCCCAACTCCGTTTTCCACCGTTGGTCGCCTCCCTCCTGCAAAGTTAAGTTCTGCGCTCTCCCAAGCCCCTCCGAACGAACACAGCCCTGCGCTGTGTCGGCTCGCACCGCAGGCGTAGCTACGGCTCCTGAAGGGCAGACCAGCCCTGCCGCAACACAATCGAGGTCGAATATTCGGTGCTCCTAGACAGATAAGCAGTAGCCAGTTTGCTCAACACGCCTTACGTTATATCTCAGTAGGTGGCAGGTGACGAACCAATAAGACGAATCTGCTCAACATGGGTATTCACCGCCGCCGAACCTGCACAGGTTGTGCGTACGGCCGCCGACATCGGCCTGCTACCAATCCCTGAGTACTACGTCGACGGGAGGAATGGTGACTCGCCGCTTTGGTCTTGTGCTGACTACGCGCCGTCTGCTGCTCGCGGTGGCTTTGTCTTTGGGCACCGTCGCATTCCTCGTCTGGCACCTGGTGCCAAAAGACACCGTCACCAAGGTGACCCCTGAACAGGCACATGCCGAGTTTCACCGCTTGGTAAGGGAAAACCCCAACCGCAGCAAGGCGGTAGCGGGCCTGCCGCTCCCGGGCGTCTACCGCTATTCGGTCACCGGCAGCGAGCACCTAGACGGCCTGCTGAGCGCGACCCATAGCTACGAGGGGATCACGAGAATCGTGATCGTAAGCCGGTCCTGCGGCTTCGGAGAAGAGTGGCACGTGCTGCGGGAGCGCTGGAGTGCCGCGACTATGTGCCCGGCCGCTAGAGGTGAACTCAACCTTACCCGGCTTCGCGAACACCATGAGTTCTTTGGGACGGTCAATGACGCCCTCTACAGCTGCCGCCCAGTCGCCGGGGAATCAACCCGCTGCTCGTCGCCCAGCGGCTCCATCTCCTATTCGACGCACAAAGCCGGAACCGGGAAGGTCAGCATCGCGGGGCACCGACTTACCGCTGTCCACCTGCGAGCACACGCCGTCTTCACCGGGGAAAGCGCTGGCAGTGGAAGCATCGAAGAATGGCGGCGGTCCTCCGACGGATTGCTGTTGCGGAAGAAAGTAAGTATCAGCGCAGAGGTCGCGTCGGTGGGAGATGGCAAATATGGCGAGCATTATCAGCTGAACCTAGTCGCTCCCAACCCTACTCATTAATTTTTAAGGTGGTTCTAGAACTCTGCTTACTGTCCTCCGCTCAGCGCGATTTCACTATTACTCCAAAGAGACTTACGGTGCAGGCCAAAGGCGCTACTCATAGGTCTGCAAATGGTCCGGCCCGCCGCGGTGGGACCGCGGCGAGCCGGGACTGACAGAGGCGCTGGAGCATCAGCCTCAGCGGACCCTTACTGAGCCGCTTCGAAAGCCGCCTGCAGTTCTTCCCCGGATTCCGGAGGAGTTTTGTCGTTGATCGCCGCCGCAAACTGGAGGAGCATGTTGCCCATAACCGCCTGCGACGCCCCTGCTGAGGCCGGCAGGCCGAGGAGGGCGTTGATCTGCCCGTCGAGGCCGCCTTCGGGTCCGCAGCCGCTCGCGCCACCGACCGAGAAGGAGGTGTCTTCTATCTTGCCTCCGCCCAGCGAAAGCATTTCGACTTTGAACCCGTTCGGGTCTTCGCCGAAGCTGAATTCAGTCGGCGGAGTCACCTGAAGCGGAGTCAGCACGATCGGTTCGGCATCGGTCCCGATGAAGCACGCCGGCCCCAGCTCGGCGCCCTCGAGATGGACTTTCAGAGGTAGCTCAAACAACGGCTCCGGTTCCCCGAAGATTGCAGCGGGGTTGACTTTCCGCACGTCGCCCGCCGGTTCCAGCGTCGCCTTCATCAGGTTCGGCCCTGCAGGCACCGGGGGAGTGACAACCGGGGATGGTTGGGGTTGGGTCTTCTTCTTGCGATGCTTCCGATGTTTCCCACATCGCCTCTGCTTACCGTGCTTCCTTTTCTGATGCTTGGCGCACCGATGCCTTTTCCTTTGCCGCTTTTTCGTCTGTTTCGGAGCGGGCGTTCCCACCGGGGACAGCCCACTCGCCGCAGGGGCTAGGAAGGGATTGGGCAAAGAGAAAGATTCCACTTCCAGACTGGTGCCGCCGGGCACCACGAGCCATTCTTCAGATTCTTTGATCACGAAGCCGAACTGGAGATGCATCGGCGAAGCCAGCTGAGTCTGGAAATTCCCCACTTTGAAGGATCCTTCTCGCGCCAGTCCGGAAACGCAAACGGCCCCTTCGATCGAAGGGTCGTTCATCTCCGGGGCGCCAGTCGGGCATTTCGCGAAGTTCGTGTATGGATCATCAGCCAGCGCGGGCGAGGCGCAGGCAAGGAAAACCGCTGCCAGGGCTCCATACCCCAGCACGGTCACCATCAGTTTTCGTACTCCCATTTCCCCCATCCTTCCGATAATTGGACAACCTTGAGAGCCGCAGGTACGGGGCATTCCCAAGAGTTCATCCATCCTCAGGGGGCACTTGCGAAACTGCTACCACACCTTGTCGCAAGGCCGATCCTCATCCTGTGCATCTTGCGTATTGCGAGCGGTCTGGACCGATGGCACCGGCTAGTGTGTTGTGTAGATGCACCGCACACCATCGATTCCGCGGAGTGAAGTCGACGTCGCAATCGTCGGCGCCGGTCTGGCGGGACTGGTCGCGGCGCGTCGGCTGGTGGAGGCGGGAGTGGAGCCGGTCGTCCTGGAGGCCCGAGATCGAGTCGGGGGGCGGATGCTCAACGAGGAGATCGGCGACGGCAAGGTAGTCGAGGTCGGCGGCCAGTGGATCGGCCCCACGCAGGAGCGGATAACCGCCCTCGCTTCAGAGCTCGGTGTCGACACGTTCCCCACCTACAACTGGGGTAGGCACATGCTCGAGCTGGGCAGCAGACGAACCTCCTTCTCGGGCTCCCTCGCCGACGCCAGCTCGGACTTGGTGCGACGCCTCTCAGCGGTGACCTCGCCGCTGGCGCTGGCAGATTTCGAACAAGCGCGGATGCGTCTCGATCGCATGGCACGCCAAGTGCCGCTGGAGAGGCCTTGGGAGGCGGCGAAGGCGCGGCAGTGGGATGGCCGGACCTTCGAGACCTGGATTCGCCGCAACACCCGAACCAACGGCGCCCGCACCCTGATGGAACTGGCGACGGAGGCCGTGTGGGCGGCCGAGCCGGCTGACGTCTCCCTGCTCCACGTGCTCTTCTACGCCCATTCCGGCGGCGGCTTCCAGACGCTGGTCGGGACCGGGGGCGGCGCCCAGCAGGACCGCTTCCACGGCGGCTCCCAGCGGCTAGCGCTCCTGCTGGCAGAGGAGCTGGGTACTGATCGACTGCGAACGGAGGCGCCGGTGCGCGCGATCCGATACGACAGGGCGCAAGTGGATCTGCAGGTCGAGGGCGGCATCGAGGTAGCGCCAATGGCCGTACGGGCGCAACACGCGATCGTGGCCGTCCCTCCCACGCTGGCTGGGCGGATCGACTACGACCCGCCGCTTCCTGCGCTGCGCGACCAATTGACCCAGCGAATGCCGCAGGGCAGCGTGATCAAGACCATGGCGATCTACCCAGACCCGTTCTGGCGCGAGGAGGGACTCTCGGGGCAAGCGATTAGCGATACGGGCCCAGCCCGGGTCGTCTTCGACAACTCGCCCCCTGATGGGACCCCGGGGGTGCTGCTCGGCTTCCTCGAGGGTCGTCTCGCCCGTGAATGGGCGAACCGCCCGGAGCGGGAGCGCCGGCACGCGATCCTTGCCGGGCACGCCCGGCTCTTTGGCGAACGAGCTGCACATCCCGAGCGCTTCATCGAGCGGATATGGGCTGACGAGCGATGGACGCGCGGCTGCTATGGATGTCTGATGACCACCGGTGGCTGGACCGAATACGGCCCCGCCCTGCGCGCCCCGATCGGCCCCCTCCACTGGGCCGGTGCCGAGACCGCGACCGTCTGGAACGGCTATATGGACGGCGCCGTCCAGTCGGGCGAACGCGCCGCAGAAGAAGTTCTCGCAGCTCTTGCCAAGACGAAACCCTGACGATTAGCTTCGAGGAGCCCTAGGGGCAAATTCCTCAGCGCGCCCTGCAGTCGAGTCCAACTGCTCCTTATCGAGAGCTTCTCCCTCCTCGGGGGCCAAGGAACGTTCTTCGCGAAATACGAGCATTTTTCCCTCCCGACGGGCGCGCTTCGATCCACGCCAGATAAGAGGCGTTACGGAGACCAGCGACGCAGCTCTAGCTTTAAGTGCTCCTTCGCTGTTAGGACGGGTGACGACGCAGAATCGTGTCGCGGCCGCCGGTGCCGTCGTGGTTGCGCCAGACGTATCGGCCACGGTGGGATTTCAGGGTCACCTTCACAGCTTCGACACTTCCGTCAGAGAAGGTGCAACGGCAGGTCATTTGCGCTCCCGGCAGCGCGGGAATGCTCTCGGGGCAGGAGATCGCGTTTAGGCCAGGAGCACCGTCCCTAGCACGACGCCGGTAATAGGCGCGGAGGGTATTGACGATTGAGCGCTTGCGAAAGCGCTGGATGCCCATATGGCGGCGGATGCCGCGCTCGGCGCCGATCGAGATCCAGACGCGAGCCACAGCGCCGGTATGCGATTCGACCTTGCAGGAGTAGCGAGCGCCGGCGTGCAGAGTGCTAGTGCTGGGGCAGGCGGCCTCGACGCCGGGCCCGAGGTTATTGCGGGCCCACCTCTGCACCGATCGCTCCACCCGCTCCTCAGGGGTCGGTTGTCCGGTTCCGGGCAACAAGCCGACGGCAAGCAGCCCGACCAGCGCCAGCACCGCCGCCGCGCTCAACGGGCGGATGATCCGGAAGCGCCGGCGGGTCTTGGGGGTCGGCTGCGCTGCCTTCGGCTGCGGGGCGGCGCGTTCGACCGGGGGTCGCGGCAGCGGGCGCACGGGGGCGTCGCGGGAGTCACTCGAGGCGGGGCGTCGGGGCGTCGCCGGGGCCGCTGAGTCCGCCGCCTTGAGGCCGGCGAGCACGTCTAGTTCCCGGCACTGGCTGCGACTCCTGCCCACCGCCGCGAGAGCCTTCGCCCACTCATCCGGGGTCGGCCGCGCCTCGACGTCGCGATCGTCTTCGAGCCCCCGCCGCAGTAGCTCTCCCAGGCGCAACGGGAACTCGGGCGGCAGCACGATCGCTCCGTCTTCGCGCGCTGGGGCGCCGTTGTGCAGCGTCGCCTTTCGCCAAATCGCCAGCGCGAGAACGAACCAGTCGCTGTACATGTCGGGCGAATCGATCTCTTCGGCCTCCTCGCGCGGGTCGCGCCAGTACTTCGTGCCGCGGCCGCCTTTCTGGGCGGGGTCGCGGAGGCCGTCACAGTCGATCAGCAGCGCCAGCGGCCGCGGTGGCGGGCACCAGAGAATGTTGTTGTGGCTTATATCCCCGTGAACGAGATTGCGTTGGTGGAGGAAGTCGAAGGCTTCGGCGAGCTGCCGCATCACCGTCAGCCGGCCCCGCGCCGGCATCACTTCCCGCCCGGCCCGCATGTGGTCAAGGCTCCGCGTGATCAAGCTCGCCCCCTGCCGGGGCAGGAAGAAGCGCTCTTCGGCCCGGGGTACGACCACTCCCTCGACGATCGTTTTCCCGCGCAGAACGAAGTCCCGCGGCCAGGCGATGTGGTGGGTTTCGTCGGGGGAGGCTCCCTCCTTGAACAGCTTCCGCCCATCCTCGGCGAGGGATTCCAGTCGGTCCACTTCGCTTTTGCCGCGTAGTTCCTTCCCGTACTCCTTGTAGAGAAGGTGCGGCCGACCGGCAACCTCGAAGAGCTTTGCCCGGCCGATCGGGATCGGCAGTGGGGCCAAGCCCACTTCGTAGCTCTCGAACCGGCCGACGACAGTCCGGGTTTCCAGGCTCACCAACGCCATGCGGCGAGAGCCGTGAGGTCGTCCATCGATCCTTGCCGCCGGTAGGAGAGGGCGTGGGCGAACTCCAGCGGCGTGCGAGAGTAAGTCAGCCGCTCCCAGAGCCAGCGCCGGACCGAAGCCGAGGTGACGAGGTCTTCGGCGAGGCCGTCCGTGGCCAGCAGCAGAGTCGCTCCCGGGCGCAGGAGCGCGCGGTCGATGCGGGCGGTGCCAGCGGTGGCCGGCAGGAACTCTCCGTAGTCCGCCGACGGGTCTTCGGATCCGGGTCCCGCGAGCACCGCGGGTGGTCCCTCGGAGGCGATTTCGAAGGCGCTGCTGTTGCCGACCGCACCGATCGTCACATGCACCTCGTCGCCTTGCCCCGGCTCGAGGGCGGCGACCATCAACGTCGTCGAGAGCTCGCGCGGTTCTATCGAGAGATCCGCGGCCAACCGCCGGACCTCGGCGTCGGCGATGTCGACGGCGTCGGCCAGGAGCTCGGCGGGGCCGGGCCGCTCGGCCACGGGCGCCGAGGCGACGATGCCGCAGCTATGCGCGTACTCGCGGACCGCGGAGAAGGCGGCGACCTCTGCTCCCAGCGCCGAGAGCGGCATCTGCGAGACCCCGTCGGCAACGGCGACCACCGCCCCCGTCCCCGCCGGGGCGAAGTGATAGGCGTCCTGGCGCTGGACGCCCCGGTGCAGGTGCCCTTGGCCGACCGCGCTCGCTGCGAGGACCGAGAACGGCCCGACCTCCCCGCCGTCGGCCGCGTATCCGGGCCGCGGCCAGCCCGACTCCGCCAGTCGGCGCCGCCACGATTGCGAGACACGTCCGATCTTCGGCGGCTCCGGCAACTCCCCCCTGCCCGCCGCGGGCCTGGGGCTCAGCTCCGCCGGTCGCGGTTCCTCCCGTTCAACCTTCGGCGGCGGTTCCGAGCGCGGGGCGCGGGGCGCGGGGTCGGTCTCGGTCACCGGCTCGTCCGCCCTGATCGCCTGCGTCTTCGCCTCGGGATCGATCGCTTCCGGCCGGTTCCGTGACGGCGGTTCGCCCGAGGAAGGTGGTGGCTCGCTCGGCCGCGGCGGCGGTTCGCTCCGGGGCGGCTCTTGGGACGGGGGCCGGGGGTCGGTGTCCGCTTCTCGTTCCTTGCGCCGCTTCTTCCCTCCCTTTCCACGGCGCGCCATCAGGGGTCCCCGTACTCGATGACTTCGTCCTCGCCGACCTCGTAGTCAAATCGGAAGATCCTGCCAGCGAAATCGTCGCCGGGCTCGGGATCGCCGCTGAGGGTGATAATCGTCTGCGTCACGGTCTGCAGGATCGCTTCCAGGGCCGACTGAGTGGGGCCGGCTTCCCACTGGGCGAGCTCGGGAGTCGAGGCCAGCTCCTCCAGGCACTCGCGTTCGACACTTCCACAGCCCATGGTGACGAGCTTCGGGCGCAGGCGGAAGCCGGGTTCGAGCAGCCTTGCCCGCGCCGCCCTCCACTCCTTGTCCTTCTCGTAGTTCGGTCTGCCGTCGGTGATGAAGAAGGCGATCGGCCGCCTCCCCCGGCGGGAGAGACGCGGGACGTCGGAGGCGATCAGCGAGCGCAGCGCCTCTAGCGGCGCGGCGAAGCTGGTCGCGCCGAGGGCCTCGAACGTGGGCAGCTCGATGCCGTTGATGATCGGTTCGATCCGGCGATGCACGGTCGCCCTTTCGGCAAAGGAGATGAGGCCGATCGAGGCCGTCTCCTCGACCTCGGGGATTGCGCTGAGCGTGTTCACCAGCTCCGCCAGTTCTCGGTTGACCGTCTCGATCCCGTCGTTGCTCTGCATCGATTCGGACTGGTCGACGACGAGCACGAACGGAGTCGCCGGAAAAGACTCGTCTTCGTAGCTGCTCATCTCACCTTCCTGGGTCGGACTTGATCGGGTTCAACCGCACCTTCCGGGCGCCCATGAAGAGGGCCAGGGGCGCCAGGGCTTCCTCGTTGCATAGCCGGTCCAGCCGCGGCGCCAGGTCGATCTCCAGTTGGCTGCCGCAGCGGCGGGCGCGCAGGGCATCGAAATCGCGGGGCAAGGCGTGGTCGGCGAAGCGAGCGCCGAGGTAGGTCCGGACCAGGCGCTCCGGTTCGTCGCTGTCGGGCAGCACCACGACCTCCACCCGATCGGCGTCGAGCTCGGAGGCCAGCCAATCCGCCAGGCGCGCGCGCGAGGCCTGGACCAGCACCGTGTCACCGGTGCTGATGACCGCGGTCAGCTGCCGGGGTTGAGAGCGCGGTCGCGCCAGGCACGAGCCGACCGCGAGCCCGCTGAGGCCGACCGCTTCCATCGCACGGTCCACGACCGCGGTGCGGGGAGCCTCGGTCGGCGGCAGCACGGCGGTGGCCGCCGTGTCGGCCCGCGTCTCCTCCGGGTCGCGCGGCGGGCTCGGCGGCAGCGGCCTGTCGCCTAGCGGCCCCAGCGCCTCGGCCGCCTCTTCGTAGAGCTCGATCGCGTCTGCCTGGCGCTTTTCGGGGTCGTCCTCCAAAGCCCGGTCGATGACCGATTTGATCGGCCCCTCGCAGTTGTGGATCCCCACCATCGCCTCCAGGCAGCGGCCGAGGGAGTAGACATCGCCGCGGGCGCTGGCCAGAGCGCCGTCCCTCGCCTCCGGTGGGATGAATTTTTCGGTTCCAACGGCAAAGCCGTGGGCCGTGTAGCGGGTTTCGTGCCGGCCGGAGCCGATCGCGACGCCGAAGTCGGCGACGTACAGGTGCAGCCCGGCGGGCTTCCGCTCGATCAACAGGTTCATCGGCTTGAGGTCGCGGTGGTAGATCCCGTCTTTGTGCACCCTGTGGACCCCCGCGCATGCCTGCCGGAAGAGCGAGAGCACGGTCGCCGCGTCGAGGGTGCGGTCGAGGTGGTCGCGCAGGTCACCGTCGGGGACGTAGTACATGACGATGCAAGGAAGGCCGTCCACCTCGTCGGTCCCGTAGACCGGGAGGACGTTGGGGTGGCGCAGCGACATCAGCACCTCCGCCTCCCGATTGAGCCGCGCGCGGAAGGAGCGGTCCGAGACCATCTCCCTCAGCAGAACCTTGATCGCGCAGACCCGCGAGTGGTCGAAGTCGTAGACCTTCCAGACGGTCCCCATGCCGCCGCGGTTGACAAGCGCGTCGACCCGGAAGCGGCCGTACCGCCTGCCGACTTCAAGCATCGGCGTCGGCCCGCTCGCTCGGCGGAGCTGCTTCGGTCCCGACGGCCAGCAGCCGCAGCGTGACGTAATGGCTGAGCCGGATCGGCTGACCGGCGTGCACCGGCGTCTCCTCGTGAGGGCGGACCCTCTCCCCGTCCACCTCGACGCCGTTCTGGGACCCGAGATCGGTAATGGTCGCTGAGTCGGGGTCGCGGACCGCCATCTCCGCATGGCGCCGCGAGACGCTCGGGTGGAGGATCCGGATGGCCGAGGTCTGGTCCCGCCCCAGACTCATCCTCCCGACCAGCGCAACCTCGTAGGGAGCCCGCCCCTCTTCCTCGACTTGCAGGGCTAGCCCCCCTGCCGGCCCGGGCGTCTCCTCGTCCGAGCGCGGGGCGGTGACCGCGATCGTTCCTTCCTGCCAGGCGAGCTTCGCCTCTACCGTCCCGGGCGGTATCGACTGTCCGCGCTGCAGCGTTACCTGCGGCCGGGCGCCGATGACGAAGCGGACGCCGCCGCCCGCATCTTCGCCGGCGAGCGCGGAGATCTGCGCCGTCACCTCGGCGACGAAGCTCTCCCGGGTCGCCCCTAGCGCGTCGTAGTCTTCGCCGGCGAGGAAGATCACGACGTCGGTCGGCAGGTGGGCGGCCTTGATCGAGAGTAGTGCCCTTTCCTTGATGATCGCCAGTGCTTGGCGCTGTAGATCACGCGGCTGCACGATCCCGAGCACTGCCCGAGCCGCTCCTTGTCGCCGCAGCGCCAGCGACTGCAATCGCCGCCGCAGCTCAGGCTCACGCCAGATCAAGACGCCTGCGAGAGCGGCGATAAGCAATAGGAGGGAGATGGTGAGCATGCGCTTTGAGAAGAGCCGAAGCCCCGGGCAGCCTATTAGCGCTTAAACAAACCAGAGTGTTTGCCTGCTTTACCCCTTTTCCAACCGCCCTCTCTCATTTCAGGCACTTTTCGCCAGAAGTGCCTGACTCGCCGCATATCCGTTCATATCCCTGCATATTTCACTTTCTGCAATCTCCTCCAAGCCATCAGAAAGGCGCTGCAAATCGGCATGTTCTGACAACTTTGAGCTCTGCGACCCTCGTGCATCGCACCCAGGAGGTCGGCGGTTCGAATCCGCCTAGCTCCATCTCCAGAAGTCGCTGCACATCGCAAACTTCACTTTTTGCAGCCCTTTCCAACCGCCTCCGGAATCCGCTCCTATTTCAGGCACTAGTGCCTGAAATCGCGCCGATGCGAAGGGATTAGCGGCGATTTCGGGTTATTCCGGCTTGAACCTCGGTGACCGCAGAGCTAGAGGCGCGTAAGCTTCAACGCCATGAGCATCGCGCGCGAGTACGAGATCATCCTGCAGCCGGAGCCCGAAGGCGGCTTCAGCGTCTTCGTGCCCGAGCTGCCCAGCGTCGCCACCCAGGGCGAGACGATCGAGGAAGCCACCGAGATGGCCAAAGAGGCCATCGAGGCCTACCTCGAGGTAATGCACGAGGACGGCCTCCCGATCCCTGCCGTCCACCGCAGCAGCGTCGCTGTCCACGCGGCGTGAGCCCCAAGCTTCCGGCGGTCAGCGGCAAGCAAGTCATCGCCGCCCTCGAAAAGGACGGCTGGTACGTCAAGCGGGTCCGCGGCAGCCATCATGTTCTTCGGCATCCGGACATTCCCGATGCGATCCCGGTACCCGTTCACGGCAACCGGCCGATCAAGCGCGGGACCCTTTCAAGCATTCTTCGAGCCGTTGGGATCAGCCGTGACGAGTTCGCCAAGTTGCTTCGATAGACCGGGGGCGGCCAGTTTGTTGACATAGATCAAATGGTCCATGGGACCTGCTCAACATCCGCCCCGGGACGTCCGAGCCTGATGCGCGACCAGTACTCACCCTCATATCCCAGAACCCGCAAAAGACCTAGCTCGAGATACCAAGAGCCCAGCAACCACGCATCGACCAGTTCCTCGCCCTCCGGCCACTCGATGTTGTCAAGACGCTTTGGCGGATGGACCATCGCGTTGCGAAGTTCAAAAAGAACCTCAGGGCCTTCCAGCCCCGCCTTACCGACTGCGGCAAGTCGCTTAGTGAGATCGGGGAGCGTCGGAGGAACTGCGGTAGGAATTTCAGCCCACTTCAGGAAGAGGCGAATGATTGCCGCAGTCTTCATACGACGCCGCACATCCGCATCGACAAGCCAATCCTCTCGCTGCAAGATCGCCCAAGCGAGCAACTCCAGGCCCGAGCAGACGTTTGGAATCCGGACCTCGATCACTTCTTCTCCGTTGGCCGCAAGGGCGTATCCGATGGCGCGATCAACGATCACTTCAAGGTCGGGATCTTCGGCCAGCACTGAGAAGCCCTTGGCGAGTTGAGGGATCGCAACGGCAGCCAGCATTGGAGGGCACCATTTGATCCCTCCCTCTCCAGGCTTCATGCGCGGCGTTCCCCACTCCGCCCAGACGACAGCTCCGGCCTTGTCCAGCCCACAGACTGGCCCGATGCCAACTTCGCGGTCGGCGACGAAACTGAGCAGGATGAAGAGCCAACGATGCAGGCGATCCAGATCCTCCTCCGAGGCCGCGGCGCTGACCGGTGTGGCCAGGATTACGGCGGCAAAATCTCTGGAGTCGGGCGTGGGTTCACCAGGGACCATGACTAACTCCCATCCCGGGAGGTCGAACTTCAACTGTTTTTGCGAGCCCGAGTCAACGGGAACCTGGTCTGCCCAGACCTCAAGAGCACCACAGACGTGGAAGAGGAATGACTCCGCAGCCTGAAGCTTGCCGAGGCGTACCTGCCGCAGACGAAACTGATGAGATTCGCTCTCGGACCGAGGGTTGCTGGCACCCGGCGGAGCCAGGTTGGTGCCATCAGGAGCTTCGAGCTCGAGGTCATCCGGTTCATTGAAAAAGGCAGGGAGGCGGGCGGGACCAAAGATTCGCGCCACCAGCCTCGTCTCCGGGAGAAGCTCGAGCTCTACCTGAACCTGCGCCGATGACCATTTGCCATCTGGCGTCTTCAAATCCAGCTCGCCATCGAAGAGCGAGATCTCACCGTTTGTGCCGTGCGGTCTATAGAGCGGGTGGATCGGGGCGGCGCACACTTCGCCGATGCTAAACGGCAAAGTGAAACTGAGCACGCCACGCGGGCGACCTTCCCTTCCCGCTTAGTTGTTGACCACCTGGCGCCATCGCTGGCCGTTGCTAGCTGCAGACGACCACACGGACCCGCAGCTCCGGGGAGTCTTGGCGAAGGTCGTTTTCCAGGCCGCTCGGATTGGCAATCCGCCGGTCCGGGTCATAGACGATTGCGACAAGGGTGCGCAGGTCGGGATGAGCCCGGTAACGCTCGATGTCGTCGATCAGCGCGTCGGCAACCTCGCGTTCGCCGAGGCGGTCTCGCGTCATCTTTGCCTCGACGAAGATCTGCTCGTGTTTCAACACGAAGTCGATGCGCGTTGAAGCTCCGGCCCGGTTCGGGCTGGGGTCCTCGGGCCGGACATCGTCGAAAAGGTTCCGCAGCACCCCTTCGAGTAGGTATTGAACGTCGTACTCATCAGTGACGACGAGGGGCGACCGCTCACGGCCACGCCTACACATGGAGGCAATCATCCGTGGCAGGCCGCGACCGATCCGTTCCACCAAAGTGACCTCGGCCTCTTCCGCAGCGGCCTCGATCGTCTGGCGCGCGAGCGCGAGCGCTTGGCGTTGCTCCATCAAAGAGGAATGGAAGGTGGTCTCATAGGGGTGCTGCCAGTACCCGAAGACATGGACCTCCGCCTCGGGGTCGAACAGGGTGTTGACCTCGCCCGGCGAGGCCAGGAACGTCTTGATCCGCTTGACGACCATGCCGCCCTCGTAGAGATCCTTGAACTCGGCGCGCTGCTCCTCGGGTAGGACCGCCATCGCCCTCGCATACCAATGGTTGTAGTCGTCGGCGAGTTGATCGATCTCGTCGCGTCCCACCAGAAGTTCGCGATCTCCCTGTATCTCAGCCGCGCGCCGGTCCAGATCTCTCGAACCGACGATCAACTTCTCGATTTCCTCAATCCTGCCCACCCTCATCACTCCCTGGTCTCGTCCCGCTCGGGCATCATCGCTGATCGATGCCCAAGGGGTGACCCGCTCCCGCCGTTCCGCGCCGATGACGGGGGTCAATACAAATCCGTGCGGGGGCCTATCCGATAATGCCCTCGTGCCCCCTGACCTGCTGCGCTCGGCTGCCCTGATCGAAGGGCTACGCCTCGACGAGCCCCTGCCTATAGGAGCACTTGTCGTTGAACCGGTTCCCCTTGAAAGAGGATTCGCCGGGCGCGAGCTGCGCCAAACCTTCAACGACCTGTTGTCGGCACATGGGTTCGTGTCGACGTTCGATCGACCGGGATGGGCGATGCAACTGGCCCCACGTCGACGACTCGCGTTCGTCGCGACGCCGCCAGTCGAGGTTGAGCAGGTCGTGCCCGCCTCGATGGAGGCATCACGTGAACTGGGTCGCTTGGTGGACGCGCTGGCCCTAACTCATGGCGGGGCGCCACGCATCTTCGCGGCCGCTAACGAGTTCAGCTCCGACGAAGGGCAGTCGTGGCGCACGCTCGCTCTGATGACGGGGAGCGGCACCTACCCAGGCAATGTCCTCGAGCGGTTGCTTCCAGATGGGGAGAATCTGGCGATCGTCGATCCTCGAGATATCTGGGTCGGCGCGAGATCGTCCCCACTGATCGCGCTCTGGCTGTCGAGTTATCGAGGCATCTCGGCAGAGCCTCGATGGGACGTCCGTGTGCTCCGAGCGTGTTCGCTCTTGGAGGCCATTGGGCGTGAGCGAATCGATCGGGATACAGCGGTCGTCGACACCGATGGCGAAGCTCTGCGCGAACATGACGGCAGGCAGGCCACTGCGGGGCGCCTCCGCGGTTTGCTCTACGTGTTGGTAAGCCAGGCCGTTGAGACGGTCCTCTCGTCCCCCCGCGTTCTCCTGGCACACGACCAGCGGTCGCTTTGGCAGGAGGTCGGCGTCTGGGCCGACATCCGCAACATGGTCGGCCACGAGGGTCAATGGCTTCCGCCACCATTCCCGAGCACTCTCAACGGTCCGCAACAACGATCGGCCGCCGCCCTGGAACTCGCGGGTCGCGGAGACGGATATGAAGGTGGGGCAAAGCGCTATTGCGACGCCGTCGTGGCTGGTACCGAGGTGGTGCTCAGGTCACTCGTGCTTCAAGAGCAGTCGTAGCCGACTGGTCGAGATAGATTCGTAGGCAGCATCGGACCTAAGCCCTCCGCCCGCTGCCGGCAATTGCTGACGCATACGCGCCGAAGTGAGCGCCAGACTTCCCTGGCGCAATGGAGCTCTACCGCGACGACGATGTCGGCTTCTGGAAGCTGGAGGCCACCGATGAAGAGTGGGAGCTAAAGCCGGACTACATAAGGGCGCTCCCGCTCTATCTGAACGGTCTCGATTCGATCTTCGCCAGAGCGCGCGAGCAAGATGAGGCGCAGCTGATCCTGTCGCTGCTCGGGATCAAGGGATTGCAGGCGGCAGGTTGGGACCCCTACGACACCACGATCGATGCGATCCAGGCCGCGACCCGGCTGCACAACGAAACCGAGGATCGCATCGCCGCCTGGCACCTCTCACTCTGGGTCTACGGCCACATCGTGGAGGCAGCGGCACCCTACGACCTGCTCGCCAACCTCATCAACGTCGCCAAGGGCGGGCAGGCCGGAATGCTCCCGTTCGCGTCCGAGGACGGGCGCCCCCCGTCGTCACCAGGGCGAAAGCTCGAGCTGATCGGCCTCGGGGCGGAGGAGATCGGCAATCAGGCAGCTCGACCCCTCCTTTCCGCCATCTGGCACCGCCAGCTTCGCAACGGGGTGTTCCACGCCGACTACACCCTCCACGGCTCCGAAATCCGCCTGGTCGGCGACGGCGAGGTGCTCGGTCTGGAGGAGTTCGCGGCGCTCAGCGGCCGCGCTCATGGCTACCACGACGCGATGATCGGCCTGCGCCGCTACTACCGCAGCCTCTACACAGAGCCCAAGATCGTGCCGGCCGGCCCGATCGCCCCCGGCCAGAACCTGACCATCATCGTCCGCGAGGGCTACGGGGCCGTCGGGATCAAGGACGCGCTCACCCCGGCGGAACGCGCTGCCGGAGGAATCCCGTTCCGCTACGCCCGGCTGTTCCCCGAGGAGATGGCGATGATCGACGCCGACCCCGAACTGGCACTTCTACCGGCGCGTCCCGAGGCCGAGAAAAGCTAGGCGTGGTGCACTCCAACCGCCTCCTCTCATTTCAGGCACTTTCCGCCAGACGTGCCTGACTCCCCGCATATCGGCGCATATCCCTGCATATTTCACTATCTGCAGCCCTCCCTATATCCTCAGAAAAGCGCTGCAAACAGGCATGTTCTGACGACTTTCCGCTCACCGCCCTCCTTGGATCGCACCCAGGAGGTCGGCGGTTCGAATCCGCCTAGCTCCATCGGAGGATGTCCTGTACGTGGGAATGTGTGATGGGGCTCGTCACATGTAACCGGCCTCCATCTCCGGCCCGAACTCAGGCACCTGTGCCCGAGTCGGCCGGATTGTCGCCCATATGCGCCGATCACGGCTCGATTCCGTCTCGCTTTTGAGCGCGCCCAGCCAAAGTGCTCGGATAATCTCCACCGTGTGATCACGGGCGAACTCAAGCGCAGGGTCGATGCCATCTGGGATGCATTCTGGTCGGGAGGTATCGCCAATCCGCTCGAAGTCATGGAGCAGATCACCTATCTGCTCTTCATTCGACGGCTCGACGACCTGCAGAAGGTTGCCGAGAACCAGGCAAGCCGCTTCGAAAAGCTGGCCGAAGATCCAATTTTTCCGCTCGGCGACGACGATTCGGGCAAGCCCTTTGCCGATCTCCGCTGGTCCCAGTTCAAAAGCAAGGCGCCTGCCGAAATGTTCGAGATCGTGGGCGAGCGCGTCTTTCCGTTCCTGCGCCAGCTCGGCGGCGATGGCTCGACCTATTCGCAGCACATGCGCGACGCCCGCTTCACGATCCCAACCCCCGCCTTGCTGGCCAAGGTGGTCGACATGCTCGATGAGATGCCACTTGAAGGTCGCGACACCAAAGGCGACGTCTACGAGTACATGCTCAGCAAGATCGCCACTGCAGGCCAGAACGGACAGTTCCGGACCCCGCGTCACATCATCTCCCTAATGGTCGAGATGACCGCCCCCCAGCCAGAGGACGAGATCTGCGATCCGGCATGCGGAACCGCCGGATTTCTCGTCGCCGCATCCGAGTACGTCCGCCGCGAGCATCCAGACGTGATGCACGATGCCAAGATGCGCGAACACTTCCACGGGAGCATGTTTCACGGCTTCGACTTCGACGGCACGATGCTGCGAATCGGCTCGATGAACATGCTGCTTCACAACGTCGAGCGTCCCGACATCCGCTACCGGGACTCCCTTTCGGAGGGAGCAGGGGGCGAGGAGGAGCAGTACTCATTGATCCTGGCGAACCCTCCGTTTGCGGGCAGCCTCGACTACGAGACCACTGCCCAGAACTTGCTCCAGGTAGTAAAAACGAAAAAGACCGAGCTCCTATTCCTAGCGCTGTTCCTGAGGTTGCTGAAACCAGGTGGCCGAGCCGCTGTGATCGTCCCGGATGGTGTCCTTTTCGGATCCAGCAAAGCGCATAGAGGCTTGCGAAAGGCGCTCGTTGAGGGTCAGAAGCTTGACGCAGTCATCAAGCTGCCCGGCGGCGTATTCAGACCCTACGCCGGAGTCTCGACTGCACTCCTTATCTTTACTAAGACTGACAGCGGGGGCACGGATAACGTGTGGTTCTACGACGTTACGGCCGACGGCTTCAGCCTCGACGACAGACGGAACCCATTGCTGAGCGAGGACGGACTTGGACCTACGCCCGATCGCCGCCTCAATCCGGACGAGCTCAAGCACAATAACCTCCCCGACGTACTTTCCCGCTTTCGCGCACGCACACATTCTGAGAGGACTCGGGGTCGAACGGAGCAGAGCTTCTGCGTCTCAAAGGGAGAGATCGCCGCGGCGAACTATGAGCTGAGCATCAACCGCTATAAAGAGCTTGCCTACGTCGAGACCGAGCATCGCTCCCCCGCAGAACTCATCGCCGAGCTCGAGCATCTGGAGAACCGTATACGCACCAGCCTCAACGATCTAAAGGGCATGCTGGATTGAGCCAGCGCCAGCATGTTCCGCTAGCGGAGGTGGCAGAGATTATCCGCCGCAACGTCAATCCGGGCGATATTCCGGCTGACAAGACCTACATAGGCCTTGAGAACATTGAGCCTGGCGGTCGACTCGTTCGACTCGGTACCGCCCGCACTGCTGGTATCTCCAGCACGAAGCTCCAGTTCACCTCAGATGATGTCCTTTTCGGAAGGCTTCGACCGTACCTCGCCAAGATTGCAGTGCCAGCGTTTGATGGTATTTGCAGCACTGACATCCTTCCCATCAGGCCAGGCCCCGACGTAGATCGAGAGTACTTAGCCTGCTTTTTGAGACTCCCTGAGACGGTCGCCCTCGCCGCGCAATTGGCGACGGGCGCAAACCTTCCGCGGCTCAACCAAAAAGACCTCGAGCACTTTCAGCTGCCACTACCGACCCTCAACCGGCAAAAGCGGATCGCAAAGATCCTGGGTTCCGTGGCGCACATTCGAGACACGCGAGAAATAGCGCTATCTCGGGCTGCTGATCTTGATGCGTCTATCTTTTCTCAGGTCTTCGGCGACCCGGTTACAAATCCAAAGGGCTGGGACGATGACAGAACCTTGGGTGATCTCACCGAGATTATGGGTGGGGTAACCAAAGGAAGGCGAGTCCCATCAGGGGACACCCAGCGGGTTCCCTACCTTTCGGTTAGCAACGTTCAAGCCGGCCGCCTGGATATGCAGACAGTCAAGGAAATAGACGCATCCCTGACCGAGATCGAAAAACTCCGGTTGGTCAAAAAGGATCTCGTGCTGACTGAGGGTGGGGATCCCGACAAGCTTGGAAGGGGGGCGCTTTGGGATAACCAGCTGCCCCAGTGCATTCACCAGAACCACGTATTCCGGGTGCGAATTCTAGACCGCAAGATACTCTTTCCTGAGTTCCTTCTGGCCCTAGTTTCATCAGAGAGGGGCCGCAGGTATTTCTTGCGCGCAGCCAAGCAAACCACTGGGATTGCTTCGATCAACAAATCGCAACTCAAAGCATTTCCCCTGCTGCTGCCGCCGATCCAGTTACAGGAACAATTCGGGACATTGCTAAAAGCCAATGCCTCGGTAAAAAGGGAGATGGTTGCGCATGTCTCCACACTTGACGCGACATTCGCTTCGCTTCAATCTCGAGCCTTCAAAGGTGAGCTCTGACGATGAACGAGGGTGGAGCTAGGGGAGGCCTTCCCAGTAACTTTCTTTTCCTCGAAGCCGGTTGGCCGAAGCTCTGCGCGGAGGCACGGCGGGCCGAGCAGAACGTATACGCCGATCCGCGGACTGCCTGCTTCTACAGCCGACGCACGCTCGAGCTTTTGGTTCGGTGGATTTATGACGCGGATCGCGCCTTGAAGCCGCCCTACTCGCGAGATCTTTCGGCGATGCTGTTCGAGCCGACCTTCATTGATGCGGTCGAGCCCAAGATCCGCACCAAGATGGATGTGATTCGTAAGGAGGGCAATGCAGCCGTCCATCGCGCCAGGCCGGTCACGACGGAGGAGGCGGGTCGGGTCTTGCGAGAGCTCTTCCACGTCCTCTATTGGCTGGCCCACACTTACGCGGTAAAGCCGGAGTTCCTCCCTCCCGCAAGTCTGTCGTTCGACCCTAAATCAATTCCGAGGCTCCCTTCTATTCAACAACGGCAGGCCAAACGTGAGGCGCTCCTCAAGCGCTCGTCGGAAGACACCGTACGGGACCAGGAGCTCGAGAAAGCCCGGACCCAGAATGCGGAACTACAAGCCAAACTGGCGCGGCTCCGCTCAGAAACGGCTGCGGCCAAAGTCGCTAACGAGGCGCGGGTTGACTTGCACGACTACGACGAGCAGGCGACTCGAGATCACTACATCGATTTACTGCTGAAGGAGGCTGGCTGGCACCTCGACGACGAGCGGAATAGGGAGTTCGAAGTCACCGGTATGCCAGCACCGTCCAAAAGCGGCATTGGCTTCGTCGATTATGTGCTGTGGGGAGAGGACGGCAAGCCTCTCGGGCTGGTCGAGGCGAAACGGACCCGTCGCGATCCCCGAGAGGGGCGCCAGCAGGCCAAGCTCTACGCCGACTGCCTCGAGCAGCGTTTCGGGCAACGGCCGGTGATCTTCTACTCCAACGGCTACGAAACGTGGATCTGGGACGACAGTCGCTATCCCCCGCGCCCGGTGGAGGGCTTCTTCACCCGGGACCAGCTCGAACTGCTGGTCCAGCGCCGCACTATCAGGAGGCCGCTTGGAGATATTGATATTGACGTAGGAATAGTGGAGCGCCCCTACCAGCACCGGGCGATCAGGCGTGTCGGGGAGAGATTCGGCGAGGAGAACCAGCGCGGCGCTTTGGTTGTGATGGCAACCGGTGCTGGCAAGACGCGAACGGCAATCGCGCTCGTTGACCTGATGATGCGGGCCGGCTGGGTCAAGCGCGTCCTATTCCTCGCCGACCGCCTCGCTCTGGTCCATCAGACCGTAGGCGCCTTCAAGGCCCACTTGCCCGATGCGACCACGGTCAACCTTGTCACCGAGCGCAGCGCGGAAGGTCGCGTCTACGTCTCAACCTACCCGACGATGACGGGTCGAATCGGCGAAGCAGAGGCCGGCGAGGAGAAGCGATTCGGACCAGGGTTCTTCGACTTGGTGATCATCGACGAGGCCCATCGCTCCGTCTACCAGAAGTATCGGGCGATCTTTTCCTACTTCGACTCGCTTCTGCTTGGACTTACGGCCACCCCAAAGGATGATGTCGATCGGAACACCTACGGTCTGTTCAACCTCGAGCCGGGCGTACCAACCGATGCATATGACCTGGACGAGGCGGTCGCAGACGGCTTTCTCGTCCCCCCTCGGGCAATTTCCGTGCCCTTGAAATTTCCACTCAACGGTCTGCGATATGCAGATCTCAGCGAGGAGGAACAGGAACAGTGGGAGGAACAGGATTGGGGTGACGAGGAGATGCCTGAGGAAGTGAGCGCCGACGCGGTCAACCGTTGGCTGTTCAACACGGACACCGTTGATAAGGCGCTGGAAACCCTGATGACCAGAGGACACAAGGTCGCCGGAGGCGACCGGCTCGGCAAGACGATTGTCTTCGCGAAGAACATTCAGCATGCCGAGTTCATCGCCGAGCGCTTTGACGCCAACTATCCGGAGTTCGCGGGCGAGTTCGCTCGCGTCGTCACCCACAAGACCTCCTACGCGCAGAACCTGATTGACGATTTCTCCACTCGCGAAAGGAGTCCCCACATTGCAGTTTCGGTGGACATGCTCGACACCGGCATCGACATTCCCGAGGTGGTCAACCTCGTCTTCTTCAAGCCGATCCGGTCGCGAACCAAGTTCTGGCAGATGCTTGGAAGGGGGACCCGCCTCTGTCAAGGACTCTTCGGGCCGGGGGAGGACAAGCGCGACTTCTACGTCTTCGACTGCTGTGACAACGTCGCTTTCTTCAATCAAGAAATCGAGGAAGCGTCTTCGGCGATGACGCCATCACTTGGTGAGTTGCTTTTCCGCGAGCGCCTCGACCTAATCCTCGCCGTGAGGGAGCGCGGCGAAAACGACGGCGACCCTTCGGGGGCGATGGAGTTGGACGCTGCTCTCGTGAACCAGCTACGCCGCGAAATCGCTGGCATGAACACTGCCAATTTCCTTGTTCGCCCTCACCGCGGCTTGGTTGAGCGCTTTCGGGCCGCCGACCCCTGGAGCGACCTCAGCCTCCATTCCGCAAATGGGCTGGCAGAACACCTAGCCAACCTGCCGAGTGCTGACCGAGACACCGACGAGGACGCGAAACGTTTTGACCTGATGATCCTCCGGCTCCAGGTCCACCAGCTGAGGTCAGAGCGCAGTGGGGAGCGCCTGCGCCACCAGGTTCAAGAGATCGCCGCAGGCCTACTCGAACAAACCGCCATCCCGGTAATTCGCAGGCAGCAAGAGCTACTGGATGATTTAGCGGGAGACACGTGGTGGGAAAGCGTCACGGTAGCGATGCTGGAGAACGCTCGTCGCCGAATTCGCAACCTAGTGAAGCTTTTGGAGAAGCGCAGGCGGACCTTCGTCTATACCGACTTTGAGGACGAGCTTGGCGCGGTCGAAGAGCTAGCGCTCCTTAGCGCACCGGTTGGCGCCAAGTATGAGCGTTTCCGTGAAAAAGCAGCCGTTTATCTCCGTGCCCACGAAGACCACTTGGCGCTCCAGAAGCTGCGACGCAATGTTCCCCTGACCACTCTCGACATCGAAGAGCTGGAGCGCATGCTGCTGGAAGCAGGTGTGGCAAATCCGGGCGACCTGGAGACCGTCCGCCGCGAGTCGCCAGGACTAGGAACCTTCGTTCGCTCCCTGGTCGGACTGGAAAAAGCAGCGGCGACCAAGGCGTTCTCGCGTTTCATCGAGGGCCGGAACTTCACCGCCGACCAGCTCCATTTCCTCAACCTGGTGATCGACCATCTCACTGTCAACGGAATCATGGAGCCGAGCCTCCTCTACGAACCACCCTTCACCGAGCTCGCCCCGCTGGGTCCCGAGGGATTGTTCCCAGAGGCCGACGTCCAGTTGCTGGTTGACACCATCGAGCAGGTGCAGAGAAATTCAGAGCCGCCGGACTCGCAGTTAGCCGCTTCCTAGAGATCACCAGAGCGTCCCGCCTGGTTCGACCGATGGCCGGAGCCCGGTGCCGCGCGACCTGCGCGAATGCCCAGCCCTCCGCGAGCTTTGCTCGCTCAACGGGTCTCGACGGCCACGACGAACCGCTCGACCTCCGCGATTCCCCGCTTTGGTCACCCGGCCGGTTTTCCTCGCGGTGGCACGGTCGTATATTCGCATCAGCAAGCCATTTGTCCCACATGACGACCTACCGCTGACACAACTCCTCGCCAATAAGCGCCCTAAATCGCACCCAGGAGTCCGGCAGTTCGAATCGGCCTAGCTCCATCGGAGGAACCCCCTGCATGGGGCGCCTCGGTTTCAGCGCCACTACGCAACATAGGCTTGGGCCATGGTTCCGAGGAAGAGCGGCTCAGATGGCGCTGAGAATCACGATCTCCCTTTTGCGAAAGAGCTTTGGGAGGCTTGCGATCGGTTGCGGGGCAGCGTTGAGTCTGCGGAATACAAGCATTTGGTGCTTGGTCTGGTCTTCTTGAAGTACATCTCGGATTCGTTCGAGCGGCGGCGGGCTGTTATTGAGGCTGCCACTCGCGATGAGGGTAGTGAGCTTTTTACGGAGGACGAGGGGGAGCGGGCGGAAGTCCTGGAGGATCGGGACGAGTACATCTCCGAGAACGTCTTTTGGGTTCCGAAGAAGGCTCGCTGGGGCGCCCTTCTTGCCTCCGCGACCCAGCCGGACATCGGCAAGCGGATCGACGCTGCCTTGGACGAGATCGAGAAGGCCAACGAGGAACAGCTGCGGGGTGTGCTGCCGCGGATCTACGCACGGGCGCCGCTCGCCTCCCAGAAGCTCGGCGAGCTGGTCACGACGATCGCCAAGGTCGGCTTCGGCGACGACGAGGACAAGGCGCGCGACATCCTCGGTCGCACCTACGAGTACTTCATCAAGCGCTTCGCCGCCGCCGAGGGCCACCGCGGCGGCGAGTTCTACACGCCGCAGTCGGTGACCCGGATGCTGGTCGAGATGCTCGAGCCCTACGAGGGCCGGGTGCTCGACCCCGCCTGCGGCTCCTGCGGACTGTTCATCCAGTCGGCCAACTTCGTCAAGAGCCACGGAGGGAAGCCGCGCGAGATCTCGATCTACGGCCAGGAGAACAACCAGGCCACCTGGCGGATCGGGCGCATGAACCTCGCGATCCACGGCCTCTCCGGCGAAATCCGCCTTGGCGACAGCCTGCTCAACGACGAGCACGCGGGGCTGAAAGCCGACTTCGTCCTCGCCAATCCTCCTTTCAACCAGGACAAGTGGGGAGTCGCGCAGGTGGCTGACAACGCCCGCTGGAAATTCGGCACGCCGCCGGACTCGAACGCAAACTACGCCTGGATCCAGCACTTCATCCATCACCTATCGCCCGACGGACGCGCCGGCTTCGTGATGGCCAATGGATCCCTTACCTCGAATCAGTCCGGCGAGGGGAAGATCCGCGAGGCGATCGTCCGGGACGACTTGGTCGACTGCATCGTCTTCTGCCCGGGCCAGCTCTTCTACACGACGCAGATTCCGGTCTGCCTCTGGTTTCTGGACCGCAACAAGCAGTCCAGCAGCGAGCGCGATCGCCGCGGCGAAGTCCTGTTCATCGACGCCCGGAACCTCGGGGAGAAGATCAGCAACACCCAAATCGAGTTCACCGACAAAGAGATTCAGCAGGTGGCCGATACCTACCACGCGTGGCGAGGAACGGCCGACGGGGAGTACCAGGACGTGAAGGGCTTCTGCGCCTCTGCCCGGCTCGACGCCATCGAGCAGCACGGCTTCGTACTCATGCCGGGCCGCTATGTGGGGGCACCCGACTCCGAGGAAGACGAGATCGAGTTCGAAGAGCAGATGGCGGGGCTGGTCGATCGGCTTGCCGACGAGCTCGAGGAGTCAGAGCGGCTGACCGAGGAGGTAAAGACGGCTCTGGAAGCCGTCGATTATGAGGTCTGAGCTGCCGGCGGGATGGACCGAGGAGACCCTCGGCGACCTCGCGGACAACCACGACAAGCACCGGGTTCCACTATCGAGTCGCGAGCGCCAAAAGCGCCAGGGGCCGTATCCATACTGGGGCGCGAACGGTGTCCTCGACCACGTCGACGATTACCTCTTCGAGGGACCGCACGTGCTGATTGCCGAGGATGGAACCGTCGAACGCAGCGACGGCCGAGCGGTTGTCCACTGGGTAGATGGAAAGTTTTGGGTCAACAACCATGCCCACATCCTTACGGCGCGCAGTGGGATCAACCAGAGATGGCTCTATTACGCCCTGCGCAACGTTCGCATTACCTCCTATCTGACCGGATCGGTACAGCTCAAGCTGACGCAAACCAACCTGCGCCAGATACCGCTTGCAAAGCCCAGTGAGGCAGACCAGGACCGGATCGCCTCGACCTTGGGATCGCTCGACGAGAAGATCGAGAGCAACCGCCGGCTGGCGGAGACGCTCGAGGGAATTGCCGCCGCGGTCTTCAAGTCCCGGTTCATCGACTTCGTCGGGCATTCCGACCTCGTCGAGAGCGAGATCGGGCCGGTTCCGCGGGGGTGGCAGGTGATGCCCGTTTCCGAAGCGGTGGCGATCAACCCGGCCGTTAGCGCCTTGAAAAAGGGGGCAACGGGACCACACGTCGGGATGGCGGACGTGCCCGCCTGGGGTGTGCGTCCCAGCCGCTTCGGGGAGCGGGAATACACCGGCGGGGCTCGGTTCGAACCTGGCGACACGCTGATGGCACGGATCACCGGCTGCATCGAGTACGGCAAAGGCGCCTTCGTGGATTTTCTCGATCGGCCCGGTGCCGGCTCGACCGAGTTTCTCGTCCTGCGGGCCCAACCCCCACTGACGGAGGAGATGGTCTTCCTTCTCAGCCGTACCGCACGGGTTCGGGATCATGCGATCGCAAACATGAGCGGGTCATCGGGGCGGCAGCGAGTTCCTACCTCCGCCTTCGATCACGTCGCGATCGCGATCCCACCCGACGCTCAGGTGATCGAAAAGGAGGCGGACCTTTTCCGAGCGGTGTTCCGGCAAACGCGAGCGTTGTGGCGCATGAATCGGACCTTGACGAAGATTCGAGATCTCCTTCTTCCCCGGCTTGTATCGGGCCAAGATCTCCTCGAGGCTGGGTAAAGCCAGGGTATGTGCGCGCAGCATTCCCACGGAGACTCGAAGGAGGATTTCTACGCGGAGCAGCCCACGCTTCAGTGGCTTGAAGAACTCGGTTGGGAGGTGCAGCACGGTCCCAACCTGGGACCGGAGGGATCTGCCCCCGAGCGGGACAGCTGGCGGGACGTGGTGCTTGTCGATCGCCTCCGCTCGGCAGTGGCGGGGCTGAACCCGGAGCTGCCCGAGGATGGGGTCGAGCAAGTGGTGCAGCAGGCGCTGACGACCAAGTCCCCGAACGTGATCGAAGACCACGCGGACTTCCATCGCCTGCTCGTCGAGCAGGTGCCGGTTACCTACGAGGACGGCGACGGCATCGCCCGCTCCGACCGCGCGAAGCTGGTCGACTTCGAGCACCCCGAGAACAACGACTTTCTCGCCCTCAACCAGTTCACGGTGATCGTCGGCTCGAAGAACCGCCGTCCCGACGTCCTGCTGTTCGTCAACGGCATCCCGCTCGGGCAAATCGAGCTGAAGAACCCGGCCGACGAGAAGGCCACGCCCCTGTCGGCCGTCACCCAAGTCGCCCACTATGCCGAGACCATCCCGCCCCTCTACCGCTTCGTCGAGATCGTCGGCGTCTCCGACGTGATCCAGGCCCGGGTCGGGACGATCACCACGCCGGCCGAGCACTTCGCGCAGTGGAAGACCATGGACCCGGCCGAAGGCGCCGGCAAGTCGGAGCTGGAGCTGATGCTCGCCGGCGCCTTCGCGCCGGAGCGCCTGCTCGACCTGATCCACAACTTCGTCCTCTTCGAGGTCGACGCCGGCAAGACGACGAAGGTGTTGGCCAAGTACCACCAGGTGGACGCGGTCAACCGCGCGGTCGCGGCAACGGCCGAGGCGATGCAAGGGGACGGGCGCGCCGGGGTCGTCTGGCATACCCAGGGAGCCGGCAAGAGCTACTCGATGGTCTTCTACGCGCAGAAGCTGCGCCGCGATCCGCGCTTCGAAAACCCCACCGTCGTCTGCGTCACCGACCGGATCGACCTCGACGACCAATTGATGCAGACCTTCGCCAAACAGGCGGAGCTGGCCCAGTCGGTCAAGCAGGCAGACGCGATTGCCGAGGGGAGCGGCAGCCTGCGCGCCCTGCTCGAAGTACCGGCCGGCGGGATCGTCTTCACGACGATCCAGAAGTTCGTTCCTCCCGGCGGCTCGGCAGAGATGCCGGCGCTGAGCGAGCGGCGCAACGTGATCGTCGTTTCCGACGAGGCGCACCGGTCCCAGTACGCCGACTTCGCCCGCAACCTGAGAAAGGCGCTCCCCCACGCAACCAGAATCGGCTTCACCGGCACCCCAATCGAGACCGAAAGCAAATCGACCAGCCTCACCTTCGGCGACTACATCTCCGTCTACGACATCACCCGCGCGGTCGAAGACGGCGCGACGGTGCGGATCTACTACGAGGGCCGGATCGTGCCGCTGGACATCTCCGACGCGGAGTTGGTGGCGGAAACCGAGAAGCTCCTCCAGGAGGAAGACGAAGAAGCGGCCGGCAAGCTGATCTCAGCCGAGACCAGGCTCGATCGGGTCGTCGGCTCGGCGGTCCGCCTCGACAAAGTCGCCGCCGACGTCGCGGCGCATTTCCGGGAGCGGCAGCAACTGCTGGAAGGCAAGGCGATGGTCGTCGGGATGAGCCGCGAGATCTGCGTCGAGCTGACCGAGCGCTTGCAGCAGGCGCTCGGAGAGAAGGTGGTGACCTGCGTGATCACCGCCAAGGCAACCGAGCCAAAGCTCAACAAGTACCGCCGCTCGAAGGCAGAGATGAAGCAGGTCGCGAACGACTTCAAGGACCCCGATCACCCCTTGAAGGTGGTCGTGGTCCGCGACATGTGGCTGACCGGCTTCGACGTGCCGCCGCTGCACACGATGTACGTCGACAAGCCGATGCGCGACCACGGGCTCCTGCAGGCAATCGCGCGCGTCAACCGCGTCTTCCGCGACAAGCCGGGTGGGCTCGTCGTCGACTACATCGGCATCGGCGAGGACCTGCGAAAAGCGCTCCCCCGCTACGCGGCCGAGGACGTCAAAGACGCGATGACCCCGCTCCGGCAAGTCATCTCGAAGCTGCGCGAGAAACACGAGGTTGTCTGCGAGTTCTTCCACGGTCTCGAGTGGAGTGACAGGGATCGGCTGGACGCCGCCGGCCGCGCAACGCTGCTCGCCCAAGCCCACGCCCAGGTGGTCGAAGACGAAGAGGAGACGCGGCGCTTCTTGGACGAGCAGTCCGCCTTCGCGCGGCTGCTGGCGCTGGTCAATCCAGAGCCCGCGGTGGAGGAGCTCTTGGACGACGCCGAGTTCTTCGCCGAGGTCGCGGCCTCAGTCCGCAAGTACACGCCCCCGGAGGGGGAGCCCAGCGAAGCGGCACGCCAGGCCGTCAAGCAGGTGTTCTCCGCCGGGCTGGGCGCGGGAGAGGTGACCGACGTTCTCGGGCTGCCCGGCAACGAGCGACTGGAGGTCTCGATCCTCTCCGAAGAGTTCCTCGACGACCTGCAGAGGAAGATGGCGGAGCCGCCGCTCACGGTCGCCTTCCTGAAGAAGCTGCTCGGCGACGAGATCCGCTCCCGCGGGCGCCGAAACCAGATGCAGGCAAAGCTCTTCGGCGACGAGCTGGAAGCGGCGCTGGCGCGGTACCGGAACCGGCAGATCACCGGGGCGGAAGTCGTCAAGGCACTCGTCGAGCTCGCCAAGAAGGTGCGCGACGCCCGGCATCGCCACCAGGAGCTGGGCCTCGGCGAAGAGGAGGCGGCGTTCTACGACGCCCTTGTCGGGAGCGCGGAGGAGCTCGCCGCCGACCCGAAGGTCGCGGAGATCGCCCGCGACCTGGTGAGGGGCATCCGCGCGGACCTCTCGGTCGACTGGACCAGCCACGAGAACCGGGAAGCGCTGATCCGCCGCAAGGTCAAGCGGCTGCTACGGAAACATCACTATCGCCCGCCGGCGAAGGGCCGTTCTGGCGGCGGCGGGCGAATGACCCTGGAGCGTGCGACGGCGCTGATCCTCGACCAAGCGCGGGTGCTCTATTACAAGTGGCCTGAGGTCGACAACCCTGACCTTCCATAGCGAGGTCTCATGCCGCGGCGGCCAACGTTCCCAAGAGGTCGGCCCAGGAGCCGCCCTGGCGCTCGACCTCTTCCAGCTCGGCCAGCGTGACCTCCTCGCGGGAGCGGTGCGAGACGTTGTCGATCAGGGCACGGGCCGGTGACCCGGGTTCGAAGATCATCACGTTCTTCCCACCCGTATCGAGGGCGACCGCCGGGACGTCCTTGAAGACCAAGAAGAGGCGGGTGAGGCTGAGCAGCCGGGTGTCGTTCAGCGGGTCGTCGATGCCCCCTACGAAGATCCACGAGCGGACTTTCGCTGCCCGATGCAGGTCGAGGGAGACCGAGTCGAACCCGAGCTCGGCCGCCACCTGCTGGCACCAGGTGTCTTCGTCGATGAAATCGATTCGCTGGCGCAGCAGGTCGTAGATCCGGTCCACGTCGACGTCTTTGCCGAGCAGCCGTTTGACGAGGCGGACGCTCCACTCGCCCGGCAGCAGAACGTCGAGGTCGAGCCCGCGGCGCAGCACCGGCTGCCAGTCGTAGATGGATCCTCGCCAGTGGGAGTCCAGGGCCACGGTGGCCAAGCCGGCGGCAAGCTGCATCGCGAATGGGTCGAGGCGGCCCAAGGCCTCCACCTGGCGCTGAGCGTCCACCCGGCCGAGGAAGCCCGGCTGGCGCCGATCGATGCCGACGAAGGCGGTAAGCAAGGTCAGCAGCAACTTCCGCAGCTGTTTCGGCTCCAAGGCCTCATAGGCCCAAGCCGCCGAGACGACCCCGAGCAGGGTTTCGTAATTGACCACCGGCGCCATCGGTGAGATCAGCATGTGGCGGGGATCGGCCACCGCCTGCGCCCAGCGCATGAAGAGGTTGTAGGCGCGCCGGCGCTGCCGCGCCTCCATGCTCCAAGGCGATCCGGCCCGGGTCTCTCCCTCCTCGTCGATCTCGCTGCTCTCGGCGGCGAGGATCCGCAGGTGTGGCCCGGGCTGGCCTGGGGCCGCCGCCAGCATCGTCTGCAACTCGCGCAACAGCTCTTCGACGGGCGCCAGGCCGCCGGCTCCTGGGGTCAAGGGCCGGTAGGACTGGCTGCGCGGGTCATAGCGAAGCTCCTCTTTCGCGTAGCGCTCCCAAAAGTCGCCGGCCTCCTCTGCCTCCGGGGTTTCGATCGCTTCCTGGGCGCGGCGGAAGGCCGGCTCGCGGTCGAGGTCGAAGATGAACTTGTCGTTGGCCCAGATGGCGATCCGAATCAAGGGGGCGTCCTCGATCCCCTGCAGCTCAGCTGGGCGCGAGTCCGCTTTTCGCCGGTTGCCGAGCAGCGTCTCCTCCAGCGCCGCCGGGTCATCGACGGGAACCTTGTTGGTAAGCGCGGTCCCGTCGGGGGCGATCAGCCAGACCAGCAGCGGCAACGGATCGCGCTCCTCCAGAGGGTCGACCGTCACTCCCTCGCCGTCGAGAGCGGCGGTCTGACTGCCAGCGGCCCAGGCCAAGCTGGCCTCCGCCGGCAGGTTCTCCGGCCCCGAACAGGCGATCGCGACGCGGCCATCGTCGCGCCAGACGGCGGCTCGCAGGTGCACTCCTCCGCCGCTGGGACGCTCGTCCTCCTCGAACTCGAAGGATTCGACGGTCTCCCGGGTGAGCTCGACGAGCGACAGCTTTGGGTTGCCGTCGAAGACCGCCCGCACCTGCTCGCCCGTTCCCTCGCGCAGGACTGCCGCCTCCCAATTTCCTCCCCCCGCTTCGGTGCAGACGCCGAGCAGGGCGGAGGAGGAGAGGTTCGGCGAGCCGGCCAGCAGGAGGCCCTGCCCGTCCTCCTCGACGATGCCGATCAACTTCGCGTGGACGAAGCTATGGGGCTCGTAGCGGCGCACCTGCACCGCTTTCGCCTCGTCGAGCGCCGTTGCCAGGGAGGGGCCGTGGACGTTGACGCCGGCGCCGACGTAGAGCTCGAGGCGCTCGGGCTCGCATCTGCGAATCAACTCACGCAACGCAACCGCGTTGCGGTCGAAGAAGGGGGCGGTGACGTGGAGCTCAACGACGCGGCCGCGCAATCGGGCGACGAGCTGGTCGATCATCGACCTCTGGTCGTTGGTCACGAGCGCCGAACCCTCGCGCGAACCGGCCATCCACGGGTTGTCCTCTCTCAGCGCCAGCCAACGCCGGTGGAGGATTGCGTCGTCCTGCCGCTCGACCAGGCGCGACACCCACTCCGCCCACGCGCGCATCGTCGGCAGGTCTTCCGCCCGCTCCGAGTCGAAGCTCGCGAAGACCTCGTGGCCACGATCGATGCCCTCGCGGCTGAGGTTGCCGGACCCGACGAGGAGGGTCGCCCCCTTGGCCCTGGCGAAGAGGTAGGTCTTGGGATGGAAAGCGCCGCCGCCCTCCGATGACACCCCGCGCAAGAGATACCTGCGTCCCGCCTTTTTCGCCAGGTACTCGTCGCCCTCCGGCAAGTTGCGCCACACCTCGGCCAGCTTCTCCCGGTCAGCTAGGACTACCGCGTTGAGCGGGCTCTGGGAGACCATGCGGAGCACGTACTGATCGAAGAGGCGCAGCCCGAAGGAGTAGGACGTGATCCAGAGCCCGCGGACATTGCGCGTCAACAGCGGTTGAAACCTCATCCAAATACCCCGGCCACGAAGGCGCGGCCGTCCTCAGTCACCGCCACCTCGTCCGCCTCCTTGTCATGGATCCAAAATCCGAGGTCCTCGGAGAGCGAGGCCATCGGACCACGGCGGTCGTCCGAGGGCTTGAAACGGTCGAGGCCGCCGGTTCCCGGCCTGAAGAACCGAAAGCGGCCCGTCTCCTCCCAGTAGAAGCGAAAGGTCGCCTCCGGCAGCTTCGAGTAGGCGATCGCTTCGTGGGGACCGATCAGAAAGCGCTGGATGACCCGGGCCAGCAACGCCCCGACCGAGAGATCCTCGTCGAGGAACTGGCGCAGGAGCGAGAGCAGCCCGAAGAGCCCATCCTGGTGGTCGGAGTGGCGCACGGCGATCTCCCGCCACAGTGGGTGGACCGCGTCGGGGTCCGGCATTCGCGCGGCGAAGACGAGGAGTGCAACAAGGCCCGCGACGGCGCTGTCGCGGGCCGCCGCCCATGCCCGCAGGTCCTCCCAATCCAGTTCCCGCGCGGCCGCGACCGCCCGGTCCTGCAGCTCCCGGGCAGAGTTGCTCGGGGCGACCTCCAGGGCCGTGCCGCCGAGCTCGATTTGCGGCGCCGTGGCCAGCCGCTCGATCATCGCCCGCAGCTCCTCGGCGGTCATCCCATCGAGCCCCTGCTCGGCAATGCCACTGCGGCAAAAGTCGGTCCAGATCGAGCAGAGCGCATCCTGTGCGCACTCCTTCATCGCCAGCGCCGCCCAGGCGGCGCTGGTCCTTCCTCGCACCGAGTCGTCGTTGGGGTCGGCATCGAAGCGGTCGATCAGGCTGCGCCAAAACTCTCCGTCCTCGAAAGCGACTTCTTCGTGCGCCTCGACCTGGCCGAGGAAGAGGGCGAAAGCCTGCCGGCGGGCGTCGCATTCCGCGGCGCTCTGCTCCGAGCGCGGCTCGAACATCAGGCGGCGAATCGCGTTCCGCTCGGCCGGCTTGTGCGGAAGGCGGCAGAGACAGACCTGCTCCGCCAGCTCTTCCATCACCTGGCGGGGAATCGGGTCGGTGCTGCGCTCGTAGCTGCGGTAGTACTCGGTGCCCTCGATCGAGCTGTGGAACGCCTCGGCCAGCTCGAGCGCGAGATCGTCCTGCGCGAGGACCTCTATCGGCGTCGGGGTCTGGTCGGGGCCGAGCGGGGTGCCTGCTGGCGCGACCGCGCCCAGGGCCTGGAGGGGGCTGCGGTAGTAGAGGCCGAACCCACCCATCGCGCTTTGAATGGAGAGGCCGCGGTCGAATGGGTCTTCACCGGCGGTGACCCGCGGGCCGGCGTTTTTGCTGCCGATGGCGCTGGCCACCTCGCAGTGGGGGCAAAGCTTCATCGCCAGGCAGAGCTCGTACTCGCGCCGGCGGATGAACCGGTCCAGCTCAGAGGCCGTGGCCGCCAGCCGCCGCTCCTTGAACTGCCACAGCATCCACGGGTAGATCGAGAAGTACCGCGCCCGCTCGGAGATCTGCAGGATGGCTGGGATCAGGTCCGGGAGGACGCGATCGAGGGTGATCGTGTTGAGGCCAAGCGGGTCCCGGCCGGCGGTATCGGCCAGAGACGGCTCGAGCCAATCCGCTAGCGGCGGCTCTGGAGCCTCGACCGATACCAGATGAGAACTCACATTCCCCACGGTAAAAGCCACCCTGCATAGATGTCCACTAATTCGGACCCCCTTCTTCCGTACGCTTCTCCGCTTTCCGGGCAATAAGAGGGCATGGAGAAGGAACTGGCTTGGGCCAATCGACGAACTCGCTGGCCGTCACCTGGCCCGATCAAGGTGCGGGACGGAGTCGGGGGGCGGTCCTAACATGGCCCCATGAGCAGCCAGCCAGTTTCCGGCGGCGTCGTCCACGAGCTGCCCGCGGACCTGCGTAAGGCGCTGGTCGCCGACGCCACGGTCCTCGGCATCTGGGAGGACATCACCCCCCTGGCCCGCAACGAGTTCATCTGCTGGGTCGAGGACGCCAAACAGGAGAAGACCCGGGAGCGCCGCATCCGCCGGACCCGGGAAGAGCTGGAAGAAGGCCAGCGCCGCCCCTGCTGCTGGCCGGGCTGCAAGCACCGCGAGCGCAACGGCCGATAGCGACGGGGCCCGAAGGCCCGAGCCCCGATTTGGGGGCCGGGTCCAACCCCCTGGACCCGGCCCATTCCTTCCCTCCTTGAGCGACGCCCATCCCACAATGCGGGTCCCCACACCCGGACATTGCTCCAGCCCTGCGCCGCGCTTGCGAGCATCCACCTCCACCCGAAAGGCCGCAACCACTCCGGCAAAAGGGTTTCTATCTATGCAGCGCTGGAGCGCTGGTTTCTGCAGCGATCACGTCGGTCGCCGCCGCCCCTCCGAGCGCCGGGGCAAGGGCGATATAGGAGAGCACCGGCCCGGCGGCCGGCAGCTGCGCCTCGCGCCCGGTGGCGACGAAGTGGTGGACCACTCCCCACATGGCGCCGACCGACGCTTCGGCGGCAAACATGGTTGGCCGCTCGGTGGGCGGGGCTCCGCGGCGAAGCATCGCCGCCAGCTTGACGATCGTCTCGCTGCGCCACTGGACTGCATCGCGGCCCGGCGAGAAGACCTCGAGAAAGGCAAGCTTGGCAACCGTGGGATCGCCGGCGAGGTGCCGGCAGAGCCTGGCGATCATCCGGTGGACGCCGCTCGCCCAGTCGTCGGCGGTGAGGTAGGCGGGTTCCGCTGCTGCCAGGACCCGGGTGGTGAGCATGTCGAGCGTCGAGAGGAAACAGTCCGCCACCCCCTCGAAGTGGGTGTCGAAGCTGCGTTTGGAGAGACCGGCGGCGGCGCGAACCCGGGGCACCGTCAACGTCGCATAGCCCTCATTGCTCGCCAGCCTCGCCGTCGCTGCCAGGATCATCGCCCGCTCGTCGCCGGGCGGCGGCGCGGCGGCGGTCGGGGGTAGCGGTGGCGCCCCGGCGACTTCGAGGCCACGCAGGCGAGCGGCGTCGTCGTCGCAGAAGGAGAGCGCCCAGTCCATCAGCTCGCCTCCGTCGAGGGTCAGCCGCCGGGGGTGCTCGGAGAGCAACCGCGCCCGCGCCACCCGGCCGCAACCGGCGACGATGCCTTTCACCACCAGCGGCGGCAGCCGGGTCGGCCCGTCGGCGGGGGAGATGGTCTTCGCCACCAGGGCCTCGAAGAGACGGTTCGTATACAGCATCCGCTCGACCGCGACAGCGCCGGCGGCGAAGACCTCGACGAGGGCCAGCCGCGCCGCCTCGGGGTTGCCGACGACCTGGCGGGCGAACGTGAGAAACCCGTGTCCGAGCCCCTGGCGCCAGTCCTCCTTTTCCTCGACCGCGGCGAGGACCCCGCGCAGCGAGCGAGCGACGATCGCGTCGTAGGCGGCAAGGAAGCACTCCTCCTTTCCGGAGAAACGCTTGTAGAAGTCCCGCTTCGAAACCCGGGCGCGCTCGGTAAGCGCTGTCACGGAGACGGCCTCGTAGCCGTGCTCGGCAACGAGCTCGACCATCGCCTCCTGCAGCCGTCTGCGCTGGTGCGCGGCGACGTCCTCCGCCGAGCGGCCCGGCCCGGGCCTCAACTTCGGGTAGCGCGAGCTCCGCGATCGTGCGCCGCGCGAGGGGTTGGACCTGCCGGCCGCCGACTTCCCGTTCCTTGATGACAAACTGTCAGTACCAACAGCTGAGTTAGCGCCAAAGTTGCTACGCCGGAAAGTCAAAGTCGGGCTGGGAAATGTGCCTAAATGGACATCCCAACCGCGAGTCCTAACATTGGCCCCATGAGCAGCCAGCCAGTCGCCGGTGGCTTCGAGGAAGTCTGCGCCGAGGTTTCGTCCCGGTTGCGCGCCAGGTTCGCCGGAGGTGGAAACGGGCCTCGCCACGCTCGTCGAGGGGGTCCCGGCCCCCGGGACGGCGTCGACCCCACCTATCTGGAGTATCTCGACAGCCTGAAGGAGAACCGCCCCGCGGTTCTCGAGTACGCCGTCGGGGTGATCGAGCTGGGCGAGCACCGGGCTCCCAACGTCCCCGCACCCGTGCTCCGGGCCGCGCGGCTGGCCGCTCGCTCCGGCGTCACCCTCGACACAGTCCTGCGACGCTACTCCGCCGGCAATGCTGAACAGACCCCCGTCCTTGCCACCAGCCCGCTGACGATGTTCAACGGCGGCGTCCAGGGCGGCAGGACGACGATCTTCATCCACGCCTTCCTCACCGTCCCGGTCCCGGCCGCCGTCGTCACTCCTATCGTGCTCACCCCGATTCACCGCAAATTCACCTACAGGGGCGAGAAGCACAGCTACCTGACCGCCGCCTGCCCGAGGAAGGCCCTCGTCGTCAAGGGGCGCGTCCTGTTCGACGACGACACCCTCGTCCAGCTCAGCCGCCTTCTCCCCTGCACCCAGGCTCGGTAGCCGCCGACCGTCGAGCTCGATCGCGTAACTGCCCAGACTTAGCTCGAACGGAGGAGGTCGTCGATCGCCAGCTGTAGGACCTCCGCCCGCCTGCGCTTGCCGGCCTTCGTCCCGACGAAGTAGGCGCCGACGAACAGGGAGTAGGCCAGCATCGCCCGCGCCTCGATCTCGTCCTCGCCGTCGAGGAACTGGCCGAAGAGGGAGCGGAGGTAGGCCATGCGCCGGTCGTCGACACGGCGCAGCCGGGCGGCGACGGCGGGGTCGCGGCGCGCCCAGTCGCGCAGGGCCAGCTCGACCGCGAACAGCTCCTTCGCCGAGGGGGCCAGCTCGAAGAGGCGGCGCAGCTTCGCCCGCGGCTCGTCCGGGCCGCCGTCGACCATTGCGATCACGTCCTCGGTGCCGCGCTTCTCCCAGCTGTCGAGGGTCTCCTCGATCAGCGCCCCGCGGTCCTCGAAGTGCCAGTAGAAGCCGCCCTTGGAGACGCCCAGCTCCTTGGCCAGGGCCTCCACCCGCACGGCACCCGGCCCGCCCGCCGCGAGCGCGCGCATCGCTGCCTCGATCCAGGCACCGCGGGGAGTCTGTGCCTTCGCCACCGGCTCAATCTATACGGCGGCGTATTGACAGACGCAACCCCACTCCCTACCATCCATACGGTGACGTATGGAAATGCAGAGACGGGGCGCATCCCCAACTCCGAGCAGGAAGCGCAACCGTGGCGGATCCACGAGATCGTCCCGGACTTCACCCTCGAGGACGTCTGGGCGCTGCCCGCGGAAGGAGGGCCGGAGGAGTTCCCGGCGCTGCTGGAGCTGGCGGGCTCGCTTGACCCCTCCCACTCCGACTCGCGCGCCACGCGGGCGCTCTGGCGGCTGCGCGACCTCCTCGGCAAATGGTTCGACCTCGGCAGGATCGAGGGCGACGCCGGGTCCGATCCGGAACCCCCAGTCGGCGAGCTGCCCATCCCCGGCACCGCCGCGACCACCCTCGCCGACCGCCTGCCCGAGGACCTGCGGGCCACGGCCAGCGACGCCGACTTCGGCTCCCTGCCCTTCAGCCCCCTCTACCGCACCGACCGGGAGGCGGCCGCCGAGCTGTCAAACAAGACCGTGCACGGCGTCGTGCACCTGGCCTGGGTCGAGCAGGGCGGCGGCCGCTACCGCGGCCAGATGGCCGTCTACGTGAAGCCCCGGGGCCTGTTCGGCCGCGGCTACATGGAGCTGATCAAGCCGTTCCGCTACCTCGTCGTCTACCCCGCGCTGCTGCGCGAATTCGAGCGGGCCTGGCGGACGCGGTAGCGGAGGTGGGTGGCGCCGGCGCCCTCCAGGGCCCGGACCGGCTCCAGCTCGATCTGCTCGGCGCCGAGATGCTCGAAGAGGCGGCGGCCTTCGCCGAGGAGGACGGGGGCTCGAAGGTCCCGCGGCCGGCGACCACCGCGCCGGTCGCCATCGCCTCGCCGTCGGCTCCCTCCGGGCGCCCGGGGACCCCGCCGTGCTCGGTCGGAGCGCCGGCGAAGATCCACTCGTGCAGGCGCTCGCCGCCATCGCCAAGGCCGTTGTCCACGTTCTCGTTGGGGCCGGCGACGAAGCCGTCGAGCGACATCGACATGTAGAGGACGGTCGCGGACATCAGTTCCCTCCTTCGGTCTTGGCGGCCAGGACGTGGGTGACGACGCCGTCGGGGTAGGCGGCGGTGGAGACGGGGGCGAAGCGGGCGCCGCCGAAGCAGACGATGTCGCCCGCAGCGGCCTGCTTGCGCTCCGGGATCTCCTCCTCGACCGGCCGAGCCGAGCGGCGGGCGTTCTCCCACTCGAACTCCGGATCGCTGCTCGAGAAGACGAGCTTCGGCCGGCCCTGTCGGCGACCTCACCGGGCTCGGCAAGCCAGTCCATGTCGCCCGGCGCGCGGGCGAGAAAGCCGTCCATCGAGGCGGACATCAAGAGGATCAGTCGGGATTGGTCGGTCGCAGCCACTGGCCTTCTCCTTGTTCGTCTGGCGGGGCGTCGATTGCCCTGCCTCTACCCAGTTGACGAACGGGCGCCGCGAAAATCGACATCGCCTGCTGTAACAACCGTCAGGGTGGAGGACATCAACCCTCGGATGTCCTCCACCGGCGATCGAGCCCGACCCCTGCCTGACGCCGACCGCCGCTTCGAGAGCTGCTTCCGTGACCACTATGCGGCGGTGCTCGGCTTCGCGGTTCGCCGCCTGCCGGACCGCTCGACCGCCGAGGACGTGGCAGCCGAGACCTTTGCGGTCGCCTGGCGCCGTCGCGAGCTGATTCCCGGCGACCCGCTGCCGTGGCTCTACGGGATCGCCTTGCGCGTTGCCGCCAACCAGCGGCGCTCGGGCGAGCGGCGGCACCGATTGCGAGAGCGCCTCGAGCAGGAGGCGAGCTCGCGGGTGGCCGCCGAGCCGGCCGATGCGCTGCACCGCCGGGACGCCTTCGCCCGCGCCTTCGGGCACCTCGCCGAGACCGAGCGCGAGGTTCTGCGCCTGGTCGCCTGGGAGGGCCTCGACATGCGCGAGGCGGCAAGCGTCCTCGGCTGCTCGCCGACGGCGTTCCGGGTCCGCCTGCACCGGGCGCGACGCCGGCTGGCGAAACATCTCGAGGCGGCTGGACATTCACCAGTCGAGCGCCCGACCCGGGTGTCCGACCCCGCCGAGGAGGCAAGTTGAGCCGCAGGCCCCGCAAGACCGACCCGCTCGCCGCGATGGCGGCGGCCAATCCTGCCCCGACCGCCGAGCTGGCGGCAGAGCTCACCGAGGCGGAGCTGGAGCGGGCGTTGTCACGGGCCGTGGCCCTTGGCCGCTCGCCGTCGCAACCGGTCCCGGTCGGGGACCGCGTCGCCATGGAGGCGGGGACGAGACGGCGGCGCGCCACACTCGGTATCGCCGCCGTATCCGTGCTCGCCGCGCTGCTGGTCGCCAGCGGTTGGCTCAGGAGCGGCGGCGGAGATCCTGAATTCGCTGCCGCCGCAATCAAAGTGGCGGAGGTCAACCCCCGGCTGCTCGTCACCGCGCCCGGCTGGAAGATCGTCCGCGCTGACGAATTCGAAGCCGACAGTGGCGAACTCACCTTCAGCGACGGCACCCGGCAGCTCGACGTCCACTGGTACCCGGCGAAGTACTACGGGCAGTACCTGCGCGATCGAGCCACCGTCAGCCCTCCCGAGCGCGGAACTCTGCTCGGGGAGACCGCGACCACCGTCGAATACTCGCCCGAGGAATACGCGACGATGCTCTCGCCGCAGGGCAGCGTCTTCATCGAGGTCCGCGGCCGGCTCGGCAGCAGGCCCGCTTACGACGAGATCCTCAATTCGCTGCGGGCGGTCGACGTTGAAACCTGGCTCGAGGCGATGCCGCCGAGCACCGTGCGCCCGGAGGCGCGCTCGGAGGCAGTCGACCGACTGCTGGAGGGGATGCCGCTGCCGCCGGGCTTCGATGCCGCCGGGCTGAAGGCCGAAGACTCGATCGCCGCCCAGTCGACGCTCGCCGTCAAGGTCGGCAACGCGATCGCCTGCGGCTGGGTCGAGAGCTGGATTGCCGCCCGCACAGCCGGCGACCAGGCCGCCGCCGAGGAGGCAGTCGAAGCGATCACGAGCTCGGCCGATTGGCCACTCGTCCGCAAGGCCGAGGTTCCCTGGTTCGGGAACTACAAGGTCGTCGCCAAGCAGCTACAGGCGGGCAAGCTCGACCGCAGCGACCTCAGCTACGAAGTCCGCGCGGATGGCAGGACCTTCGGCTACGGCCCCGCCTGGAAGCTGACCCTCGGCTGCGAGGGCACTTACCGTCACGAAGTCGACGGCCTTCCGCAAAGCCCCTGAAGCACGGAGGAGCTCGCCGGCCGCGCTAGGGCGAGACCCCGAACGGGTAGCTGCGTTCTATAGGAATGGGCCGCTGGGCATACGTAGTGCTTCTCTCGATCGCCGCGCTCGCGGTGCTCCCCGGCGCGGCCGCGGCGGCGGCGGGCTGCGCCGAAGGCCCGGAAACGGTGGGGACGACGATCGTCGGTACGCCGTGCGCCGACACGATCCGCCTGCCGCCCGGCGTCACCACCGCCCTCGGCGAAGGCGGCGACGACCTGCTCTACGGGCAGCGCGGCAATGACCGGCTGTTCGGCGGCGAAGGGGCCGACCGGCTCTACGGCGGCATCGGCGATGACCGGCTGCGCGGCGGCCCGGGGGACGACCGGCTGTTCGGCGGCTTCGGCGGCGACTCGCTCGACGGTGAGGACGGCAACGACCTCGCGCGCGGCGACGCGACGGTCGACAACCTCGGCGACTCGGGCGGCGGCAGCGACACCCTCAGCTTCGCGACCGGGGTGACGCCGGGCTTCTCCAACACCGGCCCCTTCTTCACCGATGCCGGGTTCCCGGCGGGTGCCGAGGGGCGCGGCGTCTACGTCGACCTCGGCGAAGGATTCGCCAACAACGGCCTCGCTCCCTCCGGCGGCGGCGTCGACGAACCGCTCGAACCGGCGACCGACTTCGGCGATTTCGAGACCGTCGTCGGCACCCCCTTCCCCGACTACCTGGTCGGCACCGGCGACGCCGAGACCTTCTACGGCGGCGGCGGCGCCGACCTGATCGCCGGCGGCGGGGGTGGCGACGTCGCCCACGGCGGCGCTGACAAAGACGGCTGCGTCGAAGTCACGACCGAGGACTGCGAGCTGGGCGGGGAAATCCAGCCGCGCGGCCCCGGCGCGATCGCGGTCGGCGTTATGGCCCCGGGGGCGGCAGGAGGCCCGGCCGTCTACCTGGCCGGCAGCGACGAAACCGACCGGGTGACCGCGAGCTACTCCGCGGGGGCGGTGACGTTCACCCTGGCGGCCGACAGCGCCGGGCAGTTCGAAGCGGGCACCGCGGGCGGTTGCAACGCGCCCGTCGGCGCGACCGTCACCTGCCCGCTGCCCGCTCCCCCGGACTCGGTCCTGCTCGCCGGGCTGGACGGCAACGACGTCCTCGCCGCGCCCGGCCTCCCTGAGACCACCGCCGTCGTCGAGCTGGGCAACGAAGGGGGCGACAGCCTCAGCGGCGGCGAGACCGAAGACGCCCTGGTCGACGGGGCCGGGGCCGACACCGCCAGCGCCGCCGGAGGGGACGACGCGCTGCCCAACAACGGCGGCGCCGACCAGCTGCACGGCGGCGCGGGCGAGGACCTCTTCGTCTCCAACGCGGTCTGCGATGGCGACCTCCTCGACGGCGGCAGCGAGCGCGACAACGCCAATTGGGCCAACTTCGAACCAGGCGTGGCGATCGACCTGTCCCTGCAGGCCGCGGGCCTGATCGGGACGCAGGGCGAGCCGCACTGCGCCAGCCCCGGCCTGCTGACCACCCTGCAGGCGATCGAGGACGTCGAGGGAACCAAACTCGGCGACAACCTCGTCGGCGACGGCGGCGACAACCAGCTGCTGGGCAGGATCGGTGCGGACAACTTCCTCGCCGGCGCCGGCAACGACCTGATCCTCGCCAACTCCGGCGACCCCGACCCGACCGTCGACTGCGGCGAGGGCTTCGACACGGCGCTGGTCGACTTCGCCCCCATCGTCGACGGCCCACCGGTCGCCTGCGAGTCGGTCGAAGAACGCGCCCCGAACAGCTTCCGCCCGCCCGATACGCCGACCGGCCCCGGGCCGGAGCCGCCGGTGACCGAAGCGCCCCCGCCCCCGCCGCCCAAACCGGACCGGACGCCGCCGGCGACGCGCCTGCGCCGCCACCCGCCGGCGCTGCTCTCCGCCTCCGGCCCGCGCCGCCGTGTTTCCTTCGCCTTCGCCGCCTCCGAGCGAGGGTCGAGCTTCCGCTGCAGGCTCGATCGCCAACCCTGGCGCCCCTGCCGCTCGCCCCGCGCCTACCTGGTCCGACCCGGGCGCCACGCCTTCCGCGTCTACGCGATCGACGCCGCCGGCAACCGCGACCGGACCCCGGTCGTATTTCGGTTCAGGGTGCGGTGGGCGCCTTAGTGAACCAGTGGTTGACTAAGGCGCCCCGCCGCCGGTAGCGACCAGCCGCAAGATCGGGATCGTGCGCCCCGCGGCCGCGGCGCTGCGGCGGTAGGTCTCGAATGGCGGGAAGACGTTGTCGGCGAGGGCCCAGAGGCGGGCGAGCTCGTTCTCGTCGCTGACGATCTCGGCCCGGTAGGGGCGGCCGTTCAGCTTCACCTCGGGGTTGGCGCGAGCGTTGAAGAACCAGGCGGGGTGCTCGGGCGCGCCGGCCTTGGAGGCGACGATCGTCGGGCGCTCGCCGTCGTGGAAGTAGATGACGCCGTTGCGCCGGGTCTCCCCCGAGCGAGCGCCGGTCGTCTCCAGCAGGGCGGTGGGGACGAACATCCCCGTGCCCAACCGCCCGCCCGTCGCCCGCAGAAGGTACGGGTCGACCCGCCACCCGATCGTGCGCGAGAGCCAGAACCCGAACCGCGACGCCGTGAAGCGGGCGAAGGCGTTGTAGAGGCGCCCGCGGGGGCGGCTGGGGTCGACGTGCCGCAGCCTGTGCGACTTTGCAAACCATCGGTTGACAAAGTCGCGCAGCCTCACTCAGTCCAGCCCGTGCGGGTGGAGGTGCTCTTCGGCCATCCGCTTCAGGCCGGTGCGGTCGATCTTGCCGGTCGGGTTGAGCGGCATCTCGTCGAGGAAGAGGACCTCCTCCGGCGCCTTGTAGCCGATCCGCTCGCGGCAGTGGACGATCAGGTCGGCGGCGCTGGGGCGCTCGGCTCCCTCGCGTAGGGTGACGTAGGCGCGGACGTTCTCGCCGTGGACCTCGTCGTGGACGCCGACGGCGCCGGCGAGGTCGACGGCGGGGTGGTCGACGAGCGCGCCCTCGACCTCGTAGGGGCTGATGTTGGAGCCGTCGTGGACGATCACCTGCTTCTTGCGGCCGAAGAACCAGAGGTAGCCCTCGGCGTCGGCGCGGGCGAGGTCGCCGGAGTCGACCCAGCCTTCGAGCAGGACCTCCTCGGTCGCCTCCGGCGCTTCCCAGTAGCCGGCCATGCTCGCCGGCGTGCGGATGAAGATCCGGCCGACCGCCTCAGCCTCGACCGGCTCGCCTTCCTCGTCGCGCAGGGCGATGCTGAAGCCGCTGATCGGCCTTCCGATCGAGCCCTGCTTGACGGTGCCCGACGGCGGGTTCAGGGTCGCCAGGCCGACCTCGGTCATCCCGTACCCCTCGACGATCGGGAAGCCGGCGACGGCGGCGAACTCGTGCAGCAGCTCGGTCGAGACCTTGTCCGAGCCGCAGCGGCAGACGCGCAGCGAGGCGAAATCGTGCGGCTGCAGGTCGTGGTCGCGGACCAGAGCCAGCAGCGCCGCCGGGATCATCGCCAGCACCGTCGGCTGCTGCTCGCGCAGCAGCGGCAGGATCTCGTGGCTGTCGAAGGTCCGCGCCACCACCACCCGGCCGCCGACCGAGAGCGTGCTCAGCGCCCAGAGGAAGGAGCCGATGTGGGACATCGAGGAGCCCGGCAGGAAGACGTCGGAGGCGTCGAGCTCGAAGGCCGCGGCGGCGCTGGCGATCATCCAGCGCAGGGAGGAGCGGGTGTGGGTGACGCCCTTCGCCGGCCCGGTGCTGCCGGAGGTGAAGAAGATCGCCGCCGGCTCGGAGAGGTCCGGCCGCGAGGCGTCCTGCAGCGGCTCGCTCTCCAGCAGCCGCTCAAAGTCGCCGGGGTAGGAGAGGCTGAGCGGCAGCCCGGCGGCGAGCCTGCTGGCGCCGACGTCCGCGCCCCGCTCCTCGTGCGCCAGCAGCGCCCTGGCGCCGCTGACCTGCAGCGCGTGGTCGATCTCGCGGTAGGTGTAGCGGTAGTTGAGCGGCGTCGCCACCAGCCCGGCCTTGAAGCAGGCGAGGTAGTGGACCAGGAGCGCGATCCGGTTCGGCATCAGCGAGGCGATCCGGTCGCCCGGCTGCAGGCCCAGCGCCCGGTAGCCGCCGGCCAACCGCTCGCTCTCGGCCTCCAGCTCGCGCCGGCTCATCGAGCGCTCGGCCGAGACCAGCGCCGGCTCCTCCGGCGCGGCGTCGAGCCCGGTCCGCAGCAGGTCGTCCAGCGGCGGGCCGGGCGACTCGAGCGTGGGGCCGTCGATCAGCATCGCTGCTTTTTACACGGTCAGAGCAGCGCCAGCTGGCGGTTCCGCTCGAGGTCGAGCAATGCCCGCTTGCGCTCCAGGCCGCCGCCGTAGCCGGTGAGCGAGCCGTCGGCGCCGACGACGCGGTGGCAGGGGACGACGATCGCGATCGGGTTGCGGCCGTTGGCGGCGCCGACGAGACGGGCGCGCTGCCACGGCTCGACGCGAGGGTCGAAGAGCGCGGGGTCGACCCGCGCCGCCTGCTCGCCGTAGCTCGCGGTCTCCCCGTAGGGGATCTCCAGCAGCGCCCGCCAGACCGCCAGCTCCAGCGGCGTCCCCCGCAGGTCGAGAGGAAGGTCGAACTGGCGCAGCCCGCCGGCGAAGTAGGCGTCGAGCTGCCGCTCCGCCTCCGGCAGCCGCCGCTTCTCCGTCCCGGCTGGGACCCGGCCGCGCCCCGGAAAGTCGACCGCGGTCAACCCGCGCGGACCGGCGAGGAGGGTCAGTGGCCCGATCGGGCTCTCGTAGACGGTCCAGGTCGCTCCGCTATCGCTCATATATATGGAACAACGCCAGCCGCGGCGAAAACGTGAGGTCGGCTAAGCGGCGCGGTGCAGCTTGCGCCGGCGCGGCAGCTGGATCAGCTTCCCCGACTCCGCGTAGACGGGCTCGAAGGCGCTGACCGAGAGCACGACGTAGCTGTACCCGCAGGGGCAGACCTCGCGGTCGACGTCGTCGAGCTCCTCGACCACGACCTCCGAATCCTCGTTGCAGCCTGAACAGACCACGGTCACTTGCCACATGCGAACGATGGTGGCGCGGCGGGCGGACGTTGTCGGCGATCTGGGCGAATCCTTGCGCCGCCGGGATACGCTCCTCGCCATGAACGTCCTGATCGCGGCCGACATGGAGGGCATCGCCGGGATCGGCGACTACCGCGACTGCCTTCCCTCCCACCCGGCCGCCTATGCGCGCGGGCGGCGGCAAATGACCGACGAGGTGCTGGTCGCGATCGAAGCGCTGCGGGCCGGCGGGGTCGAGGGGATCTCGGTCGGCGACTGGCACATGGTCGGGACGAACATAGAACGCGAGCGGATGCCCGAGGGGGTCGAGGTGCGGCCGATCGCCGACCTGGCGCTGAACGAGGCCGAGCCCTCGATGGCGAAGGCCCACGGCGGCCCGCTCGACGCCGTCGCGATGATCGGCCACCACGCCAAGACCCCGAGCCCGCAGGGCTTCTGCTCCCACACCTTCGTCTGGGGCATGGGGGTCCTGCTCGACGGCGACTCCCTGAGCGAGACCCAGACCTACGCCCAGGCCCTGGCCGCCGAGGGCATCCCGATCCTCGTCGCCGCCGGCGACCGCTGGCTGCTGGAGGAGATGCGCGACGGCGAGCTCGGCAGCGCCCGGTTGGTGACGACCAAGGAGGGCGAAGGCCGCGCCAAGGCCGCGACGATCGAGCCAGCCGACGCCCACGTCGCCCTGCGCAGTGCGATCGCCGGCGCCCTCGCCGCGCCGCTGCAGCCGCCGCTGCTCCGCGACTACCCGGCCGAGCTCGTCATCAAGGTCGACGGCGCCGAGATCGCCCGCACGACCGTCGCCGAGCCCGGCGACCTCCTCACCGCCGTCGCCACCGCCTTCCGCAACGGCCAGGTCTCGAAGGAGTACCGCCAGTTGGCAAAGCTGCTGCCCAGCGACCACGACTCCCGCCTGCGCGCCTTCCAGCGCCGCGCCGGCAGCCTCCTTGCCACGCCGGTGATGCGCGGCAAGGAGCGTGACTGGCTCGCGGCGGCGGAGGGTGGCCCCGGGTCAGACCGGGGGGAACACCGAGTTCTGAGAAGCTTCCTGGTCGATGAACGACCAGGGCGCCTTGCTGCAAAGGAGGATCTTCGACTGGTCGCAGGGGCTGCCGGGCTGGCAGCGCGGCCTGATGCGCAAGCTCTGCGACGGCCCGCTCGACGAGGCGGGGCGGACGGAGGTGCTGGCCGTCCTCTGCGAGGAGCCGGGAGCGCCGGAGCTGCCGCCGCTGGAGCTGGCGAACCTGCCGGCCGACGAGGCCGAGCACGGGCAGGTCGAGCTGCGGGAGATCCGCAACCTCCGCAACGTCAACCGGCTGGCCGGCGAGCAGGTGCTGCGCTTCGGCCCCGGGCTGAACGTCGTCTTCGGCGAGAACGGCGCCGGCAAGAGCGGCTACGGCCGCCTCTGCCGGCGGGTCTGCCGGGCGGCCGAAGTCGGCGAGGTGCTGCACGACGTCTTCGACCCCGGCAAGGCCGAGGCGCCGCAGACCGCCGAGTTCGTCCTCGCCGTCGACGGTTCCGAGCGGGTCCTGGAGGTCGACCTGAACGCGGAGGCGCCACGCATCCTCTCGGCGATGACCGCCTTCGACGCCAGCTGCGCGGAGGTCCACATTTCCAAGTCCAACGCGATCGAGCACACGCCGCGGCCGCTGCGGCTGCTGAAGGAGATGGCGGCGGCGCAGGACGAGCTGTCGGCGGAGCTGGCGCGGCGGATCGAGGAGCGGCGCGAGACGATGCCGCCGCTGCCCGGTGAGATGAGCCCCGAGGAAGCGCGGGCCTTCTCCCGCCTCGACGAGGCCGAGCTGGAGGAGCTGGCCGAGCTGGAGCGGGCCGAGGCGACGATCGCCGGCGAGCGCGGCGAGGAGCTGGAGCGGGCCGCGCGCAAGCGAGCCGCCGCGGTGAAGAAGCTCGCGACCGAGCTGCAGGACGCCTGGGACCGGCTCGACGACGAGGCATTGGCGGAGATCGCCGAGCTGCGCGAGCGGCTGGCGCGGGCGACGGCCGCTGTCGACCAGCTCGCCGCCGAGGCCTTCGCCGACCAGCCGCAGCCGGGGACCGGCGGCGAGGCCTGGCGGGAGATGTGGGAGGCGGCGCGGCGCTTCGTCGAGACGGGCGGCGGCGAGTTCCCCGCCGAGGGCGAGGGGGCGACCTGCCCCACCTGCCAGCAGCCGCTCGGCTCCGAGGCCCACGAGCGGATGCACCGTTTCGAGGCCTTCGTCTCCGGCGAGCTCCGCGACCAGGTCCGCCTCGTCGACCGGGCGCTGACCGAGCGGCTCGAAGGCCTGCCGAGCCTGGAGCGGATCCTCCACATCGCCGAGCTGGCGATCGCCGCCGGCGGCGAGCAGCTGCAGGCCACAGTCGACGCCGCGCTCGAGGCGCTTGCCGACCGGCTCGGGATCGCGACCGGCAGGACCGAGCCGCACCCGGGCCGCAGGCTGGAGCTGGGGCCGCTGCGGGACTTCGTCGCCGTCCAGATCGCCGAAGCCGAAGGGTTCGCCGTCCTCGGCGACCGCCGAGAGCGCGACCGGATCGAGCGCCGGCTGGGCGAGCTGCGCGGTCGGCGGTCGGTCGAAGAACGGCTCGACGAGCTGATCGAGCACCTGCGGGCGCTGGAGGAGATCAACGCCTGGGAAGAGGCGCGGGCGCAGCTCTCGACGCGGCGGATCTCGCAGCGGATCGGCGAGCTGAGCCGGCTGGCGATCACCGGGCGGCTGCAGGAGGCGCTGGCGGAGGAGGTCGAGGAGCTCGACCCGATCGCCGAGCGCGTCGAGCTCGCCTCCTCGGCCAGCAAGGGAAAGCCGGCAGTGCGCTTCAAGCTGCGCAGCGAGGGCCGGGAGCGGGTCGCGAAGGTGCTCAGCACCGGCGAGCAGACGGCGCTGGCCACCGCTTTCTTCCTCGCCGAGCTGCGGGTCAGCAACGAGCGCAGCGCGATCGTCCTCGACGACCCGGTCTCCTCGCTGGACCACCGGCGCCGCGACCACCTCGCCGCCCGGCTGGTGGAGGAAGCGCAGCGCCGCCAGGTCGTCGTCCTCACCCACGACCTCGTCTTCGTCGCCTACCTGGTGGAGAAGGCCGAAGAGCTGGGGCTGGAGCTGCACTCCCAGGCGCTGACCCGGGTCGACGGGCAGGTCGGCGTCGTCAGCGACAACCTCCCCTGGGAGGCGCGCTCGCCGATGCAACGCCTGAAGGCGCTGCGCCACGAGCTGCGGAGCGAGCTGAAAGGCCTCTACAAGGGAGGCGACTCACGCTACGAGCGCCGGGCGCAGCTATGGCTGCTGGACCTGCGCAAAGCCTACGAGCGGCTGATCGAGGTCTACCTGCTGAACGGGGTGATCGAGCGCCAGGCGCTGCCGATCCGCGTCCAGAACCTGCACGCGATCCGCTGGACGCCCGAGCTGGCCGAGGAGATCGACGTCGCGATGCGCGAGATCTCCGGCGCCGCCCACCAGGAACCGCTCGGCCGCGAGGGCCCGACGCTGACCCGGCTGGAAGAGCTGCTCGCCAAGTTCGCCGACCTCTGCGAGCGGACCAAGCACGGCGCGGAGCGCGGAGCCGCGAACGGCTCGGCTCAGGCGCCTTTGCCCTTGCGCTCCCGGTAGCGGCGCGTCTTCTCGCGGTTGCCGCAGACGTCCATCGAGCACCAGGTGCGCGAGTGGTTGCGGGTGGCGTCGAAGAAGGCCCACTGGCAGCCCTCGTCGGTGCAGGCCTTGAGGCGCGGCCAGGCCCCGTGGCACTGGAGGTGCTCGATGGCCATCAAGAGGCGGGCTTCGAAGCCGCTGAGGCCGGCGCGAGCGGGGACGAGCGCGAGCTGGCCGTCGGCGGCGAAGGTGGTCCTGATCCGGGTCCGCTCGGCGGCTTCGCGCAGGGGCTCGAGCTCGTCGCCGCGGATCTCCTGGCCGTTATTCGCCCGCATCAGCGAGCGCAGCGACTCGCGCAGCCGCTGGACCCGGCCGACGTCCTCGGGCTCGAGATCGCCGGGGTCCTCCCCGGTCGTCTCCTCAACCCAGGCCCCCAAGCCGTCGGGATCGGCGATCGAGTCGGTCTCCTCCTCGACGTCGCGGGTGTTGACGAACTCGACGACCAGCTCGGCGTCGGGGGCAAGTTCGGCTTTGTTAAGCGGGGTTGACACCTTCTAACCAGTTTAGCTAGTGTTGAAGACACTGGCAAATCGATTTAGCCAGTGTCGTAGACCTCGAAAGGAGGCAGTCATGCGATTCCTAGCCAGCTTCACCATCGCCAACGCCGCCGAGCAGCACCGCCGGATGCGGGAGATCGCCGAGCGCGACCGCCAGGTCCGTCAGCACCCCCGCCGCTGACCCGCGTCTGGGCGCACTCGCGGAACCGGGCCGCGGTCGAGCGGCGCGCCCCGGTCACCGACGTCTTCCGCGTCGGCGACGCGCTGCCCGCCGGCCTGGTCGCCATCGAGGCCCGCCCGCGCAGCGAGGTCCTGCTCTGGGAGCCGCGCTCGCGCGCGCTGATCGCCGGCGACGCGCTGCTCGGCGACGGCGAAAGGGGGACGGGGCTCCACACCTGCCCGGCAGGCTGGCTGCCGCAGTCGACGAACCTTGAGGAGCTGCGCCGCGCGCTGCGCCCGGCCCTCGAGCTGCCGGTCGAGCTCGTCCTCCCCTCCCACGGCGCGCCCGTCCTCGACGGGGCCGCGCGGGCACTTGCCCAGGTGGCGGCGCCGGCGCCTGTACCGTCTCGTACCGAGTGGGAGAGCCCCAAGAAGCAAAGAACGTCGCCCTAGGAAGGGCAATCCGGAAGCTGCGCGAGCAAGCCGGCCTGAGCGAGGAGGAGCTTGCCGAGCGGGCGGAGACGCCGGTGGCGGAGCTGCGCCGCGTGGAAGCCGGGGAGGTCGAGGCCGATTGGGGGACGCTGCGCCACCTCGCCTACGGCCTGGAGGCGGAGCTGGCCGACGTGTTTCGCCTAGCCGAGTTCGATCACCCCGAAGAGCAGCAGCAGGATCAGGGTCACCACGGCGGAGACCAGTAGGGATCCCGCGCAGCCGAGGTTGTTCGAGAAGAAGAGGAACACGAGGCCCCTCTACCCCCTGAGCCGCTCCTTCAGCCATTGCAGCGCGATCACCGTGGTCGCGTCGCGGATGTCCGGCAGGGCGCGGTCGATCTCGGCCAGCGGCAGGCGGACGATCTCGATCTCCTCGTCGTCGTCGAGCTCGCCGCTCGCCGGCCCGAGGCCGGTCGCCGCGAAGATCGTCACCTTCTCGGTCAGGAAGCCGGGGCTCGGGTAGATGACGTGGACCAGCTCCCAGCTCTCGGCCCGCAGCTCCGCCTCCTCGGCCAGCTCCCGCCGCGCGCACTCGATTTCGCTCTCCCCCTCGACGTCGAGCGTCCCCGCCGGGATCTCCAGCAACTCGTCGTCCTCCACCGCCTCGCGCGGCTGCGCGACCAGGTAGGCGAACTCCTCGTCGTAGGCCAGCACCGCCACCGAGCCCGGATGCTCGACAACCTCCCGCTCGACCTCGCTCCCGTCGGCGCGCCGGTAGCGCTTGGCGACGAAGTCGACATGCTTGCCCTGGCAAAGCTGCTCTCGGCCGAGAAATTCCATCGCTCCCACATCTAATCGCATCGTCAGGCAGGCAGCTCATCCCTGCAATTCTTTCATGACGTGATAGATTTACAGGGATGATTGAGAGGCGAATCGCTCCCCAGGTGGCATCACTGCTCGCCCAGTCGCCAGCGGTGGTGCTAACGGGCCCGCGACAAGCGGGTAAGACCACCCTCGCCCTGGAGATTGCCGCCGGGCATCCGGCAACCTACCTCGACCTCGAGTCCGAAAGCGACCGTGCCCGGCTGACCGAGCCGGAACTCTACTTCGCCGACCATACCGACGAGATGCTGGTGCTGGATGAGATTCAGAGAATGCCCGGGCTGTTTGAAGTCCTCCGCGGCGTGATCGATCGCGGCCGCCGTGAAGGCAACCCGACCGGACGCTTCCTCCTCCTCGGATCGGCCTCACTGGAGCTCTTGGCCCAAAGCGGTGAGACCCTCGCCGGACGAGTCGCCTTCGCCGAGCTCACCCCACTCGATCTCACCGAGGTCGGTGCCGAAGCGCTCGATCAGCTTTGGGTTCGCGGAGGCTTTCCGGAGAGCTTCCTCGCGGTCGACGACCAAGCGAGCCTGCGCTGGCGACGCGACTTCATCCGCACCTATCTCGAGCGGGACATCCCACAGCTCGGCCCGCGGATCCCGGCGGAGACGCTGCGGCGGCTGTGGACGATGCTTGCGCACAGCCAGGGAGGCCTGCTGAATGCTGCCAACATCGCTCGCGGTCTCGGCATCAGCGGCGCCACGGTGGGCAACTACCTCGACCTGCTGGTCGACCTGCTGCTGGTCCGCCGCCTCCCGCCCCGGCTGGCGAACGCCGGCAAGCGCCTGGTGCGATCCCCAAAGGTCTACGTGCGCGACAGCGGCCTGCTCCACGCCCTGCTCGGCATCGCCGACAAGGAGTCGCTGCTGGGACACCCGGTCGTCGGCGGGAGCTGGGAGGGACTCGTGATCGAGAACCTGATCGGTGTCGCGGGAACGGACGCCGAGCCGAGCTTCTATCGAACCAGCGGGGGTGCGGAGATCGACCTTGTCCTCTCCTGGCCCGACGGTCGCGAGTGGGCGATCGAGGTGAAGCGGACCCTGGCGCCGAAGCTCGAACGGGGGGTTCGCTCTGCCATCGCCGACATCGCGCCGGAACGCAGCTTCGTCGTCTACCCGGGCGGCGAGCGCTTCCCGCTGGCCGACGACGTCGAGGCGATCGGGCTGGGGGAGCTCCTCGCCGAGCTTCGTTAGGGCCGCACCGACCGAACATCCGCTTGCGCGGCTCATCCCGACCGGCCCATCGGCCGAGAAAGCACCGATGAGTACCGAGATCGAGCCGCGGCGGGTCGCCGGGCAGCACGTCAGGGCGGAGGCGAACCGGCGCGGATGGCTGCGCTTCCTCGGCGGCAGGTTCAAGCGCGATCACGCCGCCTGGTCCCAGGGGGCCGAAGGCGAGGAAGTCGTCGGCGCGGTTCTCGAGGGCCTCGTCGCCGATGGGTGGCAGGTGATCCACGACGTCAGCTTCGGCAGGGGAAATATCGACCACGTCGTCGTCGGCCCGGGCGGCCTCTACACGGTCGAGACGAAGAGCCGCAGAGGCCGCCTCCAGCTCGATTACCTCGACCCGAAGATGCTCGCCCAGAGCTATGGCGAGATGAAGACGCTCGAGCGGATCACCAGCATGCAGGTGGAGGCGCTGCTGGTCTTCAGCCACGCCTACATCGTCGACAGCGTTCCAGCCAAGCGGCGCGGCGTCACGATCCTTCCCGCCCGGATGCTCGCCGGGTACTTCGCCCGCCGCCGGCCGGCGATGTCGGTCGAGCAGGCCGACGAGATCTACGACCGCCTCTGTCTGGCCGTCGGCCAGCCGCCCTCCCCCTGAGTCAGTTCGAGGTCGGGAAGCTCATGCCGCCGAAGGCGCTGTTGCCGGCGGAGCCGGCGCTTTTCGGCCAGCGGCTGGTGATCGCCTTGCCGCGGGTGTAGAAGCGGACGCCCTCGGGGCCGTGGACGTGGTGGTCGCCGAAGAGCGAGTCCTTCCAGCCGCCGAAGGAGTAGAAGGCCATCGGCACCGGGATCGGGACGTTGACGCCGATCATCCCGACTTCGACCTCGCGCTGGAAGCGGCGGGCCTCGTAGCCGGAGCCGGTGAAGATCGCGGCGCCGTTGGCGTAGGAGTTGGAGTTGATCAGGGCGATCGCCTCCTCGAGGCCGCCGCTGCGGACGACCGAGAGGACCGGGCCGAAGATCTCGTCGGTGTAGACCGACATCCCCGGGTCCACCTGGTCGATCAGCGTCGGCCCGACCCAGAAGCCGCCGCCCTCCATCTCCAGCTCGCGCCCGTCGACCGTCAGCCGCGCGCCCGCCTCGGCTCCCTGGCCGATGTAGTCGACGATCCGGTCGCGCGCCTGCGGCGTCACCACCGGGCCCATTTCCGAGCCGGGCTCGAGGCCGGGGCCGACCTTGATCTCGTGCGCGCGGCGGGCGACCTCGTCGACCAGCGCGTCGCCGGACTCGCCGACTGCGACGGCGACCGAGATCGCCATGCAGCGCTGGCCGGCCGAGCCGAAGCCGGCGGCGGCGAGCTGGTCGGCGGCGTAGCCGAGGTCGGCGCCGGGCATCACCACCGCGTGGTTCTTCGCCCCGCCGAGCGCCTGCACCCGCTTGCGCTTCTCCGTGGCGCGGGCATGGACGTAGGAGGCGATCGGGGTCGAGCCGACGAAGGAGACCGCGGCGACGTCGGGGTGGTCGAGCAGCGCGTCGACCGCGACCTTGTCGCCGTGGATGACGTTGAAGACTCCCTCCGGCAGCCCGGCCTCGGCGTAGAGCTCGGCGACCAGGTTCGAGGCCGAGGGATCGCGCTCGGAGGGCTTGAGGACAAAGGTGTTGCCGCAGGCGATCGCGACCGGGTGCATCCACATCGGCACCATCGCCGGGAAGTTGAACGGGGTGATCCCGGCGCAGACGCCGAGCGGCTGGCGGAAGGAGTACGCGTCGACCGTGGTCGAGACCTGGTCGGAGTACTCGCCCTTCAGCAGCTGCGGGATGCCGCAGGCGAACTCGACCACCTCCAGCCCGCGCATCACCTCGCCCTTGGCGTCGTCGAGGACCTTGCCATGCTCGGAGGAGACGATCCGCGCCAGCTCCCCGACGTTGGCGTCGAGCAGCTGCCGGAAGGCGAACATGATCTTGGCCCGGCGGCTGAGCGAAGCCTGCGACCACTCCTCGAAGGCGGCCCGCGCGGCGGCGACTGCGGCGTCGACGTCGGCCGGCTCGGCGAGGACGACCTCGGCCTGCTGCTTGCCGGTGGCGGGGTCCCAGATCGGCGCCGTCCGCGTCGAGACCCCAGCCGTCCCCTCACCCCCAACCCGATGCTGCACCACCCTCCCGAACTGCATCAACTTCTACACCCAGCAGAAGTAGAAGTTGATGCAGTTCGCCTGGGGGGTGGGGTGTTTCCGCTCACCGGGTCATTGTGACGTGACCGGGGTCAGCGGCCCTTGGCCGCTGAGTACAGAGATCGCGTTGCGGGCGGCCAGCTCGGCCATCGCCGTGCGGGTCTCGACCGTGGCCGAGCCGAGGTGCGGGCTGAGGACGACGTTGTCGAGCTCGAGCAGGCGCGGCTCGACCTGGGGCTCGTGCTCGTAGACGTCGAGACCCGCGGCGGCGATCCGGCCCTCCGCCAGCGCCTCGGCCAGCGCCGCCTCGTCGACCACCGGGCCGCGGGCGACGTTGACGAGGACGGCGCTCGGCTTCATCGCCGCCAGCTCGGCGGCGCCGATGAGGTGGTGCGTCTCCGGCGTCAGCGGACAGTGCAGGCTGAGCACGTCGGCCTCCGCCAGCAGCCGCTCCAGCGGCATCCGTTCGGCGCCGAGCGCCGCCTCGACCTCGGCGGGCGCAGGGTTCCGCTGGTGGTAGGCGATCTCCATCCCGAAGGCGCGCGCCCGCTGGGCCACCCACTTGCCGATGCTGCCGAGGCCGACGATCCCCAGCCGCTTGCCCTGCAGCGAGCTGCCGAGCATGAAGTGCATCCCCCAGTTCCAGTCGCGGCCGGAGCGGACCAGGCGGTCGCCCTCGACGATCCGCCGCGTCGCCGCCAGGATCAGCGCCATCGTCAGGTCGGCGGTCGCGTCGTCGAGGACGCCGGGGGTGTTGGTCACCACCACGCCGCGGCGCTCCGCCGCGGCGACGTCGACGTTGTCGTAGCCGACGGCGACGTTGGCGACGCAGCGCAACTGCGGCCCGGCCGCGTCGAGGAACTCCTCGTCGACCCGGTCGCCGAGCAGAGTGAGGACCGCCTCGGCGCCGGCGACCAGCTCCAGCAGGTCGGCGCGCGGGATCGCCGTCTCCCGCTCGTCGGCACGCACCTCACCGGCCTCCTCCAGCAGCCGCAGGGCGGCTGCTGGGATCGCGTTGGTCACCGCGAACAGAGGTCGAGCGGCAGGCGGCACGCAGCTGACGCTACCGCCTCGGCGCGATCAGTTGACCAGATAGCCCTGCGTCGGTTTCAACACCGTGTAGGTGGCGTCCCACGTACCTTTGCTCGGGCAGAAGCTGAACCCCTCCTGCGCTGCCACGAGCGGCTCGTCGACCGCTTTCAGCAGGGCGGGTTTGCCGCCTTTGAAATCGAGGACGTGTTTGGTGGCGCTGAAGATGCATTCCATCATCTGCGTCGCGCATTTGACTGTGAAGCCCGGGTCGCCTTTACCGCTGCTGCTCCAGGTCATCGTCCCGTCCGGCAGAGCGGACTTGGAGAGGGGGGCTTTCCAGGGGAGGTTGACCGGACTGACCGTGCAACTGGCGGTGCCGCCGAACGCCAGGTCGTTGGTGCATTCTCCGCCCGGCCCTTTGCCCGAGGCGGTGAAACTTTCGATCGTCGCTTCGACGTCTTTGCCTTTGCCCCCGGCGTCGGTGGTTTTCCCTTTGATCAGCGAGTGGGTGCATGTGATGTTCCCGCTGGCTCCGGCTGTGATCGTCAACAGGGTCGTTGTCGCTTCCAGGGCAGTGCCCGCACTCTCAAGCGTTTCGCCGGGACAGGGTTCGATGCCGACTGTGCACAGTTCGGTCGCCGAGGCGGTCCCCACGCCTCCGAACGCGACGACCGCCGCGACCGCGATCCCGAGCAGGCCGAGCCTCGTCAGGTATTTCATCTCTCTCCCTTCGTCGTGGCTTTCGCCCCGAGACGTTGTCGACCTATTGTTAGGGCGGTCGGGAGTTTTGGTCAAGTACTTTTAAGTATTAACTCGCGGCTTCAGAACCAGAAGGCAGAGGTCGTCGCGGATCGGCCGGTCGGCCCAGCCGAGGATCGATCGTTCGGCCTCGCCGGCGATCACCCGGGCGGCGAGGCCGTTGAGCGGCGCAAGCGTGCGGGAGAGCCCGTCGAGGCCGAGCATCTCGCGGCCGCGGCGAACGTCCGTGGCGCCGTCGGTGTAGACGACGAGGCTCTCTCCGGCGGCGATCGACGCCTCGGTGTTCTCCAGCGCCAGCGTCGCGTCGGCGCCGAGCAGGAAGGTCGAGCCGTCGGGGTCGAGCTCGGCGAGGTCGGGCAGGCGCAGCGGCGGCGGGTGCCCGGCGCGGGCCCAGCAGACGGTCTCGTCCCCGGGGCGCATCCGCACGCAGACCGCGCTGACCAATTCCTGCCGCCGGCCCGGCCGGTCGACGAGCGCCGCGTTCGCCATCGTCAGCAGCTCGGCCGGGTCGTCGGTGCTCGCCGCGAAGGCGGCGAGCCGGGCGCGGATGAAGGTGGCGAGCCGAGCGGCCTCCGGGCCGTGGCCGACGACGTCGCCGACGATCGCCACCGCGGCGCCGTCGGGGCCGTTGGTGAGCAGGTAGAAGTCTCCCGAGACGCCCAGTTCGGACGGGACGAAGGCGGCGCCGGCGTCGATCCCGGGCAGGTTCGGCAGCTCCGCCGGGGCCAGCGCCGCTCGGATCGACTCCAGTTCCTCGGCCGAGTGCTCGAGCGCCTGCAGTCGCTCGGCGACCAGCGCGACGACCACAGCGACGCCGGCGAAGAAGACGGCGCGGATCGCCAGCGCCACGCCGAAATGCGGGACCGGGTGGATGCCATGCCCGACCGCGAAGAGGCCGGTGCACGCCAGGGCGGCGAGCAAGCCGGCCCGCAACCCGAACCACCAGGCCGCGAGGCCGATCGGCACCGAATAGAAAAAGGCGATGCCGGCGCTGGCACTGCCGGCCAGCATCCAGACAAGGAAAACGACCGCAATCGCGGCGACAATCCAGGCGATGCGCGCGGTTCGCGATGGGCCCCCCGACAACGTGGGCTGACCTTACCGCAGCCTACCCACGCGCCGGAATGGTTCCCTGGCTACCGGAGATTCAGAGGCGCGCTACCCGCGCTAGTACCACTTGCCGCGGGCGAAGCCGCCGAAGGCAATCAGCCCGATCAGGATGATGATGATCCCCAGCACGACGCTCCAGAAGAGGGCTACCAGGATCCCGATGATCACGAGGATGCCCCCCAATGAGATCCCGCCGATGCCTCTGTCTCCTCTATCTGCCCTGGCGTTCATCTGCTCCTCCGTTCGTGGTTTGCACTGAACGACTGGCTGCAATCCACTACCTACCCCCGAGGCAGGGGATCTATTCCCGCTCCGGTCGCTCCTCGCCCGGCCAGGAGCCGGTGAGTTTGGCGAAGGAGGTCCGGGTGCCGTGGTCGACCAGGCCTTTGACGAGGCGGAAGATCGCACCCTCGATCAGCAGCGCCGCGACGAGTTTCGGCCAGGAGAATTCGCGGTGCTCGGGCTTCGGCGGCTCCTCTTCGTCGATCAGGGCCCAGATCCGTTCGAAGATCTTGGAGCCGATCATTCCGGCGATCAAGCCGAGGACGATGCCGATCGGGGCGAAGATGAACTTCATCGGGTCGCTGCCTCCTTGGTCACGTGGTCTTCTGGTCCTTGGGCTCGTCGCGCGGCTCGAGCTGGATCTCCTTCTCGGCCCGCGGCAGGCCTTCCTCTATCTCGGCGCTGCGCTCGCGCTCGGCGTTCATCTGGTGGCCGAAGAGGATCGCCAGGTTGGTAATCCAGAACCAGAGCAGGAGGACGACGAGGCCGGCGAGGGTGCCGTAGGTCTTGTCGTAGGAGCTGAAGTTGGAGACGTAGAAGGCGAACAGCGCCGAGGCGATCGCCCAGACGACGATCGCGACCAGCGCTCCAGGGGTGACCCATTTGAAGCCGCGGATCTTCACGTTCGGGGTCGTGAAGTAGAGGACGTCGACCATGAGGATGAAGATCGCAGCCATCACCGGCCACTTGGCGACGTTCCAGACGTCGACGGCGGTGCTGCTGAGGCCGATGGGGTTGGCGACGGCTTCGACCACCGGGCCGGTGAGGACGAGGCCGATCGCCAGCAGCGCCATCATCACGATCATCGCCAGGGTGACCGCGATCTGCAGCGGCCGCAGCTTCCAGAACGGGCGGCCCTCGGGGGTCTCGTAGATGATGTTCGAGGCGCGGGTGAAGGCGCCGACGTAGCCCGAGGCCGACCACAGCGCCACGGCGAGGCCGACGACGAAGGCGATGCCGGCGGCGCTCTGGTTTTCGACGATCGATTTGATCGGGCCTTCGAAGGTCTCGGCGCCGGATTCCGGGCCGATTTCGGTGATGATTTCGGTCAGCTTCGCGGTCGTCGTGGTGGGGTCGCCAAAGATCCCGATCAGCGAGACCATCGCGATCAGCGCGGGGAACAGCGCCAGCAAGCCGTAATAAGTGAGCGCCGCCGCCCAGTCGGTGAGGTTGTCCTCCTGGAACTCGGTCAGCGTCCGCTTCAGGGTCGGCCAGAGGCCCGTCTTCGGCTTCTCGCCCTCGGGCTTGTAATCGCGCCTGACCGTGTTGCTCTCCATACGGCCTAGGTGCCCGTATGCCGGTGCTTCTAACCGGGCGTGGGCTGCTCCAGCTCGACCTCGGCGGCCGGCTTGTCCTCGCGCAGCCCTTTGAAGGCGCCGTGGCGGACCATTCCCTCTTTGGTCAGCTCGCGGAACTCGAACTCGGCGACCAGCCGCGGCTCGACGAAGCGAGCGTGCTTCGGCGGCGCGGCGCCGGTCTCGAAGGGGCTCGTCTTCCGCGCCAGCGGCGCCAGCCGCGCGGCCAGGTCCTCGAGGTCGGCCTGCTTGAACCCGGTCCCGACTTTGCCCCCGTAGCGGAGCTTCCGCTCCGAACCCTCGCCCTCGAAGTAGCCGACGAGGAGCGCGCCGAGGTGTTTCTGGCGCCGTCCCTCGCCCGGGGTCCAGCCGCCGATCACCAGCTCCTGGCGCAGCGTGTTCTTCACCTTCAGCCAAGCGCCGGTGCGCTTGCCCGGCGCGTAGGGGCTGTCGAGGCGCTTGAGGACCATCCCCTCGAGACCCTGCTCGCGGCTCGCCTCGAGCAGCTCGGCGGCGTGGCCGACCGAGTAGCCCGGCGTCCGCCAGCTCTCGCCGTCGAGCTCGAGGCTGTCGAGCACCTCGCGGCGGCGCTCGTAGGGGAGGCCGGTGAGGTCGTGGCCGTCGAAGTAGAGGAGGTCGAACACGATGTAGACGACGGGGTGGGATTTCATCCGCCGCCGCACCACGTTCGGCTCGGTCTGGTGGATCCGCTGCTGCAGCAGCTCGAAGCTCGGGTGGCCGTGCTCGTCGAAGACGACCAGCTCGCCGTCGAGGACCGCGTCGAAGGAGCCGAGCCGGCGGGAGAGCCGTCTGACCTCGGGGTACTGGGCGGTGACGTCGTTGAGGTTGCGGGTCTGCAGCTGGACGCGGCCGGGCCGGCAGTAGGCGATCGCCCGCACCCCGTCCCACTTGACCTCGACCGCCCACTCGTCGGCGTCGCGCGGCAGGGTCGAGAGCCGGGCCAGCATCGGCACCACGTTCTCGGGGAAGGGGTCGCGCTCGCGGGCCGGCGGGTCGATCCGGTGGATCATCCAGTCCTGGGCGTCTTTGCCGGCGCGGAAGAGCGCGTAGCGGCCCTGCAGGCGCTCGCCGTGGAACTCGACCATCACTTTCCCCGGCTCCCACTTCTCCAGCTCGTAGGTGCCCGAGTCCCAGATCGTCATCGTCCCGGCGCCGTACTCGCCCTCCGGGATCTCGCCCTCCCACTCGAGGTACTCGAGCGGGTGGTCCTCGGTGTGGACGGCCTTGCGGTTCTCGGCCGGGTCCTCGGGGATGCCGTTGGGGATCGCCCAGGAGGCGGCGACGCCGTCGTGCTCCAGCCGCAGGTCCCAGTGCAGGCGGCGGGCGCTGTGTTCCTGGACGACGAAGCGCGGCGCACCCCCCTTGCGGGGGCGCCGTTTCGGCGCCGGCTCGGCGGTCTTGCCGAAGTCCCGCTTGCGCTCGTACTCGCCCAGTTCTCCCTTTTTGGTTCTGCCCTTCGCCTTCGCCATAGGATCGATTCTTGCGCTCTACCCGCCTCAGCCTCGCCGCCCTCGCCGTCCTCGCCCTGGTCGGCGCGGCGCAGGCACTCGCCGCGAAGCCCGCGGGCGAACCCTTCTTCCCCCGCGCCGGCAACGAGGGCTACGACGCGGTCCACTACGACGCGCGACTCGCCTACAAGCCGAAGGGCGGCAGGATCGAGGCGGAGACGAAGATCGAAGCGGTGGCGACGGAAGCGCTGCGGAGTTTCTCCCTCGACTTCCTCGGGCCGAAGGTCAAAGGAGTCCGAGTCGGCTTCGGCCCGGCCCGCTTCCGCCGCAGCCCGGGGAAGCTGATCGTCACCCCCGCGGATCCAATCGAGAAGGGCGAGAGCTTCACCGCCCTCGTCCTCTACGAAGGGCTGCCGCCGAAGGTCACCGACCCCGACGGCAGCCAGGAGGGCTGGTTCCGCACCGACGACGGGGTGATCGCAGTCGGCGAGCCGCAGGGGACCGCCGCCTGGATCCCCTGCAACAACGTCCCGAGCGACAAGGCGACCTTCAGGTTCCACATCACCGTCCCCGAACAGCTGAAGGCGGTCGCCAACGGCCGGCGCGAGCGCGGCAGCGACCCAGGCCGCGGCCTGGTGCAGATGAACTGGGTCGAACCGGCGCCGATGAGCACCTACCTGGCGGTCCTCAACATCGGCCGGGGGCGGATCGTCAAAGGCCGGGCGGGCGGCCTGCCGACCTGGACCCTGATCGACCCGCGGCTGGAGCGCGGCTCGCGCGGGCCGCTGGCGGCGCTGCCAGAGGTGATCGCCTTCGAGAGCCGCGCCTTCGGCGCCTACCCGTTCGCCTCGGCCGGCTCGTTGGTCGACTTCGCTCCCACGCTCGGCTACGCGCTGGAGACCCAGAGTCGACCGATCTACGCCTTCGTCCCCGACGTGACGACGATCGTCCACGAGACCGCGCACCAGTGGTTCGGCGACTCGGTCGGGCTGCAGCGCTGGCCGCAGATCTGGCTCAACGAGGGGTTCGCGACCTGGGCCCAGTGGTACTACGCCGAGCGCCACGGCGGCCGCAGCGCCCACGCGATCTTCCAGCGGCTGAGCGGCGTGCCGGCCTCGGACGAGCGCTTCTGGAACCCGCCCCCGGCCCGGCTCGGGAGCCCCAAGCAGCTCTTCGACCCGACCACCTACGTGCGCGGCGCGATGGCCCTGCAGGCGTTGCGGCAGCAGATCGGCACGCAGCCGTTTTTGCGCGTCCTGCGTCGCTGGACGAGCGAGCACCGCTACGGCAACGCCACCATCGGCCAGTTCCGATCGCTGGCCGAGGAAGTCAGCGGCCGCGGGCTTGACAGCCTCTTCGAGCGCTGGCTGTATCGGCGGGGCAAGCCATGACCCGGCGGCTCTCCATCGTCCCGGTGGCCTCGCAGGTCCCGGCGCCCGAATAGTTGCGGCTGCGAGACCGATGCGCTTCCTCGTCGCCCCCGACTCGTTCAAGGGGATCTTCGGCGCCGGCGAGGTGGTGGAGGCGATCGCCTCGGGGATCGAGGCGGGCGGGGGCGAGACGGACCGCTGCCCGGTCGCCGACGGCGGCGAGGGGACGATGGACGTACTGCTTGCGGCGCTGGGCGGCGAGCGCCGGATGGTGACTGTCCACGACCCGCTGCGGCGGCCGATCGAGGCGAGCTTCGGGATGCTCGGCGACGGTGCGAGGGCGGTCGTCGAGACTGCCGAGGCCTCAGGGCTGACGCTTGTGGCGCCGGACGAGCGGGACCCGGAGCGGGCCGACACCTACGGGACGGGGGAGTTGATCGCCGCCGCTGTCGCGGCGGGCGCGCGGACCGTGCTCGTGGCGGTGGGCGGCAGCGCGACGACCGACGGGGGAGCCGGGGCGATCGAGGCGCTGGGCGATGCCGGGCTCCTCGGCGCGGTGGCGATCGAGGTTCTCTGCGACGTCGCCACCCCTTATGAGGACGCGGCGCGGGTCTTCGCGCCGCAGAAGGGAGCGGGACCGGCGGCGGTCGAGCGGCTGGCCGCGCGGCTCGACGCGCTGGCTGCCACGCTGCCGCGCGATCCGCGAGGGGTGCCGATGGCCGGCTGCGCCGGTGGCCTCTCCGGCGGCCTCTGGGCACACGGCGCGCGGCTGCGTCCGGGTGCCGCCTTCGTCCTCGATGCGATCGGGTTCGGCCGGCGCCTGGCGCTCGCCGACGCCGTTGTCAGCGGCGAGGGCCGCTTTGACTCGCAGAGCCTCAAAGGCAAGGTCGTCGGCGAGATCGCGGCGAGCTGCGAGCGGGCGGGCAAGCCGCTGCACCTTGTGGTCGGCGAGGACGGGCTTGCCCCCGGGGAGCGTCCCGCGGCCGTCGCCTCCGTCGTCGAGGCGGGTGACCTGGAGGAAATGCGGCGCACCGGAGGGCGGCTGGCCGCGCGCCCGCTTCCGGACCTGGGCGGCTAGGCGGCCAGGTCCCGGCGCTCGAAGAGCCAGGCGCCGAGTGCGGCGAGGAGGCAGGCGACTGCGGTGACGCCGGCGAAAGCGAGCGGGTCGATGCCGTCCTCGATCGCGTTGCCGTAGTACTTGAAGACCGTGAGGTAGCGGACGCCGGAGAGGTCGGGGTCGAGGCGGCCGACGAGGTCGAGGACGTACATCGCCACTAGGACGCCGGCGACCGAACCGGTGACGACGCTGGTGCGCAGCGAGAAGCCGGCGGCGACGATGCCGAGCCCGGCGAAGAGCAGGGCCAGCGGCCAGACGTTGGCGAAGCCGGCGGTGGCCGGGCCGGCGGCGAGACCGGCGCCGGCGAGCAGGCTGCCGATGCCGGTGAGGACCCCGGTGACGAGGAGCACGAGCGCCAGCTCGACCGCGGTGGCGAGGAAGCCGGCGGCGACCAGGCGGGTGCGCGAGACCGGCGAGGAGAGGAGGACGTCGAGCCGGCCGGTTTCGGCCGCACCGGTGAGGCCGCTGGCGATCGCGCGCACCGCCAGGTAGCCGAGCGCCAGCGGCACGATCAGGCTCAGCATCTCGGCGTGCAGGTACTGCTCGACGTTGCTCAGCTCGCCGATGCCGAAGGCTTCCTTCAGCCCTTGCGGGTAGCCCTCGATCGCCTTGGAGATCGAGGTTTCGACCGAGGGGAAGATCGCGACGATGAAGGCCGACATCAGGCCGAGCGGGATCCCCCAGGTCCAGACCGAGCGACGGCGGTCGAAGAGGTGGGTGGCGACGAGGCCGCCGAGCTGGCGGGTCACTGCGCCTCCCCTTCCTCGTAGTAGCCGAGGAAGACCTCCTCGAGCGAGGGGTGCGTCGCTTCGAGGTCGAGAACGTGGTGGGGAGCGAGCTCGCGGACGATGGCGTCGAGGTCGCCGGCGGCGGTGAAGGTGACGCGGCCGCCCGCGACCTCGAGGTCGGAGACGCCGGGCAGCTCGCGCAGGCGCTCGACGCCCGCCGGGTCGCCGAGCTCGGCGGTGAAGCGGCGGCGCGCCTTACCGAGCAGGTCGGCCATCCGCTCGACCGCGATCAGGCGGCCACCGCGGACGATCCCGACCCGGTCGCAGACCCGCTGCACCTCGTCGAGCTCGTGCGAGGAGAGGAAGACCGCCGCACCGCGGTCGCGTTCCTCGGCGACGAGCGTGAGGAACTCCTCCTGCATCAGTGGGTCGAGGCCGCTGGTCGGCTCGTCGAGGATCAGCAGCTCGGGCCGGTGGAAGGTGGCGAGGATGAGGCCGATCTTCTGGCGGTTGCCGCGCGAGAGCTGGCCGAGCGGGCGGTCGAGGTCGGCGCGGAACCGCGCCGCGAGGTCCTCGGCGCGGCCGATGCCGTCGATGCCGCGCAGCCGCGCGAGCAGGTGCAGCGCCCGGCGTCCCGGCGTCTCGCGGCCGAAGCCGAAGTCCCCGGGCAGGTTGCCGAGCCGGGCGCGGATCGCGACGCTGTCACGGCGGCTGTCGAGCCCGAACAGCCGCGCCGTCCCGGCGGTCGGATGGATCAGGTCGAGCAGGGTCCGGATCGTCGTCGTCTTGCCGGCCCCGTTTGGCCCGAGGAAGCCGAACACCTCGCCGGGCCGGACGGAGAAGGTGACGTCCTCGATCCCGCGGTGCCGCCCGTACCGCTTGGTCAGCGCCTCGGTCTCGATCGCGGGCGGGGCCGGGGTCACGCCGTGATTATGAGGTCCCGGTCCCCCGTAGCGCCGCGGCCACGTCGGCGGCCACCGCCGCGGGTTCGAGCTCGAGCTGGCGTTCGCTGAAGTGGTGGACCGAGTACCCGAGCCGGCGCAGCCGCAGGTCGCGTTCCCGGTCGTCCTCGAAGGCGACCGTGCCGCCATGCGTCGCGTAGCTGTCGGTTTCGACCACGAGCATCCGCTCGCGCCAGAGGAAGTCGACCGTCATCCCGTCGATGAGGACGTTGACCTCGGGGGCGGGCAGCCGATAGCGGCGGCACAAGCGGAGGAAGTCCCGCTCCAGGTCGCTGCGAGTGCGATCGGTCTCGATCCCCGTCGGCAGCTTGAGGAACTCGGCCTGCCGGATAGCGCGCCGCACGAGATAGGGCGCAACCGTGGAGGGAATATCCGCAAGCGTGCGAGGCACCGTCGTCACGGGGATGCGATCCCGCACCGTCACCAGCGGGACGGGGCGCCTTAGTGTCCTCGTGGTTGACCAAGGCGCCCCAAGGGTCGCGCAGCGGTGGATGCGGATGCCTCGCCGGCGCTTGCGGCCGTTGTGGGTTGGGACAGTGACGTCGATCGGGCCGTCGAGCGGTTTCAGCAGGCCCCAATGGACAGCAGCGGCGCCATGGCTCAGTGCGGCTCCAAGACCACAGGCGAGCACAGCTGCCATCCACGTCGCCTCGTTGGCGAGCCCTTCGTGTCCCACCGCGTAGACGCCTCGATGAAGGCGGTGAAGAAGCCCCCGCTGCGCGCGCTTGGCGATCGCGCTTTTCGTCAACCCCACCTCGACGAGCTGCGCCGCCGTCACGATCCCATGCTGCTCACGTGCGACGAGCGCGATCTGCACATCCACCGGGGCGCTTTGGTCAACCACGAGGACACTAAGGCGCCCCGTCCCCTCGACTCTCCCCCCTTACGCGCTTAGAACGGCCTCGAGCTCCGCCAATTGCGTGGCTATGCCGGCGGTTACGCCGTCGCAGATTTCGTGGACGCCGGGGTCGGCGATCCGGTAGAGCGAGCTGGTGCCGCGCTTGCGGCGGGTGACGAAGCCCTCGGCGTGGAGGGCCGAGAGGTGCTTGGAGACGTTCTGCTGCGAGGCGCCGAGCGCTTCGGTGATCTCCCCTACCGACGCCTCTTCGCTGTTGCGCAGGTGGTCGAGGATCCGCAGGCGGGTGGGATCGGCGAGGGCGCGGAAGCGCCGCGCGATCAACTCGGCCGCCTCGGGGTTGAGTGGGCTCTGCACGTTCTTGTTGCGCCGGCTTGCCATCTCTTGTTAGTTATTGTACCTTGTACAACTGTTAAGTTGTGTAGTTGTGAGTTTGTACACGCTCAAAGGAGAAGATCGTGACCGCCAGCGCCGTAGCGCCCGCCCCGCTCGGACCGATCGGCCGCCTCGGCCGGATCGCCGCCACCCACCGCCGCGCCGTCTTCCTCGTCTGGGCCGTCGTCGCCGTCGGTCTCGGCTTCCTCGCCCCGCGGGTCGAGACCGCGCTCTCCGGCGCCGGCTGGGAAGCGACCGAGTCGGAGTCGGTGACGGTCCGCAAGCAGGTCGATGCGGCCTTCGGCGGCGCCGGGGCCTACGGGCTCCAGGTCGCCGTCCACTCGCGGCGGCTCGCGGTCGAAGACTCCGCCTTCCAGCGCTCGCTGCGCAGCGTCGAGCGAGCTCTCGCCGCCGACCCCGCCGTCGGCAAGGTGGTCCCGCCCGCGCCCGGCGTCTCGATCTCCCGCGACGGGCACACCGCCGTGGTCCGCGCCACCGCGGCGAAGGACCCCAACGGGATGGTCGCCGCCGCGAACGACCTCAAGACCGAGCTCGCGGGCGTCACCGCGCCCGGCGTCGAAGCCAACCTGACCGGCGCCGCCGGCATGTGGTCCGACTTCAACGAAGCCAACAAAGACGCGATGCTGAAGTCCGAGCTCTTCTCCTGGCCGGTGACGCTGGCGATCCTCGTCCTCGCCTTCGGCTCGCTGATCGCCGCCGGGCTGCCGCTGATGCTGACGATCACCGGCCTCGTCCTCTCCGCCGGGGTCCTCTACCTCGGCACGCTGCTCTCGCCGATCTCGATCTGGGCGATGAACTTCGCGCTGATGTTCGCCCTGGCGCTCGGCATCGACTACGCGCTGTTCGTCGTCATGCGGTTCCGCGGCGCCCTCTTCGGCGGCGGCCTGGCGCCCACCGAGGCGGTCGCGCAGACGATGGACACGGCCGGCAAGGCGGTCCTCTTCTCCGGCCTGACCGTGATCGTCTCCCTGGCGGCGGTGCTGCTCGTGCCCAGCCCGGCCTTCCGCTCGGTCTCGCTCGGGATCATGGTCTCGGTCCTCTTCGTCCTCGCCGCGACGCTGACCCTGCTGCCGGCGGTGCTGGCCAAGCTCGGCCCGCGGGTCGACCGGCTGGCGCTGCCCTGGGCGCACTCGGGCGAGCATCGCTCGCCGCGCTTCGCCCGTTGGGGGGAGCTGCTCTGGCGGCGGCCGCTGCTCTTCGGCGGCCTCGGCCTGCTCGTCCTCCTCGCCCTGGCGCTGCCGGTCCTCGGCGCCCGCACCGGCATGCCGTCGATCAAGGTCGTCCCGCCCGGCGATCACTCGCGGGTGGGTTATGAACAGATGACCGCCGCGTTCGGCCCCGGCGCAACCGGCCTGATGCAGGTGACGGCGCCACATGCCGAGGCGAAGCTGGTCGCCGCCCGGTTGCAGGTCGACCCCGGGATCGCGATGACGCTGCCGCCCCAGACCGGGCGCGGCGGGATCGCCCTGATCGAAGCGATGCCGGTCGCGTCGCCCTCGAGCACCGCCTTCGGCGCCACCTTGGACCGGGTCCGCTCCGAGCTGCCCGCAGCGGCGCAGGTCGGTGGCCCGGCGGCCGAAAACCACGACCTGGAGGCAGCGCTGGCGGCGAAGACCCCGCTGGTGATCGGCGTCGTCCTCAGCCTCGGCTTCCTGCTCCTGCTGGTCGCCTTCCAGGCACCGCTGATCGCCGCGCTCGGCGTGCTCACCAACCTGCTCTCGACGGCGGCCGCGTTCGGCGTCGCCAAGCTCGTCTTCCAGGACGGCAACCTCTCCGGCCTGCTCGGCTTCGAATCGCAGGGCTTCCTCGACGCCTGGGCCCCGGTCTTCTTCTTCGCGATGGTCTTTGCGATCGCGATGGACTACACCGTCTTCCTGCTCTCCTCCGCGCGCGAGCACTGGGAGCGCACCGGCAGCGCCCGCGAGGCGATGGTCGGCGGCCTCGCCCACTCGGGTCGCATCATCCTCGCCGCCGGCGCGGTGATGGTCGCGGTCTTCTTCACCTTCGCCCTCTCCGGGCCGCTGCCGCCGAAGGAAATGGGCGCGATCCTCGGCGTCGCCGTCCTCCTCGATGCGTTCCTCATCCGCCTCCTGCTGCTGCCGGTCCTGCTGCGCCTCACCGGACCGGCCGCCTGGTGGCTGCCGCGCTGGCTCGACCGGCTACTGCCGGACGTGAGGTTCGGGCACGGGGAAGCGGCGTCAGCAGGTGGCGAAGAAGCCGCCGAGGGAGAGTTCCCCGTCGTCGAAGGCGTTCCTGACCCCGACCTGGAGGCGCCCCTTCGGGCAGGCCGCTGAGAAGAGGCCCTTGCGAAAGCGCAGGCCGAGGTAGGTGAGCGAGCCCGAGCCGCCGGCGATCTTCGGGATCGTCGCGGTCGCCTTGAGGTCATAGACGCCTTTGGCACCTCGGGAGAGCTTGACCGGAATGACGACCTCGCCGCTCACGGGAGCGGGGACTTCAGTGCGGACCAGCAGTCGGTTGGCCCTCCCCCGGTAGGCGATCGCCTCAGCACCTACCCGGGCCACTTCCCCTTCAGGATCCGCCAACTCCCACTTGATCCGGCCGCCGGCGACGATCGCCGGCGCGCAGGTGCTCCAGTCGAACGCGGGATAGCTCTGCAACGGCGCCCAAAGACACCGCTCCACCCCGGCGAGGTCGAGCCGGTAGCTCTTGTCGAACTCGAATCGAATTTCCGTCGCCGCCGGGGGATGGGACCCGTCGTCGGTCCAGACCGAGTCGGCGAGACGGAGGCTGACGGGAATCCGCCCCTCGGAGGGCACCGGGATCGGGGATGGAATGGCGCTGAAGGTGGTGTGGAGGTTGGGGAGCAGGTCGTCGAGTGCCGCGCCCTGCGCAGACGACGCGACTGACCCACCGACCGCCAACAAGAGCGCGGCAATCGCCGCACCGAGACCCCGGCGAAACCTCCCTGCAGTCACCATCCTCGGAGTGTCTCAACCCTTACCCGTACAGGGCCTGACCACGGTCCCGCTCAACGAGTTCCCGTCGGCGAACTTCGCGGTGCCGTGGGCGTTGAGGTGGCCGTCGGGGCAGGTGGCGGAGATGATTCCCTTTTTCAGCGTCAGGGTGAAGAACGTGACCGAGCCGCTGCCGCCGGCGATCTTCGGGACCGCAGCGGTGGAGAGCAGGCCGTAGCGGCCTTTGTGGATCTTCTTGACCTTCACCGTGGTGACCACCGCCGCCGTCACCGGCGCGGTCAGGTAGGCGTGGATGAAGAGGGTGGTGACGCCGCCCTTGAAGCCGCCGTTGAAGGCGAGCAGTTCGCTGTGAACCGGGATCGGCGGCTGTTCGGGGAACTTGATCTCGACGTCGGTCTTGCCGCTCCCGATCAGCGCCGGCCCGCAGACTTCGCGCGCGGCCTTGCTGGTCCGCGACTGGAGTTTCCCGGAGGTGCAGACAGGGATCCCCTTGACGTCGATGCTGCCGTGCTTGTCGCCTTCGATCAGGAATTCGCGCAGGGCCGGAGGGTGGGGTTCCGCCGGATCGAGCGACTTGATTTTCGCCGCCACGTTGAAGGTGATCGGAGTCGGCTTCGTCTTCGACAGCACCTTCGGCGAGAAGCCGCCGTTGTATTCGACTTCCAGGTCGCCGACGCGGACTTTCTCCCACGGCGCGGCCGCCGCCACCGCGGCGATCGCCAGCAGCGCCACACCCAGCACGACTCCAACCCCTGCAGACTTACCCCAAGATTTTTTCATTACTACCTCCCGCGACCACCCTAAGCGGGAATCCCCGGCTGTCAACGACATGCGAGTTCCCTATCCGGCGGTGAGAGACTGGGCGGGTGCGAGTCCTGGCGATCGTCCACCAGCGCGATGCAGGTCCGGGCGTGTTCGCCGAGGCGATCGAGGAGGCCGGTGGGATGCTCGACGAGTGGACGCTGGCCGAGCGCCCGCAACCGCCGGCGGACCCCTTCGGCTACGAGGCGGTGCTAGTCCTCGGCGGAGCGATGAACGTCGACGAAGGCGAGCGGCACGGGTGGATTGCCGAGGAGGAGGCGCTGCTGCGGGAGCTGCTGGCGCGCGAGGTGCCGCTGCTCGGCCTCTGCCTCGGCGGCCAGCTGGTGGCGCAGGCCGCGGGCGCCGAGCCGCGACGGGCGGCGCGCCCGGAGATCGGCTGGCACCGGGTGGAGGTGACGCCGGAGGGAGAGGACGACCCCCTGCTCAGCCCGCTCGCCCCTGGCTTCGAGGCTTTCCAGTGGCACAGCTACGAGTTCCCCCTCCCGGCCGGCGCCGTGCCCCTCGCTCGCAGCGAGGTCTGCCTGCAGGCCGCCCGCCTCGGCGAGCGCGCCTGGGCCCTGCAGTTCCACCCCGAGGTCAGCCGCGCCGACGCCCTGCACTGGGTCGAGGACTATCGCAGCGACCCCGACGCGGTCCGCATCGGGGTCGACCCGACGGTCCTCGGCCCGGAGACCGAGAAGAAGATCGGGGCGTTCAATGAGCTGGGGCGGGACCTTTGCCGTCGCTGGCTGCGAGAGATAGCGGGCGATCCGGCTCAGTCGACCTGGATCGGGGTCAGGTAGGCGGCGGAGAGGCCGCCGTCTACCAGGAAGGTGCTGGCGGTGACGAAGCTGGAGTCGTCGCTGGCGAGGAAGAGAGCGGCTTTGGCGATCTCGTCGGGCTCGCCGAAGCGGCCCATGGGGATGTGGACGAGGCGCTTGGCGGCGCGCTCGGGGTCCTTGGCAAAGAGCTCCTTGAGGAGGGGGGTGTTGACCGGGCCCGGGCAGAGGGCGTTGACGCGGACGCCGCGGTCGGCGAACTCGACGCCGAGCTCGCGCGAGAGCGAGAGGACCGCGCCCTTCGAGGCGGTGTAGGAGATCTGCGACACGGCGGCGCCCATCGTCGCGACGAAGGAGGCGACGTTGATCACCGAGCCGCCGCCCCCGTCGAGCAGGTACGGGATCCCGTGCTTGCAGCAGAGGAAGACGCTGCGCAGGTTGACGTCCTGCACCCGCTGCCAGGCCCCCAGCTCGGTCTCCAGGACCGAGCCGTCGTCGGTCGGGTTGATGCCGGCGTTGTTCATCAGCACGTCGATGCGGCCGAACTGCTCGCGCGCCTCGGCCAGCGCCGCGCGGACCTGTTCCTCGTCGGAGACGTCGGCGGCGATCGTCAGCGCCCCGACCGCCTGCTCGGCGTCGAGGTCGATGCCGACGACCTTGGCGCCCTCGGCGGCGAAGAGGCGGGCGGACTCGGCGCCGATCCCGCTCGCGGTGCCGGTGACGACGCAGACCTTGTCCTCCAGCCGTCCCCCCATCTCAGCCCCCTTCGGTCGCGTAGTAGACGTTCTTGACGTCGGTGTAGTGCTCGAGCGCGTCGGGCCCCAGCTCACGGCCGACGCCGGACTGCTTGAAGCCGCCGAACGGGGTGGACACGCGGACCGAGGTGTTGGAGTTGATCGAGATCACGCCGGTGTCGATCGCCCGCGCGACCCGCAGCGCCCGCGCCCCGTCGCGGGTCCAGACCGAGCCGGAGAGGCCGTAGACGGTGTCGTTGGCCAGCCGCACCGCGTCGGCCTCGGAGTCGAAGGGGATGACGCAGGCGACCGGGCCGAAGATCTCCTCGACCGCGGCACGGTCGTCGTTGGCGACCGGCGCCAGCACGGTCGGGGGGTACCAGTAGCCGGGGCCCATCGGGGCGCTGCCGCGGATCGCGACCGGGGCGTCCTCGGCGACGTAGGAGGTGACGGTCTCGCGCTGAGCGGCGGAGATCAGCGGCCCCATCTGCGTCTCCTCGGAGAGCGGGTCGCCGACCCGCAGCGATTCGACGTGCGGGGCCATCGCCGCGAGGAAGTCTTCGACGGCACCGCGCTCGACCAGGATCCGCGAGCGGGCACAGCAGTCCTGGCCGGCGTTGCCGAAGACGGCGCCGGGCGCCGCCGCCGCGGCCGCCTCGAGGTCGGCGTCGGCGAAGACGACGTTGGCCGACTTGCCGCCGAGCTCCAGCGTCACCCGCTTGATCGTCTGCGCCGCCCCGGCGGCGATCCCGCGGCCGACCTCGGTCGAGCCGGTGAAGGCGATCTTGGCGATGTCGGGATGCTCGACCAGGCGCCGGCCGCAGACGCTGCCCGGGCCGGCGACCACGTTCAGCACCCCCTCCGGCAGTCCGGCGTCGAGGGCGAGCACCTCAAGCTCCAGCGCCGTCAGCGGCGTCAGCTCCGCCGGCTTGAGGACGATGCAGTTACCCGCGGCGAGCGCAGGCGCCACCTTCCAGGAGGCGATCGTCAGCGGGAAATTCCAGGGGACGATCAAGCCGACGACGCCGAGCGGCTCGCGGAAGGTCATGTCGACGCCGCCGGCAACCGGGATCGTCTGTCCCAGCAGCCGCTCCGGCGCGCCGGCGTAGTAGCGGAAGGTCTCGACCACCATCCCGATCTCGCCCCGCGCGTCGGCGATTGGCTTGCCGGCGTTCCGCGCCTCCAGCCTCGCCAGCTCCTCCAGCCGCGCCTCGATCGCGTCGGCGAGCCCGCGCAGCAGCGCCGCCCGGTCCGCCGGCGCCACCGCCCGCCAGGACGGGAAGGCGGCCTTGGCCCGCGCCACCGCTGCGTCGACCTCCTCGACCCCGGCCCGCGCCACCTCGGCCATCGCCTCCTCCGTCGCCGGCTCGATCACCTCGATCGCACTCACGCCGCAGCCCCCCGCTCCGGCCGACGGGCCGATTTCGATCTATATAGGCCCCTTTCAGGCCCGTCGACGGGGGGGTTTCGTGCGGCGTCGACCAGGGCGCCGATCACCTTCGAGGACTCGTCCTCCTCGGGGTGCCAGACCACACCCAACGCGAAGTGCTTCCCCGGCAGCTCGATCGCCTCGGGCAAATCGTCCTCGGCCGACCAGCCCGTCACCCGCAGCCCCTCCCCCAGGCGGTCGACGCCCTGGTGGTGGTGGGACCAGACGACGAAGCTCTCGACGCCCGCCGCCGCACAGGCGAGCGAGCTCTGCTCGAGCCGCACGTGGTGCTCGCTGAAGGTGCCGGCGACCGTCCGGTGCGTCTCGGCGCCCAGCGTCTCCGGCAGGTGCTGGACCAGCGTCCCGCCCAGCGCCACGTTCAGCAGCTGCATCCCGCGGCAGATCCCCAGCACCGGCATGTCGCGCTCCAGCGCCCGCCGCACCAGGGCCAGCTCGAAGGCGTCGCGGTCGGGCCAGGTGCCGCGCGTCTCGGGATGCGGCTCGGCGCCGTAGCTGGCCGGGTCGATGTCGGCGCCGCCGGCCAGCATCAGCGCGTCGACCCGGTCGAGCAGGACATCCGGCTCCGCGACCGCGGCCTCGTCGGGCGGCAGCACGATCGCGATCCCGCCCGCCCTTTGCACCGCGCTGACGTACCCCCGCGGCGCCAGCGTCACTTCGTAGCCGTCCCAGACCCCCCAGGACACCCGCTCGACTGCCGCGCAGATCCCGATCGTCGGCGCGCCGCTGCCCGCCGCGCCGGTCATAGCCGCTCGAAGCCCCGGTAGCGCTCCCAGTCGGTGACGGCCGCCTCGAAGGCCTCGATCTCCACCCCGGCCCGGTTCAGGTAGTGCTCGACGACCTCCTCGCCGAAGGCCTCCTTCGCCATCGCGCTCCCCGCGAACGCGTCACGCGCCAGGTAGATGTTCGACGGCACCCGCGGTTTGTCGGACTCGTACGCGTTGCCCTCGAAGACCTCCTCCAGCGCCAGCTCCTTGTCGATCCCGTGCAGGCCGGCGGCGATCATCGCGCTCAGCGCCAGGTAGGGGTTGACGTCGGCGCCCGGCAGCCGGTTCTCGACCCGCAGCGCCTCGCCGTGGCCGACGACCCGCAGCGAGCAGGTGCGGTTGTCCCGGCCCCAGGCGATCGCGGTCGGCGCGAAGGAGCCCTTGGCGAAGCGTTTGTAGCTGTTGACGTGCGGCGCGTAGAGCAGGGTCAGCTCCTTCATGCAGGCCAGCTGACCGGCGACGAAGTGCTCGAACAGCTGCTGGTCGGCGGCGAAGGCGTTGGTCCCGTCCTCGCGCCCCAGCGAGCAGTGGATGTGGCACGAGTTCCCCTCGCGCTCGTTGAACTTCGCCATGAAGGTGATCGCGTGCCCCTCCTGGGAGGCGATCTCCTTGGCGCCGTTCTTGTAGATCGCGTGGTCGTCGGCGGTGCCGAGCGCGTCGCGGTAGCGGAAGTTGATCTCGTGCTGGCCGAGGTTGCACTCCCCCTTGGAGTTCTCGACCTCCATCCCGGCGCCGGCCATCTCGTTGCGGATCCGCCGAATCAGCGGCTCGACCCGCGCCGTCCCCAGCAGCGAGTAGTCGATGTTGTAGAGGTTGGCCGGCTCGAGGTCGTGGAAGCCCTTCTTCCAGGCCTCCTCGTAGGTGTTGCGGAAGACGATGAACTCCAGCTCCGTCGCGGCCTTGGCGCTCATCCCCCGCTCGGCCAGCCGCGCCAGCTGCCGGCGCAGGATCTGCCGCGGCGAGGCGGCGACTTCGCGCCCGTCGGACCACTGCACGTCGGCCATCACCATCGCCGTCCCCGGCAGCCACGGCACCAGCCGCAGCGTCTCCAGGTCGGGGACCATCTCGAAGTCGCCGTAGCCGGTGTCCCAAGAGGCCATCGCGTAGCCGCCGACCGTTTCCATGTCGACGTCGACGGCGAGCAGGTAGTTGCAGCCCTCCGCCCCGTGCTCCAGCACGTCGCCGAGGAAGTGGCTCGCGGTCAACCGCTTGCCCTGCAGCCGCCCCTCCATGTCGGCGATCGCGAGCAGCACGGTGTCGACCGTGCCGTCCGCGACCGCCTTCTTCAGCTCCTCGACCGTCACGGCCGCAACGTTACGCCGCCGCGCTCACGGGCGGGCCGGGCCGACTTCCGGCTCGGGGCCGATCTCCTTCTCGAGGTCGATCTCCCGCACCTGCCCGGTGAAGTGCTTGCGGGCGGAGGCGAACCAGGCGATCGCGGCGAGGAGGATGACGACGCCCACCGTCAGCGGCGCGTAGTTGAACGACTCCCAGCTGAATTCGTCGTTCCACGGCACCGCCGCGGGCGTGAACGGGAGGCAGAAGATGATCGTGATCAGCCCGACCCAGAAGGTCGCGAAGATGTTCATCCACCTGTACTTGCGCCCGTTGTTCCAGGGCCCAACCTCGAACTCGTCGCCCTTGCGCCAGCGCAGGAAGATCGGGATTACATAGGCGATGTAGAGGCCGATGACCGCGATCGAGACGACCGCGAAGAAGGCGAAGGGAACGGCTTCCCCGTTCGACTTTTCCTTCAGCGCCGGCAAGGTGATCAGCAGCGCGGCGAAGGCCATGACCATCACCGCATAGACCGGCACCCGCTCCTCGTTGACCCGGGAGATCCAGCCGGAGACCCGGCGGCCGAAGCCTTTGTCGCGCGAGAAGGCGTAACACATGCGCGAGGCGCTGGTCAGGCAGGCGGCGCCGCAGAAGAGCTGGCCTACGACCGAGATGATGAGGACGAACTTGCCCCAGCCCGACCCCAGCGCTTCGACCAGGAGCGTGGGCGCGAAGCCTTCCGCTTCGTTGGCGGCGTCCAGGTTGGTGACCGCGAAGGTGATCGCCAGCAGTACGACCCAGCCGATCACCGCCGAGTAGAAGATCGAGCGCCAGACGCCCTTCGCCGCCGATTCGGCGGCGCCGTGGGTCTCCTCGGAGATGTGGGCCGAGGCGTCGAAGCCGGTGATCGTGTACTGGGTCAGCAGGAAGCCGAGCGGCAGGACGTAGAACCAGTACATCCCTTCGCTGAAGCCGCTGTTGTTGATCCGCTGGCTGAAGACGAAGCTGAAGCTCTGGTGGCCGTCGGGGACGACGATCAGGACGATGACGATCGCGGCGACGCCGATCACGTGCCACCAGACCGAGACGCTGTTGACCAGCGAGAGCATGTGCGTTCGCCGCACGTTGACGATCGTGTGCACCATCAGGATCAGCACGAAGAGGAGGAAGACCTCGGCGAGGATGTGGACTTCGTCGCCGAAGTTGATGCCAAGGATGTTGACTTCGTAGAGGCCGAGGAGGACGTTGAGGAAGGTCGCGCAGGCGTAGTCGACGGAGGCGAGGACGGCGACCAGTCCGATCAGGTTGAACCAGCCGGTGAACCAGGCCCAGACCGGTCCGCCGAGCCGCCCGGACCACCAGTAGATGCCGCCCGCGGTCGGGTAGGCGGAGACCAGCTCCGACATGCAGAAGCCGATGATCAGGATCGGGATCGAGATCAGCGGCCAGCCAATCGAGATCGCGATCGGCCCACCGTTGTTCCAGGCCTGCCCGTAGGTAGTGAAACAGCCGGCGAGGATCGAGATGATCGTGAACGAGATCGCGAAGTTGGAGAAACCGCTCCAAGCTCGGTTCAGCGTCTGTTTGTAGCCGAGCTCGGCTAGGCGCTGTTCGTCGCGATTCGGGGACGAAGCGGTGCTCTCCATGCGTCTTCCCTTCCGTAGCTTCCCAGGCTGCGTGAAATGGTCTAACGAACCGACCTATAAGGTCGGGTGCGAGCCTAGAACCGCCCCCCACCGGTGTCAACCTTGACCCCGGCGCCTGGCAGTAGAGAATCTCCTTCCAACCGCGTGGCCTCTCTCGCCGACACCCTTGGACCGATCTCTGCCCGCCTCGGCGAGATCGAAGGCGACCCCGTCCCGCTCGAGGGCGGGATCACCAACCGCAACTACCGGGTGCGGTTCGCCGGCGAGGACCTGGTCGTGCGACTGCCGGGCAAGGACACCGACCTGCTGGGGATCGACCGCGCCGCCGAGCGGGCGGCCGGCGAGCTGGCCGCCGCGGTGGGCGTCGGCCCGGAAGTGGTGGCGCTGCTCGACGACCCGCCCTGCCTTATCACCCGCTTCGTCGTCGGCGAGCCGATGAGCGCCGAGGAGCTGCGCGAACCGGCGGCGATGGCCGAAGTGGCGGCGGCGCTGCGCTCGCTGCACGCGTGCGAGGAACGGCTGCCGGCCGAGTTCTCCAGCTTCCGCGTGGTCGAGGCCTACGCGGCGCGGATGGCCGACCGCGGCGCCGAGGTCCCGAGCTCCTACGAGTGGGCGATGGCGGCGGCGCACCGGATCGAAGCGACACTGGTCGGCCCCGAGCACGAGCCGGTCCCCTGCCACAACGACCTCCTCCCGGCCAACTTCATCCGCTCGCCGCAGGGGGTGCGGATCGTCGACTGGGAGTACGCCGGCTGCGGCGACCGCTACTTCGACCTCGGCAACTTCGCCGTCAACAACGAGCTCGACGAGACCCAGGAGGCGGAGCTGCTGGCGGCCTACTTCGAGTCGCCGGCGAGCGACCGGCGGCTCGCCTCGCTGCGGCTGATGCGGTTCATGTCCGACTTCCGCGAGGCGATGTGGGGGGCGGTGCAGAGCACGATCTCCGACCTCGAGTTCGACTTCACCGACTACTGCGCCAAGCACTTCGACCGCATGCGCGAGTCCGCCGCCGACGGAAGGATGGAGGCGTTGCTGGAGGAGGCGGGCGGTGCCCCGGGCTGAGCTGCCCGACCGCGCCCGCTGCGTAATCGTCGGCGGCGGGGTCGGCGGCACCTCGCTCGCCTACCACTTGGCGAAGCTCGGCTGGGACGACGTCATCCTGCTGGAGCGCTCGCAGCTGACCTCCGGCTCGACCTTCCACAGCGCCGGCCTGGTCGGGCAGCTGCGCGGCTCGGTCTCGCTGACGAAGATGATGATGCACTCGGTCGAGCTCTACCGGCGGCTGGGCGAGGAGTCGGAGTTCGACCCCGGCTGGGTCGAGTGCGGCGGGATCCGGCTCGCCTCCAGCGAGGAGCGGATGGAGGAGCTGCGCCGCCAGGCCGGCTGGGCGAAGACCTTCGGGCTGCCGCTGGAGCTGATCTCCGCCGAGGAGGCGCAGGAGATGTTCCCGCTGATGTCGACCGAGGGCGTGCTCGGCGCCGCCTGGCTGCCGACCGACGGCTACATCGACCCGGCCCAGCTGACCTACGCGCTCGCTGACGGGGCGCGGCAGGGCGGCTGCCGGATCTTCACCGAGACCCGGGTCACCGGGATCGAGGTCCAGCGCGGCCGCGTCCGCGGCGTTCGTACCGACAGGGGCGACGTCGAAGCCCAGGTCGTGGTCGACGCCGGCGGGATGTACGCGGCCGAGATCGCCCGCATGGCCGGCGTCCGCGTCCCGGTGATCCCGATGTCCCACCAGTACCTCGTCACCCAGCCGCTCGACGAGGTCCGCGACGCGCGCCAACAGCAGAAGGTCCGCCGGACCTTTGCCCCGCATAGCGGGCAAAAGGACCGGCACACCCGGGGGCATCTGCCCACTTTGCGGGATCCCGACCTCCTCATCTACTACCGCGAGGACGGCGACGGGCTGGTGATGGGCGGCTACGAGCGGCGCAGCGAGCCGGCGTTCCTGCCGGGCGGGCCGGGACGGGTGGAGGCGATCCCACAGGACTTCAACGGCCGGCTGCTGGAAGAGGACTGGGAGCGGTTCGAGGAGATCACCGAGAACTCGAAGCGACGGGTCCCGGCGATGGACCGGATCACGGTGACGAAGCTGATCAACGGCCCCGAGGCCTTCACCCCCGACAACGAGTTCTGCCTCGGCGAGACCGAGGTCGCCGGCTTCTTCGCCTGCGCCGGCTTCTGCGCCCACGGCCTGGCCGGGGCCGGCGGGATCGGCAAAGTCGTCGCCGAGTGGATCGTCGAGGGCGAACCGAGCCTCGACCTCTGGCACATGGACATCCGCCGCTTCGGCGCCCAGTACCGCTCCCCCACCTACACCCACGCGCGCATCAAGGAGACCTACGAGACCTACTACGACATCCGCTACCCCAACCACGAGCGGCAAGCGGGGCGGCCGCTGCGGATGTCCCCGGCCAACGCCTGGCACCGCGAGCACGGCGCCGCCTTCGGCGAGAAGTCCGGCTGGGAGCGGGTCAACTGGTACGAGCCGAACGCCGCCGCCGGCGAGGAGGGGCTGCGGCCGCGCGGCTGGGCCGGGCAGCACTGGTCGCCGGCGATCGGCGCCGAGCACCGAGCCGCCCGCGAGGCGGTCGCGCTCTTCGACGAGTCCTCCTTCGCCAAGCTGGAAATCGAGGGGGTCGGGGCGGAGACCTTCCTCGAAGTCCTCTGCGACAACCGCGTCGGCCGCGAAGTCGGCCAGATCACCTACACGCAGATGCTCAACGGTCGCGGCGGGATCGAGTGCGACTTCACCGTGGCGCGACTCGGCGAGAACCGCTTCTCGATCGTCACCGGCACCGCCTTCGGCAACCACGACCGCGAGTGGATGCGGCGGCACCTCCCCGACGGCGACGAGGTGATGATCCACGACGTCACCTCGCAGTGGGCCTGCTTCGGGATCTGGGGGCCGCGGGCGCGCGAGGTGCTGGCGCCGCTGACCCCGCAGGACCTCGGCAACGAGGCCTTCCCATACATGACGCTGCGGGAGACGACGCTCGGGCACGCGCCGGTGCGGATGCTGCGGGTCACCTACGTCGGGGAGCTCGGCTGGGAGATCTACTGCCCGGCGGAGTACGGGCTGGGCCTGTGGCAGGCGCTCTGGGAGGCCGGGCGGCCTCACGACATCGTCGCCGGCGGCTACCGGGCGATCGACAGCCTGCGGTTGGAGAAGGGCTACCGCGTCTGGGGCACCGACATCACCCCGGACGAGACCCCTTACGAAGGCGGCGTCGGCTTCTGCGTCAAGTTCGACAAGCCGGTCGGGTTCGTCGGCGAAGACGCGATCCTCACCGCCAAGGAAGACGGCCCGCGGGCGCGGCTGCGCTGCCTCACCCTCGCCGACCCACGCTCGATCGCCCTCGGCAACGAGCCGGTCCGCATCGGCCGCGAGGTCGTCGGGCGGGTGACGAGCGGCGGCTACGGCTACACGGTCGAGCGCTCGATCGCCTACGCCTACCTGCCGCCCGAGCATGAGCCGGGGACCGCGGTCGAGGTTGAGATCTTCGGCCGCTGGGTCGAGGGCGAGGTCGCGGCGGAGCCCCTCTTCGACCCCAAGGGCGAGCGCGTCAGGGCCTAGGGGAAGGCGCCGGCAGCAGGCCGGCGAGGATGTGCTCGGTGCCCTCGGTGTGCTCGCGCATCTGCCGCAGCGCCCGCGGCCCGTCTCCCTTGCGCAGCGCCTTGACCAGCTTCGCGTGCTGGTCGTTGGAGCGGGCGAGCACCTCGGGCGGATGGGCGATCAGCGCGATCAGGTCGCTCATCTGCGACTGCACGTCGGTCATCGCGCTGAGCAGTCGCGGCGACTGGGCGGCCTCGGCGATGTCGAGGTGGAAGCGGATGTCGGTCCGCCGGTACTCCTCGAAGTTCTCCAGCTCGCCGGCCATCTTCGCCACCAGGCTCTCCAGCCGGTCGAACTGCGCCGCGCTCCCCCGCTCCGCCGCCAGCTCGACCGCGCCGAGCTCGATCGCCACCCGGTAGTCGAGCACCGCCCAGGCGCCCTGGTCGAGCGGCTCGCCGTCCCCCTCTGCCAGCGGCGGGCGCTCGGCGACGAAGGTCCCGCCGGTCCGCCCCCGCGAAGAGACCAGGTGCCCGCTCTGCACCAGCGCCGTCAGCGCCTGCCGCAGCGTCGAGCGCGAGATCCGCAGCTTGCCGGCCAGCTCCCGCTCCGGCGGCAGCTTGTCTCCCGGCGCCAGCAGGCCGAGGCGGATCGCGCTTCCCAGGCGCTCCACCGTCTCCTCAAACGTGCTCGCCGGCTGCACCGGCAAGAACACAGCCTCCAAGGCCGCGTCGCGCTCCATGGGAGAACCGTACCGCCGGTCAGGAATCCATGTAACGGGTGAAGGCCTCGCGAGCGAGGTCGCTGAGCGAGCGGCCTTCCTTGTCGGCCCGGGCCCAGGCGGCTTTGTGAAGCTCGGGCGGGACGCGGAAGCTGACCCGCGGCGAGAGACCGTTGGGGCCGAGGGAGGGTCGGCCGACGTAGCGGCGCTTCCACGTGGACAGGTCTGGAGGGTTCTTCTCGAAATCCTCCGCCATTGCTTCGGCGACCTCCTCGGTGATCACCTTTCCGGAGTTGGTCACCCACCGCAGCTCTTCTTCGGTCCTCTTCCCCTGCTTGTTCACCTTTTTTGCCACGGCTTGGCCTCCTCGTAAAGACTCCTGAGGTGGGTTCTCAGATTCATCGCATGGATCACAAGAAACTCCTCCTCGTTCCTTTCAGCGGCGAAGACCTCTAGAGCAACTCCCTCGAGATCATCACCGACGAATACAACTCGCTGGTCTACACCAGAGTTCACCGCATCGTGGCGCTCGACCATTTGAAAGCCGCAATGCTCGATGACGTACAACGACCGCTCTCGCGATATCCGGTGCTTCGTCGCCGAGCGCGCGAACCGGATCTCCGCTTCCTCAGACCAAACATTCTGTCTGACAGAATAACGGAGTTCCGAGTCGAGCTCCATCTGCAGCACCCGCATCAGCAGCCACGGCGGGTTGACCTCTTCGTAGCGCGTCTTCGGGACGAAGACGAAGGCGCGGCCGTCTTCGGCCAGGTGGAGATAGCCGCGCGTCCAGTAGTGCTTGTACATCTGCAGCCGGGCGCCGTCGGTCAGCTGCACCGTCCCCATCCACATAAAGTCGTCGACATGGTCGGGGGCGAGATTCAGCAGCGGCTCCCATTCGGGCGCATCGACCCTCAGGACTCGTCCGCGGATGGCTTTGCGAGGCGGCACGGCCAGAACCTCCCGCGGAGGCTCTGACCGAACAAGACACGAGAGTGCCGTCTCAGCAAATTCTTAGTCGCGGATCTGCGCCCCCGCCTTCGCCTTGTTGTTCTTCGGGTTCGGGTCGGAGACGCCGGAGCGGACGCGGGCCCGGAGGCGGACCTTGGTCGGCTTCGCGGTCTTGACCTTGACCCGCACCTTCTTGGCCTTCCCCGCGGCGATCTCGCCGAGGCGGCAGGTGAGCTTGCGCTTGCCCTTCTTCGCTTTAGCCAGCTTGCAGGCCGGCTTGCCGTTCAGCTTCGGCGCCGCGGCTTTGGTCGCCAGCGCCGGCACGGTCCCCTTGACGATCGTCCCGCTCGCCGCGCTCGGCCCGGCGTTGCGGACGGTGATCAGGAAGGCGAGCTTGCCCCCTACCGTCGGCCGCTTCGGCTTCGGCTTGATCTTCAGGCGCAGGTCGGCGCTCGCCGCCGCAGGCGGCGCCGGAACCAGCTCGAAGGCGCCGACGTCGCAGGCGCTCCCCTGCGGCCGGGACACCCCGCGCTGGTCGGTTGCCGGGCAGCCGTCGTTGGTCCCGGCGTCGATCGCCGGGCTGCCGGCCTGCAGCGCCAGCGTGTCGGTTTCGCCGCCGTTGTTCGCGAGCGCGCCCAGCAGCGGGTTGGTGTTCTGCTTGCTGCCGCCGTCGCCGAACATGCAGCTCGCGTCGCCGGAGAGGTTGTGGTCGGAGGTGACCGTCGCCGCCACCGCGCAGTCGCTCGGCCCGGCCGGGACGGTGTTGCCGGCGACGATCGTGTTCTTCACCGTCAGCGCGGCCGACCCCCCGGGCGTCATCGTCGGGTTGACGGCACCGAGCCCGCCCCCGGCTACCCCGCCCGTCCCCAGGCTGTTGCCGGCGATCGTGGAGTTGACGATCGTCGCTTCGCTGGGTTCGGTGCCGGTCGGGTCGATCGCCAGCAGGACCCCTCCGCCCTGGACGATCGGCGAGACCGCCGAGGACTCGACACTGTTGCCGGTGACGGTCGAGTTGGTCATCGACAGCTTGCCGAGCACGTAGACGCCGCCGCCGAGCGCCTCCAGCGCGCCGCCGGTGACCCGGTTTCCGGAGATCGTGCTGCCGGCGATCGTCACCGCCGTCCTGTTGGTCCCCTCCGGGGGCGCCGAGACGCCGCCGCCGTTCTGGCCGGCGACGTTTCCGGTCACATTGAGGCCCTGGAGAACCGCTTCCCCGCCTTCGTAGGCGAGGACCCCGCCGCCGTCGCCCGGCACCTCGCCGCCGCCCATCACTTCGGTCAGGCCGCCGGTCACCGTCAGGCCTTCCAGCACGCTCTTGTCAGCCGAGAGATTGAAGACCCGGGAGGTCTGGTGCGCGTCGATCACCGTGCTGCGCGCGCCCGCGCCGCGCACGGCCACCGTCCCTTCGCCGGAGACGCTGAGCTCCCCGGCGGAGATCGAGTAGGTGCCGGCGGGCACCACGACCAGGTCTTCGAGGTCGGTCGAGAGGCCGGCGGCGTTGACCGCGTCCCGCAGCGAGCAGGCGGGGTCGGTCGTGCAGCCGCCGCCGACGCTGGTGTCGCCGGTGGTGTTGACGGTGAACGTCGCCGCCTGGCTGGCGGCGGGAGCAAACAGAGCCAGCGCCACCAAGGCGCAGGCGACCGGTATCAACCTCATTGAATCCCCTGCCTTCTAATCGCTTTTAAGTACGAGACGGCCAGGTACCCTCGTGCCGCCGGGAAAAACCAGACTGGGCGGGCAAAGGAGAGCAGCATGGGAAAGATCGTCGTCACCGAGTTCATCTCGCTGGACGGGGTGGTCGAGGACCCGGGCGGGGCCGAGGACTACGCCCGCGGCGGCTGGGCGTTTGACTTCGAGCGCGGCGAGGAGGGGGACAAGTTCAAGATGGACGAGCTGCTCGAGGCCGAGGCGCAGCTGCTCGGCCGGGTCACCTACGAAGGCTTCGCCGCCGCCTGGCCTGAGCGCGACGACGAGGCCGGCTTCGCCCGGAAGATGAACGAGATGCCGAAGTACCTCGTCTCGACGACGATCGAGCGGCCCGAGTGGCAGAACACGACCGTGCTCAGCGGCGACCCGGTCAGCGCCATCGCCGCCCTGCGCGAGGAGCTCGACGGGGTGATCCTCGTCGCCGGCAGCGTCACCCTGGTCCGGACGCTGATCGAGAACGACCTCGTCGACGAGCTGCGCCTGATGGTCTTCCCGGTCCTCCTCGGAGCCGGCAAGCGCCTCTTCCCCGAGGGCGAAGCGAAAAAGCCGCTGCGGCTGACCGAAGCAAAGACCGTCGGCGACGGCGTCTCGCTCCTGCGCTACGAGCCCCGTCCATAGCGTTGAAATCAAATAGCAAAGGATTCCTGACCGGCGCTACCCTGCGTGGATGCCGGTCTTCGCAGTCCGCTTCAAGGGGATGCTGACCAGAGACGAGCGCGAGCGCCTGGCCGCGGCCGGGATCGCGCTCGCCGGCAGCAAGGCTTCGATGCGAGCCGGCACCGAGGAAACCGGCCGCGTCGCCACCGGCCGCCCGATCTACACCGTCAAGCTGGAGGCCGGCTCCGAGAGCGAGGCGCTGGCAAGGGTCCGCGAGGCGATCGAACCGGACACCTCGAACTTCTCAGGCTGGGAGACCGGCCCGGCCTGAATCTTTCATCTATATAACGGATTTGTTCTACACTTCCGGTGTGGCTCGCTCACAGACCACCGTCAATTGCGGCGCGCTTCTCCGGGAAGCGCGCCGTCGCCATGGTTTGGGCCAGGCGGAGCTCGCCCGCCGGGTCGGAACCGAGCAGCCTGCAATCAGCCGTATCGAGCGGGACTTGGTCTCTCCGAGCCTCGACACGCTTAACCGCTTGCTGGAAGCAATGGGAGAGACGCTGACCGTCGTCCCGGTTTCCCTTAACGGGCCGATTCCCGAGGGTGGCAACCAGCCGATCGCCGAACTGCGCTCCGACTACCGAGACCTCTCGGTCGAGGACCGCCTTTCCCAGGCTGCCCTCCTCAGCGAAGTTGCCACGGAGCTCGCGGCCGGCGCGGACGCGTGAATCAAGTCCTCAAACCCGAGCCGCTTCTCAGGGCGCTGTTCGACCACCGGGTTGCCTTCATCGTGGTGGGCGGATATGCGGTTGCCGCCCACGGTTACGTGCGTGCGACGAAGGACATCGACGTCTGTCCCGATCCCTCCGATCCAAATCTGGAACACCTGGCGGCAGCTCTGGTCGAGCTTGACGCCGAACCCATCGGTCTGGACAATTTCTCCGCCGACGAGTTCGATCTCCAGCCAGATCTCGAGGGGCTTAGGTGGGGAGGCAACTGGACCCTGCGAACGAAGTTCGGCCGGCTGGACGTCGTTCAACACATCAAGGGCTTGGCCGAGGACGGCGGTGGGTGGCAGGAGCTCTCCCGACATGCGATCACCCGCAACTTTCTCGGTCACCAATGTCTCTTCTGCAGCTACGAGGACCTGGTGGCGATGAAGCGAGGTGCAGGGCGACCGCAGGACGAGATCGACGTCAAAAGCCTGAAGGCCGCCCGCGGCGAACTCTGAAGACTGGGCGTGAGGACGACAGTGCGCCGCTCCTCGAAGAGCGCCATGTCACGAAGTACCACCGTTAAGTCGAACTTCATCAATAAGACGGGATCATTTGATGCTTCTTAGGAATTCTCCTAGAATGACCGCATCGGCAGCTCGACCTCATCTAACGGTCGGCCGCGGGGAGTTGCTGACGATCGCGCCCTGCTGGCCGAGCGCCTCCTAGCGCGCGCCCCCGAGATCGCCCGCGCGATTCTCGACCGCCTCCACGGGATGGAACGGGAGGCCCCGGTCCGCGACGTCGAGTACCTCGAGTCCCTCTCCGCCGCCGTCCACAGCGGGGTCCGCTACGGGATCGAAGTCCTCGCGGTCGGCGAGGAGCGCGCCGGCGAAATGCCGCTGGCGTTGATCGTCCAGGCGCGCTACGCGGCGCGTCACCGGATCCCGCTGGAGACCGTGCTGCGCCGCTACTTGGCGGCAGAAAAGCAGCTCGCCGATATCGTCCTCGAGGAGGCAGCCGGCATCGACCCGTGCCAGCTGCGCGCCGCGGTGGGCGCCCAAAGCGCCGCCTTCGAGCGCCTGCTCGCCGTCGCGACCGAGGAGTACGGGCGCGAGGTTCGGGCGCGGCCGGCCTCCCACGAAGCGCGCCTGGTCGAGCGGGCCCGGCGGCTGCTCGCCGGGGAGCTCGTCGACCCCTCGATCCTGGAGTACGACCTGGCCGTCCACCACCTCGGCCTGCTCGCCCCCGCCGGCGCTCGTCCTCTCCTCCGCCGCCTCGCCGCCGAGCTCGACTGCCGCAGCCTCCTGCTGATCCCCTCGCCGGAAGAGCTGTGGGCGTGGCTCGGCACCGCGCGCGGGCCCGTCGACCCGGCGGCCGTTCGCGCCTGGCTCTCCTCCAAAGGGGAGCCCGAGCAACCGATCGGCATCGGCGAGCCCAAGCGCGGCCGGGACGGATGGCGCCTGACCCACGAACAGGCGCGAGCGGCGCTCTGGGTCGCGCGGGAGAAGACGACGCCGGTGGTCGAGTACACCGATGCCGCTCTGCTGGCCTCATTCGGGCGTGACCCGCTGCTCACAGCCTCCCTGCAGGAGCGTTACCTGCTGCCGCTCGCCAGCGGACGCGACGGCGGCCAGATGCTTCGAGCAACGCTCCGCTCCTACTTCCAGGCCGGCAGAAACAGCACCTCCGCGGCCGCTGCCCTGGGAGTCAGCAGGCAGACGGTCGCCAACCGCCTGCAAGCGGTGGAACGATGCCTGGACCAACCTCTGGACCGATGCGCCGACGCTCTGCAGGCGGCCTTGAGCCTCGAGGAACTGGGCCGCATCTCAGTTCCGCGCGACTCTCTCCCTTAAGCCCTGACATTCAACGCGCCACACGTGCGCCGACGCGACCTAGCGTGTGGCGCAGAACAGGCTTAGACTGGATGCAGACGAAAGGTTGCGCTATGGTAGGGACGATGGTGCCAAGGGAAGAGTTGCTCGAACAGCGCCTCGACGGCCTCGAGAAGAAAGTAGACGACGGCTTCCGACTGGTCGACGAACGCTTCAAGCAGGTCGACGAGCGCTTCAAGCAGGTCGACGAGCGCTTCAACCAGGTCGAAAAGAAGATGGACGCCGGCTTCGCCCGGGTCGACGCCGACATCCGCGAGCTTCGAGGCGATTTGAACAAGCTGAAGTACTGGCTCCTTTCCGGAACCCTCGTGATCCTAGCCGCCATTCTCGGCTCCGCCTCACTGTCCTGATCCCACCGCAGACCGCAGCATCTCCTCAGTTTCGAACCACTTTTCCTAGGCCTTGACGTACTAGCGCCCCGATCAGGGCCCTTGGCAGACGTCCAATTTACGGCTGAGTTTTTAGGCAAAGCGCATACCTCGGTCGGGCGAGTCGAAGCCAAACTGGAGTGCCGCACCGGATACAGGATCTGGTGCCATTTCAAGGAGGTACACATGCCTCATGCAGTTCAGCAGCCGCGGGTGCTGCTCGCCCTACTGGCGAGCGTGGGCGCGCTCTGTCTAGGTCTTATCGGACCTAAGCCGGCCGAGGCCAACTGGGCGGGCTTCTGCAATGTCACCGTGGGAAGCTGGGCGGGATGCACTGGCGGCCTCTTCTACGAGGACACGGTATATGGCTGGGGCGACCAGCACTCAGTGTGTGTCGGTGCACCCGGTTTTGAAGAAACCGTGAGGCGCTGCTCCTCTGGACCTGGTGTCGGCGTGTACTCCGCCAAATTCGGGCCGTTGACCTGGTACCCGCACATCGAGAACCACGCAGCCGGTACTAATACTTTGCATGGGATCGTGCTCGGTCCCTAGGTGCCGGCAGGTATGGGGCGCGGCTGCGCCTCATACCCCTTACCATGATCCTTAGTCAACTCATTGCAGCCCTCCTGGCGGTTTTTGCCCTTAGCGGGCAAGGTTCCGCCGAAAGCATCAACAGAACTACTGCTGCCTCTGCGAAGGGTCCCGCGGCGCTCGAAGCGACCTTTGCGTTGCTTCGCAGTCCAGAAGAGACTCTTCCAGACTCGATACAAGATCACCTCTCCAGGATCCTCTTTTGGAGAGGTCAACTAAACCCGTCGCTAGTGCAACGCGCGGACGCAGCCGGGACTGACGCCTGGGCGTTCTTTACCCACGGGATGCTCTGCATTGCGCAGGGAGGTCGTGGGTCCGCGGCCTGCACCTCACCGCAGGCTGCGGTCGAGAACGGGGTGACCTTGGGCGCATTCTCTCCGCCTTCAACGACAAACCCGAGGCTTCACGAGTTTCTGGTGCTCGGCCTGGTGCCAGACTCAGTTGCTCTTGTGCACATCGCCATCGGTCGGGCTGATCATGTTGTTGCGGTTCACAACAACATGTTCGCCGCGGCCTCCGACACACGGCCGATCATCGTGCGTCGATTCGTACATCGTGAGGACTGACTATCTACCCTGTTCGAACGCGTGCTGGTACTGCGTGGCGGGGCCGCTGCCGTAGATCGATTTAAAGGGATCCTGCTGGGTGCACGGTGGCGCAGCAATCGCGGAGGTGCTCGTCTGGCCGGCGAATGCGTACTGCTGGATCCGTTCGAAGAGGAGTTTGGCGTTTTCGTCCTGGGTCCTGGTCACCTGACCCGTTTCCGCGTTCTTGCTCTCGACCGTCCGGTCTTTGAAGGCCGGATTTTCCCAGTCGCTCGGATTGATCGTGGCAACGATTCCGGTCGTGCATTGACGAGTGTCGAAGCTCGGGAGCCCAGAGACCAGTCCTGCCGCCCACTTCGGTGGGCTGTATGCGCTGTTTCTGTTGATAGCAAGACGTCGTGGATAGGTGGCGACAGTTTCGGGAGTCATTCCGCCAACGGCGCGTAGAGCGTGCGGCGGATTTTCGCGTTCTTCCGCAGTGGTGATCAGTGCCTCGAAGGTCGACGAGATATTCGCGAAGAAGGAGGCGAGGTCAACCCGGTAGAGCTTCAGGCCAACCAGGATCGGGTTGAGATTTCGGATAAAGGGATCGACAGCGCGAAGAAGGGGGGGGAATTCGTCGCGGAAGATGGTTCTCAGTGCGCTGAAGCCCGAGGGCGCTCTTTTGATGACTGGCCCCAGCCCTTCGAAGAAGGCCTTAGATTCTGGAGCCAGCTTCGAGAGCGCAATCAAGGTCGGTGACAGTTCTTCCGCCGCCGGCACCAACTGGCGCATCAGCGGGTCGGCATTCTGGGAGAAGTCTTTTAGACGCGCGAAGGTAAGGCGCGACTCATCGAGGAAAGTCGGGAAGGCGCGGAAGAGGGCTTCGATGTCGCGGTTGCGCCGAGCGGTCGTCTGGAAGACGGCATTGGAGCTTTGGATCAAGTCTGCGAGCTGGCCTTCGCGACCCCGAAGCGCCTGGAAGGTGGTGGCGCCGTTGCGGAACAGCTGGCCCACCGCGAGGCGCTGGCTGTCCAACGTGCGGAAGAGCTGGTCGAACTCGGTGACGGTCGGGTCGAGGCTGCCCAAGGCGTAGGAGAGATTCTGACCCTGGCCGTTGATAGCCACCGCCGCTTCCTGCATCCATTCCTGGAAGGCAGCGCGGGTCTGGGCGTTGAAGGTGCGGAAGATCTCGTCGAGCTGGACCGATTCGGCGACGTTGGCCTCCGGCAGCGTGCCTCCGTCGTCGAGCTCGGGGCCGTCGCCGGATCCCGGCGTGAGTTCGATGTAGGTCTCACCGAGGAGGGTCTTGGTGCGGAGGATCGCGCGGGTCGACTCCGGCAGCGGCGCGTACTGGGCGTCGATCGCGGCGGTTGCGAGGGCCTGCTTGCCGTTGGGGGCCAATTCGATCTTCTGGACTTTGCCGACGTTGACGCCGGAGATGCGCACGTCCGACTGTTCCGCCAGCTGGGTCGCCTCGTTGAAGGGAACCTTGACCTCGTAGGTCTTGGCACGGAAGGGGGTCGGCCCCCCAAAGGTGACCCACAGGAAGAGCAGGATCCCGAAGCAGGACAACGCGAAGCCGGTAATGACTAAGAGTTGCGTCGTGCTGGGCGCGCGCTTGCTCATTTTCCTACCCTTTTTTCTTCACAGGTCCCGTCGGGGTTTTCGACCGGGAAAGACACTGGAATTTCTTCAGCCCGCGGTATGCCGATGGCTTCGATCAAAGTCTGCAGGAATGGCTTGCCTTTCAGCGTTACTTCTCTTGCGAGCGGGTGGCCGAGGAAGGCTCCAGTGCAAGAGATCAGCGCGAGGCTCCGCACAACCGGGCCACCGGCATCCCCAATGTTGAAAGAGGCGTTGAAATCGTGATTAAGCCAAGGCAAGTAGAAGAGATAGCTTTGGCGTGATCCTTTCGGCTTGTAGGCAAGCTCGTTTAAGAAGGAGTTGAAACCGCCTAGGGAGTTACCAAAGCTCCGCACGGTCTTTTCAAACGGTTCGGCCGCTTCCGTCCCGTGCGTCAGCACCGGCCGAATCGTGCGGGTGAAGGGCCGGATCTGCTCGCGGATCGGAACAGTGGTCTGGCTGAACAGTTTCTCCGTCGCATCAAACGCCGGCCCAAGGGCCTGGGCCTGCGGGATCAGCTTGATCAGAGCGGGCCGGGCCACCTGCGAGAACCGGTTAGAGCTGGCAAGGCCTGATCGCGCCGCCTGAAGCGCGGAGGGGAATTCTTCGAAGGCATCCTGAACCGAGGCCTGCTGGTTGGCGAAGTTGCCCAAGGCGTCTTTCGAGGAGGTGACGAAGCGCTTGACGGCGGCGTCGTGGCGGGCGAGTTCCTCGGTCACCAGGCCGAAGTTGTGGATCACTCGCGAGAGGGCGACGTGCCGGGCGGCGACGGCTTTGTTGAGCTTGGCGGTGTAGTGGACGAAGGGCTGGAATCGGCGCAGGGCGTTGGAGAGTTGCTTGCCGCGGCCACCGATGCCCTGGGCGCCGCCGGCGACGAGCAGCTGGATGTACTGGCGGGTGTCGGCGTCGAGGGTGGCCAGGAACGCGTCCAGGTTGGTGTTCGGTTCGGTCTGGGTGAGGTTGAAGTGGGCGCCGTCCTCGATGTGGCGCTTGCCGGAGCCCGGTTCGATCTCGACGATCATGTCGTTGAGGTTGGTTTTCGGCCGCAGGAGCAGGCTCGCGTTGGGGTGGATCAGCTCCATGTACTGCGGCTCGATGTCCATGCCGACGACGGCGTGGCCGTTCTCGAGGTCGACCGAGGTCACCTTGCCGATCTGGATGCCGGCGATGTCGACGGCCTGGCCCTGACCAGGGGTGACCGCCTGCGCGGTGGAGAACTCTGCCGTGATGTGGTCGAATTCTTCACCGACCAGTGGCAGCCAGGCGGGCAGCGAGGCTTTCTGCTGGGTGAAGATCCCGAGCATCATCACGATGCCGGCGAGAGCAAGGACGAAGATCGCGATCGTGTCTTTGCGGTGGCCGCGCGCCTGGCGACCGAGCCAGGCGCGGAAATGCTTCGAGCGGCTCACTCCGGGTTCACGCTCGGTCATGGATTCACCCCCGCCACCGACGGAGAGGCTGGGCCGACGTGACCAAGGGGTCCGTTTACGTCCGGAACAGGGTTGGTGTAGCAGCGAACGTCGGGCTTGAGAGGCGGGGCGGCGGCGATCCGAGGCTGGGTACCTAGCGGATCTTCGATCGTGTGGGCATAGTTGATTTTGTCGCTGAGAGTGGCTTTATTTGCATTGGGGTTTGGTTCGCCCACCAGGGTCGACCCATTCCCGATCTGCGCCCGAGCGTAGGGTCCGTTCCCGTCGAAGTTCTGCGCCATCCCTGCGAAGTTGACGAGGTTGTAAAGGAACTCGCGATAGTTCGGCTGGCCGGTGCTGAACTGGTCGTTGATGACCTGATTCCCCGTCGGCACCATCACCTTCGAGGTGCAGAGGCTGAGACGGTTGAGCTGCGGCAGGGTGATCTTCTTGCTGGCCTGCGCGGCGCCTGCCAAGTAGGGGGTCGATTCGCGCAACAGCCTGGCAACGCCACCCCCCTCTTTACCGGAGAGCAGCGGCCGGACCTGGGCGAGGAACGGTTTCGAGGCGGAGATCAGCCCAGGAAGCTCTTCGACCGCGGGCTTCAACTCGATCGCGAAGGTGCGGAGCGGCGGTAGCGAGCGGTTGAGGCTGACGAGCGAGGCGTGGGTGATCCGCAGGGTCGGCGCCAGGAGGTGGATCGTGGTCGTCAGGTTGCTCGACTGGTTGGCGAGGGCCCCGGTGAAGACGTCGAAGTTGACGATCAGGCCCTGGAGGTCCCGCTGGCGGCTGGCGAGGGCGCCGAAGGCGCGGCCGGCGCTGGAAACGAGGCGGGAGAGATCCCGCTGCTGGGTGCCAAGGAAGGCGTTGGTCACCTGGGCGCTGTAGCGACCGGCGTCGCCGCCGTACTGGAAGGCGCCGTTGAGCGCTTCCGCGCCCGACTTGCCTTTGACCTCGGGCAGCTGGGTAACGTCTTCCTCCGGCGTCGGTTCGTGGTTCAGAGCCGTGCCATAGCCCTCGAGCAGGCGGCTGAGGTCGGCGCGAACCGGCGACTGCAGGGCGGAGAGGACTTCGTCGATCTGGACCGCGGTCGAGGTGCGGCTGACGGGAATGGTGCCGCCGCTGTCCATCTCCGGCGCGCTGGGGCTGCCAGGGTCAAGTTCAACGAAGAAGTTCCCCTCGAGGAAGATCCGTGGCCGGATCGCAGCGAAGGCATCGTCGTGGATCGGCCGGCCGGAGGAATCGACGGTGAAGCTGACCTTGGTGTTGTCGCCGTCGCGTTCGGTCTTGATCACTTTGCCGACGTCGACGCCGGCGATCCGGATCGGCGAGTTGAGCGCGATGTTGGCGGAGTTGGAGAAGGTGGCGTTGAGTTCGTACCCGTGGCTGGTGAACGGCACGTGTTTGGTGAAGGCCAGGTAGGGGCCGATCGTGAAGATGAGGATGAAGATGATCGCGATCAGGGCGTTGCTCGGCCGCCACTTGATGCGGCCGGTACCGGCTTCGGCTGCTCGCCGATCACGCTCGGGGAGGCGGCTCATTCGCTCACCTTCCCCTGGGTGGTGGTACGGGTATCCGTTCCCCAAAGCTCAGGTGAATGGCCAATCACGGTCTCACCCTTCACGTACTTCTCGTTTCCAGCTTCGCAGACGTTTCCTTGGCCGGGCGCCGCGGTCTGGGGGTTGGGGTTGTAGTGAAGATGATTCGCCGCGTTCTCCGGGTCATTGGCCGGCGCGCTGGCAAAGGTGCTCTCGCTGTTAGGTCCTTCCGGAGGTCCGTAAGAATAAAATTCGAGCCAATGGCCATTACTGTTTCCTTCACCGGTGGCATCTGCAAGGTTCCTGAAGGTGAGGGACCAGTAGTTGCAAATGGTCTGGCTCGGGGTGATGTATGAAAGTGACGGCTTGAGGAGCTTGTTGGTGTCGGTGAGTAGATCGAGCCCGTTGAACACACCAGGCGCTTCCTGAAAGTCGACAAGCGCCTGCGCCGTCGGTTGCAGCTGGTTGTAGAGAACCGGGGAGGCGTTGAGAACTGGGATCCCGGCGTGGAGCGATTCGGCGATGATCGGAGAGGTCTTCGCCAAGGCTTTCGCCCCCGGCTGCAGGGCGGTGAAGAAGCGGGCCGAGTCCTCGAGGAAGGGGCGAATCGCGGGCAGGTCGGCGTTGACCTCGTCCAGCGTCGGCGGGCTTTTTTCGATCGTTTCCTGGATGTAGGGGCGGGAGACGCGGGCGAAGGCGGCAAAGGTGCGGTCGAGGGCGACGAACATCTGCGCCTGGGTCTCAGCAACGGGGGCGACCGTGGCGGAAAGGGCCTCTAGGGAGCGCCAGAAGCCGGCGAAGTTGGTGCTCGGTTCGACGATCTTGCGGAGGATCGGCTGGCCGTTGACGACGATCCGGCGGAGTGCACCGATCGCTTCGTTTAGCTGCGGGCCGCGGCCGGCGAGGGCATTGCCGAAGCCGGACAGGTTCTGGCGGATCGCGTCGCGGGTTTTTTCGTCGAACATGTCGAAGAACTGGTCGATGTCCACCGGTTCCGGCGTGGCCTGGGTTACCGGGATCCTTTCGCCGGCCTTGAAGCCCTTGTCCGAGTTGCCGGGGGTGACCTGGAGGAACTTGAGGCCGAGGGCGGACTTGGGCCGGACCGTGATCGTCGAGTCCACCGGCAGCGGTTCGGCGTTCTTGTCGAGGCTGAGCGAGAGTTCGGCGGCGACCTCGCCGTTTTCGAGCTGGACGGGGACGACCTTCTTGACGACGCCGACGCGGACCCCGCCGATCCGCACCTCGTTGCCTTTGACCAAGGCGTCGGCGTTGGGGACGCGCGCCTTGAGGTTGTAAGTGGAGACGAAGGGCAGGCCGTTGTTGGCGTTGTAGGCGAGGAAGACGGCGACGATCACGACGAGCACCGTCACCGCCCCGACCAGGATCGGGCTGCTCGCGACGCCGCTGAGTCCGCTGCGGTTCCTCATGGCCCGAGGAGGTAGTCGAGAAGGGGTTCGGTCCCTTCGGTTTTCGAGGACTGGGCGACACCGGCCTGACCTTCAGGCTGGTGGTTAGTAGCGTCCCCCTGGCCGACCCCGATGGCACTTCCTTCAACAGAAGCACCGCCGTTGGTTGGTTCGCTCAATCGCCCGTTCAGAAGCTGGAGGAGCTCAGCAGTGCTTGCACCTGGTCCTGAGGATTCGGGGGCATTCGTGCCGTTGAACCTTGCGACACAGCCCGAGGTCCCTGCAGCAAATGGGATGTAGTCGAGGCAGTTCGAAAGGGTCACTCGCGCCCGACCAAAGTGACCGTACTGGTCGAAACCGTTAATCGTTGCGGTCGTGCTGTAGATCAGTCGAGTGAGCCCGTCCCAACCGCCCGTTTTCTTGATGTCCACCAGCAACTTGGCCAGGTCGCCCGTCGGCTTCACACCCGACTTGGCCAGATCCCGCGCCTTCTTCACCACCGGGTCGGCTTCGGCGAAGAGCGGGCCCGATGCTTCGCCCGCGTCGCCGAGGCTCTTCAGGGAGACGGTCAACGCTTCGGAGAACGGGGTCAGGGTCTTGGTCGCGTCGGTCAGCGACGGTGCCGCGGTGCCGAAGTCTTCGAGCAGCGGGGTGCCCGCGTCGGAGAAGGTTTCGAGGCTCTTCATCGTTTCGCGGAACTCGGCCAGGAAGGTGGGGAACTTCTGCAGCGCCTCTTCCAGTTCCGGACCCTTTTCGGCGCTGGCTTCGGCGGCTGCGCCCGAGTTCGAGAAGAAGCCGGCGACGGCGCGGCGCTCGCGGGCGAGGGGGGCGAGGATTTCGTCGGAGTCGCTAGCCAGCTGGGCCAGCTGCTTGCGCTGGGCGGAGAGGATCCCGAAGAGGCGATCGACGTCGCGGAGGACGGGGTTAGCGCGCTTGACCAGGACCTCGAGGTCTTCGCCGCGGCCAGCCAGGGCGCCGCCAAGTTCGTTGAAGATGAGGCGGAAGCGCTGTGCGTAGGGCAGCGACTGGATGTCGTTGATCAGGTCCGGGTCGACGCTGGTGCCGTTGTTGCCGAGCGGCAGCAGGTACTGGCCTTCGCCGGGCTTGCCGTCTTCGATCTGCCTCAGCGGCGGCGGCGGCTCGCTGCCCGGCGCCCGCGGCAGGGTCGTGCGGCAGTCGACGAACTTCTCGCCGATCAGCGACTGCGGCCGGATCTGGCAGGTGGCGTCCTGGCGGAAGTCCTGGAAGCCGGGGTCGTTGATCTTCATCACGATGATCGCCTTGCCGGGCTTTTCCACCGCTTCGCCGTTTTCGTAGGCGACCGGCTCGCCCGGCATCGAGACGTCGACGGATTCGATTTCGCCGACGTTGGCGCCGGCGACGCGGACCTCCTCGCCCTTGACCATGAAGCCGCCGTTGTCGAAGACGGCGCGGACCCGGTAGCCATCCGAGGAGTCGCCCCCGCCGGATACCAGGAGGACAACCACGATCACCGCCGCGACCAGCCCGAGTGCGAGTAGGACTTTCCTGCTCATGGTCCCGGGGGCACGTCGGAGGGGTCGCATTCGGAGGGGTCGACGCTGCCGCCGCCGACAAACGGGTTGGAGCCGTCGGCCGCCGGCTGGGTGGCGCCGCCGGGGCAGCGGGTGTGGACTTCGGGCGATTCGAACGGTTCGTACTGCTGCGCTTTGCTGATCGGTTCGAGTTCGGAAGAGCCGCTGTTGTACTGGAAGAGGTTCTGCACTGAGGTCACCGCCCGCACGTAGTGGCCGTTTCCGTCGTAGTAGCCGGCGACCTGCCCGAGCTTGCTGAAGCCGTTGAACAGGTCCGGCGTGTAGGCGCGGATGAAGTTGAGGTTCGGCTGGAAGTCCGAGATCGCCTGTTCGGAGTGGGGGAAGGCGCTCGAGGTCAGGTCCTGGACCTTGGGCAGGACCGCCAGCAGGTCGGCGGTGTCGTTGGCCGGGCCGGGCTTGTTGACGGTCAGGCGCAGGTTCCGCGTGAACGGCACCAGTTTCTGGAAGACCGGGCGCAGTTCGGCGAGGAAGGGCGCCAGGTCCTTGGTCGCCGGCTTGGCGGTATTGATCAGCGGTTCGATGTCGTCGAGCGCGGCGCGCAGGTTGACGAAGGTGGTGTTCGACTGGCGGAAGACCGGCGGCAGCCGCCGCAGCGTCGCGTCGAAGGCGGCGGTTTCCTGCGCGATCGCGTCGAAGGCGGTGCTGGCGTTGGAGACAGCGCTGGAGAGCTGCTCGCCGCGGCCGGCGACCGCGGTGCTCAGCCGCGAGGTGCTGACGATGAAGCGGGAGAGGAGCTGCGAGTCGGCGTTCAGTTCCTGGGCGAAGGCGCCGGCGCGGTTGAGGGCGCTGCCGAAGTATTTGTAGGAGTCGTTCGCGTTATCGCCCTGGCCGGAGTAGATCGCCGCGTTGCCGCGGATGAAGTTCTGCAGCCCCTGCCGCACACGAGGCGGGAAGGTGTTGAAGAACTGGTCGATGTCGATCGGGGTGGTGGTCGAATCGAGACCGAGTTCGGCGCCGTCGTCGAGCGCCTCGTTGCTGTTCGGGCCGGGGCTGATCGAGACGTAGTGGTTGGCGACGCCGGAGAGTGAGGTGGCGCGGATCGTCGCCGTGGTGCCTTCGTGCAGCTCCTGGTCGACCGAGACGTGGACCTCGGCGAGGTTGTCGTCGGTGAGGCCGATGCTTTCGACCGTCCCGGCCGGCGAGCCGCCGATCAGGACCTGGTTGTCGGGCACCAGCTGGCCGGCGTTCTGGAAGACGAGGGTGTACTTGTGGCCACCGTTGCCGCCGAGAAAAACGATCGCGAGGACGATCACGGCGGCGGCAAGGGCGACGATCGTCGCGATGCGGGCTGGGCTAGTTCCCCGGCTTGCCGCCGGGCCTCGCTCCTCGCCTGAAGATTTGGCAGCCAACGATCGTCGCTTGCTTTCAGGTTCCCCCGGCCCCTCCGACCCGGTAGAACGGCTGGAAGATCGTATCCAAGGGGGTCCCTGCCAAGTCCCGACCGAGCAGGGACTTAACTGGAAATCAACGCGCTACTCTGGCCTGCGGGGGCGGTTAGAGAAGTGGGAGAGGCGCCGCGTAATCCGACTCGAGGAGCATTCAATGCGCAGACGTCCATTTTTTATCGCGATGTGCGCCGCCCTGACGGCCGCTGTCGCAGCAACCGCGGCGTGGGCCGGGCCCACGGTAACCGCGCCTGACGGCAACACCCAGTCGATCGACTCGCAGATTCGACCGAAAAGGCTTTCCAAAACGAAATTCACCCCCGGCTCGCTGGAAGTGACGACGCTGACGACGTCGACGACCGACCCCAACGGCGTCCCCAGCCCGGCAGTCCACGCGGTGATCGACTTCGACCGCAACGCCAGGCTTTACACCAAGGGCCTGCCGACCTGCGACCCGGCGAAGCTGCAAAGCCAATCGACCGAAGTCGCGGAACGCGTCTGCGGCAAGGCGAAAATCGGCACCGGACATGCGATCGCCTATCTGAAAGCCGGCAAAGTCTACGAAGTGCCGCAGACCGTGACGGCCTTCAATGGCGTCCCCAAAGACGGCAAGCCGGTGGTCCTCCTCCACACCTACGGGACGACGCCGCTGCAGGTCAGCCTCGTCCTCGAAGGCACGGTCAGCAACTACAACAAGGAAGGCTACGGCCCGCGCCTGGACCTCAACATCCCGCTGCTGGCCGGCGGCACCGGCGCCCTGAAGGAATTCAACGTCAAGATCGACAAGAAATGGTCCTTCAAGGGCGAAAAACGGAGCTTCATCTCGGCCAAATGCACCGGCTCGAAAAAGCTCAAGGCCCGCGGCACCTTCACCTTCCGCGACGGCGAAGCCCTGACGGCCTACTCGAAACAGAGCTGCAAGCAGTCGAAATAGCGGCACCGCCAGCGGCCGTGTCGGCTTAGTGGCCCCAGAGGGCCCAAAGTCGACACGGTCGGCGAGTCGCTATTCGAGCAACTGCCCGGGTCGCAGCTTCACGGCCTTCGCCAGCCGTTCGACCGTCGAGACCCGCGGGTCCCGTTTGCCCGCCTCGATGCGGCTGACCTCGGTCGCATGCACCCCGCTGCGCTCGGCCACCTGCTCCTGGCTGAGCTCCAAATTGAGGCGGGCCTCCCGCAGGTTTGGCCCCAGTTTGCCCACGAGGGGGATCGTTAAGGCTGCGGGCTTTGATGGCCATAGGGCAAATCACAAGTTAAGTTGGTGCGGAATCGAGAGGGCCGATCCCGTCGACCATCAGCACCGGGACCGGCCCCAGTGCCTGACGCTAGGCGGGCTTCAAGACCATGTGCATCAGGACTACACGCGGCGCTTTAGCGATCTTCATCGGCATTCACCCCCTCTCCTGTGCGGGCCTGGCTGCGGCCGCCAGACGGGAGAGCGAATGCTAAAGAGACTTTCAGTAACCGGCAGATGCTGAATATCAGGCAACGACTGCCGGTCTTACTCCTATGCTCGGTATGGGCTGACTACACGAACCCCGATCAAGTCAAAAGGAGGAGCCCATGAGCAGCAAAGCCGCGGGACGAGCAGGGCAGCGCAGCAAGAGCATCGAGGAAGTGGTGTCCTATGCCATCGGCCACCGGATTCGGGTTCAGATCCTCGTGATCCTCAGCGAAGGCGTATTCACTCCCGATCAGATTGCGCAACTGATCGGCGAGCCCACGAACAAGGTGTCCCACCACATCAAAGAACTGCTGGATGCGGGGTCCATCGAACTGGCGAAAACCGAGCGCGTGCGCAACACCCTGCAGCACTTCTACCGGGCTGTTGAGATGCCCTACTACTCAGACGAAGAGGTCGCTGCGATGACCCAGCAGCAGCGTCAGGTCACGGCCGGGTTGTGCCTGCAACAGATCATGGCGGAGGCGATGGCGGCGTTTTGGGCCGGCAATATGGTGACTGACCCCCGAGTGTGGATCACTCAGCGCTGGTTCAACGTTGACGAGCAGGGGCGTCAGGAAATCGCCGATGAGCAAGCCAGATCATGGGAGCGTGTCCAAAAGATCGAGGTTGAGGCCTTGAACAGATGCGCCAAAACCGACGAGGAGACTCATTCGGTGATCGTTGCCCAGCTTGGCTTCCTCCGCGAGAGAAAGGGACCCACGGTGCCCTCGCGCCAAAAGTCTGACTAGAGACAGCGTTTTGACTATCTAGCAAACGCTGTTTGACGGCCTCCATTGAGTGTGGAACCGTCCAATACTCAAGTGACACCGACCGCAGCGATCACGATGGTCGAGTCCCTTGCGTTATGCGAACCCTCGCCCCTCCACCTCACACGCACTCTTGGAGCTGGACTTGAGCCCCAGCCCAAACCCATTCAACTGGGACGCCCTGATTCCGATCTCCGTGCACCCAGTCAAGGTGGCGATCATCGAAGCTCTGCAGTGGATCGGGGTGCCGTTGTCGCCGAAGGAGCTCGATCGGCTCTTCGATGAAGAGTTCGGGGTGTCGTTGGTCTCGTACCACATGCGGACGCTGGCGGATGCGGGCGTGGTGGAAAAGGTGGGGCAGCAGTCGGTCCGCGGTGCGGTGCAGAGCTTCTACACGCTGGCGGCCCGGGAACCCGCGAGCCCCTCGCTGCACTGCGAGTGAGCGTGCGGATTTCTGCGGCCGAGCGCGATGCGCTCTACGAGCAGATCTTCGTTCGGCTGAGCGGGCTCGACGAGGTGTGGACGGCGGCCCAGCTGGGCGAATACGAGCGGGCCGACCGGGTGGCGCGCGAGTTCAGCGACGACCTGCGGCTGATCCTCGACGACCTCGGCTGGGGTGAGGGCAGCGGCGGGCCGCTCGACCTGGTCACGCCGCCGGACGTGCTGCGGCGGGTGTGCACGCGTATGCGGAGCAGGGCCGAAGCGCAATGGGAGATCGAGGAAGCGGAGCGAGCCGAGAGCCGGGTGCGGGAAGAGCAGACACAGCGGCTGCTCGATACCTGCCGGCGGGTCTTGGGGGAGTTGGGCTAGAGGACGGCGACGCCGACCAAGGAAGCACAGCAGCCGATCAAGGTGACGACGATCGCAACCGCGGCGTTGAAGAGCCTTCGGTCGAGGCTTTCGAAGCGCTTATCGACTTTGTCGAAGCGCTCGTTCATCTCACCCCTGAGCTCACCGAAGGATTCGTCGAGGCGCTCGCCGGTCCACTTCTCCCTGGGCTCGATCACGTGCATAACTCTAGCGTAAGGGTTTGTCTGCACCGAACAAGGCGCTTTCCGCGCGGAAGTGGAGAATCTTCGCGCCGGAACTGTGACTTCTAGACGCTGAGCTTGGGGATCACACGCTCGAGCGGTTTCGGCAGCCACCAGACGCGGTCGCCAAGGAGGAGCATCAGGGCCGGCAGAAGGACGATGCGAACGACGGTGGCGTCGAGCAGAACCGCCACCGTGAGGCCGATGCCCAGCTGGCTGACGGTGGCGATCGGGGCGCCGGCGAAGGCGATGAAGACGACCATCATGATCAGCGCCGCGCCGGTGATCACCCCGGCGGTGCGGGAGAGGCCGAAGTCGACCGCGGCGGCGTTGTCGCCGTGGGTGTCGTAGTGCTCGCGCATGCGGCTGAGGAGGAAGACGGCGTAGTCGATCGAGAGGCCGAAGACGAGGCCGAAGATCAGCGTCGCGCCGACCGCGTCGACGTAATTGTGGCCGCCGAGCGGCCAGCTGTCGGGGATGTGGAAGAGGACGACGAGAACCCCGAAGGCAACCGCGACCGTGAGCAGGTTGAGGGCGACGGCGATCGCGGCCAGCAGCAGCGCCCGCAGAACGACCATCAGGACGAGGAAGGTGACGATCGTGATCGCGATGATCACCCAGGGCATCCGTTCGCGGGTGACGCGGCTGTATTCGTTCAGTTCGGCGGCGGCGCCGGCGACGCCGGTTTCGAGGCCCGAGTCCGCGGCCAGCTCGGCGGCCTCCCTGTTCAGGTCCTTGTTGAGGCGGATCGAGCCGGGGCTGTTGAAGGTGTAGTCGGGGATGATCAGCATCGTCGCCGCCTGGCCGCCGCGATCGAGGTCGATCGTTTCGTTGACCTGCGTCCGGGTCGTCGGCGGGGTGCCGTCGAGCGCCGAGAGCACGAAGTAGCCGGAGTTGAAGAGCCCGGGGCTCGATTTCGAGACGCGGCCGATCTGGTCGGTGAGGCTGTCGCGGCTGTCCAGGACCTGGACGCTCCCTTCTTCGAGCCCGGTTTCCAGCGGCGCGCTTTCGTCGACCCCGGTGGCGAGCCCCTGTTCCAGCGCGTTGGCGCCGTCGCCGAGTTCGCCGAGGCCTTTGACCAGCGCCAGGGTGCCGCCGCTCAGCCGCGAGAGCCCGTCGCCCAGCCGCTTCGCTTCCCGCGCCAGCTTGGCCGAGCCGGCGGCGAGCCGCTTGCTCGCGCCGCGCAGTTTTTCCAGCCCGTCGTTGAGTTTTTCGGCCCCGGTCAGGAGCTGCTTCAGGTTGCTCTTGGTCGAGCCGATCGCGAAGGTGATCTTCTTCGCTTCTTCGTGGTCGGCGAGCAGCCGCTCGTTCAGCGCCACCAGTTCGGCCGGCAGGCCGGTGTAAGGCTCGACCTCCGGCGTCTCCGGCACCGGGTCGTAAGGCGTGCCGGTGACCGGGTCCACTCCGCTGAGGGCCGCAACCGCCTTGCGCGTCGCTTCCAGGGCCGCCGCGTATTCGGGGTCGGTTTTGCCGACGCCCATCGCCTGCAGCCGGGCCAGCGCCTGCTTGGCTTCGGCTTCGGCCGACCGCGCCGGGGCGATCAGTTCCGGCAGCTTGCCGTTGGCGTCTTCGTTCAGCGCCTTCTGCAGCGACCGCGATCGGCGCAGGGCGTTGGCATCGAGGTTGGGGATAACCCCGTCGCGGAGGGCGAGCTTGAGGCTGAGGGCACCGAAGGAGGCGGTTTCGATCGCGTCGGCCAGACGTTTGGTGCCGGTGGCGAACCTGTCCAGGGCGCCGATTGCTTCGTCGCTGCCGCCGACGGCGCGGGTCAGGCCGCGGCCGATCTGCGTCGCCCCCTCGACCGCGCGGTCGGAGCCGAGCGCCAGCAGGCCGGCGCCGTCGCTGGCTTCGGAGATGCCTTCCCGCAGCTGCCCCACCCCGCCGGCGGCGACCTCGAGCTGGCGACCGAGGCGGGCGAGCTGTTTGATCTGGCCGGTTTCCCCTTCGCTGGAGAGGACGGAGTTGCCGAGCCGCTGCAACGGTTCCACCCGCTTGACCACCGGGCCCGGCCCGATCACCGCGCGCACGCCAGCGTGCTTCGCCACCTTGCGCTGGAAGTTCTGCAGCGCGCCGATGTTCTTGGGGTCGGTGATCGGGCCTTCCTTGGAGACGGCGACGACCTGGAAGGGCGCGTCGTAGCCTTCGCCGATCGCGCTGGCCACCAGTTCGGCGTCCTTGCGGGCGGGGGCGTCCTTGTCGAGCTGTTCGGTGTCCGGCGGGCCGGTCTTCAAGCCGAGGGTCGGGGCCGCGAGCACCAGCAGCACGGCGCCGATCAGCGCCGCGGCAAGGGCGGGCTTTTTCAGCGCCGCGCCGACCAGCGTCATCAGCCGCGAACGGCCACCCGCCGGAGCGGTGGCGCCGAAGCGCCAGCGGTCGACATTCGGCCCCAGCAGGGTGAGGATCGCCGGGCCGATGAGGATCGCCTCGACGACGCTGAGAATCACCACCATGCAGACCGTCCCCGCAAGCGAGGCAAGCAGCGAGCCGGGCAGGATGAACAGGGAGACGATCATCGAGATCAGCAGGGTGCTGCCGGCAAAGCAGACCGTGCGCCCCGCGTGGAGGCGGGTGAGGCGCGCCGCGACGACCGGCTCGTTGCCCTCGGCGAGCTCCTCGCGGAAGCGGGAGACCATCAGCAGCGCGTAGTCGACCCCCAGCGCCAGGCCCATCATCGAGCAGACGACCAGCGCGAAGGAGTTGATCTCGAACCAACCGGTGAAGAAGTAGAGGATGCCGCGGGAGGCGACGACGGTGATCGCGCCGATGACGAGCGGGATCGCGGCGGCGATCGGCGAGCGGAAGACGAGCAGGAGGATGATCAGCAGGAAGGGCAGGGCGATCAGCTCGCCGCGGTGGGTGGCATCGAGGTTTTCTTCCTGGATCGCCTCGGTGAGAGTCGCGTAGCCGGTCTGGGTCGCCCGCACGGGTGCCGTGATCGTCTGGCCCATCACCTCGTTGAGGTGCGGCACCGTCTCGTTGACGGCGGTGCGGCCGTCGACGTGGAAGTCGGCGAGGATCAGCGCCTTGTCCGGCGCCGGCCGCAGCCGCTGCACCGAGCCGACGTCCCAGGGCGAGAGCGTCGTCACCCGCGGATCCCGGCGCAGGGCTTCGATCAGCTCGGGGCCCTGTTCGTCAATCGCCTTGGCGGGGCCGCGGAGGAGGATCGCGAACTGGGCCGAGTCGCCGAAGTGCTCGCGCAGGATCTCGTTGCTCCGCGAGGCTTCGGTGCCGGGAATGTCGAGGGTGGTCGGGTCGAGCCGGTCTTCGGTCCCGGTCCCGATCACCGCCAGGGCGGCGAGCAGGATCGCCGCGATGGCGAGCACCGAGCGCGGGTGACGGAGCAGGAAGGGATGCTCACGGCCCGGCCGATTCCGCCGCGAGCTTTTCGGTGCCCTGCCGATCCTCCTTCCCACGGCTGGTAGTTTGGCGGCAGAGGCCTACGGGAGGAGGATTTGGTGCGGAAGACTCTGTTAAGAGCGCATGTACTCGGACTGGTGCTGGTGCTGGTCGCCGCGGCGACTGCGGTGGCGCTGAAACTGGAAGCGGCGAACCTGGTGATCACCACCGACGGCGGGTTCAGCCCGACGACGCTGCCGAAGAAGGGGTACGCGCCGATCAAGCTGCACGGCTACGGCAAAATCGAGACCAAGGACGGCTCGGCGCCGCCGGTGCTGGAAACGCTGACGATTCTCTTCGACAAGCACGGCAAAGTCGAAACCGAAGGCCTGCCCAAGTGCACGCCCGGGAAACTGAAGGCGACGACGACGGCGCAGGCGCGCAAGCTCTGCCCCGGCGCGATCGTCGGCAAGGGGTTCGGCAAGGCCGTCGTGATCTTCCCCGAACAGGCGCCGATCCCGGCCTCCTCGCCGATCACCCTCTTCAACGCGGCGCCCAAGAACGGCAACCCCGTGGTACTCGCCCACGCCCACCTGACGGTGCCGGGGCCGACCACCTTCGTGGTCCCGATCGAGATCCAGAAGGTGAACCAGGGCCGCTACGGGTTCAAAACCGTGGCGAAAATCCCGAAGATCGCCGGCGGCGCCGGGATCCCGCTCTACGGCCAGGTCACGGTCAACCGCAAATGGACCTATAAGGGCAAGAAGCGGAGCTTCGCCAACGCCGGCTGCCCGGACGGGCGCCTGCAGGCAAAAATCAACCTCCACTTCAAAGACGAAACCGATCTCACCGGATCCGTGTTCAAAACCTGTAAGGGGCGCTGATTGAGGAGACGATTGCGCAGAGCAGCTGCACTGGCCGTCGGGATGACGCTGGCCCTCGGCGCGACGGCGTCGGGGATCGAGGCCTGTATCGGCCCCCTCTGCGTCAGCTCGACGGTCGACATGCAGCCGCGGGCGCTGCCCGCCAAGGGCAACGCCCCGATCACCCTCAGCAGCATCACCCGGGTGAGGACCAAGGACAAGTCCACGCCGCCGACGCTCGACACGATCGACTTCCTGATCGACAAGCACGGCAAGGTCGACAGCAAGGCCTTCCCGGTCTGCCCGAGGAGCAAGCTCGAAGGGGCGACGACGGCGCAGGCGCGCAAGCGCTGCGCCGGGGCGCTGGTCGGCAAGGGAACCGGCAAGGCGCTGGTGACGATGCCGGACAGGGCGCCGTTCCAGATCAGCTCCGCGGTCTCCTTCTTCAACGCGGCGCCGACCGGCGGCAAGCCGACGCTGCTTGCCCACGCCTACGAGACGGTGCCGGTGCCCCAGGCGCTGCTGGTCCCGATCGTGATCGAACGGGTCGCCAAGGGGCGCTACGGGTTCCACGTCCGGGTCGAGATGCCTGAAGTCGCCGGTGGCTACGGGGCGCCGACCCTGGCCGAAGCGAGCATCGGCGCGACGATCGAGCGCAAGGGGAAGAAGGTCGGCTTCATCAGCGCCCACTGCTCGGGCGGGCGGCTGCAGGTCGAGGGGCACCTGACCTTCACCAACGGGGACCAGTTCCCGACGACCCTCACCTCGCCATGTCACACCCCGGGCTGAAACGCCTCGCCCTGCTCTCGCTGCTTGCGCTGGCGTTCCTCGGCGGCAGCGCCGGCGGGGCGCTGGTCGAAGTCGACAACCTGGTGCTGCGCGCCGACGGCGGCTTCAAGCCGCAGTCGCTGCCCCGCCACCGCTTCGCCCCGATCGACTTCCAGGGGCACGTCGACCTCAGTGCCAGAGACGGCGGCAAGCCCTCGCCGCTGAAGCAGGCGCTGATCGACTTCGACCGCGACGGCCGGCTCAGCGTCGCCGGCCTGCCGACCTGCTCGCCCGAAGCGATCAAGGACGCGGGCACCGAAGAAGCGCGGCGGGTCTGCAAGGGGGCGATCGTCGGCACCGGCCACGTCGAAGCGCTGGTCACGACCGAAGCCGGCGACGTCCCCGCCCGCGCGGAGCTGACGGTCTTCAACGGGCCGCGGCTGGGCGGGCTGCCGACCGCGGTGCTCCACGCCCGCACCACGGTCCCCGCCGCCCAGACCTACGCGATCGTGGTGCCGATCGAAAAGCGCCGCGGGGGCTTCCGCTACCGGGCGCGGATCGAAATCCCCCCGCTCGCCGCCGGCTTCGGCGCCCTCACCCACATCGACGTCAAGATCGGCCGCCGCTACCGGGCCGGCGGCGCGCAGCGCAGCTACGTCTCGGCCCGCTGCAGCGACAACGTCCTCCAGACCCACGGCCGCTTCACCTTCGAAGACGAAACGGTCGTCGACGGGCTGGTCGAAAAATATTGCCACTCGAAGTAGCCGCGGCGACCTTCACCCGAGCGGCCGAGCTTCCTATACTTGCCCGTCCCCGGGCCGTTAGCTCAGTTGGTAGAGCAGGAGACTCTTAATCTCAAGGTCGAAGGTTCGAGCCCTTCACGGCCCACTTCGAAACCGCCACCCGCAGGCGGTTTTTCTCGCTATTCGCCGAGGCCGACGCCGGGGCTGAGCGGGTTTTCGAGGCTTTCGGGAGCGCCGCCGCCAGCCGCTTTCTGTTCTTTTTCGGCTTGGGTTTTTTTCGCGACGTAGGCGCTCGCGTTTTTCTTGTATTCGTCGAGCACTTCGTCGATTTCTTTGCGCTGGCCGTCGGTTTTGGCGAGCTTCTTCGCTTCCGCGCGCGCTTTTTCGGCGGCGGCGGTGTCGCCGGTGAAGTAGGTGTAGAAAGCGAGGGTGACGAGCGCGTTGGGGGTCGGCCGCTCGTTGGCGACGATTTCCTGAGTTTCGGCCGCGGCGGCGATCCGCTGGTCGGCCTGGTTGTAGCTGGTCGAGGCTTCCGCCAGCTGGATCTGCATCGGGGCCACCAGCGCGGCCAGAGCGGGATCCGGTTTGTCGGTCGCCTTCAGGTATTCCGACCAAGTTTGGTCGGCCTGCTGGTAGGACTGCACCGAGTCGGTGGTGAGGATCACTTCGCCGTTCGGTTCCCTCGTCGCCTCGACGTTGCCGGCCTGGAGCTGCGACCGGGTCAGCGAGAGCAGCAGCTTGGGGTTGGCGGGGTCTTTCGCCAGCCGGGCTTCGATCCGTTCGGCTTCTTCTTCGTAGGGCTTGGCCAGGTCGGTGCTGCCGCCACCGGAGTTGAAGATTTCGGAGATGCTGAACGGGCCGACGGTGAGGAAGAGGCTCGCCCCCATCAGGACCGCGAGGACGGCGTAGACGACTTTGACCACGTTGCGGCGATGCCCGCCACGCAGGTCGAACAGCATCTTGTGTTCCTTGTCGCCTCCGGCCACTTCTTCTCTCCCTTACTCCTGCGGAGAGGGCTGCGCCACGCCTCCGCTCGTTCCCGGACGTCCCAGGACCCGAGCGAGGAGGATAGCCAGCTCATACAGAACAAGCAGCGGAACCATCTCGATGAGCATGGTCACGGGGTCCACTCCGGGCAGCGCCGCGGCCACGATCGCGATCACCAGATAGGCGTAGCGCCGGTTTTTCGTCAGCTGCTCGATGCTGACGATCCCGAGCCGGGTGACGGCCAAGATCGCCAACGGCAGCTGGAAGATCAGGGCGCAGGAGATCTCCGTCATCGAGAAGAAGCTGTAGTAGTCGCGTGCCCGGACCTGGATGTTGAACTGGCCGTCGTTGAAGTTGAGGAGGAAGTTGACGGCGGCCGGCATGACGACGAAGTAGGCGAAGGCGAGGCCGGCGACGAAGAGGACCGGGAAGACCAGCAGGATCGGCATCATCGTCCGCCGCTCCGCCTCGCTGAAGGCGGGCAGGATGTAGGCGTAGAGCTGCCAGAGGAAGACCGGCAGCGAGAGCACAACCGCCCCGTAGGCGGAAACGGTCAGGGTCGTCGTGAACGGCTCGGTGACGCCGAAGGTGATCAGCTGGTCGTGGTCGTCGGGCAGCGGGTGCTGGGCGAGTTCGAGCAGCAGGTGGTTCTGCCAGAAGCAGAGCGCCAGGGCGACGCCGAGGACGACGATGCAGACGATCAGGCGGGCGCGCAGCTCGTCCAGGTGCTCGACGAGAGTGAGGCGATCTTCGTGGGAGACCGCCCTGACGCGGCGGGCCATCCGCTGCCTCAGCTGGTCTTGTTGCGGACTATCTCCGCGTCGGCGGGGTCGCCGTGGACCTTGGCCGACTCCGACTGCGGGAGGCTCGGCGCCTCGTCATCGTCGTCCTCGTGGTCGTGCTCGCCGCCGATCGAGCCTTTGAACTCGCGGATGCCGCGGCCGAGGCTGCGGCCGAGCTCCGGGAGCCGTTTGGGCCCGAAGACCAGCAGGGCGATGACGAGGACGATGGCGATCTCTGGAAGTCCGATGTTTCCTGGCATCTTGCCCATGGTAACGGGGTGGATCGGCGCCTGGATCAGTATCGAGCCGGGTTTTAGATTTCCGGTCTGCGGGGTTTACGGCAATCGATGGGGCGTTTTACGGATCACCGGCGTTGGCTCAGCGGCGATATTGCCGTCATGCCGGACAGCAGCTCCCAGAACCTCGCCTCCCCTCCCCTCCACCTCTGCCCCTGTTGCGGGTCGAGCCTGGTCCAGCCGATCGCCTGGGAGCAGGCGGCCGACCGCGGGGGCTGGCGCGTCGGCCGCCGCTGTCCAGAGTGCGAGTGGCTCGGCGACAGCGTCCACACGATCCCGGAGATCGACGCCTTCGACGAGCAGCTGGAACTGGGGTCCCAGGAGCTGGCTGGCGAGCTGCGGGCGCTTGAACACTCGAACATGAGCGAGATGGTGGCCACGTTCACCGTAGCCCTTGCCGGCGACCTGATCGGCGCCGACGACTTCGCCCGCTGAGTTTCGGCGGCGGCGTCCGGGTATAGGCCCCGGGTGAGCGATCCGACCCGAGACCTCGAGCAAACCGTCGCCCTGGTGACCGGTGCCTCCAGCGGCATCGGACAGGCAGCCGCCAAAGCGCTGGCCGAGCGCGGCGCCGCGGTGGCGCTCGTCGCCCGGCGCGCAGACCGGCTCGAGCAGCTCGGCGGTGAGATCGCCGACGCCGGCGGTACCGCGCTGCCGGTCGAGGCCGACGTCAGCGACCGCAAGCAGGCGGCGGCCGTCGTCGGCCGGGTGATGGACGAGCTGGGACGGCTGGACGTCCTCGTCAACAATGCCGGCGTGATGCTGCTGGGGCCGGTGGTCGACGCCCCGGTGGAGGAATGGGAGCAGATGATCCAGGTCAACCTGCTGGGCCTGCTCTACACCGCCCACGCAGCCCTCCCCCATCTATTGAAAGCCGCCGAGGGCGACCCGCGCCGGGTCGCCGACCTGGTCAACATCTCCTCTGTCGCCGGTCGCCAGGCGCGCAAAGGCAGCGGCGTCTACAACGCGACCAAGCACGGCGTCGGCGCCTTCAGCGAGTCCCTGCGCCAGGAGGTCGCGGGGCGGCACCTGCGGGTCTCGCTGGTCGAGCCCGGCGCGGTCGACACGGAGTTGCAGAGCCACAACCGGCCCGAGATCGAGAAAGAGATCCGCGGTCGCTTCGAGGAGATGGACATCCTCCAGGCCGAGGACATCGCCGACGCGATCACCTACGTCGTGACCCGCCCGCGGCACGTGGCCGCCAACGAGATCCTCGTCCGCCCCACCCAGCAGGAGCAGTAGCGCAAGGTCAGCTGTAGCGCTGGACTACGCCGTCGGCGACGAGGGTGAGGAGCTGGCGCTGCTCGGGGGCGAACTCGGCGCCCTGCAGAGCCGCCTTGGCCCCAGCGACCATCTCGATCGCGCGGGCGCGGACCCGCTCCAGCGCGCCGGTGGCCGCGATGCGGTCGCAGAGCGCCTCGGCTGAGGCCGCGTCGAGGGCGAGCAGCTCGATCTCGCGGATGGTCGGGTCGCTCTTCGACGCCTCGATCAGGGGCAGGGTGACCGTGCCGTCGAGCAGGTCGGTCCCTCGTGCCTTGCCGGTCCGCTCCGGCGGGCCGCTGACGTCGAGGACATCGTCGAGCAGCTGGAAGGCGAGGCCGATGCCGGCGCCGAACTCGCGCAGCGCCTCGTCGGGCCGGCCGAGCAGGCATGCGCACTCGAACAGGCGCGCGGTCTTCAGCCGGCAGCGCGAGAGGTAGCGCTCCTCGTCGAGGCCGAGGTCGAAGGCGTCGTGGCGCTGGGCCAGCTCGCCGCGGGCCAGGGCGACCGAGGCGTCGGCGAGGAGGGCGACCGAGCGGGAGTCGCCGGCATCGGCGAGGAGGGCGAAGGCGCGGGAGAAGAGGAGGTCGCCGGTGGCGACGGCGCGGTCGCGGCCAGAGGTTGCGGCGACGGTCGGCAGCCCTCGGCGCAGCGGCGCGTCGTCGAGGACGTCGTCGTGGACCAAGGTCGCCATGTGGACGAGCTCGATCGCCGTCGCGGCGCGAACCGCCCGCCCGTCGCCCTCGGGGCCGGCGCAGAGGAGGACCAGCATCGGGCGCAGCCGCTTGCCGCCGGCCTCCAGCGTCGCGGCCGCGTCGGTGCCGAGCGCCTCGCCGTGCCCGCCGATCGTCGCCCGCAGCAGCTCCTCCACCTCGCCCAGCCGCGCCGGCAGCCAGCGGCTGGAGGCATCGAGGACCGCGGTTACCGGCGGCGGGACGGAGGAGGGGCGGGTCATCGCTCCGAGATTTGGGGGGCTATAGGCCCCCAAACTTCGGAGGGGGCGGCTGCGATCACGCCCGGACGCCGCTGTGGATCGCGATGATCCCGCCGGCGAGCACCGTGTACCGGATCGACTCGAAACCGGCCGCATCCATCTTCTCCGCCAGGCCGCGAGGGCTGGGGAAGCTGCGCACCGACTCGGGCAGGTAGGAGTAGGCCTCGGGGTTGCTGGAGAAGGCCCCGAGCAGCGGCACGATGCGGTCGAACCAAAGGGAGTAGAAGAGCGAGAGCGGCGGCCGCGTCGGCTGGGTGATCTCCAGGATCACCGCCCGGCCGCCGGGTTTCAGCACCCGCGCCATCTCTCGCAGGCCGCGGTCGAGGTCGGCGAGGTTGCGCACCCCGAAGCCGACCGTGACCGCGTCGAAGCGCTCCGCGTCGTAGGGCAGCTCCAGCGCGTCGGCCCACTCGAACCGGGCGCCGGCGACGCCGCGCTCGGCGGCCTTCTCGCGGGCGAGGTCGAGCATCGGCTCGGAGAAGTCGCAGCCGACGACGTGGCCGCCGGGGGCGACGCGCCCGGCCAGCTCCAGCGCCAGGTCGCCGGTCCCGCAGCAGACGTCGAGCGCCGAGTCCCCCGGGGCGAGCTGCGCCTGGGCCGCGGCGCGCTCGCGCCAGCGGTGGTGAAGGCCGGCGGTCATCAGCGAGTTGAGCGCGTCGTAGCGGCCGGCGACGCGGTCGAACATGCGGTTCACCTGGCCGGCGAAATCCGGCGATTGGCGGTTGTCGTTGATCGTGTCCATGGGATTCAGGGCGCGGGCCCCGTCCCTACCGCCCGGCTAATCGAGAGACGAGAGGAAGTCGGCGAGCTCTTCGATCTTCTGCGGCGGCAGTTCGCGGAAGGAGGGCATGATGCCCGGGCCGATTTCAACCGAGCGAATGATCGCAGCCCGGGGGATCCGGGAAGCGATGTGGGTCAGTTCCGGGCCGGGTCCGTTGTTGCCGTTCTCGCCCAGCTTGTGGCAGGCGAGACAGCCGGCCCCGGCGACGACCTCCTTGCCGGGCTCGTACTGCTTGGAGACTTTCATGTCGATCTCGGTCGGCGAGCCGCCGGTGGCGCCGAGGTAGGTGAGGTAGCCCATCGCAATGATCGTGATGATGCCCGCCGTGGTCGCGATCGGGCGGCGCTCCGGCCGGCGCTCGGGGCCGCGGTCGTAGAACGGCAGCAGCAGGAGCAAGACCATGCAGATCGTCGGGATGCCAATCGTCGCGATCGGGACCAGCTCCGGCGGCTTGATCACGCGCAGGAGCTCGAAGAGGAAGAAGAAGTACCACTCGGGGCGCGGCACGTAGGTGGTCGAAGTCGGGTCCGCCTTCGGGCCCTGCTCGGCGCCGAGGATGATCGACATCGCGATGATCACGGCGACGACGATCAGCGCCATCACCGAGTCCTTCATCACCGCGTAGGGGAAGAACGGCTTCCCCTTCTTCTTCAGAAGCTCGTACTCCTCCAGATATGCCTGCTTGTCCTGCGGCTTCATACGGTTCCGTTGCCCTCGCCGTCGACCGGGGCGCCGTTGGTGCGGTTGCCGTTGACCCGGCCGTTGCCGTTGGCTCCGGCGTCGAGCTGGGAGACCGGGGCGGCGACCTTGGGCCGTTCGGCTTTGACCCAGGGCGGCGCCGTGGTGCCGAGCTTGACGACCAGGTACATGTGGGCGCCGATCAGGGCGATGATCGCCCCGGGCACCAGCAGCATGTGGATCGCGTAGAAGCGGGAGAGGGTGGTCGCCCCGAGCTCAGGCCCGGCGCGGAGGAAGTCGCTCAGGTAGGGGCCGACGACGGGGCCGGTGCCGTTGATATTGATGCCAACGATCGAGGCCCAGAAGGAGCGCTGGTCGAAGGGCAGCAGGTAGCCGGTGAAGGCCATCGTCATCGTCAGGATCAGCAGCACCACGCCGATCACCCAGTTGAGCTCCCGCGGGTACTTGTAGGCGCCGAAGAAGAAGGTCCTCCCCATGTGGAGGAAGATCAGGATCACCATCACGCTGGAGCCCCACTTGTGCATTCCATGCACGAACTGGCCGAGCGGGACCTCGTTGTTGATGTGGGCGATCGAGGAGTAGGCCTGGGTCGCCGAGGGGGTGTAGAACATCGCCAGGAAGACGCCGGTGGTGGCCTGGACGATGAAGGCGAAGAGCGTCGCCGAGCCGAGCGTGTAGAACCAGTTGGTCCCCTTCGGCACCTTGCGGAACAGCATCCCGGTGAGGAAGCCGCTGGCCGCGAGCCGCTGGTCGACCCAGCCGAGGGCGTCGATCGGGGCCTCTTTGCCGCGGTCGAGGAGCTTGTCGCCGACGGTCTGGCGGTCCGGAGCGGTTTTCAGGTCGCTCGGCGCCTGGCCTTTGGGCGTGGCGCCGCTGCCGGGCTTGGCCGGTTTGCGCAGAGGCGGCGGGATGATCGCGTCCGGGATCTTCGGTTTCGGGAAGCTCGGCATCAGGGCGGCGGGAAGGTAGAGGGCCGCGGCGGGTAGAGGTATTCCCAGATCCCGCCGGTGAACTCCCCGGGGTCGCGGGCGCGGACCGGCTCCATCTGCGAGGTGACGCTGTAGCGCGGTCCGAGCTCGACCTGGCCTTTGACGACGCGGGTCTGGAACTGGTCGAGGGGGCGCACCGGCGGGCCACCGATCCGCTTGCCCTGGAAGTCGTAGACGCCGCCGTGGCACGGGCAGATGAAGTTGCCGGCCGCCTCGACGAAACGGACGGGGCAGCCCAGGTGCGCGCAGCGGTTGGAGACGGCGACGAACTTGCCGGATTCTTCGCCGAGCTCCTCGGAGCTGCGGCGGACGTAGGCGGTGGTCTTGCCGGCGTCGCCGATCCCCTCGGTCTCGGTGAAGACGACCTGGCGGTAGGTGTCCTCGACGAAGTCGGAAACCGGGCCTACGGCCTCCCAGCGCTCCTTGCCGCGGTGGAAGATCGGCGCGACCGCGAAGCCGACGGCGGGCAGGACGATCCCGGCGGCGGCAAGGCCGCCCAGCGCCTGCGAGGCGACCGTGAAGACGTGGCGGCGCGTCATCGACTCCCCCTCGAAATAGCCGGGAGGGTCGGGCTTCACCCGCTCCTTGATGGAGGCCTCGTCAGCCCCGTTTACCTTGTTCGCGTCGTCTGCCACAGGTCGATCAGGTAGGGCGATGAAGTCTATTGCTTAGGGGGTGTGACCTGCATCACACATGCGACGCCGCCCCCCGCGATGCGGGAGGCGGCGCCAACGTCGCTGGCTTATCGCCGGGTGACTAATCCTCGATTCCGGCTCCCGCCGGTTCTGTGATTGTCCAATCGGCCGTCCAGGTCGTGGTGCCGAGGATCCCGCAGCTGACTTTGGCGTTGATGTCTACCGCGGCGTTGCCCGATGCTTTGCCTGTCAAGGTGCCGAGCGTGGTGCCGGCGCCGCCTTTGCAAACCGCCGACACCCCGAAGGCTGTCGACACGATTGTGACTTCGCCGCCTGTCCAGATGATCAGGCCGTCTGTGGTCCCGGCGATGTGATGGATGTCAAATGTGCCGTTGTTGAGGACCGTCGTCGTATGGCTGCATTTTGTGAATCCCAGTTTTGTGATCACCGCCCCCAGCTTTGTCGTGCTGTAGGGAGCCTCGGTGTGGAATGTCATGTCGAGTTCCGTGCATGTGTCGGCCGTGGTGCCGCCCGAGTCTTTGATCAGGAACGACGTGCCGGGCTCGAGCGACGCCGTGATCTCGACCGATTTGTTCTGTGTCACGCCGTTGATCTCGATTGTGGTCGCGGAGGCGGTGGCCGCGGCGCCAGCCGCCATCAGGGCCATGGCCGCAATCGCGGCAATGGCCAGACGCTTGAAGCTCTTCATGGTGTCTCTCCTTGTTTGACGCAGTGCGTCTGTATAGGTACGCACTGTTCTACTACGCGGAGAGCCGCCTATCAAGGTCTCCTGTGTAAAAGACGGCTAATTGCCGTCAAGCAGCGATCGCAGCTGCCGCAGACCGCCAGAGGTCAGGGATCCCCTCCGTGTCACCCTCGGCGTGCAGCCGGGCGCAGGTGCTGATCAGGTCGGCGAGGATGGCGACGGCGCGATCGTCGCCGAGGGCGGCGAGGCGGTCGAGGCCGAGGGCGTAGAGGTAGTCGCCGGCGAGAAGGGCGAGGTCAGGGTCGTGGCCGGCGAGCAGGCGCGGCTCTCCGTAGTGGAGGAGGTAGCCCTCGCGGACGGCCTCGACGACGAGGGCGTACTCGGGGCCACCGGCAAGCTCGCCGAGGTGGGGCGGCTCCTGCGGGTCGACGACGTGCGGCGAGATCGGCGTGTCCTCCTCGCGAAGCTGGTCGGCGAGCGCCTCCAGAGCGTTCACGAGAGCGCCTCGCCCAGGGCCTCGGCGGCGGCTTCGAGGGTCTGGTCGATCGTCGCCTCGTCGTGGGCGAGGGAGACGAACCAGGCCTCGTACTGGGCCGGCGGTGGGTAGACCCCGCGCTCCAGCAGCGCCCGGCAGAAGGCGGCGTGGGCCTCGACGTCGCAGGCGGTCGCGGTGGCGAAGTCGACGACCGGGACCTCGCTGAAGAAAAGGGTGACGAGGCCGGGGGCCGAGGCGACCTGCAGCGGGCGATCGGCGGCGAGCTGGCGGAAGCCGGCGGCGAGCCGATCGGTCAGCGCTCCGAGGCGCTCGTAGGCGGCGGCGTCGAGCTGCTCCAGGGTCGCCAGCCCGGCGGCGACGGCGAGCGGGTTCCCGGAGAGGGTCCCGGCCTGGTAGACGTCGCCGGCCGGGGCGATCCGCTCCATGTGCGCGCGCGGGCCGGCGTAGGCCGCCGCCGGCAGGCCGCCGCCGAGGACCTTGCCCATCACGGTCAGGTCCGGCTCGACCCCGTAGAGCTGCTGGGCGCCGCCGCGGGCGACGCGGAAGCCGGTGATCACCTCGTCGAAGACGAGCAGGGCGCCGGCGCCGCGGGTCGCCCCGCGGAGGAACTCGAGGAAGCCATCCGCCGGTGGGACGACGCCCATGTTGGCGGCGATCGGCTCGGCCAGGAGCGCCGCGACCTGGTGCTCGGCCAGCGCCCGGGAAACGGCGTCGCGGTCGTTCCACGGCACCACCACGGTCGCCGCCGCCTGCGCAGGCAGCACGCCGGGGCTGCCCGGCACGCCGAGCGTCGCCAGGCCCGAGCCGGCATCGGCGAGCAGGCCGTCGGAGTGGCCGTGGTAGGCGCCGGCGAACTTGACGACGACCTCGCGGCCGGTGATCGCCCGCGCCAGGCGCACCGCGCTCATCGCCGCCTCGGTCCCGGAGCTGGTCATCCGCAGCATCTCGACCGAGGGCATCCGCGCGGCGACCTCCTCGGCGAGCTGGACCTCCGCCAGGGTCGCGGCGCCGAAGCTGGTGCCCCGCTTCGCGGCTTCGATCACCGCGGCGACCACGGCGGGCTCGGCGTGGCCGAGGATCAGCGGGCCCCAGGAACCGATCCAGTCGACGTAGCGGTTGCCTTCGACGTCGAAGAGCCAGCAGCCTTCGCCGCGCTCGACGAAAATCGGGTCGCGGCCGATCTGCCGCATCGCTCGCACCGGCGAGTTGACCCCGCCGGGCAGGACCTGCTGCGCCCGGCCGAACAGCCCAGCGGCGCCTGCGCCACCGCCAGGCGGCGCGCTGTTAGGAATGCTCGGCCTCCCAGCGCGCGTAGTCCTCGGTGAAGTAGTGGAGGCGGATCTTCTTGTACTCGGTCGAGGAGTAGAGGGTGGCGCGGTCGTCCGGGCCCATCCCGCACTCGGCGGCGATCGCGTCGAGGACTGCGTCGCACTCCTCCTTCGAGCGTCCGTGGGCCATGGTGAAGACGCTGTAGGGCCAGTCCTCGTAGGTCGGCCGCTGGTAGCAGTGGGAGATGCCGCGGAAAGAGGCCATGCGACCGCCGACCTCCATGATCCGGTCCTCGGGCACCTTCCAGACGCCCATCCCGTTGGCGGAAAAGCCGGCGCGGCGGTGGTAGAGGATCGCCGCGACGCGGCGGAGGAGCTTGCGCTCGACCATGGCGCCGAGACGGTCGAGCAGCTCCTCGGTCGATATCCCGAGCTCCTGCGCAGCGGCGTCGTAGGGGCGGGCGACGGCCTCCATCGGCCCCTGCAGGGCCTTGATCAGGGCGATGTCGTCCTCGTCGTAGGGCTGCGGTTCCAGCTCCCGCGGCGGCACCGCCTCGACCGGCGCGGCCAGCGCCTCGGTCCCCTTCTCCATCTCCAGGTTCATGTTGATTTTGAACAGGGTCAGGGTCGGCAGTTCGCGCATCGACTCCGCCCCGGTCTCCGCCATCAGCGCCTGCAGCGTGCCCTGCAGGCCGAGCTTCGAGTCCGGCGGGGTGGCGATCGTGAACCAGAGGTTGAACTCGTGGGTGCGCAGGTAATTGTGCGAGACGCCGGGGTGGGCGTTGACGATCTTCGCCGCCCGCTGCGGGTGCTCGGCGTCGACTTTGGCCGCGACCAGCATCGACTCGTAGCCGAGCGCGCGGGTGTCGAAGATCGGCGTGATCTCGCGGATGATCCGGTTGTCGAGCAGGCGCTTGGTGCGGCCGAGGACGTCGTCCAGCTCCAGGTCCGCCTCGCCGGCGACGAGCGCGAACGGTTCGGGGTCGAGCGGGAAGTTCGACTGCAGCAAGTTCATCAGCCGCTTGTCGGTCTCGTCGAGCGGGATCGCGGAGCCGTCCTTGCGGCTGCGCGCCTTCGACTGCGGCACTTTCACCGAAGCCATGGCGCGGCCTCCTTCGCGTAGTAGGTGACGATCGCGTCGGCGCCGGCGCGGCGGATCGAGGTCAGCGCCTCGCCCACGGCGGCGCGCTCGTCGATCCAGCCGTTGGCGGCGGCGGCCTTCAGCATCGAGTACTCGCCGGAGACGTGGTAGGCGGCGACGGGCGCACCGGTTGCGTCTTTGACCCGGCGGACGACGTCGAGGTAGGGAAGCGCCGGCTTCACCATCAGCATGTCGGCCCCCTCGTCGAGATCGAGTTCGGCCTCGCGCACCGCTTCGGCGGCGTTGGCCGGGTCCATCTGGTACCCGCGGCGGTCGCCGAACTCCGGCGTCGACTCGGCGGCGTCGCGGAAGGGGCCGTAGAAGGCCGAGGCGTACTTCGCCGAGTAGGCGACGATCGGGACGTCGGCGTGGCCCTCCTCGTCGAGCTGGTGGCGGATCGAGCCGACGCGGCCGTCCATCATGTCGCTGGGCGCGACCGCGTCGGCGCCGGCCTCGGCGTGGGAGATCGCGGTTTTCGCCAGCAGCTCGACGGTGAGGTCGTTGTCGACCTCGGCGCCGTCGCGGATCACGCCGCAGTGGCCGTGCGAGGTGTACTCGCAGAGACAGACGTCGGTCATCACCACCAGGTCGGGGTGCGCCTCCTTCAGCGCCCGGACGGCCATCTGCACGATCCCCTCGTCGTCGTAGGCGCCGGTTCCGAACTCGTCCTTGGCGGCGGGGATGCCGAAGAGCATCAGGGCGCCGATCCCGGCGGCGGCGATGTCGCCCGCCTCCTCGACCAGGTTGTTGATCGAGAAGCGCTCGATCCCCGGCATCGAGGGGACCTCCTCGCGTACACCCTCGCCGGCGACGACGAAGGCGGGCTGGATCAGGTGCGCAGGGGACAGCTCGGTCTCGCGGACTAGGCCGCGCAGCGTGTCGGTGCGCCGCATGCGACGAAGACGGGTACTTGGGAAAGGCATCGGGGCGATTCTAGGGGGAGGAGGAGGGTGGCCTCTTCACTCAACTTGCTCGGGTGGGTCGGTTAGAGCCGTCCGAAGCGCGCCCGACCGAGAAGTACAAGCCGTTCAGAGGCCACCCTCCTCCTCCCTACTGGCCGCAGTACGGTTCGGCGCGTGCGGGCTACGGGCGTCGTCAAGCGGTTTGGGGAGAGGGAGGCTCTTCGGGGCGTCTCGCTCGAGGCAGGTCCTGGGGAGCTGGTGGCGATTATCGGACCCAATGGGGCTGGGAAGACGACTTTGCTTTCGATCCTGGCGGGGATTGCTAAGCCCGATGAGGGCGAGGTGGCTTCTGCTGACGGGACGGTCGGGTGGGTGCCGCAGCAGGCGGCTCTATATAGACGGCTGACGGTCGAGGAGAACCTGCTGCTGTTCGCGCGGCTGGAGGGGCACGAGCACCCGCGCGCCTCGGCCGAGGAGATGCTCGAGTTGACCGGGCTGCGGGAGCGACGCGGCGAGATCGTCGCCCGCCTCTCCGGCGGCAACCAGCAGCGGATCAACATCGCGATCGGGCTGCTCTCGCAACCGGCGGTGCTGCTGCTCGACGAGCCGAGCGTCGGCCTCGACCCGCGGCAGCGGGCGCGCTTGTGGGAGTTCGTCTCCTCCCTCGCCGGGGGCGGGACGACCGTGATCTTCTCCACCCACGACATCCAGGAGGCCGAGCGCTACGGCGGCCGGGTCCTCGTCCTCGCCGACGGCGAGTCGCTCTTCGACGGCTCCGCCGAGGACCTGCGCGAGGCGGTTCGCAGCGAGGCGCCCGAGTCCGCCGACCGCGACTTCGAGACCGCCTTCGTCGCCTACCTGCAGCACCGGGGGCACTGATGCGCGGCGCGCGCTGGCTGCTGCTGAAGGACCTGCAGATCCTGCGGCGCTCGCCGCTGCAGGCGGTGCTGCTGGTCGCCTACCCGATCCTGATCGCGGTCCTGGTCGGGTTCGCGATCTCGCGCGGGCCGGAAGACCCGCGGGTCGCGTTCCTCAACGAAGTGCCGCCGAACACGCGGATCAACGTCGGCGGGCAGGAGCTGCCGAAGGCCAATGTCAAGGAGCAGGTCTGCGAGCGGGTCGAGTGCGTCTTCGTCAAGGACCGCGCCGAAGCCGAGGAGAGGGTCGAATCGGGCGACGTGCTGGCGGCGCTGGTCCTGCCGGCCAACCTCGTCAACAGGATCAACTCGCTCTCGACGCTGACGCCGGGCGTGCCGGAAGTCGAAGTCCTCGTCAACGAGGAAAACGCGGTCAAGGCCGAACTGGTCGACGACCGGATCACGACGCTGCTGGCCGAAGCCAACCTGAGGATCGCGCGGCGGATCGGCAACGAAGGCGGCCGCTACCTGGGGCTGATCGTCAACGGCGGGCAGTTCCAGGTGCTGGGGGAAACGGTCCCGATCCTCGGACTGCGGACCGCGGCCCGGATCCTCGAACAGGTGGCCCCGGCGCTGCCGCCCAAGCTGCGGCCGGCGCTGGGCGAAGTGACTAAGTTCGCCTCGCAGGCGCGCGACAACCTCGACGTCGCGAAACCGCTGATCGACCGGCTCGCCCAGCCGATCGCGGTCAACAAGGTCGTCGTCGGGGGCGACAGCCCGCCGCTGGAGATCTTCGCGGTCGCGGTCGCCGCGACCCTGACCCTGGCCTTCGTCGTCGTCCTGCTGGTGGCGGGGTCGCTGGCGCTCGAGCGGGAGGAGAACGCCTTCCCGCGGCTGACCCGCGGCCTCGTCTCGACCGGGGCGCTGCTCGGCGAGAAGGTCCTGCTCGGGGTCGTGGTCGGATTGGTGGTGACGCTGCTGATGCTGTTCGGGATGCAGGTCTTCTCACCGCTGGACCTGGGACGGATACCGCTCTGGCTGGTGGCGATCCTCTTCTCGGCGGGCGCGCTCGGCGCGGCCGGGGCGGCGCTTGGGGCGGCGGCGCGCGAGGTCCGCGCCGTCTCCCTGCTCGCCTTCATGGTCACCCTGCCGGTCGCCTTCCTCTCGCTGGTGCCCTCCGGCGCGGTCGGGCCTGGGGTCTTCGACGCGATCCGCCTCTTCACCGCGCTCTTCCCCTTCAAGCCGGCGCTGCAGGCGATCACCGCCGCGCTCGACGAGGCCGGCCCGGGGATCGGCGGCCCGCTCGCCCACCTGACGGTCCTCTTCGTCGCCTACGCCGCTATCGCCCGCCTGGCGCTGCGTCGATTCGCAACGGTCTGATCCCGCCGCGGGCGATGCAGGCGCGGACGAACTCTTCGAGGCTGAGCCCCGGCTCGAGGTGGGCGCGGACGCGGTCGAGGATCGCGGGCTGCTCGAGCTCGGGCAGGGCCCGTCCGCTCGCGCGCACCGCCGCAAGGGCGACGGGGGAGCCGTCGAGCTCCAGGCAACCGTGCTTGCTGCGGTAGGCGGCGATCCCGTTCACCTCGACCAGGTCGTAGTTCGGCTCGGTCGCGGTGAGGGCGGCGTGCTGCGCCGGGGTCGGGTGGAGGACGAAGGCGGGCGCGGTCGTTCCGGGGCTCTCGATCAGGGTCGCCGGCACCGCGCCGTAGGGCGAGACGTGGGCGGAGTAGACGACGTCGAAGCCCGCCAGCGCGGCGCGCAGCACCGGCAACTCCGCGTCGGGCAGCAGGGCAAGCTTGCGCCCGAGCGCCTCCGGAGAGGCGTTGGCGCCGTAGGCGAGGAGCGGGGCGCGGCCGCTGAGGTCGGGGTCTGTCGGCAGCTCGTGGGCCTCCCCGTCGCGGTAGAGATAGGAGCGCTCCGGCGCCTCGTAGGGGTAGTCGAGCGCCCGCTTCAAGATCGCTGCCGGTTCTCCCGAATCGGCCATCGCGCTCAATCTCGCAGATAGGGTCAGTCCGGATGAAGGTCTTGTTCATCGGCGACGTGGTCGGCGGCCCCGGGCGGCAGGGGCTGCGCGAAGCGATGCCCGCGCTGCGCGAGCGCCACGCGCCCGACCTGGTGATCGTCAACGGCGAGAACTCGGCGGGCGGGATGGGGATCACCGAACGCACCGCCAACGACCTCTTCGATTCCGGGGCCGGGGTGATCACCAGCGGCAACCACGTCTACCGCCATCGCGAGGCCTACGAGTGGCTGGACCGCGACGAGCGCGTGGTGCGGCCGGCCAACTACCCGCAGGCGAACCCCGGCCGCGGCCACACCGTGGTCGAGGCCGCGGGGATGCGGGTGCGGGTGATCAACCTCAGCGGCGGCGTAGGGCTAAGAGTCGCCCGCTCCCCCTTCGACACCGTCGACTCGATCCTCAGCCACCACGAGCAGGACGCCGTGATCGTCGACTTCCACGCCGAGGTGACGAGCGAGAAGGTGGCGATGGGCTGGCATCTCGACGGCCGCGTCGCGGCGGTGTTCGGCACCCACACCCACGTCCCCACCGCCGACGGCCGGGTCCTGCCCGGCGGCACCGCCCACATCTCCGACGTCGGCATGACCGGCTCGCGGACCAGCGTCCTCGGGGTCAAACCGGACGGGGCCCTGCGCTCGCTGATTACGCAGATGCCGACCCGGTTCGAGACCGCAGAGGAGGACGTCTGGGTGATGGGCGCTCTCGTGGAGGTGAACGATCGGGGTCTGGCCGACTCGTTCGAGCAGGTAATGCAGCCAGTCCGATGAGCAGCAGGGGATAGAACCAGACGACGTACAGATAGAACCAGTGGTGCAGGGTCAACTGGAGCAGGATTAAGAGCGCGGCCGAGAGGGCAGCCAACTGCGCCACAGACTTCCTGCGCGGTACGAAAGCAAGGAGCAAGGAACAAGCCGCGGTCGCAACCAGCAGGGCGATCCGAACCGGTTCCAGTGACGTCTGCCCCCAGATGCTGAACGGAGAGTTGCGCCCCGCCTGCGTCGCAATCGTCCTGTCGTAGAACGTCCGAAGCCCCGGATCAATCGCCGGCCAAGCCAGCACCGCAACAGTTACCGCCACAAACCCGACGACAAACAAGAGCAACCCACGACGCTGACCCGTGGGTGGCGTCGTAGGGGGGACCCCCCCTTGCCGCGCAAGGGGGGGTGGGTCCCCTGCGGCGACAGGACCCGCGGGCCGATACGTCATGAGCATCAGCCCTAGGGGTGCTGCAACGAACTTGGCCCAGGTGGCGGTGGCGAAAGCTGCTCCACGCGCGAATGGCCGTCCGAGGAGGAGGAAGGTCAGTAGGAGCAGCGCCGCGACTAGGGAGTCGTTGGAGTTCGACTCGAGGACGTAGGCGCTGTAGGGGTAGGCGGCCCAGCCGAAGGCGAGGGTGGCGGCTAGGCGCTGGCCTTCGGGGCCGGGGCGGATGCGGAGGCCGAGGAGGATGAGGAAGGTGAAGACGGCTATGTCGAAGAGGATGGCGGCGCCGTGGGCGGCCGGTAGGTCATCCCAGGAACCCGTCCAGGGCCAGATCGCCTCGAAGGGGACGTAGGCGAGGTAGTTGACCGGGCCGTAGGTGTCGCCGGAGGAGATGTCGTCGGGGAAGTTGTCGTAGATCGGCTCGCCGTGGGTGATGCGATCGGCGCCGACCACCCCGGCGTAGCCGACGTCGATCGCACCGGAGTCGGCGACGTTGAGGCCGACGCGGAAGCCCATCAGGAAGAGCGCGGCGACAAGCATCCACATCACCGGCCAGACCGGGCGCAGCCCCTCCCCCGCCCCGCGCAGGCCGATCCACAGCGAACGGCCGAGGAGGTAGAGCAGCACCGGGTAGACGAGCGGCACCGAGACGCCGATGTCCGCCCGGTTGAAGAAGAAGTGCGAGACCCCGAAGCCGAGCAGGACGAGGAGGTCGAGGTTGGCGACCCGCCAGAGCCGCCGCCAGTCGACGAGGCCGAGCAGGAAGATCAGGCAGAGCGGCAGGAAGACGTAGGGCGCGTTGAGCTTGTGGCCGAAGGCCCCGGAGTAGCCGCGGGCCATCTTCCAGGCGACCTGGTAGCCGGTCCACGACTCGGTCACCTCGCCGTTGTCGGCATCGACCAGGACCAGCGCCAGCTCCTCGCCGCCGGCGAAGTAGGCGACCTCCCAGTGGCCGTCCTCGAAGGTGGCGCTGGGGCCGAGCTCGCCGTGCTCGCGCTCCTCGACGCGGACCTTGGCGTCGCGGTCGGCGGCGGCGATCGCTTCGGCGCGGGTGATCTTCTGGCTCTCAGCTGCCGCAACCGTGGGGCCGATCGCCACCACGACCAGAAGTACGAGGAACAGCGCGGCGATTCCTGCGGCGGGTGGCGGAGGAAGTCTTCGAGCACAGCCCCGCGAGCACGGAGACTTCCTCCGACAGGACCCGCCGCCCGGGGGTCCCCCGCCTCTCATCCCTTACGCACTCCAAAATGCTCGCGCACGATCGGCGCCACGTCGCGCAGCGCCCACTGCCGGCGCTCGTCCGCCGAGCTCGGCCCGCAGCCGACGAAGAGCAGCGGCCCGAGCGAGTCGCCGGCGTGCAGGGCGCCATGGCTGCCGCCGCCCGCGTGGCTGACCCCGCCCCAGTCGACCGCCTCGAAGCCCGGCTGCAGCGAGAGGATGAAGTCGCCGGCGTGCGGCGCGGTCAGGGCCGACCAGACCCGGCCAAGGGGGTCGGGGTAGGTTTCGCTCGCGAGCCGGCCGTCCTCGACCGCCGCCTCCAGCGCCGCCAGGTCCCCCTCGACCTCCCAGCTGCCGCCGCGCAGGTCGGCCACCTCTCCCCCGGGCCGGAACCGCAGCGCCACGTCGCCGCGCTCGACCACCGCCCACTCGCCGCCGCCGGCCGGCAGCCCGGGAGCTTCGCGCCGCAGCGGCAGCCCGTCCGCGCCCTCAAGCCGGCAGACCAGGTCGACCCCCTCGATCACCCCCAGGCGGGCCGCCACCGCCAGCGGCTCCGGGCGCTCCTCCTCGCCGTCGAGGATGTAGACGTGCGCCGCCCGGCCGGTCGGGCTGACCGCCAGCTGAGCCCGCTCCGGGCGCTCCTCGGAGGGCTGCAGCACCGACCACTCGGCGGCGAGCAGCTCCGCCAGCGGCAGGCCGCGGTGGACGTCGGTCTGGGCGTGGTCGGCGAGCAGGATCACCGCGTGGGTGTCGAGGAACTCGTCCAGGCTCCCGGCTTCCTCGGCGAAGGTCGCAAAGGCGGCGTCGGCCTTGGCGATCGACTCGACGCTCGCCCCTGGCCCGTGCCGATGGGAGTAGTGGTCGTTGTCCGGCAGCGAGAGGAGAAGGAAGTCGTAGAGGTCCTCCTTCAGCAGCTCGGCGGCGCAGCAGGCGGCGTAGCCGTCGCGGTTGCCGGGGATCGAGGTCGAGCGGCAGGGGACGTCGCGGCTGGCGTAGAGGTCGCCGTAGAAGAGGTCGGCCGGTCCCCAGGTGTGGTGGTGGAACTTCAGTTTCGTCGCGTCGACGGCGCGGCGCAGGAGGCCGTCGAGCGAGACTTCATGCCGCTGACGGCCGCGGTAGATGAGGAACGGCGTGCAGGCCGTTCGGGCGCCGCCGTCTTCGAGGCTCTCGAAGACGGTCTCGACCTCGGGGCTGAGGTGGGCGAGGTTCATGTTGTAGACGAGGTCGTAGAGGGCGAGGAAGACGCCGAAGGCCCGGGTCGCCTCCAGCGAGGAGCCGTACTCGACGTAGCGCCGCTCGAGCCGGTGATACCAGTTCATGCCGCTGATCCAGTGGCCGTCGGCGCCGACGCCGGTGACCATCTCGGCGCTGGCGACCGGGGTCACCGAAGGGAAGCTGGAGACGCAGTCCTCGATCAGCACCCCGCGCTCGACCAGGGTCGCGAAAGTCGGGGCGCGCCCGGCGTCGATCGCCTCGCGCAGCATGTCCGTGCGCAGCGAGTCGACGTAGGTGAGGACGAGCTTCTTGCGGGGCGGCATCGTGCCAATGATGCCTGCGGCGGGCGGCCGTTAACGCAGGACGCGCAGGCCGGCGTGTTTGCGCTGCGCCCGGCGGTGGCGGGAGATCCCGAGCCAGATCAGCGCCAGGACGAGCACGATGACCACGATCGGGACCAGGACGGCGATCGCGATCGCGACCAGCGCCACCAGGCTGACGATGAAGGCGAGCGCTCCGCCGCCGCTGCCCTCGCGGCGGCTGGCGCCGTAGACGAGGTCGCTGATGACGATGCAGGCGAGGACCGCGCCGGCCAGGCCGAGCACCCCGCCGACGATCCCTTCGAGCAGGAAGCCGGCGACGAAGCCGATCACGGCGGCGAGGATCGTCATCCGGCCACGGGCCGATCCGTGGGTGCCGGTGGTGCCGGCGAGCATGCCGACGGCGAGTCCGATTCCTAGCTCGGTGAGAACGTCCACGTGCGAAAACCTAGCCGAGGTCGGCGGCCGCGCGTCGATCCGCCACACTTCAGCGATGGCGGAAGTACCCGAGCCGACCCACCGCAGGCGATCCCACGCCGGCACCCGCGACCTCGAGCGCTACGCGGGCCTGTTCGCCGAGCGGACCTCGGTGATGCGCTCCTCGGCGATGCGCGACCTGATGGCGATCACCGCGCGGCCGGAAGTGATCTCGCTCGCTGGCGGCCTGCCGGACACCTCGACCTTCCCGCCGCAGAGCTTCGCCGCGCAGATGACGCGGATCGCCCAGGAGTCGGCGGCGAAGGCGCTCCAGTACGGGCCGACCGAGGGATTCGAGGAGACGAAGGACTGCATCCTCGAGGTGATGGGCGCCGAGGGGATGCTCCCCGACCCCGACGACATCATCGTCACCACCGGCGGCCAGCAGGCGATCGACCTCGTCTGCAAGACGCTGATCGACCCCGGCGACGTCGTCATCTGCGAGGCGCCGACCTACCCCGGCGCGATCCCGACCCTGTGCAGCTACCAGGCCGACGTCGTGCAGGTCGAATGCGACGAGGACGGGATGCAGGTCGAGGCGCTGGAGCAGCTGCTCGCCGATCTGCGCGGGGAAGGGCGACGGCCGAAGTTCATCTACTCGGTGCCGAGCTTCCAGAACCCCGCCGGGGTGACCATGTCGGCGGAGCGCCGCCGACGCCTGGTCCAGCTGGCCCGCGAGCACGAGGTCCTGATCTGCGAGGACAACCCCTACGGGCTGCTCCGCTATGAGGGCGACCCCCAGCCGACCCTGTACAGCCTCGACGGAGGGGACTACGTGCTCTATCTCGGCACCTTCTCCAAGATCCTCTCCCCCGGGATCCGGCTGGGCTGGGCGGTGGCGCCGCCCCCGGTGATGGAGAAGATCGTGCTCGGCAAGCAGGCTGCCGATCTCTGCACGTCCACCCTCACCCAGTACTTCGTCCGCGAGTACTTCGGCGAGGGCCGCTGGCGCGAGTACATCGAGGACCTGATCCTGATCTACCGCGACCGCCGCGACGCGATGCTCGAGGCGCTC
>DASSYI010000021.1:0-56632 GCA_035703365.1 Solirubrobacterales bacterium
TGGATGTTGGATGTCTGAAGACCTCGTCACGCTCACCATCAACGGCCGCGAAGTGCGGGTGCCGAAGGGCACGCTGCTGGTCGAGGCGGCCAGGCAGGTTGGGCTGGAGATCCCGGTCTTTTGCTACCACCCGAAGCTGAAGCCGGTCGGCGCCTGCCGGATGTGCCTGGTCGAGATCGAGAAGATGCCGCGGCTGCAGACCGCCTGCTCGACGCCGGTGCGCGACGGCATGGTCGTCCACACCCAGACCGACCAGGTCAAGGAGGCCCAGAACGCGGTCGTCGAGTTCCTGCTCGTCAACCACCCGCTCGACTGCCCGGTCTGCGACAAGGGCGGCGAGTGCCCGCTCCAGGACATCACGATGGGCTGGGGTCCCGGCCGCACGAGGTTCACGGACCCGAAGCGGCACTTCCAGAAGCCGCTCGAGCTCTCGCCGCTGGTCGCGATCGACCGCGAGCGCTGCATCCTCTGCTACCGCTGCGTCCGCTTCAGCCAGGAGGTCGCCGAGGACGCCCAGCTGCAGCTGATCGAGCGCGGCGACCGCACCTACGTCGGCACCTTCGACGACCGGCCCTACGTCGCCCCCTTCCACGGCAACATCACCGACATCTGCCCGGTCGGGGCGCTGACCAGCTACACCTACCGCTTCCGCGCCCGGCCCTGGGACATCGAGCACGCCGGCTCGGTCTGCACGCTCTGCCCGAGCCAGTGCAACGTCAGCTTCACGATCCGCGACGAGAAGGTGAAACGGGTGGTCGCCCGCGACAACCACGACGTCGACGACGGCTGGCTCTGCGACCGCGGCCGCTACGGGTTCGAGATGTTCGACGCCCCCGAGCGGGTGCGCGGGCCACGGGTCAAGAGCGGCGCCGAGGTCGGCTGGGGGCAGGCGCTCGAGGCCGTCGCCGCCGGGCTGCTGGGCGCATCCGATTTCGGCCCTACCGGGGTGGGGCAAGAATCGGGCGCGGCGAGTCGGGTCGCGGCGATCGTCGGCGACGCATCTAACGAGGAGGGGTTCCTCCTGCAGCGGATCGTCCGCGAGGCGCTCGGCTCGGCCCACATCGACTCGCGCCCCTCGCGCGGGCCGGCGGCCGGGGTGCTGCGGCGGCTGGCGGAGCCGGTGATCTCGGCCCGGGTGCGGGACATAGACGAGGCCGACGCGATCCTGGTCCTCGGCACCGACCCGCTGCACAGCAGCCCGATCCTCGACCTGCGGGTCCGCAAGGCGGTGCGGCGCAACGGCGCCAAGCTCGTCGTCGCCACCGAGCGCCCGACCGCGCTCGACGGCGGCGCCGAGGCGATCGCCCGCTACGCGCCGGGCCAGGCCGCCCACTTCGTCGCCGAGCTGGCAAGCGCGATCGGCGGCGCCGAGAACGTCGCCGGCCCGGTCGCCGAGACGCTGCGCGGCGCCGGCAAGGTCGTCGTCCTCTGGGGCGAGCGGATCGCGCGCGAGGCGGGCGCCGCCGAGGCGCTCCTCGACGTCGCCGCAGCAACCGGCATGGCCAACACGGAGGGCGCCGGCCTGCTGGAGATCCCCGACACGACCAACGCCCGCGGCCTGCGCGAGGCGGGCTGTCTCCCGGACGCCGGCCCGGGCCTGAGCGAGACCGCCGCCGGCAAGTCGACCGAGGAGATCCGCGAGGCCCTGATCTCCGGCGAGATCACCCATCTCGTCCTCTTCGGCGCCGACCCGCTGCGCGACTTCCCCGACACCCCCGCCTGGGAGGAGGCCCTGACCGCGGCCGACTTCGTCGTTTCCTTCTCGATGCACGAGAACGCGACCACCGCCAAGGCCGACGTCGTCCTGCCGCTGGAGACCCACGCCGAGAAAGACGGCACCGTCACCCACCCCGACGGCCGCCTGCAGCGGGTCCGCCCCTCGGCCTCCCGCCCCGAGGAAGTCCTCCAAAACATCATCGTCCTCTCGGAGCTCGCCGCAAACCTGGGCCTCACCACCGGCATCGACTCCCAACCCACCGCCTTCGCCGCCCTCACCGAAGCTGTCCCCTTCTACGCCGGCATCACCGACGCCGACATAGGCGGTCGCGGAATCCGCTGGCAGGACAAAGCCTCATCCGAAGAAGACGGCCCGGACCCGGCCAAGGACGTCGGGATGGACTCGCAGGACACTCAGCGCGACGCGCCGACTTCCATGGTCCAACCCAACCCGTCCCCTCGCGGAGTCGCGTCCGGCGAGTCCGTCCCGACGTCCTTCCCGGCCTCAGACGACGACCATCTCCTCCTCGGCACGTACAGGGATCTGTGGGCCGGCCCGATCACCGAGCTCAACCCGCCCCTCAAGTTCCTCACCCCGCACCAGCGCCTGGAGGTCTCCCCGCAAGACGCCGAGCGCCTCGACCTGACCAACGGCGAGGCGATCCGCATCAGCCAGAACGGCTCCAGCCTCACCGCGGCGGTGCTGATCAAGGAGCGGGTCAGCCCGGGAGTCTGCTTCCTCGCCGAGGGCGTGTCGGAGGGGAACGCGAACGCGCTGCTGAACGGCGGCCCCGTCCAGGTGAAGATCGAGAAGGTCGGCGCCTAGATGCTTCCCCTCGCCGACACGCAGTTCGCCGAAGCGACCTGGATCATGATCGTCAAGAGCATCGTCATCTTCGCCGTCATCTTCGGCGTCCTGCCGGTGCTGACGGTGGTCGAGCGCAAGCTGATCGGCCGCTTCCAGCACCGCTACGGCCCCAACCGGGTCGGCCCCTACGGCCTCCTGCAGCCGCTTGCCGACGTCGGCAAGCTGATCTCCAAGGAGTCTTTCCGGCCCGAGAACGCGGTCTCGACCCTGTTCGTCCTCGGGCCGCTGCTGCCGGTCCTCGCCGGCGTCCTCTCGCTGGCGATCATCCCGTGGGGCGACGTCCAGGACGGGGTCGGCCTCTATGGGATCGACGTCCCGATCGGGATCCTCTACTTCTTCGCCGTCGGCTCGATCGCCTTCTACGGGCTGCTGCTGGGCGGCTGGTCCTCGGGCTCGAAATACAGCCTCCTGGGAGCGATGCGCTCGGCCGCGCAGCTGATTTCCTACGAGGTCAGCATGGGGCTGGCGCTGCTCGGCGTGGTGATGATGAGCGGCTCGCTCTCGCTGGTCTCGATCGTCCACTCCCAGGGCGAGATCTGGTTCATCCTCCCGCAGTTCGTCGGCTTCCTGATCTTCATGCTGGTCGGCTTCGCCGAGACCAACCGCACCCCGTTTGACATGCCCGAGGCCGACGCCGAGCTGGTCCAGGGCTTCATGACCGAGTACGGCGGCATGCGCTTCGGCTCCTTCCTGCTGGTCGAATACATGGAGATCCTCGTCGTCTCCGGGATCGCCGCGGCGATGTTCCTCGGCGGCTGGATGGGCCCCGGCCCCAGCTTCCTCGACCCGATCTGGATGCTGGCCAAGATGCTCGGCCTCGTCCTCGTCTTCATCTGGGTGCGGGCGACGCTGCCGCGTCTTCGATATGACCAGCTGATGAGCCTCGGTTGGAAGGTGCTGCTGCCGCTCGCCACCCTCAACGTCCTCGTCACCGCGGTCCTGGTGGTGGTTACGTGAGCTTCGACCCCCGCTCCGCCTCCTACCTCGACTCGATCGAGGTCGTCGAGGTCCAGCGCGGTCCCGAGCCGGGCGGCGTCGGCGGCGCCTACCGCGCCTTCGGCGAGACCCTGCGCGGGCTGAAGACGACGATGGCGCGCCTGATCGAGGGGCCGTACACGATCGAGTACCCGGAGGAGAAGACTCCGGTCTACCCGCGCTTCCGCGGCCGCCACAAACTGCACAAGTTCGAGGACACCGGCCTGGAGAAATGCGTCGGCTGCTCGCTCTGCGCCGCCGCCTGCCCGGCCGACTGCATCCGCGTCGTCGCGGCGGAGAACATCCCCGGCGAGCGGGTCTCGGCCGGCGAGCGCTACGCCGCGGTCTACGAGATCAACCTCAGCCGCTGCATCTTCTGCGGCTACTGCGAGATCGCCTGCCCGTTCGACGCGATCACGATGGGCCATGACTACGAGATGGCCGATTACGACCGCCGCGACCTGATCTTCACCAAGGAGATGCTGCTTGCCGAGCCGGTCGAGCGGACGCCGCTGAAAAGCGAGGGCGAGTAGCGGTGGAAGAGGTCCTCTTCTTCGTCTCGGCGCTCGGCGCCCTCGGCGGCGCGCTCGGCGTGATCGCGATGCGCAACCCCTTCTACTCGGTGCTGGCGCTGATCGTCCACCTCTTCTCGCTTGCCTCGCTCTTCCTGCTGCTGACCTCCGCCTTCGTCGCCGCGGCCCAGGTGGTCGTCTACGCCGGCGCGGTGATGGTCCTCTACGTCTTCGTCGTCGCCTACGTCGGCGGCGGCGGCGAGTCCGCCTGGGAGCCGATCCCCGGCCAGCGCCTGCTCGCCCCGCTGCTCGGCATCGCCCTCTTCGTCGAGCTCTCGATCGCCGTTCTCAGCAGCTCCCTGTTGGCATTGGGAACCGAGGGCCCGGATGTCCGAGCTGGATTCGGTGATCCGGCAGCTATCGGACGGCTGCTCCTCGAAAAGTTCCTGCTGCCCTTCGAGGCCGCCTCCATCCTGCTCCTCATAGCGGCCGTTGGAGCAATCGTCCTTGCATCCAACCGTCGGACGGGGGCGGGGGACACCCCCGACGAACCCTCCCCAAATCGTGAGGAGGGGGTGTTCCCCGCCCCCGGGGCCAGCGCATGAACGTCGATTGGTTCATCGTCCTCTCCGCCCTCCTCTTCGCCACCGGCGCGATGGGCATCCTCATCCGCCGCAGCCCGATGGTGATCCTGCTCTGCCTCGAGCTGATGCTGAACGCCGGCAACCTCGCCCTGGTCGCCTTCAGCCGCATGGTCGGCAACGGCCAGGGGCAGGTCTTCGCGGTGATCGTGATGGTCGTCGCCGCCTGCGAGGTCGTCGTCGGCCTCGGCCTGATCGTCGCCATCTTCCGCCGCCGCCTGCCGCTCAACGTCGACGACCTGCGGGAGCTGCGCGGATGAGCGCCACCGCCTGGGCCTGGCTGGTCCTGCTCTTCCCGCTGCTCGGCTCGATCGTCATCGGGCTCGGCTACCGGGCGCTGCCGGCGAAGGTCGCGGGCTTCATCGGCACGGCCGCGATCGGCCTCGCCTTCGCCTGCGGCGTCGCGACCTTGATCAGCCTGCTCGGCGAAGACCCCGAGGCGCGCCACCACGCCTCCTCGCTGTGGGACTACGCCAGCGTCGCCGGCCTCGACATCAAGCTCGGGATCTTCGTCGACCCGCTTTCGGTCTTCATGGTCCTCGTCGTCACCGGCGTCTCGACCCTGATCCACCTCTACTCCTACGGCTACATGCAGTCCGACGAGGGGTACCACCGCTTCTTCAGCTACCTCAACTTCTTCGTTTTCTCGATGCTGTTGCTGGTCCTCGCCGGCAACTTCGTCCTGCTGATCGTGGGCTGGGCCTTCGTCGGCTTCGCCTCCTACGCGCTGATCAGCTTCTGGTACCGGCGCGAGACGGCGACCCGGGCGGGGATGAAGGCCTTCGTGATCAACGTTGTCGGCGACATCGGCCTGGTGCTGGCCGCCTTTCTGATCTTCCGCGAACTGGGGAGCTTCGACTACGGCACGGTCTTCGAGCGGGCGCCGGAGGCGTTCACCACCAACGAGTGGACGATCACCGCGATCTGCCTGCTGCTGCTCGTCGGCGCCTTCGCCAAGTCCGCCCAGCTGCCGCTCCACACCTGGCTGCCCGATGCGATGGAGGGGCCGACCCCGGTCTCCTCGCTGATCCACGCGGCGACGATGGTCACCGCCGGCGTCTACCTGATCGCCCGCACCCATGTGCTCTTCGAACTCGCCCCGACCGCCGCCGACATCGCCGCCTTCACCGGCCTGGCGACGCTGCTGGTCGCGGCGACGATGGCGCTGGTGATGACCGACCTGAAGCGGGCGATCGCCTACTCGACGATGAGCCAGATCGGCTACATGGTCATGGGCGTCTCGATCGGCGCCTACAGCGCCGGGATGTTCCACCTGATGACCCACGCCTTCTTCAAGGCGCTCCTGTTCATGGCAGCCGGCTCGATCATCGCCGCGATGGCCAACGACCAGAACGTCGACCGCATGAGCGGCTTCGGCAAGGCGATGCGGTTCACCTCGATCACCTTCGTCTGCGGCGCCCTCGCCCTCGCCGCCTTCCCCGGCACCTCGGGCTTCTTCTCCAAGGACGAGATCCTCGCCTTCGCCGAGGCGCGCGGCGGCATGTACCTGATCTTCACCGTGTTCGGCTACGTCGGCGCCCTGATGACCGCCGTCTACAGCTTCCGGCTCGTCTTCCGGGTCCTGCCCGGCAAGCCGTGCCCCGAGGCGCAGGAGCTGATCGACACCGGCCACGTCGCCCACGAGGCACCGAAGAACCCGGCCACCGGCGAGCCCGAGGACACCGACGTCGGCTTCCCGGGACCCGAGCACCACATCGCCGAGCAGTCGCTGCCGATGCGAATCGCGATGGGCGTCCTCGCCTTCCTCGCCCTCTTCGCCGGCGTCGTCCAGATCCCGGGAGTCGACGACGTGGTCGAGAAGTGGCTCGACCCGGTCTGGGAGGGCTCGCCGCTGGCCGCGATCCACCCCTCGCTCGGGCAGGACTACGTCGGGCTCGGGATCGGCGGCGTCATCGCCCTGCTGGGGATCGGGATCGCCTACCTCCTCTACGTCGCCCGGCCCGAGCTGCCGCGCAAGCTGGAATCGAGCCTGCGCCCGCTGCACACCCTGTTTGCCAACAAGTGGTACTTCGACGAGGCGATCGACTTCCTCGTCGTCCGCCCGGCGCTGGCGATCGGCCGCTTCGCCAACCGCGTCTTCGAGCGCTTCATCGTCGACGGCCTGGTCACCGGCACCGAGGGGACGGTGCGCGGCGCCGGCGGCGTCGTCCGCGCCGTCCAGAACGGGTTCGTCCGTAGCTACGCGCTGCTGCTGATCGCCGGCTTCGCCGGGTTGGCCCTCTACTTCCTGCTGAGCAGCTCATGAGCAGCGCGATCCTCTGGGCACCGCTCGCCTTCGGCCTCCTCGGCCTCTTCCTGCCGAAGAAGGCCGTCGGCTGGTGGGCGGTGCTCGGCACCGCCGTCACCCTCGGGCTCGCGATCGCGGTCGCGATCGGGTTCGACACCGGCAGCTCGGCGCTGCAGTACGCGGTCGACGAGCCCTGGATCTCCGGGCTCGGCGTCGACTACAGCCTCGGCGTCGACGGCCTCAACCTCTTCCTGATCCTGCTCACCGCGGTGCTCTGGACCGGCGGCGTCGCCTTCGCCGCCTTCCGCGAGCAGGAGCGGCCGAAGACCTTCTACTTCGCGATGCTGGTCGCCGAGACGGCGACGCTGGGCTCGTTCCTGGCCCAAGACCTGCTGCTCTTCGTCCTCTTCTTCGACCTGATGCTGGTGCCGTTCTACTTCCTCTTCGGCGCCTGGGGCCACGACCGCAGCTCCGAAGGCGGCCTCACCGCTTCGGCCGCGACGCTGAAGATGATCGTCTACACCCTGATCGGCTCGCTGCTGATGCTGGTCGCGGCGATCGCCACTGCGGTCCTCGCCGCCGACGGCGGCCACCTCACCTTCTCGATCGCAGCCCTCGGCGAACACGGCCTCAGCCACGGCAGCCAGCAGTGGATCTTCTGGTTCTTCGTCGCCGCCTTCCTGGTCAAGATGCCGGCCTTCCTGCTCCACGGCTGGATGCCGGACGCCTACCGGGCGGCGCCGCTGCCGGCGCTGGCCGTCTTCTCCGGGGTGCTGGCCAAGGTCGGCGCCTACGGGTTCCTGCGGGTCGTGCTGCCGCTCTTCCCCGACGCCACGGTCGAATTCCAGGAGGCGATCCTGGTGATCGCCCTGGCCTCGATTCTCTACGGCTCGGTGATGGCCTTCACCCAGACCAACGTGCGGCTGATCGCCGGCTACTCCTCGGTCGCCCAGCTTGGGTTCATCACCGCCGGGATCTTCGCCCTGCAGGCCGACGGCGCCGACGGCGCAGTCCTGCAGATGGTCAACCACGGCCTCGTCGTCGCCCCGCTCTTCATCATCGTCGCGATCCTGGCGGAGCGCACCGGCAGCGAGGACATCCGCGAGATGGGTGGCCTGGCGCTGCGGGCGCCGGTGCTGGCGGCGCTCTTCCTAATCGTCGCCCTGGCGACGCTGGCGATGCCCGGCTCGGCCAACTTCGTCGGCGAGTTCTACATCCTCAACGGCCTCTTCGACGCGAAGATCGTCTTCGCCGTCATCGCCATCAGCGGCGTCGCGATGTCGGCCTACTACGCCCTGCGGCTCTACCAGCGCACGATGCACAACCGGCTGCCCGACGGCCTGCTCTCGCGCGAGATCGGGTTCCGCGACGGCCTGATCCTGGTGCCGCTGGTGCTCTGCATCCTCGGCCTCGCCCTCTACCCGCAGCTGATCCTCGAGCGGACCGGGCCGAGCGTCGACAAGCAGGTCTCGCGGGTGCGGGGCGGCGAAACCCCCTCGGCACGGTTGGCGGGCATGAGCAAGAAGGAACTGAAGCAACTCGTCACCGGGGTCACCCCGGACGAAACCCTCGAACTGACCTACAAGCCATGAACTTCCACGAGCCGACCATCGACTACGCCGGCATCTCGCCGATCATCGCCCTCACCGTCGGCCTCTGCGTCGTCCTGCTCAGCGCCGTCTTCAAGCCGCTGCGCCGGACCGCCCCGGTCCTGACGATGCTGACCCTGGGCGCCACCGCGGGCCTGCTGATCTGGCAGTGGGACGACCCGAAGACGCTCATCACCGGCGCCCTGCGGCTCGACGACCTGGCGATCTCGATCTCGCTGATCGCGATCCTGATGGCGGCCTTCTGCGTCGTGCTCTCGATCCGCGAGCGGGCGACCGAGGAAGCCGGCTCTGGCGAGTACCACGCGCTGCTGCTGGGCTCGGTGATGGGGATGGTCCTGCTGGCGCAGGCGACCAACCTGGTCAGCTTCTTCGTCGCCCTGGAGATGCTCTCGATCCCGCTCTACATCCTCTGCGCCACCAACCTGCGGCGCGAGGGCTCGCTCGAGTCCGGGCTCAAGTACCTGATCGTCGGCTCGATCGGCTCGGCGACGCTGCTCTACGGGATGGCCTTCCTCTACGGCGGCACCGGCGCGACCAACTTCGCCGGGATCGCCGACGGGATCGCCGCAAACGGCCTTGACGGCGACCCGCTGATCCTTATCGGGATCGCGATGGCGACCGTCGGCCTCGCCTTCAAGACCTCGATCGCCCCCTTCCACCAGTGGACGCCCGACGTCTACCAGGGCGCGCCGACCCCGATCACCGCCTTCATGGCGGTGGCGACCAAGGCCGCGGCCTTTGCCGTCTTCCTCCGCTTCTTCGACGTCGCCCTCGGCTCCCAGCTCGATTCCTGGCAGCCGGCGCTGGCCGCCTTGGCGGCGATCTCGATCGTCGTCGGCAACGTCGGCGCCCTCGGCCAGGACTCGCTGAAGCGGCTGCTCGGCTACTCCGGCGTCGCCCAGGCCGGCTACATGCTCGGCGGCGTGGTCGTCCTCTCCGACGCGGGGACGAGCTCGGTGGTCTTCTACCTCGCCGCCTACGCCTTCATGAACCTCGCCGCTTTCGCGGTGATCGTCGGCCGCGAGCGGGAAACGGTCTACGGCGACGACATCCGCGCCGTCCGCGGCCTCGGCGCCGAGCGGCCGCTACTCGCCTGGCCGCTGACGATTTCGATGCTGGCGCTGGCCGGGCTGCCGGCGACGGCGGGGTTCATCGGCAAGCTCTACCTGATCGAGGCCCTGGTCGAAGGCGACTACACCTGGTTGGCGGTCTTCATCGCGGTCGGGACGATGATCTCCCTCGCCTACTACCTGCGGGTGGTGGCGGCGATGTGGATGCCCGAGCGCGAGGCGGCTCCGGGGACGACCCCGGTGATCGCCGGCGCCTCGCCTGAAGCCGACCCGGTCGATCCCGAAGCCGGTCGCCGCTGGTACATCGTCGGCCCGGCGCTGCTCGCCGCGGCGGCGACGATCTTCTTCGGCGTCATCCCGCAGCCGCTGGTCGAGTTCGCCAGCCACGCCGGCTCCGCCCTCTTCGGGTAGAAACGCCCGATCGGAGTCCTCCTCACCACCGGCGCGATCGTCGCGGCCGTCGCCATCGGCGTCTGGTCCGAGGGCCGCTGGCCGCAGGGGGCGGCCGATGCCTCGCGCAGCGCCCTGACCCTGCTGCTCTACGTGCTGCTGCCGCCGGTGATCTTCTTCAACACCGCATCGGCGAACATCGACGTCAGCCACGGCGTCGGCCTGGTGCTGGGGATCGTCGCCTCCTCGCTGGGAGCCTTCTTCTCCTACTCGCTGGCGACCCGCTTCCTGCACCTCTCCCGGCCGGCCGTGGGCGCGGTGGTGTGCACCGTGCTCAGCGTCAACACCGGCTACCTCGGCTACCCGCTGGCGGTGGCGCTGCTGGGCCGGGGAGAACTCTCGACCGCGGTCCTCTACGACGTCCTCGTCACCGGGCCCTGCCTGCTGCTCGGCGCCTTCGCGGTCGGTGCCGCCTTCGGCACCAAGGCAGGGGAAACGCCGCGCCAGCGCGTCGTCGCCTTCTTCACCCGAAACCCCCCGCTCTACGCGGCGATCGCCGGCCTGCTGGCGCCCGAAGCGCTGGCGCCCGATGTGCTCGTCGACCTCTCCCAGATCCTGATCGTCGCCATCCTCCCGATCGGCTTCTTCGCCGTCGGCGCCACCCTGGCCGAGAACGCCGAACACGGCGAGCTGCCGATGCCGCCGCCTCTGACCCGCCCGGTGGCGCTGGTCATAGTCACCCGCCTGGCGATCGTCCCCGGCCTGCTGATGCTGCTGGCGATGCCCCTGATCGACCTGCCCCCCGCCTACCGCCTCCTATCGGCAATGCCCTCCGGGCTCAACTCCCTCGTCATCGCCCACGCCTACGGCCTCGACATGGAGATAACCGCCGAGGCCGTGACCTGGTCGACCGCGATCGTGGTCCTTGCGGCCCTGGGATCCCTGCTGCTCTAGCGCCTCAACTTGTTCCGATCGATTCTTTCGTCGAGGAGCGCGAACCTTCGATCCATCCTCTCTTCCAGCCTTTGCTCCAAGCGGTTGACGCGCTGTTCCAGTCGAAGGACGTCGTTGCTGAGCCACTTCGACACATCGCCGATCCGTGCGCTCAGCCCCGCAAACCGCTGATCATCCATCTCGCTCTCCTTTCGCCTGCCGTGTACTTCAAATCTGGGTGACGATCAGACCGATCAGTGCCACCAGGATTCCGCCACCGATCTGCATCAAGGTCCTTTGCATTGCGTCGAACCGCTCGCCAAGGTGGTCGATCCTTTGGTTAACGCCCGTGAACTCCCTGCGCATTTCCACGAAGCCGTCATCGACACGTTTGCTGAGTTCGTCCAGGCGTCCGTCGTTCCACTCCGTCATCCCCGCCTCCTTCTCTGCGACTGCTGCCTCCATGCCGTGACCGTAGCAGACAAAATGTTACGCATGGGTGCCGTCTCTGTAGATTCTTCGTGTGCTCCACCACGTCGGAATCGAGGTCGCACCGGCTGACGTCGAGGCTGCGGTCGGCTTCTTCGAGCTGATCGGGTTCGAGCGGGTCGAGCCGCCGCCGACGCTCGCCGAGTACACCTGGCTCGAGCGCGGCGGCACCCAGGTCCACCTGATGCCCGTCGAGGAGCCGACCGTCCCCTCCCCCGGCCACCTCGCGGTGGTCGCCACCGACTTCGAGGCCACCGTCGCGCGACTGCGCGAGAGCGGCTTCGCGGTCGAGCCGAAACGCGAGCACTGGGGACAGCCGCGGGCGCTGGCGTTCGCCCCCGGCGGCCACCGAGTCGAGCTTATGGCGGCTCCTCCCGAGCCCCAGGCCTAGCTGGGGCGAGCGCGCTCGCCGGGCTTGGCGGCGAAGAGATCGGCGTCGGCGACCCGCAGCAGCTCCTCCACCGTCCTGCCGTCGGCGGGAAACATCGCGAACCCGGTCGTCGCGCTCAGCGGCCGCAGCTCGTCGCTGCCGAAGCCGCGCTCGGAGACCCGGCCCCGCAGCCGGCCCGCCACTTCGCCGGCCTCTTCGGCGTTGACCTCGGGGACGATCACCGCGAACTCGTCGCCGCCCTGGCGGAAGACCGAGTCGCCGCCCCGCACTTCCCTGCGCAGCGAGGCGCCGATCTCGGCCAGCAAGCGGTCGCCTTCGAGGTGGCCGTAGCGCTCGTTGACCTGCTTGAAGCCGTCGAGGTCGAGGAGGACGAGGGCGAACTCGCGCCCGTGGCGGGTGTGGCGGGCGATCTCGGCCACCAGCCGCTCGTGCAGCGCCCGGTAGTTGCCGACCCCGGTCAGCTCGTCGCGCCGGGCCAACGCCCAAAGCGCTTCGTGGCTCGCCCGCAGGCGGCGGACGAGGAGGACGATCCCGACCGCGACCGCGGCCAGGCAAGCCGCCTCGGCGAGGGCGAGGACCGTCTCCTGCCGGCGGGAGAAGCCCCCGAGGAGCAGCGGCGCCAGCAGCCCGAGGGCGATCGCGAAAAGCGCCGCGAGCAGGTAGGCGGCGCCGAGCGGCACGAGCCGCTGGCCGTCGGAGGTCCGCCCGCCCCCGCCGCTCTCCGAGGCTCTGGCCGATCGATCGATGCACGAAGATTACGCCGCGGGACCGCCACGTCTACCCGGCGGACTACGATGCGGCGGTGCGCTACCCGGTCGAAGACTTCACCGCCGAGGAGCGGGTCCTGCTCGCCCCCCATTTCACCAACCTCGACCGGCCCGTCTTCGCCCTCGTAAACCTCCCGGAGACCGTCAAGGGGGCGCTTTTTGCCCGCTATTCGCGGTATTCCGGGACGGTGCGACGGCTCTACCTGGAGGAGTTCGCCGCCGACGCGCCGGCCGGCGGCCGGCCCTTCGACGAGGAGGAGGGCGCCCGCGCCGCGGGGCTCTACGAGCGGGTCTTCGCCGGCTATGGCGACGACTCGATCGCCCAGCTCGGCGGCGCCCACATCGCCTGCGAGTGGGTCTCGAACATCCTCACCAAGGTCCTGCAGCGGGGCCGGCTCGCCGCCTACCTCGAGCAGTCGACGCGCTACATCCCCTACGACAAGCCGATGCCCGGCGGCGGCTACCGCTTCTACAGCGACGACGAGCTGGGGCCGCAGTTCGCCGCCGCGATGGACGAGATCTTCGCGATCTACTCCCGCGCCCTCGGCGAGGTCGAGGAGTGGGCGGCGACCCGCTGGCCCCGCGGCGACGAGGAGCCCGAGGGCGCCTGGCGGCGCTCGATCCGGGCCAAGGCGCTCGACCTGCTGCGCGGGCTGCTGCCGGCGGCGACCCTCAGCCACGTCGGCATCTACGCCACCGGCCAGGCCTACGAGCAGCTGATCATGCGGCTGCTGGCCTCGCCGCTGCCGGAGGCCCGCGAGTACGGCGGCATGATCCTCGCCGAGTTGAAGCAGGTGATGCCGAGCTTCGTCTCCCGGGTCGACCGGCCCGAGCGCGGCGGCGAGTGGATCTCCTACCTGGAGCGGCGACGCGAGCAGACCGAGAGCTGGGTCGCGCGGCTCGGCCTCGACCGCCGCAGCGCCGAAGACGACGCCCCCTCGGTCGAGCTGCTCCACGTCGACGGCTCCGAAGAGGACCTGCTCGCCTCCTCCCTGTTCGAGGTGGCCAGCGCGACGGAGACCGAGATCCTCGCCCGCATCGACGTCCTCGACCGGGATGAGCGAGCCGAGCTGCTGGGGGCGCTCGTCGGCGACCGCGCCAACCGGCGCTACCGGCCGGGGCGCGGCTTCGAGGCGCTGCGCTACCGCTTCGAGATCGTCTCCGACTACGGCGCCTTCCGCGACCTGCAGCGGCACCGGATGCTGACCTGCCAGTGGCAGCGCCTCAGCCCCGACCTCGGCGCCGGGATCCCGGAGGAGGTTCGCGAAGCCGGCGTCGGCGAGCAGTTCGAGCGCGCGCTCGAGGTCTCACGGGGCGAGTACGAGCGGCTGGTCGAGGCGGGCCTCGCCGAGCAGGCCCCCTACGCGCTCAGCCTCGCCTACCGGATCCGCTACACGCTGGACCTCAACGCCCGCGAGGCAATGCACCTGATCGAGCTGCGCTCGGGCCGCGAGGGGCACCCGACCTACCGCGCCGTGGCGCAGGCGATGCACGAGCGGATCACCGCCGTCCACCCCGGCGTGGCGGCCGCGATGTCCCACGTCGACACCTCGGCCGAGCCGCGGCTGGAGCGGATCATGAGCGAGATCCGCACCCACCGCAAGCGCGTCGGCGCCGGCCAGTCCGAGTAGGCGCTACTCGCGCTGCTTGCGCTTGCGGCGCTCCGGCGGCTCCTCGCCGCCGTCGCCGTCCGCGTCGCCGACGTCCGGGGCGTTGGTCTCGTCCCAGCCGCCCTCCGGCTCCATTTCGGCCGCGGCTCGCTCGCCCGGCGTCGGCCAGGGGATCGCCTCGGCGGCCTCCCAGGCGGGCGGGCGGCCGTTGGGAACGAGGCCGAGGCAGAGCAGGCCGAAGTAGGCGAACCAAACGAGGGCGACGAGGACGAGTGGGCCGAGCAGGAAGGAGATGCCGGCCACCATCGCCAGCGATCCCCAGAAGCGGCTCAGCAGCCCGGTCCGCATCGCCCATAGGCCGGTGTAGAGGAGCGAGGCGATGATCCCGAACAGCCCCGCCAGGCTGAGGCCGGTCGCCAGGGGCGCCAGCGAGGCCTCGCGGGTCGCCCGCTTGGCCGCGTCGTCTTCCAGCTTGCGGTCCTCGCAGGCGCGCTGCGGCGTCTCGCCCTGGGCCGGGTCGTATTCGTCGGTGAGGAAATCGGCGCCTTCGTCTTGGCGCTCTTCGGTGCATTCCTCGCGCGCTTCGGAGGCGGTCAGTTCCGGCTTCACGTCGCCGGCGACGAAGCTGTCCGCGGCGTCGGTGGTGACCGCGATCGCCACCGCGGAGGAGGCGGCGAGGAAGAGCGGCGCCGCGACGACCAACCCGATCAGCTGCGGCCGGACGCGGTCGCTGCGCGCCTGGACCGCGCGGAAGAGGTAGACGAGGGGCAGCGCCAGCAGCAGGAAGGCGAGCGTCTGCAGCAGGCCGGAGAGGACGACCGACCCGGTATGGGCGTGCGCTTCGGTGAGGAGATCGGCCTCGCCATCGCCGCTGACGTTGAGCGGCCGCATCACGATCAGAAGGATCACCGCGGCGATGCTGGCGAGGCCGACGGGGACCGCCCATCGCGACTCCCTCTCCCGGACTTGGGCCCTGCTGTCGTCCATTCCTATCCTCTCTCGTGGAAGTAGAACTGGGGCAAGGCCCCTTCGATCACGTCCTGGGTCATCTTCTGCGCCACCTCGAGGTTGCCGCTGCGCACGGCGATGTCGTCGAGGCTGACGATCCCGACCAGCTCTTCGCCGCGGACGACCGGCAGCCTGCGCACGCGGTGCTGGACCATCAGCGCCGCCGCCTCGTCGAGGTCCATCTCCGGGTCGCCGCAGACCAGCGGCCGCGAAGCGTGCTCGAGCGCCGGCGTGCCCGGCTCGGCCCCCTCGGCGAAGACCCTCAGGGTCAGGTCGCGGTCGGTGAGGATCGCCACCGGCCGTGAGGCGGAGTCGACGATCACGACCGAGCCGACCCGGTGGTCCCGCATCAACCTCGCCACCTCCAGGGCGCTCGCCTCGGCGCCGGCGGCGACGACGCCGGAGGTCATGATCTCGCTGAGGCGCACGACGCGTACGCTACCCGAGCATGGACCAGGCAGAGAGCCCCCGCGCCGTCGTCCCGCTCGAGGCAGGAGCCGGGCCCGAGAACCCCCCCTGCCCCGCCTGCGGGGAGCCGCTCTTCGGCTGGATCGCCCGCAAGCCGGGACTGACCGGCCCGGTGCGGCGCTGCGAGAGCTGCGGCCTCGGCGTAGTCGGCGAGCCCGGAGGCCCCGAAGCGGCCCTGCGCGAGCTCGACCGGCTGCGCGACGGCGAGACGATCCGGATCGAGAATCGCGCCGGCTACGCCTGCTCGCTCGGCGGCGCAGGCTGGTCGGGCCTGCGCCCGGAAGCGGGCCATCTCTTCACCCTGGAGGCGGTGCGGCGGCTGGTCGCCCGCCGCGATCAGATCGTCAAGCGGCGCCGCTGGCTGCCGCTGGCGAGCCTCGCCGCCACCTGGCAGACGCTGCTCAACAGCGTCACCTTCGGCCGCAACGTCGCCCTCGGCGCACTGCGCGGCCACCCCGCGGTGCCCGCACCCGAGCCCTGGCAGCGGCGGATCGACGCCCTCGCCTCGACCGTGCTGGCGATCCCGGCGCTGGCGATCGCGATCCCGGTCGAGCTGGCCGCCGGCCTGGTCGGCCGCGGCGCTGTGATCTCGGTGCGGGTGGAGCTCTTCTGAGCTAGCTGAGGCCTTCCCGAGCCTCACGCACCAGCGTGACGGCCTCGGGGAAGAGGACGCGGATCGCGTCGCGGACCTGCATCGCCTGCTCGTCGGCGCTGCCGGCGAGGTCGAGGCGGCCGATCGAGGCGACGGTCATCTCGACCGCGAGCTTGATCGCGTTGTCGGCCCAGGCGACCCGCTGCGAGGACTGCATCTGCTCCTGGAGCTCCTCCATGCGGGCGCGGAACTCCTCCGGGTCGCCGAAAAGGTTGAAGCCCTCCATCGCCCCCCATGTAAGCAGAACCGCATCGCCTTCGGCTCACAATCGGCACCTTCTGCGCGCCACGCGTGCGCCCGCCTGGCCTAGCGTCGGAGCGATGCGACGGGGAGGCGATGGAGAGCGGGGGTCGGCGAGCGTCGAGAACGTCGCGCTCGCGGCGCTGATCGCCTTGCTGCTCGTCGGCGCGATCGCCGCCGTGGCCTCCGGCGGCAAGGTGGCCGCGGGCCGCGGGCTCGCCGACGCGATCGGCCGGAAGCTGCGCTGCGCGCCGCACCTGCCCGACGCCTGCCGCCACCACCCTCTGGTTCCCGCCTACGGATGGCCGCTAGCGCGGCTGGCACGCGCGCTGGCTCCCACGCCACTGGCGCTGCCCGGTCCCTCCGGCCTGCCGCTCGTCCCGGTCGACTTTCGCCGCTGCCGGCGCGAGAGCTGCGCCGTCGCCGCCGGGTCCCATCTCACCGCCTCCGGCCGCCGCACCACCGCCTTCACCGAGCTGGTCGACGAACGCGGATCCAGCGGCTGGGTCGAACTCGTCTACTGGCTCTACCGCCCCACCCTCGGCTGGCAGCGGCTCGCCTGCCGCGCCACCCGGGCCGACGTCGAAGCCGCGGCCGGCACCCCGGTCCTGGTCGACGACGATCCCGCCCTGGTCCCGCTGGAGACCCTCCCCGGCCGCAACCACTACGAGTTTCCCGCCTCCGAGCAGCCGCCCTGGCAGTGGCACCTCAGCGGCCGCTATCCCGGCTGGTCGAACTAGGGGCTGGCGGCCTGCGCAGCCTTTTCGCTGTCGGCTTCATCCTGAGCCTGCTTGATCAGGCCGCGCCAGTCGGTGGTCCTGAACACCAGCAGGATCGCGAGAAAGCCGAGGACAACCGACCAGGCCGCCATCGCGATCTGGGTCCCGACCGAGAAGGAGAGGACGGCGGTGCGGGTCGGCCCGTGCAGGGTGGCAACCAGCAGCGCCTGCTGGGCGCCAGCCCCTCCCGGCGTGAAGGGAACGATGTTGGCGATCGCCTGGACGCTCATCACCAGCATCACGTTGCCGACCGAGCCGCCGATCCCGAAGGCCTCGAGGAAGAACCAGAAAGCGGCGAACCGCAGGAGCCAGCCGACCCCCTGCCAGGCGAACACCTCGCGCATGTAGCGGCTCGGCTCGGAGAGGATGACCAGGCCCTGGCGGACCCGCGCCCAGAAGCGCCGCACCCGGTGGGCGAGGAAGAAGATGCCGATCGCGATCGCCAGCAGGGTGACGCCGACGGCGATAAAGAAGAACTTCGGGTTTTCGGCCCAGAAAGAGATCTCGAAGGCGGGCAGGTCGGGGATCCGCGGCAGCGGCGGCAGCAGTCCTTGGGAGATCGCGTAGAGCAGGACCAGGATCCCGACCGAGGTGTCGAAGACCGCCTGGACCAGGAACGAGGAGGTCACCGCCGGATAGGAGGAATCGGGGATCTGGCGCTTGACAAGGAAAACCTTGGTCGCGTCCCCCGCGTGGGCGGGGACGATCGCGTTGATTCCCGCGCCCGCCAGGTAGGCCGCCGAGAGCGGCAGGAAGGGGATCGGTTTGTCCGGGTAGGCCGCCCGCAGCACGTTGCGCCAGGCCCAGGCACGGGCCAGCTGCATCCCCAGCAGGCAGAGCAACGCCAGGGCAAAGACCGACCAGTTGATTTCGGAGAGGTGGCGGAAGAACTCCGTGGTCGCTTCGAAGAAGCGTTGGAAGTTGGCCTGGAGATCGGCTGCTGGCATCGCAGCTAGACTAGCCACGCTCGTGCCGGATACCGACACGCACACCTTGCCCCCCGCCGCCACCCGGGACCCCGCTGACGAAGCGATGTGCGCTCGCGCCCGCGAGCGCTACGCCGCCGATCGCAAGAGCCGCTGGCGCAGGCGCCGCAAACGCCACGCGCAGCTGCCGAACCTGATCATCATCGGCGGTCTCAAGTGCGGGACGACGAGCATCCACCACTACCTCGGCCTGCATCCGGAAATCCAGATGTCGAAGCCGAAGGAGCTGAACTTCTTCGTCGAGGAGCTGAACTGGGACCTCGGCCTCGACTGGTACGCGAGCCGCTTCGACGACCGCTTCAAGGTCCGCGGCGAGTCCTCGCCCCACTACACCAACCTCCCCCGCTTCGACGGCGCCGCCGAGCGGATCAAGCAGAACTGCCCCGACGCGCGCCTGCTCTACATGGTGCGCGACCCGATCAAGCGGATCCTCTCCCACTGGGTTCACGCGACCGGCGCCGGCTACGAGACCGGCGAGCTGGTCGAGGTCCTCTCCCGGCCCGACACCTCCTACATGAACCGCTCCAAGTACTGGATGCAGCTGCAGCCCTACCTCGAGCGCTTCCACCGTGACCAGATCGCGATCGTCACCCAGGAGGAGCTGCAGGCCGAACGGGAAGAGACGATGCGTAAGGCGTTCGCCTTCGCCGGCGTCGACCAGAGCTTCACCTCCGAGCAGTTCGACCGCGAGTGGGAGAAGTCGAGCGCCAAGGAGGGCGACAAATACCAGCTGATGGAGAAGCTGGTGAAACTCCCCGGCCTGCGCTCCTTCGACCGCAACTTCGACCGCTTCCCGGAGTCCCTGCGCTGGCTGGTCGAGAAGGTGGTCCACGACCCCGACAAGCCGCCGGCGCCGAAGCCGAAGCTGCCCGACGACCTCTTCGAGACCGTCCGCGGCCGCTTCACCGACGACGTCGCCGAGCTGCAGAAGTTCGCCGGCCGCGAGTTCGCCGGCTGGCACGATTACTCCTGAGCCCTTCCGAGGTTGTCCCAGCTATAGCGGGGTGAATCTCGGAATCGCGGGTAAGTTCTGATCCGATGCGGCGGCTATTGCCAGATCCGGGGGAGACCACGGTCTCCGAGCAGCTGGAGTCCTACAACCCCTGTGAGGAGCCGCGCGAGGGGCGGCCCTTCCTGGCGATGAACTTCGCCGTCACCCTCGACGGCCGGGCGACGATCGGCGGCGTCTCCGGCCCGATCGGGTCGCCGACCGACACGGCGATGCTGAGCGGCCTGCGCAAGCGCTTCGACGCGGTGATGATCGGCGCCGGGACGATGCGGGCCGAGCGCTACAAGGACCTCGAGAAGCGGCTGGTCGTGGTCGAGAGCGGCGGCGGGGGCTGGGCCGACCCCGGCGAGCTGCTCGCCTCGCTGCGGGCCGACGGCGTGCGGGCGGTGATGTGCGAGGGCGGGCCCACCCTGCACGGCTCGCTCCAGGCCGCCGGCCTCGTCGACGAGCTCTTCCTGACGATCGCGCCGAAGCTGAGCGGCGGCGAGGCGCCGCGGATCCTCGAGGGGCGGCTGCCCGGGGTCGTCGGCTTCGAGCTCGCCTGGCTGCTGGAGGAGGACGGCGAGCTCTTCGCCCGCTACCGCCGGACCTGATCCGCCGATCGATTAGCGTTCCCCTTCCGGAGAGCGAGGAGAGGAAACGATGGACTTCAAGCCCAGCCCCGAGGTCGCCGAGCTGCGCGAGCGCGTGCTCGACTTCATGGACGAGGAGATCTACCCGCAGGAGCGGGAGCTGATGGAGGCGCTCGACGCGGAGGTCGGCCCCGGCGTCCCCTACCCGGAGAACCTCACCGCGGTCCGGGAGAAGGCGAAGGGCGAGGGGCTGTGGAACCTGTTCATGCCCGACGAGCGCTTCGGCCCCGGCCTGAAGAACTGGGAGTACGGCCTGCTCTGCGAGGAGATGGGCCGCAGCCCGATGGCGGCGCCGATGGCCTTCAACTCCTCGGCGCCGGACACCGGCAACATGGAGATCCTCGCCGAGCACGGCACGCCCGAGCAGCAGGAGCGCTGGCTCCACCCGCTGCTGGAGGGAAAGATCCGCTCCTGCTTCTCGATGACCGAGCCCGAGGTGTCGGGGTCGGACCCGACGCTGCTGCAGGCCCGCGCCGAGCTCGACGGCGACGAGTGGGTCGTCAACGGCCACAAGTGGTTCACCAGCGGCGCGGTCGGCGCCGATCTGGCGATCGCGATGGTCGTCACCGACCCCGACGCCCACCCCTACGCCCGTGCCTCGATGATCTGCGTCCCGACCGACAACCCCGGCTTCAACCTGGTGCGGCCGATCTCGGTGATGGGCCACGACGGCGGTCCCGGCCACTGCGAGATCCGCTACGAAGACTGCCGGGTGCCGAAGGAGAACCTGCTCGGCGAGCGCGGCGCCGGTTTCGCCGTCGCCCAGGACCGGCTCGGCCCCGGGCGGATCCACCACTGCATGCGGGCGATCGGGACCGCCGAGCGGGCGCACGAGATGATGTGCCGCCGCGCCAACGAACGCTCCGCCTTCGGCGGGCCGCTGGGCGAGAAGCAGTTCGTCCAGGAGTCGATCGCCGCCAGCCGGATGGAGATCGACCAGGCCCGCCTCCTGACTCTCTACGCCGCCTGGAAGATGGACACCGAGGGCAAGCGCGCCGCCCGCCAGGCGATCTCGGCGATCAAGATCGTCGCCGCCAACATGGTGATGGACGTCCTCGACCGCGCGATCCAGGTCCACGGCTCACTGGGCATGACCGACGACACCCCGCTGGCGATCATGTGGCGCTTCAGCCGCATGCTCCGCCTCGCCGACGGCCCCGACGAGGTCCACAAGATGGTCCTCGCCCGCCGCGAGCTGAACCGCTGGGCAAAGCGGGCCGAGGCCGAAGCCGAAGGGGACCTGGAGCCCCGGCACGCCGCGCGGATGGTCTAGACCGCTGAACTAGCTATATATCTAGCTAGAGACTGCTAGCCTGCTCCCGTGGCCGAAATCGGGATGCACCAAGCGAAGACCCAGCTCTCGAAGCTGGTGGAGCGCGCCGAAGCAGGCGAGGAGATCGTCCTCACCCGGCGCGGCAAGCCCGCGGCCCGGCTCGTTCCGGAGCGCCAGGGCGGAGGATTCGCGTCGCTGGCCGGAGTTTGGAAAGGCCGCGTCCGGATTGCCGATGACTTTGACGAGCTGCCCGACGATCTCGCCGACGCGTTCGGCATGCGACCCTGAACCTCCTTCTCGACACCCACGTCGTTCTCTGGTGGATGGCTGGTGAACAAGACCGCATCGGAAGGGAAGCAAGAGGGGCGATCGAAATGGGGACGCCGGTCCTGGTGAGCGCCGTCGTCCTCTGGGAGGTCGCGATCAAGCGTCGCCTCGGGAAGCTCGATGTCTCCGAGGACCTGCTCGATCAGTTGGAGAGGTCGGAGGTTGACATGCTGCCGATTACTGCCCGCCATGCCGACTGGGTCGCGGCGCTGCCGATGCACCACCGCGACCCGTTCGACCGACTGCTCGTCGCTCAGGCTCAGAGCGAGGAAATTCCTCTTGTCACCGCCGACGGCGACCTCGCCGATTACGGCATCGAAGTCGTCTGGTAGCCGTCAGCCGGCCTGCTCGCGCTTCTCGGCCTCTTCGGCCAGGCGCTCGACCAGGCGGGCGAAGGCGTGGATTCCCTCGTCGACCTTGCCGTAGCCGCCGGCGACGTAGCGGGCGTAGACGCCCTCGAGGATGATCGCCAGCTTCCAGTAGCCGAGGGCGACGTAGAAGTTGAGGTCGGAGAGGTCGCGGCCGCTGCGCTCGGCGTAGCGGGCGGCGAGCTCGGCCTGGGTCGGGAAGCCGGGCGCCAGGTTGGCGGGCATGCCAAGGGCGACGACGTCCTCGCCCTGGCCGCGCTCGGGCCAGTAGGCCATCAGCAGACCGACGTCGGCGAGCGGGTCGCCGAGGGTGCAGAGCTCCCAGTCGACCACGGCGGCGACCTCGCCGCTGGGGCTGAGGATCATGTTGTCGAGGCGGTAGTCGCCGTGGACGATCGTCGCCGGGCCCTGCTCGGGGATGCGGGCCGAGAGCGCGGCGTGGACGCGGTCGATCGGCTCCAGCTCGCGCGTCTTCGACTTCTCCCACTGTCCGTGCCAGCGGTGCAGCTGGCGGGCGACGTAGTCCTCCTTGCGGCCGAGGTCGCCGAGCCCGGCGGCGTCGGGGTCGACGGCGTGGATCTGGACCAGGGTGTCGGCGACCCGCTCGCCGATCGCCCGACGGTCGGCCTCGTCGGGGAAGATCTCGGCCTCGGCGAGGCCGCGCAGGATCGGCCCCTCTACGAACTCCATCACGTAGAAGGGCGCCTCGTTGACGCTCTCGTCCTCGCAGAGACCGACCACCGGGGCGACCGGAACGTCGGTCTTCCCCAGCGCGGAGACGACCTTGAACTCGCGGCCCATGTCGTGGGCGGAGCCCAGCCGCTTGCCCATCGGCGGCCGCCGCAGCGCCCACTTGCGGCCACCGGCGTCGGTGACCCGGTAGGTCAGGTTCGAGTGGCCGCCGGCGATCCGCTCGAAGCGGAGCGGCGACTCGGCGCCGGGGACGTTCGCCGCGAACCAGGCTTCGACCGGCTCTCTCTCGATCCCCTCCGGAACCGCGACGGTGCCGTCCTGCTCGGTAGCCTCGTCAGCCATAGGGGCGCAAGCATATTCACGATCCAATCGACGGCTGAGCCCGTCGCTCGCCAACCGGCTGCGGATCGGGTTCGCGATCGGCTTTGCCGTGCTCACCGCGATGGCGGTGATCGGCGTCGGCCGCTTCATCCAGCAGCGCCAGGACTTCGAGGACTCGATCGCCCGCTCCTACCAGGTGGAGATGGTCGCGCGGGAACGCATCGCCCGCGGCACCGGCGGCGTGAAAGCCCGCGCCGTGGTCGCCCAGCAGGCGGAACGCCGCAACGAACTGCGCGACGAGATCTCCGGCGACACCCGCGACACCGCCCTGCTCGTCGCCGCCGGGCTGTTGGCCGGCCTGACCGGCGCCCTGCTCCTCTTCAGCGGCCTGATCTCCTCGATGCGGCGCCCGCTGGAGCAGCTGGTCGACGCCGCCGGCCGGCTGGCGGCCGGCGACCGCAGCGCCCGGGTCGAGGTCGGCGGCCTGGCCGAGACGGCGACCCTCGGCACCGCCTTCAACGAGATGGCCGAGGAGCTCGAGCAGGAGGAGGTGCGACGAGCCGAACTCGACCGGCTCAAAGACGAGTTCGTCCTCACCGCCTCGCACGAGCTGCGCAGCCCGCTTACCTCGGTGCAGGGCTTCGCCGAGCTGCTGATGCTGGAACGCGAGTCGCTGACCCCGCGCCAGGCGGAGACCGTCGAGGTGATCCTCGACAACTGCCGCCACCTGGTGCGGCTGCTGAACGACCTGCTCGACCTCGCCCGCTCGGACGCCGGCCGGCTCTCGATCCGGCCGCAGGCGACCGAGGTCGCGCCACTCGTCGACGACGTCGTGCGTACGATGCGGGCGCAGACGGAGGCCACCAGTCAGTCGCTCACCGAGCAGATCCAACCTGGCCTGCCGTCCATCTACGTCGAGCCCGACCGAATCCGGCAAATCCTGGTGAACCTGATTACCAACGCCCATGAGTACTCGCCCGAAGGTGCGTCCATCGGAGTCTCGGCGCGGGCCGCCGGCGCCGAGGTGGAGATAGCCGTGAGCGACAACGGGCCGGGCATACCCAAGGAACAGCTGGAGCGGATCTTCGAGCGCTTCACCCGCGGCGACGCCGGGCTGACTCAGCGGGTCGGCGGCACCGGCCTCGGGCTGGCGATCTCGAAATCGCTGGCCGAGGCGCACGGCGGCGGCATCGTCGCCGAATCCACGGTCGGCCAGGGCTCGACCTTCCGGCTGCGGCTGCCGGTCGCGCCTGCGGCCAGCCCCGTCGGTGAGATCGCCGCCAGCGACCAGGGCCAGGCGACGGCGGAGGCGGGCTGATGGCCACGATCCTCGTCGCCGACGATTCCGAGACGATCCTGCTGCTGATGCGGACCCGGCTGGAGATGGCCGGCCACGCGGTCGCGACCGCCGCTGACGGCCAGGAGGTGCTCGACCACATCGCCGACGGCGTCGAGCCCGATCTGCTCCTGCTCGACGCGATGATGCCGCGCAAGTCCGGGATCGACGCCCTGCGCGAGATCCGCGGCGCCGGCAACGAGGTCCCGGCGCTGATCGTCAGCGCCCACCAGAACCCGGGCGACGCCGACGCGCCAACCGACCTTGCGATCAACGGCTACATCACCAAGCCGATCGATTTCGACCGCCTGCTGGAGACGGTCGCCGAGCTGACCGCGTAACCGATTCTTCCCCTACCCCGGTGGGGCGGAAATCCGACGCGCTCAGCTCTTGGCGATCTCGAGGCGGATCTCCTTGCCCTCGAGCTTGGTCCCGTCGAGGTACTCGACGGTCTGCTCGGCGACGTCGGGGTCGACCTCGACGAAGGAGAAGCGGTGCAGGACGCGGACGTCGTGGATCGACTCCTCGGGCAGGACGGCGCCCTCGCGCAGCGCCCAGCGCAGCGCCTCCTCGTCGATGCCGCTGTTCTCGCCGCGGTTGACGAAGAGCTTGGTGGTCTCGGGCTTCTCGCCGTCGCCATTGGCCCCGGCCGCCGGCTCGCGCTCGCGCTGAGGCTCCTTCTCGCGTTCGCGCCGCGGCGAGCGCTCGCGGCGGCGCGGCGGCGGCGCGTGCTCGAGCCGCTCCTCGGGGGTCTCCCACTCGCCGATCTTCGTCTTCACGTCGCGCTCGATGCGGGCGATCTCGTCCTTCTGGTCCGGCGTCACGAAGGTGATCGCGCGGCCGGTGCGTCCCACCCGGCCGGTGCGGCCGATGCGGTGCACGTAGGTCTCCGAGGAGTTCGGCACGTCGTAATTGATCACGTGGGTGACGTGGTCGACGTCGAGCCCGCGGGCGGCGATGTCGGTTGCCACCAGCAGCTTCACGCGGTGGTCCTTGAAGGAGATCATCACCCCGTCGCGGACGCCCTGGCTGAGGTCGCCGTGCAGAGCCTTCACGTCGAGGCCTTTGTCCTTCAGCGTCTTCTCCAGCTTCGAGGCGCCGATTTTGGTCCGGGTGAAGATGATCGCCTGCTCCGGTTCTTCGGTCTTCAGCAGCTCGACCAGGCGCGAAGCCTTCTCCTTGGCCGGGACCTCGACGTAGGCCTGCTGGATCTTGTCGACGGTCAGCGTTTCCGGGGTGATGCTGATCGTCGTCGGGTCGTACATGTAGCCCTCGGCGAGCTTCTGGATCGGCGGCGGCATCGTCGCCGAGAAGAGCGCCGTCTGGCGCCCGCTCGGGCACATCCGCAGGATCTTCTCGACGTCCTCGATGAAGCCGAGGTCGAGCATCTCGTCGGCCTCGTCGAGGACGACGTAGCGGGCCGCGGTGAGGACCAGCGAGCGGCGTGACATCAGGTCCATCATCCGCCCGACGGTGGCGACGACGACGTGGGCGCCGGAGCGCAGCTGCGACTGCTGCGAGCGGATCGGGGCGCCGCCGAAGACGGCGACGATCTCGATGTCGAGGTGCTCGGCGTAGGAGCGCAGCGCCTGCGTCACCTGGATGCAGAGCTCCCGCGTCGGGGTGAGGACGACGGCCTGCACCTCTTCGTTGGCGGGATCGAGGTACTGGAGCAGCGGCAGCCCGAAGGCGGCGGTCTTGCCGGTCCCGGTCTGGGCCTGGCCGATCACGTCGTGGCCGCCGAGCAGCTCCGGGATCGCCTGTTCCTGGATCGGCGTCGGGTCCTCGTAGCCGAGCTCGTCGAGGGCCTGCTGGATGTCGGGCGAGAGCCCTAGTTCTTTGAAGTTCACGTGGTGGCGATCACTTACTGGGATCCAAGAGGAGCTTGCCGGTGGTGCGGCGGGCGATCAGGTCTTCGTGCGCCCGAGCCGCTTCCGACAGCGGGTAGACCTCTCCGATCGTAACCGTCAGCTCGCCTTTGGCGATCGCCCCGAGCAGCTCGCCGATCATCGGCACCAGCAGATCCGGCCGGCTCAACAGGTGGGCGAGCCAGAATCCGATCACCGCCTTGGAGCCGCGCAAGAGCGATGCGGTCGAGACCTCGCGCTGTTCGCGGGAGGCGATGCCGAAGACGACCATCCGGCCCAGCGGCGCCAGCACGCCCATCTCGGCGTCGAAGCGCTCGCCGCCGCTCATGTGCAGGACGGCGTCCACGCGCTTGCCCCCGTTGGCCTCGCGGATCGCGGCGCCGAGGTCCTCGGCGCGGGAGTCGACGCAGGCGTCGGCCCCAAGGCCGCGCACCAGCTCGCGCTTCTCCTCGCTGGAGGCGAGCCCGATGACCCGCGCCCCGGCGCGCTTGGCCAGCTGCACGGCGAGGGTGCCGGTGCCGCCGGCGGCGGCCTCGACGACGATCGTCTCGCCGGGCTCGATCCGGGCGCAGCGGTGGACCAGCGCCATCGCGGTCAGGCCCTGCAGGAGCCCGCCGGCGCCCTGGTCGTAGTTGACCCCCTCGGGCAGCTCGATCAGCTGCGCCTGCGGCACGGCGACCTTCTCGGCGTAGCCGCCGCTGCCCAACAGCGCCACCACGCGGCGGCCGTCGTTCAGCTGCCCGCTGACCTCGGCGCCGGGGATCAGCGGCAGGGTCTGCTCGGCCAGGTAGTCGTTGCGTGAGGCGTGGGTGTCGGCGAAGTTGATCCCGCTCCGCTTGACGTTGATCACGACCTCGGCCAGTTTCGGGTTCGGGTCGGCGACCTCGGTGTAGCGCAACACCTCCGGCCCGCCGAACTCCTCGATTTGGATCGCTTTCATTGGCCGGTGAGTCTCGCAGGGCGGCCGCCTGCGGCGCGGTCACCTCGATTAGGCTGCCACCCGCATGTCGCTCACGGTTGTCGGCTCTATCGCGTTCGACGCGGTCAAGACCCCGTTCGGGGAGCGCGACCGCATGCTCGGGGGCGCCGCCGTCCACTTCTCGCTGGCGGCCAGCTTCTTCACCGAGGTGCGCCCGGTCGGCCCGGTCGGCGACGACTTCGGCGCCGAGCAGTTCGAGGTCCTGGAGCGTCGCGGCATCCTCACCGAGGACGTCGAGCGGGTCGCGGGCGGGCAGTCCTTCTTCTGGCGCGGCCGCTACGAGTACGACCTCAACGTCGCCCACACCGAGGACACCCAGCTCGGGGTCTTCGCCGAGTTCGAGCCGAAGCTCTCGGCCGCCTCGCAGGCCGCCGACACGCTCTTCCTCGCCAACATCCAGCCCGACCTGCAGCGCCAGGTTCGCTCCCAGTGCACCGCGGCGCGGCTCAGCGGCCTCGACTCGATGAACCTCTGGATCGAGACCGCCAAGGACTCGCTGACCGCGGCGATCGGCGAGGTCGACTGCCTCGTCGTCAACGACGCCGAGATCCGGATGCTGACCGGCGAGTCCAACCTCGCTCGCGCCGCCCGCATGGTGATGGACATGGGGCCGCGCGCGGTTATCGCCAAGCAGGGCGAGTACGGCGCCGCCCTCTTCACCGAGAGCGGCTTCTTCGCCCTGCCCGGCTTCCCGCTCGAGGATGTCCGCGACCCGACCGGCGCCGGCGACAGCTTCGCCGGCGGCTTCTTCGGCTACCTCGACAGCGTCGAGGGCGACCACTTCGACGACGCCGAGCTGCGGCGGGCGATGGGCTACGGCACCGTCCTCGCCTCCTTCAACGTCGAGGAGTTCGGCACCGAGCGCGTCTCGCGGCTGACCCGCGAGGAGATCGACGAGCGCTTCGAGCAGCTGCGCGCGATGACCCAGTTCGAGGGCCCCGCCGCCCCAGCTTCGTAACAGGGCGCCAGGGTCAAACTGCGATACTCCTCCCTCCGACCACCCAGTCTTCGAAGGAGGGGCGATGGCCACCGAGCAGCAGACGCAGGACCCGACCGCCGACGCCGACGCCTCGGGTGACGCTGCGAACGACTCGCTGACGATCACCGACAACCGCACCGGGAAGAGCTACGAGGTGCCGATCTCCGACGGCACGGTGCGGGCGATGGACCTGCGCCAGATCAAAGTGCGCGAGGACGAATTCGGGATGATGGCCTACGACCCGGCCTTCACCAACACCGCCTCCTGCCGCTCCTCGGTCACCTACATCGACGGCGCCGCCGGGATCCTCGAACACCGCGGCTACTCGATCGAGCAGCTCTGCGAGAAATCGACCTTCCTCGAGGTCGCCTACCTGCTGATCTTCGGCGAGCTGCCGACGGCGCCGCAGCTCGACCGCTGGACCTTCGACATCACCCACCACACCTTCGTCCACGAGGACCTCAAGCACTTCTTCGAGGGCTTCCGCTATGACGCCCACCCGATGGGCATGCTGCTCGCCGGAGTCGGCGCGCTCTCGACCTTCTACCCGGACGCGAAGCAGATCGACGACCCCGAAGAGCGCTACATGGCCGCGGTGCGGCTGATCGCCAAGGTCCCGACCCTCGCCGCCTTCTCCTACCGCCACAACATGGGCCTGCCCTACGTCTACCCGGACAACGAGCTCAACTACGCCCAGAACTTCCTCTCGATGATGTTCAAGAAGACCGAAGACCGGCACATCCCCAAGGACGCGCTGACCAAGGTCCTCGACGTCCTCTTCATCCTCCACGCCGACCACGAACAGAACTGCTCGACCAACGCGGTGCGCGGGGTCGGGTCTTCCGACGTGGACCCCTACTCGGCGGTGGCGGCCGGCGTCGCGGCGCTCTACGGGCCGCTGCACGGCGGCGCCAACGAGGCGGTGCTGAAGATGCTGCGGCGGATCGAGTCGCCGGAGAACATCCCCGACTTTCTCGAGCGGGTGAAGCAGCGCGAGGAGAAACTGATGGGCTTCGGCCATCGGGTCTACAAGAACTACGACCCGCGGGCGCGGATCATCCAGCAGCACCTCGACGACGTCTTCGACGCGACCGAATACAACCCGCTGGTCGAGATCGCGCGCGAGCTGGAGAAACGCGCCCTCGACGACGACTACTTCACCGAGCGCAAGCTCTACCCGAACGTCGACTTCTACTCGGGGATCATCTACGAGGCGATGGACATCCCGACGGACATGTTCACCGTCATCTTCGCCATCCCCCGCACCGCCGGCTGGGTCGCCCAGTGGATGGAGATGCAGGAAGACCCGGAGAAGAAAATCGCCCGGCCGCGGCAGATCTACACCGGCGCCCGGGAGCTCGAGTACGTGCCGCTGGAGAACCGCGAGGGCCCGGAGAAAATCGTCGGCCCGCCGGCCCGCAGGCCGAAACGCCCGCGGCGCGGCGCCTAGCGCCCGCCAGCAGCTTTCGCGCCCGTTCGCGCATCCGCTCTCGCGGTTTCCTCGTAGGGAGGAGAAAAGGAACAACTCCCTTATCCAAAGGAGGAAATCCATGCTCAAGCGACTCCTCGCAGTGGCGATGGCGATGACCGCGCTCGCGCTTCCGTTCAGCGGAGCCGCCGCCGCGGCACCGGGCAAGAACATCGTTCAGACCGCGGCGAGCAAGCCGCAGTTCTCGACCCTCGTCTCCCTGGTGAAGAAGGCCGGGCTGGCCGGCGTTCTCTCCGGCAAGACCAACTACACGGTCTTCGCCCCCACCAACGCGGCCTTCGCCAAGGTCCCGAAGAAGACCCTGAACGACCTGGCCGCTGACAAGGCGAAGCTGAAGAAGGTGCTGCTCTACCACGTGCTGCCGGGCAAGGTGCCCGCGAGCAAGGTTCTGAAGATGAAATCGGCCACCACCGCCGAGGGCTCCAAGGTGACCTTCTCGGTGCGGGGCGAGAACGCCTTCGTCAACGAGGCGAAGATCGTCAAGACCGACGTCATGTGCAGCAACGGGATCATCCACGCGATCAACGGCGTGCTGCTGCCGCCGGGCAGCTGATCCAACAGCGGTGTGCCTTATCCCCCCTCTGAGGGGGATAAGGCACATTGAAATGCGCACGAGTTAGCCTCGCCCCTGTGTCTCGCTGGAAGCTGACCGTCCGCCACGGGTCGGATGTCGACCATGCCTCGTTCGAGGGACTCGGCGACGCGGTCGCCGCGATGCGGGAGCGGGCGCTGGCGATCCGGGCCGAGGGGCCGGCGCGGCCGGTGCAGTCGCTGCGGGACTTCGCGCCGGGCGACCAGGTCCACGCGCGGCTGCAGCTGAGCAGCGGCGGGCTGCTGCGCAAATCGGTCGCCGGGGTCGACGTCCGCGGGGACGGGGCGTTCGTGCCCTTCAAGGGCGGGGTAGTCCGGGAGGAGCTCGACCCCACCCATCACGACACGCCGTTCGACCTGGTGCGCGAGACTCTGGAAGCGGAGCGAAGATGAGCAAGTCCGAAACCGATATCCCCAAGGGCAGCTACGCCGTCGGCGAGCGGGTGCGGCTGCCGGCGGGCGCCGAACCGCCGTTCACCGTCTTCATCAACGGGATCGAACAGCCGAAGGGGAGCTACCGGATCGAAGGCGGCGAGATCGACTTCGAACGGCCGATCGTCAAGGAGAAGATGGGGACCAGCCGCTGGCTGGCGATGTACCTCGGCCTCTGGGGCACCTACCGCAAGAACGAGACGATCGACCTCCAGTTCACCAAGGACGGCAAGGTCGAACTGCGCTCGGACCTCAAAGTGATCCCCTACGCCGAGGACGAAGCGCCGTGAACATCGGCTTCCTCCTCCTCTGCGACCACAGCGAGGCGGTCAACGGCAAGCTCTACCTGACCGGCGGCGGCTGGAACGTCCTCCGCCTCCCCGAGCTGCCCCACGACTGGGCCTTCTCCATCGGCCTCGGCATCGACGTCGCCTGGCACGAGACCAACACCCCCCACGAGCTCCTCGTCACCGTCCAGGACCCCGACGGCAACGAGCTCGGCGAGGGCCTCACCGCCAACTTCGAGACCGGCCGCCCCCCGGGCCTCCCCGAAGGCCAGGAGCAACGCCTGGTGATGTCGATCGCCGCCACCGCCGCCTTCACCACCGCCGGCCCCCACGCCGCGGTCGTGCAGGTCAACGGCGAGGAGCTCGGCCGCGCGCGCTTCTACCTGATGGAAGCGACGCCCGAAGAACTGGGCATGGCCTGACGACTCCGAGATTTGGTCCCCTATAGGGGCCTCAAGTTCGGAGTCTTCAGTTGAACACGTACAGCAGCAGGAAGGCGATGATCGCGAAAGCTGCGCCGGCGGCCTGGATGCCGCGGTCGCCGGCGATGATGCCGGACATCGAGCGGTCGTCGTTGCGGTCGTAGATCAGGTAGAGGTAGCGGAAGATGCCGTAGACCGCGGGCGGGATAGTGAGCATCATCTGGCTGCCGATCAGGGGCGAGTTGACGGTGTAGATCGCGTAGCTGAGCACGGTGCCAGTGGTGACCAGGGAGACCATCTGGTCGAGGAAGGGCAGCGAGTAATGCTCGAGGACGGGCCGGGTCGAGGTGCCCTCATGCAGCTCGGAGACCGCCTCCTGGCGGCGCTTGGTGAAGCCGAGGAAGGCGGCGAGCATGCCGGTGCAGAGCAGCAGCCATTCGGAGGCGTGGGCGTCGACGGCGCTGGCGCCGGCGGCGACGCGGAGGATGAAGAGCCCCGCCAGCGTCATCACATCGATGATCACGATCTGCTTGAGGCCGAGGCTGTAGGCCATCTGGGCGACGCCGTAGCCGACGGCCATCAGCCCGACTTCCCAGTTGACGGCGCCGAAGGCGATCGCGATCGCGATCGCGGCGAGGATCGGCGCGATCACCATCGCCGTGCGCTCGGAGAGCTCGCCCGCGGCCAGCGGCCGGAAGCGCTTCTTCGGGTGCTTGCGGTCGAGCTCGACGTCGATCAGGTCGTTGACGAAGTAGCCGGCGCTGGAGATCAGGCAGAAGGCGACGAAGGTGATCGTCGCCTCGGCGACCGCGTGGGACTGGTCGAACTTGCCCGAGAAGAGCAGCCCGGCGAAGACGAAGACGTTTTTGATCCACTCTTTCGGCCGCCCGGTCTTGATCGCCGCCCGCAGCGGCGAGCGGCGCGGCACCACGGGCTCCTGCTCGGGCTGCGTCGGCTCAGCGGGCACGGTGGGCTGTTCGGAGGTGATCGTTTCCATCGTCAGGGACCGGTGGGGCAGGCGAACTTGGCAGCCCGACCGGGAATGCGAGTCGCGAAAGGGTAGCGCCGAGCGGGGTCAACCCTCGGCTGCTCCATCCCCCTGGGCAGCTTCAAGCGCTTCTAGATCGTCTCGGTCGCGAGGCCGCTCGCTGGCTCGCTTCATCTCCAAAAGGTGGTCCAATGAGCAGACGCGAAGGGGCAGGCCGTCGACATCCACGTCGACCGCGTCCGCGTCCAACTTCGCATAGGCCGGAACTTGGGGCAGGCCTTGTAGAACATCCACCTGACCCAGGTCGGTGCGAACGAGCGTCCTGTCGCCGGTTCGGAGAAAGGTGGCGATGGCATCGGAGGCGAGCACCTGACCGCTGACTTCCACTTTTCCTCCCAATTCCCGCAGGAGCGCGTCGAGCCTCGAGAGGTTCTCCGGGTCCGGGTCCGGGACCACGTCGACATCCCGGGTGGCGCGCAGATAGCCCCAGGCATTCACAGCGAGCCCGCCGACCAGCACGAAGCGAATCTCCGCAGCCACCAGTCGCTCCAGCAGCTCGCGAAGCCGCAGGTCGCTGCTCAACTTTTCCTCGCGCTCCCGGTGAAGGTGGAGAGGAATTCGCTCAAGGCCAGTCCCTCCGCGAGATTGACCGCCAAGGCTCGCCTGCCATCCTCACGCAGCCGGCGCCGACGGGCGTCCTCGTTGGCACGCCAAGGATCCTCTCTAGTCTTGTCATCCGGCTTGTCGGACATTCGTAAAGCGTAATCACGCCGGGTCGATCAGCACGCCGGGGTTCAGCATCCCCGCGGGGTCGAGCTCGGCCTTGGCGGCGCGCACGGCGGCGGCGAAGGGTGCCGGGCGCTGGCGGTCGTACCAGGGGCGGTGGTCGCGGCCGACGGCATGGTGGTGGGTGATCGTGCCGCCGGCCTCGATCAGCGCCTCGGAGACGGCGGCCTTGACCTCGTCCCACTGCCCGACCTCGCCGCCGCGGATCGCCGGCGCCAAGACGGTGAAGTAGGGGGCGGCGCCGTCGGGGTAGACGTGGGTCAGCCGGCAGCTGACCCGGGGGGAGCCGGCGCCGTCGGCGGGGGCGCCGCTGACCTCGGAGACGGCGCGGCGCGCGGTCTCCTTCATGGTCGCGTGGAACTCCTCGAAACGGTCCCAGGTGATCGCCGTCTCGAACGTCTCGGAGAGCACCCCGCAGGCGACGAAGGTGTCGCGCAGGTACGGCGCCAGCAGGAACGCCCCGCGCCAGCTGTCGACGGGACTATTTCGATCTATATCGGCCCCTTTCAGGCCCGTCGGCGTGGTGGTGCGCACCTCGCCCGGTGCGCCGCCGTGGTCGCGGGCGATCTCTAGCGCCCGGTCCATCGCGGCGTCGACCGGGTGGTCGGCGGACTCGAAGCCGAGGATCAGCAGGTGGGAGCTACCGTCGCCGGCCCCGGTCAGCTCGGCCTCGGCGGCGTCGAGGAGGCGGCAGTTGGCGGGGTGCAGGCCGGACTGGGCGATCGCGCGGACGGCCTCGGCGGCCTGGTCGAACTCGGCGAAAGCCACCCCCGTCGAGGTCTTGAACTCGGGCCGCGGCCGCACCCGCACCCACGCCTCGGCGATCACCCCGAGGATGCCCTCGGAGCCGATCAGCATCCGGTCCGGCGAGGGGCCGGCTCCCGAGCCGGGCAGCCGCCGGCTCTCCCAGTTCCCTCGCGGGGTGATCGCCCGCACCGACTCGACCAGGTCGTCGATGTGGGTCTCCAGCGTCGCGAAGTGGCCGCCGGCCCTGGTCGCGACCCAACCGCCGAGGGTCGAGTACTCGAAGGACTGGGGAAAGTGGCGCAGGGTGAGCCCGTGCTCGCGCAGCTGGTCCTCCAGGCCGGGCCCGGTGGCGCCAGCCTGGATCCGCGCCGCCAGCGAAGTCGGATCGACCTCCAGCACCCGGTCCAGCTTCCGCAGGTCGAGCGAGACCACCGGCCGCTCCCCCACCCGCGGCTCGACCCCGCCGACCACGCTGGTGCCGCCGCCGAAGGGGACCACCGCCGCGCCCTCCGCCTCGGCCCAGCTCAGGACCGCCTCGATCTCCGACTCGTCCCGCGGGAAGGCGACCAGGTCAGGCGGGTTCTCGAACTTCCCGTAGAACCCCCGCACCACGTCCCGGTAGGCCTTGCCCAGCGCATGCGAGACCCGCTGGTAGTGGTCGTCGGAGAACAAGTCCCCGAATCCACCAGGAACCTTCAGCCGAGGAACCCTCAGCTCAACCTCCTCCAAAGGCACGGGCTTCTCCACCTCGCCCCCGAACCCAAACCGAGCTCTTATTCCTTCAGCAGCCTCTCTTTGCTGGGTAGCAGTCGGGGCCTGATCCTCATACCCCCACCCCCAATGCTTGAGCCGCCGTTCGGTCACCGGACCAACCTACCTCGCTACCAGTGCACGCCTTTCATCAAATGCGCAAAGGCAACGGCCTCGGTCGAGGGCGGCTTGTCCCGCGCCTCCTCTTTCTTCCCCTTCGCCGCCTGCGAATCCGGGAAGAGCTTGTAGGCCGTATTGAGGATCGAGTCGCTGGCCTTCGGCGCCACCGCGTACATCAGCTCGCCGAAGTTGCCGAGACGGGTGGCGACCTTCTTCGGCCGGCCGATCATCGCCTTGGCGATCATCTCCGCCGCCTCCTCGGGGGTGATCGCCGGGAACATGTCGTACATCCGCGTCGGCGCGATCATCGGCGTCCGCACCAGCGGCATGTTGATCGTGGTCAGGTGGACGTCGTCGTCGACCACCTCCGAGGCGATCACCCGGCTGAACGCGTCCAAGGCCGCCTTCGAGGCCACGTAGGCGGAGAAGCGCGGTGGGTTCGTCTGCGTCCCGATCGAGCTGATGTTGATGATGTGGCCCTGTTTGCGAGCGCGCATCGTCGGCAGCAGCGCCAGGATCAGCCGCACCGCGCCCAGGTAGTTGAGCTGGATCGTGCGCTCGAAGTCGTGGTAGCGGTCGTAGGAGAGCGCGATCGAGCGGCGGATCGAGCGGCCGGCATTGTTGACGAGGATGTCGACGTGCCCGTGGTAGGTCAGCACCTCCTCGGCCATCCGCTCTATGTCCTCGATGTCGGAGAGGTCGCACTGGTGGATGTGGGCGGTGCCGCCTCCGGCGACGATCTCCTCTTTGGTCTCCTCCAGCTTGTCGAGCGAGCGGGCGACCAGCAGGACCGTCGCGCCGGCGTCGGCGACCTTGAGCGCGGTCGCTTTGCCGATCCCCGAGGACGCCCCGGTGATCAGCACGACTTTGCCCCGCACCGCCGCCGAGAGCGAGCGGTCCTTGAAGAGGTCGGGATCGAGGTTGCGCTCCCAGTAGTCCCAGATCCGGGTCGCGTAGGTCTCCAGCGGCGGCACCTCGATGCCCGACCCTTTCAGCGCTTTCTGCGCCCGGGTCGAGTCGAACGAGGTCGGGTAGTCGACATAGGTCAGGAGCTCCGCCGGCAGGCCTGCCTGTTCGAGCGCCAGCTTCGCCGCGCGCTTGGCGGGCGGGAACAGCTTCAGCGCGCTCCGCACCGCGCCGGTCGCCGGCTCGGTCACGTCGGTCCCCAGCCGCACCGCCATCTGCGGCGCGTCGGCCGCCCGGGCGAAGAGGTTGATCACCTCGCCCGCGGTGTGCGGGTTGGGGTCGGTGAGGTGGAAGGCGCGGCCGTTGAGGCGCGGTTTGTGGGCGATGTGGTCGATCGCCGCGGCGACGAAGTCGACGGGGACGATGTTGATCTCGCCGCCTTCGATGCCGACGGTCGGCAGCCAGGACGGCGCCACCCGCCGCAGCCGCTGCAGCGCCTTGAAGAAAAAGTACGGCCCGTCGATCTTGTCGATCTCGCCGGTGCGCGAGTCGCCGACGACGATCCCCGGCCGGTAGACCCGCCAGGGCCGCTGGCACTCGTCGCGGACCAGCCGCTCGGACTCGTGCTTGGTGCGGAAGTAGGGGTTGTTGTCCAGCCGTTCGGCCTCGTCGAACATGTCCTCGGTCCAGACGCCCTTGTAGAGGCCGGCCGCGGCGATCGAGCTGACGTGGTGGAAGCAGCCCGCCTCCAGGGCGCCGGCGAGCTCGATCGCGTGGCGCGTGCCCTCGACGTTGGCGACCTCCTGCGTCGCCGCGTCGGCGGTCAGGTCGTAGATCGCCGCCAGGTGGAAGAAGTGCTTGATCTCCCCCCGCATCGTCGCCAGGTCCTCCTCGGAGACCCCGAGCCCGGGTTGGGTGAGGTCGCCGGTGATCGGCACGATCCGGGCACCGTCGGCGCCTAGCCCGGTGCGCAGCTCCTCGAGGCGTCCTCGCGACCCGGCCCGCACCAGGGCGTAGATCGTGCCCTCGCGCTGGAGCAGTTTCTGGACGAGATTGCGGCCGATGAATCCGGTCGCGCCGGTGACGAAGTAGCTCATTGGGGTACCAGGGTATCTCGATAGGCGTGCCCGTAAACCAACTTCCTTAGACTGAGCCCAGAGATGCCCGAGACGGCGACCGTCCAGATCACCATGCCCGAGATGGGCGAGTCGGTGACCGAGGGCATCGTGCTTGAGTGGCACGTTGCCGAGGGAGACACCGTCAGCGAGGGCGACACGGTCGTCGAGGTTTCGACCGACAAGGTTGATGCTGAGGTGCCGGCGCCTATGGACGGGGTCATCACGAAGCTGATTGCTTCGGTTGACGACGAAGTGGCTGTTGGGGCGCCGTTGGCTGAGATGGAGGCTGGCGAGGGATCTGGTGAGGGACAAAGCGCTGGGGGCGCGGGTCCTGTCGCGGCAGGGGACCCACCCCCACCTGCGCAGCAGGAGGGGGTCCCCCCTACCACGCCACCCACGTCAGGGGCGGGGACCGCTCAGGGTTCAAACGGATCTGGCAATGGTTCGGGCGCTGATGTGAAGGCGACGCCGGTGGCTCGGAGAGTTGCTGAAGCTACGGGCGTGGATTTGGGTTCGGTTCAGGGTTCGGGGCCTGGCTCGAAGGTCACTAAAGAGGATGTGATGGCTGCGGCTGACGGGGGCGGGAATGGGGCTGCTCCGGCTGCTGGCGAGGCTAAGCAGTTGCGGGGGGCCGCGGCGATGCTGGCTCAGGCGATGGATGAAAGCCGGCAGGTTCCTACCGCTACCTCGTTCCGGACGATTGCGGTGGACACGCTGGACGCGAAACGGAAGGCGCTCAACTCGGTGCTTAAGGATCGGGGGTTGAAGGTTTCCTTCACTCATTTGGTCGCCTGGGCGATCGTGCAGGCGACTCGGGACTTCCCGGTGATGGTGCGGGTCTTCGCGGAGGAAGGCGGCAAGCCGTTCGCGATCGAGGGTGGGCCGGTCAACCTCGGGATCGCCGTCGACGTCGAGAAAAAGGACGGCTCCCACAGCCTGATGGTGCCGGCGATCAAGAACGCCGGCGAGCTCGACTTCACCGGCTTCCACTCCAACTACGAAGAGCTGATCGCGAAGACGCGCGAAAACAAGCTCTCTGCCGACGACTTCCAGGGCACCAACATCAGCCTTACCAACCCCGGCGGGATCGGGACGATGGCTTCGGTGCCGCGCCTGCTCTCGGGCCAAAGCGCGATCATCGCCACCGGCTCGATCGCCTACCCGCCGGAGTGGAAGCACGCCTCGCCGGAACGGCTGAAGCAGCTCGGCGTCTCCAAGGTGATGACGCTGACTTCAACCTACGACCACCGCGTCATCCAGGGGGCCGAGTCCGGCGCCTTCCTGCGCCGGGTCGAGGAACTCCTGCAGGGCGAGGACTCCTTCTACGAGTCGGTCGCCGCCGACCTCGGCTTCGAGGCCTCGGTGGTCAGCACCGCTCACCCCGCGTCGGCCTCGGCGCCGCCGCTGAGCGCCGCCGCCCCGGCTGCCGAGGCGACCACCGCCCCCGGCCAGATCGACGAAGAGCTGCTGCAGGCGGTCCAGGCCGCGACCTCGCTACTGAAGGCCTACCGGACCCACGGCCACCTGGCGGCGCACCTCGACCCCCTCGGCTCGGAGCCAAAGGGCGACCCGGCGCTGCAGCCGGAGAACGTCAACCTGACGCCGGAGCTGATGGAGCGGATCCCGGCCTCGATCCTGCGGATCGGCGTCCCGGGCGAAACGCTGCTCGAGGCCCTGCCGCGGATGCGCGACGCCTACTGCGGCACGATCGGCTACCAAGTCGAGCACCTCTCCTCCCACCAGCAGCGGATCTGGCTGCGGGAGATGATCGAGACCGGCGCCCACCGCCAGCCGCTCAGCGACGAGGAGAAAAAGCGCCTGCTGAACCGGCTGATCGACGTCTTCCAGTTCGAGCGCTTCCTCGAGAAAGCGTATTTGGGGCAGAAGATGTTCTCGATCGAGGGGCTCGACGTCGTCGTCCCGATGCTCGACGAAATCGTCACACTCTCCCAGCGCGACGGGGCCGAGGAGGTCGTCTTCGGGATGGCCCACCGCGGCCGCCTCAGCGTCCTCGCCCACAACCTCGGCCGCTCGGTCGAGTCGATCCTCGCCGAGTTCGAGGGCTCGAAGCAGATCGACGCGGTCAAGGCGGTCGCCTCGATCCCGCACGGCGGCACCGGCGACGTCAAGTACCACTACGGCCACCGCGGGGTCTACGAGACGGCAGAGGGCCAGAAGATCTCGGTCCGCCTTTACCCGAACCCGAGCCACCTCGAGTTCGTCGACCCGGTGGTCACCGGCGGCACCCGCTACCTGCAGCAGGACTTCGAGGGCTCCAGCCTCAGCCTCGACCACAAGCGCGCGGTGCCGGTGCTGCTCCACGGCGACGCCGCCTTCCCCGCCCAGGGCGTGGTCGCCGAGACCCTCAACCTACAGTCGCTGCCCGGCTACACGACCGGCGGCACGATCCACGTCATCCAGAACAACCAGGTCGGGTTCACCACCGACCCCTCCGACGCCCGCTCGACCCCCTACGCCGCCGACATGGCGAAGGGATTCAACGTGCCGATCATCCACGTCAACGCCGACGACGTCGAGGCCTGCGTCGCCGCGGTTCGGCTGGCGATGGCCTACCGCGAGCGCTGGTGCCGCGACGTCGTCATCGACGTCATCGGCTACCGCCGCTTCGGCCACAACGAGACCGACGAGCCGGCCTACACGCAGCCGACGATGGCGGCCGCGATCAAGTCCCATCCCCCGGTCTCCGAGCTCTACGCCGAGAAGCTGATCGAGGAGGGGACGGTGTCGGCCGAGGAGGTCGGCAGGGTCTCCGACGAGCGCCACTCCGAGATGTCGAGCGCGCTCAAAGGCCTGCGCCAGAAGATGGAGGCCGGCGAGTACGAGGACCCGACCGTCACCGGGATCACCACCCAGACCGGCGAACTGCTCGACCGCACCGCCAGCCCGCCGGTCCACACCGCGGTCGCCGCCGACAAGCTGCGGGCGATCAACGAGGCGCTGCTGAAGACGCCGGAGGGCTTCAACGTCCACCGCAAGCTGCGCCGCCCGCTGGCGCGCCGGACCGAGGCGCTCGAGCAGGGCGGGATCGACTTCGGCCAGGCCGAGGCGCTCGCCTTCGGCACCCTGCTGACCGAGGGCGTCCACATCCGCCTTACCGGCCAGGACACCGAGCGCGGCACCTTCTCCCACCGCCACCTCGTCCTCCACGACGAGAACACCGGCCTGGAGTACACGCCGATGCAGAACCTCGAGGACGCCTCCGCCCCCTTCGAGCTCTACAACAGCCCGCTTTCGGAGACCGCCTGCCTCGGCTTCGAGTACGGGTACTCGGCCGCCAGCCCCAACGCCCTGGTCCTCTGGGAGGCGCAGTTCGGCGACTTCGCCAACGCCGGCCAGGTGATCATCGACAGCTTCATCGTCTCCGGCGAGTCGAAGTGGGGGCAGACCAGCCGCCTCACGCTGCTGCTCCCGCACGGCTACGAGGGGTCCGGCCCGGAGCACTCGAGCGCCCGGATCGAGCGCTTCCTCGCCCTCGGCGCCGAGGGCAACATCCGCATCGCCTACCCGACCACCGCCGCCCAGTACTTCCACCTGCTGCGCCGCCAGGCGCTGATCAAGAAGCCGCGGCCGCTGATCGTCTTCACCCCGAAGGGGCTGCTGCGCCTCGACAAGGCAGCGGCGAACCTCGAGCAGCTGACCGACGGCGAACTGCAGTTCATCCTCGACGACCCGACCGCCGGCGAGCGCCGCGACAAGGTCGAGCGCCTCGTCCTCTGCACCGGCAAGGTCTACTACGACATGGACGGCAGCGACCGCCGCGCCGCCGCCGAGAACGTCGCCATCGCCCGCGTCGAGGTGCTCTACCCCTTCGCCAAGGAACAGCTGGAACGGCTGATCGCCTCCTACCCGAACCTGAAGGAGATCGCCTGGGTTCAGGAGGAGCCGCGCAACATGGGCGCCTGGAAGGTGATGTCGCGGCGGATGCCCGACGTCCTGCCCGAGGGCGTCACCCTCACCTACATCGGCCGCCAGGGCCGGGCCAGCACCGGCGAGGGTTACTCCGGCGCCCACGCGCGCGAGCAGGAGCGGATCGTGCTCACCGCCCTGACCCCCGGAACCTGACCCCCGTGGCGCGGCGCAAACCGTTCGAAAAGCCCGTCCCGGGTGAGCTGTTCGTCTGGGTAAAGCGGTTCTCCTGGGTGGAGCTGGCGATATTCGCCGGCCTCGTCTTCTTCTGGCTGGTGCCGGGGTTCGAAACCCCGACGATGCTCTTCGGCTGGGCCCACGGCCTCGGCTTCATCGCCCTCTGCGTGGTGATCTGGATCGCCTGCATCCGCAAGGAGGCCCCCTACACCCTGCTCGCCGCAACCCTTACCCCGGTGGGCCCGGTCGGCAGCGTGATCGGCATCGAGTTGATCGAGCGCAAAGGCTGGGGTATAGGTGTACAACCAAGTTCCCAGGTAACCGAGACGGAAAGGCGCCAGAACCGGGCTAAAGCGCTCGATTCCGCTTGACCGAGGCTGTACGAGCCTGTATAGCTAAACCCTGACTGTTCCTCAGGGCAGTCCCGCCAGGGGGAACGGCCGCGTCGGCATCCCTCCCTGGCTACCGACGCGCAGGTGCAGTGTGGGTCGCGCGGACCCCCCTGCCTCCCGCGGCCCCGCTGCGCCTACTCTTTTAACTTCCGCAGCACGGTCTGCAAGATACCGCCGTTTATAAAGTAATCGACCTCGTTCGGGGTGTCGAGCCGCACCGTCGCCTCGAAGACCTTCTCGCTGCCGTCGTCGGCACGGGCGGTGACGGTCACGGTCTTGGCCTGACCGTCTTCGAGCTCGCCGACGTCGAAGCTCTCGGCGCCGGTGAGCCCCAGCGAAGCGGCGCTCTCTCCCGCGGCGTACTGCAGCGGCAGCACCCCCATCCCGATCAGGTTGGAGCGGTGGATGCGCTCGTAGCTCTCGGCGATCACCGCTCGGACCCCCAGGAGCTTGGTCCCCTTGGCGGCCCAGTCGCGCGAGGAGCCGGACCCGTACTCCTTCCCGGCCAGTACGACAAGTGGCACGTTTTCCCCTGCGTACTGCATCGCGGCGTCGTAGATCGTCGTCTCCTCGCCGTCGGGGAAGTGCCGCGTGTAGCCACCGGCGCGGTCGACCAGCTGGTTGCGCAGGCGGATGTTGGCGAAGGTGCCGCGGATCATCACCTCGTGGTTGCCGCGGCGCGAGCCGTAGGAGTTGAAGTCCTTGACCTCGACCCCCTGCTCGGTCAACCAGCGGCCGGCGGGGCTGTCGCGTTTGATCGCCCCGGCGGGCGAGATATGGTCGGTGGTGATCGAGTCGCCGAGGAGCGCCAGTGCCCGAGCGCCGACGATCGGCTCGACGCCCGGCGCCGCCGCCGGCATCTGCTCGAAGAAGCTCGGCCGGCGGACGTAGGTCGAGTCGGGCCAGTCGTAGCGGTCGCCGGAGGGAACCTCGACCGCGTTCCACATCTCGTCGCCGGAGAAGACCTCGGCGTAGTTGCGTTCGAACATCTCCGATTGCACTGAGGCGCCGACCACCTGCTTGATCTCCTCGGCCGTCGGCCAGATGTCGCGCAGAAATACGGGCGCTCCATCCTGGTCCTCGCCAAGCGGCTCGTTGACGAGGTCGATGTCCATGCGGCCGGCGAGCGCGTAGGCGACCACCAGCGGCGGGCTCGCCAGGTAGTTCGCCTTCACGTCCTGGTTGATCCGGCCCTCGAAGTTGCGGTTGCCGGAGAGCACCGCGCAGACGGCGAGGTCCTTCTCGGCGATCGCGGCGGAGACCTCCGGCGCCAGCGGCCCGGAGTTGCCGATGCAGGTCGTGCAGCCGTAGCCGACCAGGTTGAACTGGAGGGCGTCGAGGTACTCGGTCAGCCCGGCCCGCTCCAGGTAGTCGGTGACCACGGTCGAGCCGGGCGCCAGCGAGGTCTTCACCCAGGGCTTGCGCTCGAGGCCGCGCTGCACCGCGTTGCGGGCGAGCAGGCCGGCGCCGACCATCACGCTCGGGTTGGAGGTGTTGGTGCAGCTGGTGATCGCGGCGATGACGACGTGGCCGTGGTCGAGCTCGACCTCGGTTCCGTCGGCGAGGGTGACTGCGATCGCGTCGTCGCTGCGGGTCAGGTCGACCGCGGTGCCGCTCAGCGCCGGGCGCGGCTTGCTGTTGCCGTTGTCGTGATCCTCGGCCGGCGGGTCGGAGGCCGGGAAGGACTCCTCGATCGCCTCGTCGAGGACCGAAGACATCTGCTCGGCGGCGTCGGCGTCGAACTCGGACATCGCCTCGAGGAAGGACTCTTTCGCCTCCGACAGCGGCACCCGGTCCTGCGGCCGTTTCGGCCCGGCCAGGCTAGGGACGACGTCGCCGAGGTCGAGCTCGAGCAAATCGGAGAAGGCCGGGTCCTCCCCGTTGGGGTCGGCGAACATCCCCTGTTCGCGGGCGTAGGCGTCGACCAGCTCGATCGTCTCGGTCGGCCGGCCGGTGAGGTCCAGGTAGCGCAGCGTCTCGGCGTCGACGGGGAAGATCGCGCAGGTCGAGCCGAACTCCGGCGACATGTTGCCGAGGGTGGCGCGGTCGGCGAGGCCGAGGGTCGGCAGGCCGGGCCCGAAGAACTCGACGAATTTGGAGACGACGCCGCGCTCGCGCAGCATCTCGGTCACGGTGAGGACGAGGTCGGTCGCGGTCGCCCCCTCGGGCAGCTCGCCGGAGAGCTTGAAGCCGACGACCTGCGGCAGCAGCATCGAGATCGGCTGGCCCAGCATCGCCGCCTCGGCCTCGATCCCGCCGACGCCCCAGCCGAGGACGCCGAGGCCGTTGACCATCGTGGTGTGGGAGTCGGTGCCGACGAGGGTGTCGGGGTATGCCTGCAGCACCCCGCCGTTCTCGCGGCTGTAGACGACCTGGGAGAGGTACTCGAGGTTGACCTGGTGGCAGATCCCGGTCGCCGGCGGGACGACGCGGAAGTTGTCGAAGGACTGCTGCCCCCATTTGAGGAACGAGTAGCGCTCCAGGTTGCGCTCGAAGTCGTGCTCGGCGTTGACCGCGAAGGCGCGCTCGTTGCCGAAGGCGTCGACCTGGACCGAGTGGTCGATGACGAGGTCGACGGGGACGAGCGGGTTGATCTTCGTCGCGTCGGCGCCGAGCTCGTCCATCGCGTCGCGCATCGCCGCCAGGTCGACGACGGCGGGGACGCCGGTGAAGTCCTGCATCAGGACGCGGGCGGGCTGGAAGGGAATCTCGGCGCTGGGCTCGGCGGCCGCGTCCCAGGAGGCGATCGCCTCGACGTCGGCGGCGCTGACGGAGACCCCGTCCTCGAGCCGCAGCACGTTCTCCAGCAGGACCTTGATCGAGTACGGGAGGCGGGCGACGTCGAAGCGCTCCTGGAGCGCGTCGAGCCGGAAGATCTCGAACTCTTTCCCCCCGACTTGGAGGGAGGACCGGGCGCCGAAGGAATCGCTCTTGCTCACGCAGGTGAGTCTAAGAAAAAGCCGCTGCCGGCCCGCGCGCGCCTCAACGCTTGTCGGGCGAGTGCCCGTCGGCGATCGCCTGGGCGGCCTTCTGGCCGGCCTTGCCGCTTTGCGCTTTAACGCTGAGGGACGGGCTGACCAGGGCCAGGTGAGCACCAAAGCGTTGGGGCAGGGGGGCGATGGTCACCTCGACCTTGTTGCGCTCGATTGCCTTGGCGGTGGCCTCGCCGACCTGGCGAGGGGTGGCGGTGCCCATCCCCGGCGGAGGCTTTGAGCCGGCGTCGGCGAACATTCCTGCTTCGCGGATGAAGCCGGGGGAGACGATCGAGACCCCGACGCCCTGGTGGTTCAAATCGCTGCGCAGGCCCAGCGCGAAGCCGCGCAGGCCGAACTTGGTCGCGTTGTAGACCGCCGAGCGGGGGCTGGCCGCCTTGCCGGAGAGCGAGGCGACGAAGACGAGTTGCCCGGAGCCCGCCTCGAGCATCGCCGGGTAGAGGGCGCGGGCGAGCAGCATCGGCGCCTCGAGGTTGACCCGCAGGGCGCGCTTGACCTCCTCGGCGCTGAAGTCCTCGACCTTGCCGGCGCCGGGCAGGCCGGCGTTGGCGATGAGGATCTCGGTGCCCGCGGCTTCGGCGGCGAGCCGCTCGGCGGCATCGGGCTCGGCGAGGTCGGCGGGCAGCACAGAGTGGCCACTGCCGGGAAGGGCGGCGGCCATCTCCTCCAGCGCCTCGCGGTTGCGGGCGCTGAGCGCGAGGACCGCGCCACGCTCGGCGAGCGAGGCGGCGATCGCCCTTCCCAGCCCGCCGGTCGCCCCGGTGAGGAGCGCTTTTCGGCCCGAAAGGTTCATCCCAGAGCGCAAGCTACCAGCCGCGGCGTCGAACAGATCTCCGATGGGAGCGGGAATTTCGAGCAAATATTTGCGTTTTGTGAGCACCGCGCCGCGCGATGCTCTACACTGCCGCCGGTCAGTAACCGAAACGCCGAATCCCTGGCGCAAAGAGTGTTCAGGGAACGGGGGAACCACGTTTTCGGGGCTAACCCACCAAGTCCAAGGTGGGAGCGCAGGCTCCTTTCGCGCTCGCCCGACAGCTAACCCCGTAGGCCGACGAAGGAGAATCGGTTTGCGTCACAACTTCAGGTTGGCTGGGCTTGCGTTCGTCATCGCCCTCGCGTCGACCGCCTTTTTCGCCACGGGCAGCGCTTCCGCCGCCTGCACGACCGGCGGTATGTCGCCGGCTGAAGTCGACATCTGCACGCCGACCGCAAAGGCGAAGCTGCTCCCCAACGGGATGCTGATCCCGCCGAAGAGCGCCCCCGCCCGGGTCAAATCCGTGATCGCCGCGGCCAACAAGATCCGCAGCAAGCCCTACGTCTGGGGCGGCGGCCACGCCCGCTGGTGGGATCGCGGCTACGACTGCTCCGGTGCCGTCTCCTTTGCCCTCCACGGCGGCAAGTTCCTCGAAAGCCCGCTGCCCTCCGGCCCGATGATGAAGTGGGCCGAAGAAGGCGCGGGACGCTGGATCACCGTCTGGTCGAACGCTGGCCACGCCTACGCCGAAATCGCCGGCTTCCGTTGGGACACCTCCGGCGACAGCGGTGGCGAAACCGGCCCCCGCTGGCACGAAGACCTGCGCGACAACGCCGGCTTCGTCGCGCGCCACCCCGCCGGCTACTGAGGAGCCGTCAGCAATGTTGCGGGCCGCCTTGAGGGCGGTGCAGTGACCGCTGCGCCGAATCGAATCGGGCCCCGCGGGGTTTCTCAACCGATTCGTTCCGGCAAGGAGGGAGCGCGATGCGGTGGAGAATCGGGATAGCCGTTTGCTGTACGGCCGCCGTTCTCGGCTGCCTTCTCCTCGCTCCCGTCGCCGGCGGCGCGGACACCGAACCGACCTGGCCGACGGAAGCACAAGTTCCCGGCGACGGCGCCGGACCGCTCGCATCGGGCCCCGAAAACGCGCTCTGGTTCGCGGCAGGAACGAGGCTGGGAAGGGTCGCCGGCGATGGGACGGTGACCGAACGGCCGCTGTCCGAAAGCGTCGGGGCTCTGCAGGCCCTCGTCGCGGGCCGGGAAGGCGCTCTGTGGGGGACGCGGGGAAACGAGGTCGACCGAATCGCCCTTTCCGGCGAGGTCACCCGTTTCCCTTTGCCGCGGGAGAACGAAAAGGTGGGCCGGATCGCGGTCGCCGAGGACGGAACGCTGTGGTTCACCGTCTGGGCGCGGGAGACGGCGAAGGGAAGGGCGTTCGGCAAGGCCTACGTGGTCAGGATGCAGCCGGACGGCAGCATGACCCGGTTCTCGCTTCGGGGCCCGGCGCACCAGCGGCATGAACCGCCGGGATCGATCGTCTCCGGCCCGGGCGGCGCCATCTGGTTCACCGACCCCGCATTCGGTCAGGTCGGTCGCCTCACGCCCGACGGCAAGCTGACCGAATTCCGCGTCCGGCTGCGACCCGAGGTACTCGCGCCCGACGGCAGCGGCAGCCTCTGGTTCATCGGGTACGGCGGTGCCGGCAAGATCAGCGCCGGTGGCGAGGTCCGAGAGCTTCGCACCGGCAACTTCTACGGCCTGACGATCGGCAGCGCATACGGCGCGGTAGGCGGGCCCGAAGGGGACCTCTGGTTCATCGGCGGAGCGACTCGGGTGATGCGGCTGACGCCGTCGGGGCACCTGACCGTGGTCCGCGGCCCTGGCGCCCCGGCGGCGATGCACATCGCGCTCGGGCCCGAAGGGTCTATCTGGGTCAGCACGGTGTCGCACCCGATCAAAGGGATCCTGGCAGCGCCGTTGCTGCGCTACGAGCCGGGGCTCCCCGGGATCGAAGTTCGGCCTGGGTTCGCGACCCTCAGGGGTGGGCAGGTGCAGATCCAGCTCTCCTGCGGCGGCTCGGCGAGCGCCTGCGCCGGCGAGGCAAAGATCGACCTAGGGCGCAAGCGGGTCATCTCGAGCCCGTATCGCCTCGCGGCCGGCTCCGAGGGATCGGTGTCCCTGACGCTGCCGGCACGGGAGCGTCGGGAGTTGGCGCGGAGCGGGTACTCGCGGGTGGCGGTCTTCGTCTCGGCTGAAGGTGGTTACGGAGGCTTCTCGGAGCTCGTTCTCCGCAGTCCGAACCCGCCGGCCCCCAGGCCGGGGCGCCCGCTGGTGATGCCGCTGCCCGAAGACGTCGAGCTCGCCGGCTTCGTCCCCGGCCCCGACGGCGCCTTCTGGACCGGAAGCGACGTCGGACGCTTCCACCGGATCCTGCCCGGCGGCCGGGTCTCCACCGTCGACGTCCCCGGTCTCGAGGCAGAACCGTCCCCGCTCGGCTTTGGTCCTGACCGCGAACTCTGGTTCTTCGAGCACGACGGCTACCAGGTCAAGCCCGTGCTCGGCCGGCTCGCGCCCGGCGGAAAGCTGTCGCGGCTCCGACTGCCCGCAGGGGCTCGCCTGGAAGACGCGGCGCTCGGCCCCAGAGGGGAAATCTGGGTGGTGCGCTCCGAATACCCAGCTCGCGGCGAGATCGAGCGGGTCGGCCCCCGCGGCGAGATCAGGCGCTTCCCGGTCGGCGTCGAACCAGGGTCTATCGTCGCCGGCCGCAACGGCAGCGCCTGGTTCGCCGAGTCGGGGCCGCGGATCGTCCACATCGGGGCCTCCGGCGAGATGCGGGTCTTCCACCTCCCGCACAAAGGATTCGTCGACAGCATCGCCCTCGGTCGAGGCGGAGAGGTCTGGTTCACCCACTGGAGCCGGCGGTACCTACCGCCGACGATCGGCCACATCGCTCCGGACGGGCGGATCGTCGAGCGAGCAGTGCGGCACATCGGCGAGCCCGGCTCGATCTTCGTCGCCCCCGACGGGAACGTCTGGTTCACGACTTCATTCACCCGCCGCATTGCCCGCCTGAGTCCAGGCGGAAAGCTGAAGGTTTGGCGACGGGGGGCCGCCGCCGCGGGTGCCATCGAGCTCGGCCCCGAAGGGAACATCTGGTTCGCCGCCGGCGACCAGGACACGCTCGCGGCGTTTCACCCTTGAACGAGCCCGGGAGCGCACCGGTAGCGCCGCTCTGAACCCGCGAGCCGTACTCCACTGTGGCTAAGCCTTCCGGGCCACTTTGTTCTTGCAATCCGCACCTTCCCGGATAACGTCCCACGCATAGACGCCTCGGTTCCCGACATACGTCTCTCCGGTCTCACCAAGTACTACGGCGAGGTTGCTGCCGTCGCCGGGATCGACTTGGAGATCGCGCAGGGGGAGTTCTTCACGATGCTGGGCCCGTCGGGATCGGGAAAGACGACGACGCTGCGGATGATCGCCGGCTTCGAGGACCCGACCGACGGGACGATCGAGCTTGCCGGCGAGGACGTCAGCGGCGTGCCGCCCTACGGCCGCGCCGTCAACACGGTCTTCCAGGACTACGCCCTCTTCCCGCACATGAGCGTCGGCGACAACGTCGCCTACGGGATGAAAGTCGCCAAGGTCGCCAAGGCTGAGCGCCTACAGCGCAGCGACGAGGCGCTGGAGATGGTGCGCCTGCCCGGCTATGCCGACCGCAAGCCGAACGAGCTCTCGGGTGGCCAGCGGCAGCGGGTCGCGCTGGCGCGGGCGATCGTCAACCGGCCGAAGGTGCTGCTCCTCGACGAGCCCCTCGGCGCCCTTGACCTGAAGCTGCGCGAGGAGATGCAGACCGAGCTGAAGTCGATCCAGGGCGAGGTCGGCATCACCTTCGTCTACGTCACCCACGACCAGGACGAGGCGCTGACGATGAGCGACCGGATCGCCGTCTTCAACGGCGGCCGGATCGAGCAGGTGGCCTCGCCGCTGGAGCTCTACGAGCGCCCGGCCAACGAGTTCGTCGCCGGCTTCGTCGGCGTCTCCAACCTGATCGAGCGGGACGGCCGGCGGGTCACCATCCGTCCCGAGAAGATCGAGCTGCTGGCGCCAGGCGCTCCGGCCGACGGCCTCCACACGGAGAGCGGTCGCGTCGTCGACGTCGCCTACGCCGGCAGCGTCACCCGCTTCACGGTCCAGCTCGAGCAAGGGGAGAAGCTCCAGCTGGTCAGACAGAACGTGGAGAGCGCGTCCTCGGGCGCGTTGCCAGGGCAGGGAAACGAGGTCCTAGTCGGGTGGCGGCCCGAGCACGCGGCCGCCGTCGGCGGGAAGTCAACCAAACAGGAGGTAGCACCATCATGAGGAGAAGGGATGGCAACCCCGCCCGCACGGCGTGGCTCGTCGTCGCCGGCCTGGTCGTTTTCATGCTCGCCCTCGCCGGTTGCGGCGGCGGCAGCGACGACACCACCGGTGGCAGCAGCGACGAAGCGCTGCAGAAGGTCGGCAAGGGAGAGGGCGAAGTCTCGCTGATCTCCTGGGCCGGCTACGTCGAACCCGAATGGAGCAAGCCGTTCGAACAGAAGACCGGCTGCAAGGTCAACAACAAGGAAGCCGGCACTTCCGACGAAATGGTCGAGCTGATGAAAACCGGGCAGTACGACGGCGTCTCGGCTTCGGGCAACGCCAGCGCCCGGCTCGTCGCCGCCGGCCTCGTCGCCCCGGTCAACACCGACCTGGTCCCCAACTACAAGACGGTCTTCGCCGACCTCAAAGACCAGCCGTACAACACCTTTGACGGTGTCAACTACGGCATCCCGCACGGGCGCGGCGCCAACCTGCTGATGTGGAACGGCAACGACGTCAGCCCGGCTCCGGACTCGTGGAACGTGACCATGGATCCCAAAGTCGCGGCCAAGTACAAGGGCAAGATCAGCCAGTACGACGACCCGATGTCGATCGCCGAAGCCGCGGTCTACCTGAAGACCCACGAACCCGACCTGGGGATCGAAAGCCCCTACGAGCTGAACGAAGACCAGTTCAACGCCGCGGTCGGGCTGCTGGAAGAACAGAAGCCCTTCGTCGGCGAATACTGGTCCGAAGCGGCCAAGCAGATCTCCGCCTACGCGGGCGGCGACATCCAGGTCGGCACCACCTGGCAGTACCAGTACTTCGCGCTGAAGGAAGAAGGCGTGCCGGTGGAGGCCAGCCCGGCGAGCCAGGGCTTCCTGCCGAAGGAGGGTGCGACCGGCTGGTCGGACACCTGGATGATCGCCAAGGACGCCAAACATCCCAACTGCATGTACGAGTGGATGAACTGGATCATCGAACCGAAAGTCAACGCCGAGGTCGCCGAATGGTTCGGTGAGGCACCGGCGCAGGAACTCGCCTGCAAAGAGACGGCGAACAAGAACTTCTGCGCCGAATACCACGCCGAAGAACCGCAGTTCTGGGAGCGGGTCTACTACTGGGAAACCCCGCTCGCCGACTGCGGCAACGGCGAAGAAGATTGCAAGGACTACAACGACTGGGTCAAAGCCTGGACCGCGATCAAAGGCTGACGCAGGTCTAGTCCATGGCATCTGAAGCGGTCGCGGAGAGGAGGTCGGGCAGCCGCAGGCTGTCCGACCTCCTCCACGGCCGCGAGCGCCTGCAGGTAGGGGCGCTGCTGGCCGGCCCGATGGGCTGGCTGGTGATCGGCTACCTGGGCTCGCTGGCCCTGCTGTTGGTCGCCGCCTTCTGGTCGGTCGACCCGCTCAGCGGGCTGACCGTCAAGGAATTCACCCTCGAAAACTTCGAAGCACTGGTCGACGAACCGGTCTACCGGGACATCGCCTGGCGGACGATCCGGACCGCGCTGCTGGTCACCCTCACCGACGCGGTGATCGCTTTCCCGATCGCCTTCTACATGGCCAAGGTGGCGAGCCGCCGCGGCAAAGCGCTGCTGGTGATCGGCATCCTGCTGCCGCTCTGGTCGAGCTACCTGGTCAAGGTCTACGCCTGGCGGACGCTGCTCTCGGCCAACGGGGCGATCAACTGGGCGCTCGACCCGATTGGCCTGCACGGACCCGGCTACGGCACCACCGCCGTCTGGCTGGTGTTCAGCTACCTCTGGCTGCCGTACATGATCCTGCCGATCTACGCCGGGCTGGAGCGGATTCCGAACTCGCTGATCAGCGCCTCCGAGGACCTCGGCGCCTCCCCGTTCACCACCTTCCGCCGGGTGATCCTGCCGCTGAGCTTCCCGGCCGTCGTCGCCGGCTCGATCTTCACCTTCTCGCTGACCCTGGGCGACTACATCACCCCTCGCCTGGTCTCCAACGACCAGTTCATCGGCAACGTGATCTTCAGCAATATCGCCAACAACCAGCCGTTCGCCGCGGCCCTGGCCCTGATCCCGATCGTGGTCATGATCGCCTACCTCCTGGTCGCCCGGAAGCTCGGCGCCTTCGAGCACGTCTAGGGATGGCGCGATGAGGCTCTCGAAACGCTCACAGATGATGCTGCGAATCGCGGTCGCGGTCGGCCTCGCCTTCATCTACATCCCGCTGCTGGTGATCGGGGTCTATGCCTTCAACTCGAGCAAGATCCTCGAGTGGCCGCCGCCGGGCTTCACCACCCACTGGTTCTCGCAGGCGTTCAAGGACGACGCCGCGCGCGAAGCCTTCGTCACCTCGATCAAAGCCGGGGTGGTCGCGGCGGCGATCGCCCTGGTCCTGGGCACCCTCGCCGCCCTCGCCGTCGCCCGCCACCGCTTCTTCGGCCGCGAGACGATCTCCTTCCTTGTGATCCTGCCGATCGCCCTGCCCGGAATCGTCACCGGCGTCGCGATCTCGAACACCTTCACCCAGGTCCTCGACGTCCCGCTCAGCCTCTTCACCGTGATCGTCGGGCACGCGACCTTCTGCATCGTCGTCGTCTACAACAATGCCGTCGCCCGCCTGCGCCGCCTCTCCGGCTCCTTCGAGGAGGCCTCGGCCGACCTCGGCGCCCACTCCTGGCAGACCTTCCGCTACGTCACCTTCCCGGGGATGAAAAGCGCCCTGATCGCCGGCGGCCTGCTCGCCTTCGCCCTCTCCTTCGACGAGATCATCGTCACCAACTTCACGATCGGCGCCGGCGAACAGACCCTGCCGATCTGGATCTACTCCAACCTCTTCCGCCCCCACGAACTCCCGATCGTCAATGCCGTGGCCGTGATCGTGATCCTGATCTCGATCATCCCCGTCTACTTGGCCCACCGCCTCGGAGGCGACGAGGGCCCCACCGCCGGCCGCGGCGCCGGCAACATCGACCCCGAGGCCACCGCAGTCCCCTAACCCGCGGCGTTCGTCCTTTCACCCCCAGTTACAGAGGAATGTTGCCGTGCTTGCGCTTCGGCTGATCGACCCGCTTGGTCTGCAGCATCCGCAGCGCCCGGATCAGCTTCGGGCGGGTCTGGCGGGGCTCGATGACGTCGTCGATGTAGCCGCGCTCCGCCGCCGAGTAGGGATTGGCGAAGTGGGCTTTGTAGTCGTCGATCAGTTTCTGGCGACGCTCGTCGGGGGTCGGTGAGCTGGCGATGTCTTTGCGGTAGATGATGTTGACGGCGCCCTCGGGGCCCATCACCGCGACCTCGGCCGTCGGCCAGGCGACGTTGTAGTCGGCCAGCATGTGCTTTGAGTTCATGACGTCGTAGGCGCCGCCGTAGGCCTTGCGGGTGACGACGGTGAGCTTCGGCACGGTCGCCTCGGTGAAGGCGTAGAGCAGCTTGGCGCCGTGGCGGATGATCCCGTTCCACTCCTGGTCGGTGCCGGGGAGGAAGCCGGGGACGTCGGTGAAGGTGAGGATCGGGATGTTGTAGCAATCGCAGGTCCGCACGAACCGGGCCGCCTTCTCGGAGGCCTCGATGTCGAGCACGCCGGCGAGGAAGGCGGGCTGGTTGCCGACGATCCCGATGGGATAGCCGTCGAGGCGCGAGAACCCGCAGACGATGTTTTTCGCGAAGTGCTCGTGGACCTCGAAGAACTCCTCGTCGTCGACGACCCGGGCGATCACGTCGCGCATGTCGTAGGGCTTCTGCGGGTCGTTGGGGACGAGGGTGTCGAGCTCCTCGTCTTCGCGCTCGGGGTCGTCCGAGGGCTCGAACCGCGGCGGCGCCTCGAGGTTGTTCGAGGGCAGGAAGCTCATCAGGTAGCGGACGTCCTCGAGGCAGCTCTCCTCGTCCTCGGAGGCGAAATGGGCGACGCCCGACTTCGAGTTGTGGCTCATCGCCCCGCCCAGCTCCTCGAACTCGACTTCCTCGCCGGTCACGGTTTTGATCACTTCCGGGCCGGTGATGAACATGTGGCTGGTCTCTTTGACCATGAAGATGAAGTCGGTCATCGCCGGCGAGTAGACGGCGCCGCCGGCACAAGGGCCCATGATCACGCTGATCTGCGGGATCACGCCGGAGCACTGGACGTTGCGGACGAAGACGTCGCCGTAGGCGCCGAGGGAGACGACGCCCTCCTGGATGCGGGCGCCGCCGGAGTCGTTGATGCCGATCACCGGCGCCCCGACCTGGGCGGCGAGATCCATGACCTTGCACATCTTCTCCGACATCACCTCGCCGAGGCTGCCGCCGAAGACGGTGAAGTCCTGGCTGAAGACGAACACGGTGCGGCCCTCGATCGTGCCGTGCCCGGTGACGACGGCGTCGCCCCAGGGCCGGTTCTTCTGCATCTCGAAGTCGTAGGTGCGGTGGCGGACGAAGGTGTCGAGCTCCTCGAAGGAGCCGGGATCGAGCAGCTTCTCGATCCGCTCGCGGGCGGTCATCTTGCCCTTCGCGTGCTGCTTCTCGACCGCCGCCTCGGAGGCCGAATGGATGGCGGCCTCACGCAGCTCGCGCAGGTAGGCGAGCTTCTCATCGTGGGTTTCGGGGTTCCTCTCGCGCATCGGGCGCGGAAGTCTATTTAGGCCGGGTTTTCGGTGCCCTCAGGCAGACGAAGGGCCCGCCGGAGCGGGCCCTTCGATTCCACGATGCAATTCGAGACTACCTAGAGTTCCGCGCAGACCGCGTACGCCACGATCTGCCAGTTGCCGGTCTCTTCGGCGAACTCACGGCCGGTGCCGATCCAGCCGGTGCGGGCATTGTTAGAGGCGACCGCTGGGTAGGACCCGCCGATCACCGCTTTGACCGAGGCCGGAGAGTTGATCCGGGCACCGCCGCCGATCGCTTCCTTGCCGGTCGGGCAGGTGGCGGTGATGCTCTTTTCCTCTTCGGAGTTGTTGGGGCTGGTTTCCGTCTCGTAGGTGACGTTCTTGATCAGCTGCTTCCAGACCGCGGTCGAGATCTTCGCCGAGGTGATCGCTTCGTTGTCGATCTTGCCGGTGCCGACCGATTCCGGGCCGAGCTTGGCTTCGGTCACGGATTTCTTCGCCAGAGCAGCGCCGGTGACCGCTTCCTTGGCGATCTTCGAGCTGGTCACAGCTCCCGCCCCGAGGTCGGCGTTGACCACGCCGCCGTTCTTGATTTTCCCGGAGGTGACCGCCTGGGTCTTGATTTTCGCGTTGGTCACAGCCTGCTTGGCGATGTTGACCGCTTTGACCTGGTTCGGTTTCAGCTTGACGGCTGCGTACGCGGTGCCGCCGAGGGCGATGAAGAGGGCCATGCAAGACAAGACGTTGGCCACCGAGAGGTGCCGTTTGAGATTGGTCACTGGGTTGGACTCGCTTTCCGGGCCGGCCCCAGCCGACCTTCGTTGGATGGATTTAAAATCAGACGAACGGGCGCCGCTGCGGCTCCGCCAGGCGGTCGAGGACTGCCTCGAGGTCGGCCTCGGCCAGGCCGGTGTCCTCCGCGGCGCGGATCTCGACCCGGGTGCCGAAGCCCTTCTCGGCCATCGTCACCTCGACCCCCTCGACCTCGCGGATCAGCTCGGCCAGCTCGGGCTCGGACTTCATCAGCGTCCTCGATACCTCGATCATCGGCACCCGCTTCCACCAGCCAGGCGTCGTTCCTGCCCGGCGGGCGGAATGGGAGAGACCGTTCAGATGGGGGTTGGTGAATTTGGGGCGCTATAGCGCCCCAAATTCACCAATCGCTAGAAGAACGCCCCGCCCTTGTATTCGCCGAAGACCTCGCGCATCGCGCCGCAGACCTCGCCGATCGAGGCGTTGGCTTTGAGCGCGGCGCGGATCGGGTGCAGGAGGTTGCCCTCGCCGCGGGCGACGTCGCGCAGGGAGTCGAGCTTGGCGTCGACCTCGGCCTGGTCGCGGTTCTGCTTGAAGGCCGCCAGGCGCGCCAGCTGGCGCTGCTCGGCCTCCGGGTCCACCTTGAGGATGTCGACGTCGTCGACCTGGTCGGTGACGAACTTGTTGACGCCGACGATCACGTCCTGGCCGCTCTTGTAGCGCTCGTGGTAGCTCAAGGCCGACTCCTCGATCTCGCGCTGCATGAACTCCAGCGCCTCGACCGAGCCCCCGAGCTCTTCGACCTTCTCCATCAGCTCCTTGGCCCGCAGTTCGATCTCGTCGGTCAGCGACTCGACGAAGTAGGAACCGGCGAAGGGGTCGACGGTGTCGGCGGCGCCGGACTCATAGGCGATCACCTGCTGGGTGCGCAGGGCGATCCGGGCCGAGCGCTCGGTCGGCAGCGCCAGGGCCTCGTCGAAGCCGTTGGTGTGCAGCGACTGGGTGCCGCCGCAGACGGCGGCGAAGCCCTGCAGGGCGACGCGGATGATGTTCACCTCGGGCTGCTGCGCCTGCAGCGTGACCCCGCCGGTCTGGGTGTGGAAGCGGATCTGCATCGATTTCGGGTTCTCGGCCCCGAACCGGTCCTTGACGATCTCGGCCCACATCCGCCGCACCGCGCGGAACTTGGCGATCTCCTGGAAGACGTTGTTGTGGCCGTTGAAGAAGAAGGCGAGGCGGGGGGCGAACTCGTCGATCTTCAGCCCCCGCTCCAGCGCCGCCTCGACGTAGGCGATCGCGTTGGAGAGGGTGAAGGCGACCTCCTGAACAGCGGAGCAGCCCTTCTCGCGGATGTGGTACCCGGAGATCGAGATCGTGTTCCATTTCGGCACGTTCTCGCTGCAGTACTCGAAGATGTCGGTCGTCAGCCGCATCGTCGGCTCGGGCGGGTAGATGTAGTTGCCGCGCGAGATGTACTCCTTGAGCACGTCGTTTTGGACCGTGCCGCGCAGCTCGCTCGACGCGACGCCCTGCTCCTCGCCGACCAGCTCGTAGAGCAGCAGCAGGATCGCGGCGGGAGCGTTGATCGTCATCGAGGTCGAGACCTCGGCCAGCGAGATCTGGTCGAAGCAGATCCGCATGTCCTCGATCGTGTCGATCGGGACCCCGGTGCGGCCGACCTCCCCGGCGCAGAGCGGGTCGTCGGAGTCCCGCCCGAGCTGGGTCGGCAGGTCGAAGGCCATCGAGAGGCCGGTCGAGCCGTGCTCGATCAGATAGCGGTAGCGCTCGTTGGTGTCCTCCGGCGAGGCGAAGCCGGCGTACTGGCGCATCGTCCAGAGCCGGTCGCGGTACATCCCCTCGTGGATGCCGCGGGTGAACGGGTACTCGCCGGGCTCACCGAGGCGCTCCTGGAGGCCGGGCTTCACGTCCTCCTCCTCGTAGAGGCGCTTGATCTCGATCCCCGAGTC
>DASSYI010000071.1:0-22405 GCA_035703365.1 Solirubrobacterales bacterium
CGGGTCGACGGTGTCGGCGGCGCCGGACTCGTGGGCGAGCACCTGCTGGGTGCGAAGGGCGATCCGCGCGGAGCGCTCGGTCGGCAGGGCGAGCGCCTCGTCGAAGCCGTTGGTGTGGAGGCTCTGAGTGCCGCCGCAGACCGCGGCGAAGCCCTGGAGCGCGACCCGGATGATGTTCACCTCAGGCTGCTGGGCCTGCAGCGTGACTCCGCCGGTCTGGGTGTGGAAGCGGATCCTCATCGAGTTGGGGTCCTGGGCTCCGAAGCGCTCCTCGACGATTTGGGCCCACATCCGCCGCACCGCGCGGAACTTGGCGATCTCCTGGAAGACGTTGTTGTGGCCGTTGAAGAAAAAGGCCAACCGCGGCGCGAACTCGTCGATCTTCAGGCCCCGCTCCAGCGCCGCCTCGACATAGGCGATCGCGTTGGAGAGGGTGAACGCGACCTCCTGCACAGCCGAACAGCCCTTCTCGCGGATGTGGTAGCCGGAGATCGAGATCGTGTTCCATTTCGGCACGTTCTCGCTGCAGTACTCGAAGATGTCGGTCGTCAGCCGCATCGTCGGCTCGGCGGGGTAGATGTAGTTGCCGCGCGCCATGTACTCCTTCAGCACGTCGTTCTGGACCGTGCCGCGCAACTTCTCGGATGGGACCCCCTGTTCCTCGCCGACCAGCTCGTAGAGCAGCAGCAGGATCGCCGCCGGGGCGTTGATCGTCATCGAGGTGGAGACGCCGTCGAGCGGGATCTGGTCGAAGCAGATCCGCATGTCCTCGATCGTGTCGATCGGCACCCCGGTGCGGCCGACCTCGCCGTGGCAGAGCGGGTCGTCGGAGTCGCGGCCGAGCTGGGTCGGCAGGTCGAAGGCCATCGAGAGGCCGGTCGAGCCGTGCTCGATCAGGTAGCGGTAGCGCTCGTTGGTGTCCTCCGGCGAGGCGAAGCCGGCGTACTGGCGCATCGTCCAGAGCCGGTCGCGGTACATCCGCTCGTGAATGCCGCGGGTGAAGGGCGGCTGGCCGGGCTCGCCGAGGCGTTCCTCGAGGCCGGGGGCGACGTCGCTCTCGTCGTAGAGGGGCTCGATCTCGATCCCGGAGTCGGTGAAGACGCGCTCGTCGTCGGGCCCGACCAGGGGCGCGATCGTGCGGTGGGCCTCCTGGGCTCCGGATCCGTCGCTGGCAGCCATCGCCCTGGAGGATATTGAGGCGGGCACCCGGGGCGCTTCCTCACGCGAAATGCCGGGCCGACACCGGAACATCGGCCCCTTTGCAGGGTTGTAAATGGGTGCGATGCGGGAATAACCTGTTCAGACAAGTCAACTCGCCGTAAGTCGCCTATAGGGACAGCAGGGGGCGGCAGCAACGGAGGACACACATATGACTGAAGCAACCCAGCCGCGTATGGCTCGGGGGACGAAACTGCCGCTGGCGGTTCTCGCGGCTGCGCTGTTCGCGCTGCTGGCGTTCGCTCCCTTCGCCTCTGCGACGCCGGATCCGGTCGCGAGCGGAACCACGACCGTCACCCTGAACAAGGGGTGGACCAAGTACCTGAAGACCTTCGGGATCAAGATCCAGAAGGTCGGCAACGCGAAGCTGAAGGGAACCAAGGCCACCTTCAAGGTGACCGGCGGCTCGATGGACCCGACCAACGGACTCGGGACCCTCAACCTCGGCGGCGGCCTCAAGTTCAAGGCCGGCAAGAAGAGCGCGACCGTCAAGGGCATGGTGCTCGACACCGGCAAGAACGTCCTCACCGCCAAGGTCTCGGGCAAGAAGGTCAAGCTCGCCAAGCTGAGCGGCCTGAGCTACAGCCGCAACGGCTTCGGCGTCAACGTCAAGCTGAAGAAGATGAAGCTGCAGAGCGCTGGCGCAAAGCAGCTGAACAAGAAGACGGGCTACGCCAAGGGCAAGCCGAAGCCGTTCATCGCCGGCAAGAACATCGGCAAGTCGAGCTCCGAAAGCCAGCCCGCCACGGTGGCGATCGTCGCCGGCGGCAACGTCAGCTTCAACGCTGACCAAGGGCTGCTGCTGAAGCTGAAAGACGTCGAAACCAATGCCTCGGTGATCTCCCCGACCACCGAAAAAGGCCTCGGCAATTACGAGCTCCCGATCACGGGCGGCACGATCAGCCCGACCGCGACCGCCGGGCAGGTGCAGACCGCCGGTGGCCTGCTGCTGACGCAGAAACTCCCGACCAGCCCCACCACGGCGCTGGAAACGGAGATCACGCTCGGCAACATGTGGCTCGACCTGTCGGCGAAAACGGTGACGGTCGAAGTCGTGGCCAAATCCAACGCGAGCGACGCCCTAAACCTGGGCAACCTGGGACGCAGCTCGATCGCCGACCTGACGATCACCGGTGTCACCACCGACGCAGCGACCCGCACCGTCAGCGTCAGCTCCTCCGCTGTGCTCCAGCCGATCTCGGCTGAAGTGCTCGAGGGCTTCGTCAAGGTCTACCAGGCCTACTACGAAGCAGGGTTCTACATCGCAGCGTGCGAAGCAGCTCCGACGCAGTGCAACAACCCGGATCCGAACATCAAAGCGGCGGAAGAAGCCGGGGCGAAAAAAGCCGCCAAAGAAGCCGCGGAAAAACGAGTGGAGAAAGACCACATCACCGCCGGCAACCCGCTGGGCACCTTCGCGTTCACCGCGCAGACCCAGTAGTCACGAAGCTCGCTGCATCGCGAGAGGGGCGGCCTCCGGGCCGCCCCTTTTCTGCGCCGCTTACGGCGCGCTTTTAGTCGCCGGCGCCGACGAGGCGCTCGACGCCGCTCTGGTCGATCGTCCGGCGCAGGCCCTCGGCCAGCTCGACCGTCGGCTCCCAGCCGAGCAAGTCGCGGGCGCGGCCGATGTCCGGGCGACGCTGCTTGGGATCGTCGGTGGGCAGCGCCTCGTAGACGATCTCCGAGCGGGAGTCGGTCAGCTCGACGACCTTCTTCGCCAGCTCCAGCAGCGTGAACTCGTTCGGGTTGCCGATGTTCACCGGCGAATGGACGTCCGACTCGGCGAGGCGGACGATGCCGTCGATCAGGTCGTCGACGTAGCAGAAGCTGCGGGTCTGGCTGCCGTCGCCGAAGACGGTCAGCGGCCGGTCCTGGAGCGCCTGACGCAGGAACGTCGGGATTGCCCGGCCGTCGTGCGCGCGCATCCGCGGGCCGTAGGTGTTGAAGATGCGGACGATCGCCGTGTCGACGCCCTGCTGGCGGTGGTAGGCCATCGTCAGCGCCTCGGCGTAGCGCTTCGCCTCGTCGTAGACGCCGCGCGGCCCGATCGGGTTGACGTGGCCCCAGTAGTCCTCTTTCTGAGGATGGACCTCGGGGTCGCCGTAGACCTCGCTGGTCGAGGCGATCAGGAAGCGGGCGCGCTTCCACTTCGCCACCCCGAGCATGTGGTGGGTCCCGTGGGAGCCGACTTTGAGCGTGTGCAGCGGCAGCCGCAGGTAGTCGATCGGGCTCGCCGGCGAGGCGAGGTGGTAGACGAAGTCGACGTCCTCGGGAATCTCGACGTAGTTGGTGATGTCGACGTGACGGAAGTCGAACGCCTCGTCACGGATGTGTTCGATGTTCTCCAGCGACCCCGTCTCGAGGTTGTCGAGACAGATCACGCGGTGCCCGTCGCCGAGCAGCCGTTCGCAGAGATGGGATCCGAGGAAACCGGCGCCGCCGGTGACTACGCAAGTGCTCATCGGGCGATCCTACCGACACCGAGGGGCCCTGGACGTTCCTCGGAACCACTCTGCAATTTCCGACCTTCCCTGCTGGGGCATCCGTCCAGATGGGGGGAGAGACATACCCGTTCGTACCTACCGCTGCCAGTGTCCGACACCGAAATCCGAAGCAGCAGGGGGACGAGCACAGTGAAGACCGTCGATGCGCAGGGGGCCGGCCCGCGCCCGGGGCCGAGCGACGTCGCCGCCCGCAAGCGGGCGGCGACGGAGATCTACTCGCGCAACGAGGCGGCTCTGCGGCGCACCGCGCGCCGTTTCTCCATCTGTGACGACGACGCTGACGAAGCCCTCCAGCGCGGACTCGAGATCCTCCTTCGCAAGGCCCCGAGCGAGGACCCGCGCGAGCTGATCAAGTGGATGCAGACTGTGGTCCGCCACGAGGCGCTGGCGGTGCGGCGGGAGCGCGAGCGCACCCTCGCCGGTCCCGCAGCCAGGCCGCAGCCGGAGGCGGAGGACTGGGTCGCGCTGCTTCCCTCCGCCGCCGACGGGCCGGCGGAACGGGTCGAGCGGCGCGAAGCTGTGGCCCGCAGCCGCGAGGCGCTGCAGGCGCTGAAACCCCAGGAGCTGCGGGCGCTGACGCTGCTGGCCGAGGGCTACTCCTACGCCGAGATCGGCGAGCTAACCGGCTACAGCCAGACCAAAGTCAACCGTTGCGTGGCCGAGGGGCGCGAGCGGTTCCGCAAACTGATCGCGCGCGGCGAGGACGGCGGCCGCTGCGTGGAAATCCAGCCCCTGCTCTCGGCCTTCTGCGACGGCGAAGCGAAGCCGCAACAGGTAGCTGAGCTGCGAGAGCACCTGCGCGCCTGCGCCCGCTGCCGGGCGACGCTGCGGGCCTACCGGGCGGCCCCCGCCGCGGCCGCCGCGCTGGCCCCGGCCCTGCCGCTGCACAGCGGACTGTGGGAGCGGGCGCGGGATGCCCTCGGCGACCTGCTCAGGCGCTTCGGCGCCGGCGAGGCCGGAGGCGGCGCCCCGCAGCTGGCCGCTGGTAGCGGCCTGGGCGGCGCCGCAACCGCAGCGAAGATCGCCGTCGTCTGCATCGGGGCGGCGGCAGGCGCCGCCTGCGTCGCCGGGGGCGTGGTCCCCAACCCGATCGGCTCGGGTGACGAGCACGACCGGTCCCCGGTCGAGCGCCGGCTTTCGGAGTTGCCGGCTACGGAGAGCCCGCAACCGCAGACCGAGCCCGAGACGGCCCCGAAGCCGGAGCCCCGGCACCAGTCAAAGCCCACCCCCGAGCCGGAGCCGGCCGAAGAAGAACCCGCTCTCGCCGAACCGGCCCCGGTCGAAAGCGCAAGCGAAGCGGCCGAATACGTTCCGCCGGCGCCGGAACCGGTGGCCGAACCCGCTCCCGTCGCCAGCTCGGGCGGGGGCAGCCCCGCCGGGGAGTTCGGCCCGTGAGCGGCGGCCGCCCGCTGTCTGTCGTGACCGCCCTCGCGGCGGCGCTTGCCCTGTTCCTCCTGCTCCCCTGCCAGTCGCCGGCAGCCGAAGGCTGGCAATCCTCGCGGGTGTTCCAGATCGACCCGGACGAGATTCCCGGATACCCGCCCGGCGGCAGCGTGGCCAAGTACCGCCTGCTCGACGCCTCGGGAACCCCGGTTAAAACCATCGAAAGGCCCAGCAACAACCTCGCCGAAGGGTTCGCGGTGCCGCCGGTCCCGGGCGCCTACAAACTCGAAGCCTGGGTCGTCGACGACGCCGGAGCGGAGCTCACCCGGACCAGCACGATCTTCCGCTTCGACGACGTCGCCCCCTCCGCCCCGACGGCGATGGCGCCCGGAGGCTGGCTACAGGGAGAGGAGGTGGCGATGCTCGATCTCCAGGCCCCCGCCGCCCCGCTCCCGCTCTCCGGCCTCAGCGGATACGCGATCTCGCTCGACCGCGGCGCCGGGGGCCACCCCTGCGCCTCGCCCACGCTCTGCACTGCGGCGGAGACCGACATCCCCGCGGACGAGGCCACCGAGCCGGTCGCACTCGGAGTCCTTCCCCAGGGCACCACCTACGCCCGCGTCGTCGCCGTCTCCGGCGCCGGCGTCCCTTCTCCCGTGAGCACCGCCGCCCTCCGGGTCGACGCCACGGCGCCGCAGCTTTCTCTGTCGGCGGGCAGCGACGGCTGGAGCAACCGCCCGGTCCTGGTCCACGCGCACGCCACGGATGCGCTCTCCGGGATGGCGGCAGCCGGCCCCGGTGGGGCGGTCACCGCGATCTCGGTCGACGGGAGCGCCGCGGCGACGACCCCCGGCGACACGGCGGCCGCCTGGGTGGGCGGCAGCGGGACTCATGAGATCGACGCCTTCGCCCGCGACGCCGCCGGCAACGTCGGACTCGATTCAGGCGGCGTCGATTCCCCGGGGTCCATCGTCCGCATCGACGAAGACCCGCCGCAGGTGGCCTTTGCCAACGCTCAGGATCCGGCTGAACCCGAGCGGATCGAGGCGGCCGTCAGCGACCGCCTCTCCGGGCCGAGCGCGAGCGCCGGCTCGATCTCGGTCCGGCCCGCCGGGACCCATGCCCGTTTCGAGGAGCTGACGACCCGCGTGGCGACCGGGCGCCTGATCGCGCGCTGGGATTCGGACTCCTACCCGGCCGGCAAGTACGAGTTCCTCGCCACCGGCTACGACTCCGCGGGCAATTCTGCAACCGGAACGGACCGCGCCCACGGCGGCCGGATGTTCCTGGTCAACCCGCTGAAGTCCCCCGCTTCGCTGGCGACCGAGTTGTCGAAGAGGCGCTTCGGCGGGCGCCTGCTCCGGGTCGGGGGAGGTGGGCTGGCGGGGCAGCGGGTTGTCGTCGTCGAGACCTTCGCCAGCGGCGCCGAGCCCGCGCACCGCACGACCGTGCAGACGACCGGCGCCGGCGGCTCCTTCGCGCTGCAGCTGCAGCCGGGGCCGAGCCGCGACGTCGCCGCCCACTTCGCCGGCACCTCCACCTTGACGAGGAGCAGCGGAGAGAGCGCCTACCTCGGCGTCGCCACCGGGCTCCGCCTGCGCGCTTCAAGCTCGACGGCAGCCGTGGGTGGGAAACCGGTGGTGTTCAGCGGCGGCATCCGTGCCGGCGGCGCTAAGGCGGCGGTCCGCGGCCTGCCCGTCGAACTGCAGTTCCGGTACCCCGGCAGCGGCTGGCGCAGCTTCCGCACGGTCGAGGCGGACCGGCGCGGCCGCTTCCGCTACGCCTACCGGTTCAGCGACGACGACAGCCGCAGCGTGCGCTTCCAGTTCCGCGCCCACGTAAAAGGCCGCGAGGGCTGGCCCTATGAGCCAGGCACCTCGCGGCCTGTGACCGTCACCGGCAGGTGACGGGACTGAACGACGCTCTCTAGCGCAGGGAGGCCAGCTGGCTGCTGACCGTGCCGACGACGCCGGTGGCGGACTCGACGACGACCTGGGTCCGGGAGACCTGCTCGTCGATCGCCTTGCGGACGCGCGACTCGACCTCGTTGCGGTTGCGCTTGATCGTGGTCTCGACCTCGCGGCGGCGGTTGCGGGCCTCGCGCTCGACCTGGTTGCGGGTCTTGCGGGCCTCGGTGATCGCCTTGCGGCGAGCGGTGCTGCCGCGGCGCTCGGTCCGTTTCAGGGATTTGCGCAGGTTGCTGCGGTAGCTCTTGATCTGGCGCTCGGCCTTGCTTCGGTCGGTCCAAGGCTCAACCAGCTCGGAAACCCGGTCGCTGACGGCGAGGACGGCGCCGACGGGGACGTCGACAGCGGTCTCGACCACGGTCTGGACCTGGTTTTTCTCGGCTACCGCGACCTTGGTGGCGGCGCGTTTCGAAGCTTTGGCGGTTTTGGCCGCCGATTTTTTGGCTTCGGTGGTGGCGCGTTTGGCCTGCGTTTTGTTCTTGCTGCCGTTGCTTTTGTTCTCAGCCATGCGAAGGAAACACCTCTTCAGTTTGGATTAGGGGGCTTGGGGAGCGCCCGAGTGTAGCGAACGTAAGTTCGTAGGAACACACGTTTGTAAACCGCTTCCGAAGAAGGGTTACGCGGTCTTCGCCAACTGGGCGGCGCGGACGATCGCCAGCCCCGCCTCGCCGTTGGCGGCGGCCATCGGGTAGCGGGCTTCGAGGTCGAGCATCGCCTCGGTGAGCTCGCCGGCGCCGAAGGCGACGGCGCCGCCGGCCTCGCGGACGACCAGCTGCGCGGCGGCGGCGTCAACCGAGCGGCAGGAGCGGAGGCTGAGCATCGCGTCGAGGCGCCCGGCCCCGACGTAGGCGGCGGAGATCGCGATCGCGCCGACGACCCGCAGACGGAAGACCTTGCCGGCGAGGGATTCGAACGCCGGCATCGCCCACTCCGGCTCGGCCGACTCAAGCCCGACGACTTCGAGCCGCTCCGCCTCGGGCGAGACCCGTACCGGCCTGCCGTCCAGCTCCGCGCCCTGCCCGCGGCGGGCGAGGAACTCCTCGTCGGCGCCGAAGTCATGGACGAAACCGAGCTCGACGTCGGCCATCGAGGGGCCGGAGGCGACGGCGATCGAGACCGCGAAGGAGGGCAGCGTGCGGCGGGCGTTGAGCGAGCCGTCGATCGGGTCGATCACCACCCGGTGCTCCCCGCCCGAGCCGAAGGAGACTTCGCCGCGCTCCTCGGAGACGGCGAGGAAGGAGGCGCCGGCGGCGGCGAGCTTGTCGAGCTCGGCGAAGACGACGTCCTCGCATTCGCGGTCGATCACCAGGGTGCGGTCGCCGCCCTCGCCGACCCCCTCGTAGACGGTGCGCTCCTCGCTCGTCCGGGCCCGCTCGAAGATCGGGCGCTGGGCGGCGACGATGCGGCGGCAGATCGCCGGCCAGTCGGCGGAGAGAAGGTCCATCGGCCGCATGCTAGATGGCTTCCCGGGCGCGGTAGCGTTGGGCGATGCCCGAGGGTCCCCCAACCATCGATACCGCCGGCACGGCGCGCGAGCGCGCGGTCGCGCACGAATTCGGGCCGCTGCTGATCGCCGGCGCCCCGGGCACCGGCAAGACCGAGCTGCTGGCGCGGCGCCTGGGACGCCTCGCCGCCACCGGGACCCGGCCCGAGAGCGTGCTGACGATCGCCTCCCGCCAGGCGACCGCCGGTCGCCTGCGCGAACGCTGCGAGGCGCTGCTCGAGGGATCCTTTGAGGAGCTCTGGATCGGCAGCTGGGACGCGATCGGCGAGCGCCTCCTGCGCGAGCACTCCGAGGAGGCCGGGCTCGAACCGTTCTTCGACGTGCTCGGGCGGGCCGAGCGGCTGGCGATGCTGCTCGACCGCCTCGACCGGCTGCCGCTGCGCCGGCACGAGATCCGCGGCAACCCGGCCGGGCTGCTGGCGCGGCTGCTGGCGCGGATCGACGGCCTCAAGGCCGAACGAGTCGGCCCCACCACCCTCTCGGAGCGGGCCCAGGCCGAAGCGTCGGCCGCAGGCGACGAGGCCGGCCGTGAGGCGGCGCGGCGGGAGCTCGAGTTCGCCGAGCTCTACGCCACCCACGATCGCGTCCTCTCCGAGTCGGGCAGCCTCGACCGCGGCGACGTCTTCCTTGCCCTCGACTGCCTCCTGGTCGAGCGGCCCGACGTGCGCCGGCGGATCGCCGAGCGCTTCGGCCAGGTGATGGTCGACGAGCTGGAGGAGACGACGCCGGCGCAGCGGGCGGTGCTGGAGTCGCTCGCCGGCGAGGACCCGAACCAGGTCGTCGCGCTGGAGATCGACGCCGGCGAGGGCAGCGCCGCGGCGGAGGCCTGGTTCGACGCGGTTCACCCCGGCGGCGAGCGGATCCTGCTCGAGGACCGCTTCCGCGATCCCAAGCTCAGCTTCTGGCGCTGCACGAACGAGCGCGCGCAGGCGCAGGCCGTGGCGCGGGCCGTCGAGCATCTGGTCGCCTCCGGCACCGCCGCGGAAGAGATCTGCGTCCTGGTCGACGACCCCGCTAAGCAGGGCGGCGCCGTCGCCGCGGCGATGGAAGAGCGGGGCATCCCCTTCCACCTCTCCGGGCCGACGGCGCTCTTCCAGCGGCCTGAGGTGCGGGACGCGATCGCCTGGCTGCGGGTGCTCGCCGACCCCGACGACTCGCCCGCCGCGGCGCGGGCGCTGACCCGGCCGCCGGTCGAGCTGCGCTCGGGGGATCTGGCGCGGCTGACGACGATCGCCCGGCGCCGCAAGCAGGACATGGTCGCCGCCTGCGAGGCGGCCCTTGACAGCCCCCAGTTCCAGCCCGAGGCCCGCGAGCGGATCGGCACCTTCCTCCGCCTCTACAACGCCGCGGCGGCGGTGATGGAGGAACGGCGGGCCGACGTTTTCGTCCGCCGGCTGATCGAGCAGGTGGGGCTGCGGCGCCAGCGGCTCTTCGCCGCCCAGCCGGAGGTCGCCGAGCGGCTGCTCGGCCTCTCGCGGCTGGCCGAGCTGGCAACCGCCTGGACCCGGCGCGAACCGCACGGCTCGACCCGCGCCTTCGTCGCCTACCTGAGCGCGGTCGCCGAGGCCGGCACCGGCGAGGAGGACGCCGAGCAGCCGCGCTCGCCGGGCGCCGTCAACGGGATGGCGGCCGGCGCCGTGAAGGGGCTCGGCTTCGACCACGTCTTCGTCCTCGGCCTCGAGGAGGGCGAGTGGGAGCGGATCGGCTGGCCGGCGCGCAGCGGCCTCGTCCTCTCGCGGCTGGAGCGCGGCGCCGGCGGCGAAGCGGCGCGGCCCTCGCGCTTCTACGAGCAGGCGCTGGAGGCGGCCGCCGCCGAGGGCGCGACCGAGGAGGTGCACGAGGAGGAGATGTTCGGCCCGGCCGAGGGGCTGCATGCCACCTACCGCGCGCTGCGCGAGCAGGTGCTGGAGGCCTCCTGGCGGGCGGGGCGGGAGCTCTCCGAGCCGCGCCTGGACACGGCGATCGACGTCAACCGGGCGATCGCCCGCTACCTGGAGCTGCTGAAGCTGGCGGCGCTGGCGCAGCGGCCCGGCGACGAGCCGACGGCGGAGGCGATCGAGGCGGTCAACGGCCTCCTGCGGCAGGTGGCGACCCCCGAGCAGCAGGCCGAGCTCGACGCCTCGGCGCTCGACGCCTACCTGCTCGACTCCGAGCGCGAGCGCGGCCGGCGGCTGGACCTGGTCGCCGCCCGCGAGGAGCCCTCGCTGGCTGCCTTCCTGCCGCGCCGCGGCGACGGCAAGCTCAGCCTCTCCGCCTCGGACCTCTCGCTCTATCTCACCTGCCCGCTGAAGTACAAGTTCGCCCGCGTGTTCGGGATCCCGCAGGAGCCGACTATCAACCAGCGTTTCGGGATCCTCTTCCACAACGTCCTCGAGCGCTTCCACAAGGAACCGCCCGAGAACCCCGAGGAAGGGCTGCGGGTGCTGAACCGGCTGTTCGAGGCCGGCTGGCGGCGGACCGGGTTCGGCTCGACCGACGACGAGCTGCAGTTCCGCGACCGCGCCCGCGAGGCGCTGCGCCTCTACTGGGAACGCGAGCGGGAGTCCGAGGGCGAACCGGTCTGGTTGGAGAAAAAGTTCGACTTCAAGGTCGGCGACCACCACGTCCGCGGCCGCGTCGACCGGGTCGACCGCCTCCCCGACGGCGACTACGAGCTGATCGACTACAAGACCGGCGAGCGCAAGAGCGAAGAGGACCTCGACGACGACCTGCAGCTGGCGCTCTACCGGATGGCCGCCCGCGAGGCCTGGGGCATCGAGGCCAGCACCGGCAGCTACTACTACGTGCTCGACGGCGACAAGGTCGTAGCCCCAACCAAGCCCGACGACGCCGAGCGCGTCGAGCGCACCGTCCTCCAAGTCGGCGAGGGAATCCTCGGCCAAGACTTCGAGCCCCGCCCCTCCCCCACCGTCTGCAGCTGGTGCGACTACCGCCTGATCTGCCCGGCGGCCGAAGCCTGAGCTTCTTTCTTACCTCGGGCCGCTAGGGAGGGTGGGGTGTCCTCCTTCCTTCCTGGGCTATTCGCCCGGAGAGAACAGGAGCAGTCCTAGATGGAGCTGTCGGGCGAATAGCTAACGCCGGTCGTCAGGAGGACACCCCACCCTCCCGGCGATTCGAGGTCGCATCTGCTGACGCATGACGGCCCAACCGAGATTCGCCCCACTCCGGTGGGGCGAAAGTCGGAAGCGATAGTCCGATGGCCAGGATCTTGCTGCGGACCGGTTGGAGGGTCGGGTACCCGTCGTACGAGCGGCGTCCGCTATTCGCCCCAGCGCCCGCCCTCGGACGGCTCCTGTTCTCTCCGGGCGGATAGCCCAACGAAGGTAGACGGGTACCCGACCCTCCCCAGCGCTCCCGGATCTGGAAAGCCGCTCTAGTTCTTCTCGTCGCCGCGCTGGCGGAGGAAGCGTTGGAACTCTCGGGCGAGGGTGTCGGCGTTGGGGAGCTCGCCCTCGTCGCTGAGCAGGTCCGCTTGTTCGGCCTCGATCCGGGTGACGAGTTCCTCGATCTCCGGGTTGGCGGCGACGGCGCGGCCGATCTGCTCTTCGTAGTCGGTGGTTTCCTCTTCCAGCTCGGAGGCCTCGACCGCGATGCCGGTCAGGCCCTCGAGGCGGCGCAGCAGGGCGAGCGCGGCCTTCGGGTTGGGGACGGCGGCGACGTAGTGCGGGACCGCGGCCCAGAGCGAGGCCGAATCGATCCCGTTCTGGCGGCAGAGGTCGTGGACGACGCCGACGATCCCGGTCGGGCCCTCGTAGTTGGAGCGCTCCAGTTCCAGCTCCTCGACCAGCTCGGCGCTGGAGGCGAGGCCGGTGATCGGCACCGGCAGGGTGTGGGAGACCTCGGCGATCAGCGCCCCGAGGGTGATGATCATCTCGACCCCGAGGGCGTCGGCGACGGTGGCGATCGTCTCCGAGAAGGTGCGCCAGCGCAGGTTCGGCTCGGTCCCGTCGAGCAGGACCAGGTCGCGGTCGGCGCTGGGGATGCGGACCGCGAAGAAGCTGTTCTCGGGCCAGTCGACCCGGCGCGTCTGGCCTTCGTCCATGCTGATCGTCGGCCGCGTCGACTGGAAGTCGAAGAAGTCCTCGGGATCGATGCTGGCGAGCGGCTCGGCCTCCAGCGAGCCGGCGATCGCGGTGAGGGCCGTCGAGGCCGACGCCGCGGCGTCGTTCCAGCCGCGGAAGGCACAGACCATCACCGGCGAGCGCAGGTGGGGCAGGTCCCCTTCCCAGGTCAGCGAGTCCACGCGGTTGAGCGTAGACCATGCACTCCGGCCGCTCGGGCTTAAGTCGAGCGGGCGCGGCGGACCAGTTGGGCGGCCATGAAGAGGGCCAGGGCGGCGAAGGAAAGCTGCAGCGCGCGTTCGGAGATGTGGTTGGCGAGGGCGACGCCGACCAGCACCCCAAGCGGCGAGAGGGCGCCGACGATCAGCGCCTCGCGGACGCGGACGTTGCCGTAGCCGTTCTGGCGGTAGGCGCCGACGATCGCGACGACGACGATCATCAGCAGCGAGGTCGACTCCGCCTCGACCTGGGTGAGACCGATGAAGATCGTCAGCGCCGGGACGAAGAGGACGCCGCCGCCGACGCCGACGAGGCCGCCGGTGAGGCCGCCGAAGAGGCAGATCAGGACCGCCGCGAGCTCGTTCATCCCGGCCCCTTCACGAGAGGATCAGCTCCACCGCGATCGCCACCAGCAGGGCGGCGAAGAGGTAGGAGACGGCGCGCTGGGGGATCCGCTGCTGGATCGCGGTGCCGAGGACGACGCCGACGACCGCCGGGATCGCCAGCAGCAGGCCGGTGCCGAGGTGGACGTTGCCGTAGATGCCGCCCTGGGCGAGGGCGCCGAGCAGGCCGATGATCACGATCGCCGCGAGGCTGGTCCCGGTCGCAAGGCGCTCGCCGTAGCCGAACCAGAAGATCAGCAGCGGGACGATGACGGTGCCGCCGCCGACACCGAAGAGGCCGCTGAAGACGCCGGCGAGGGTGCCGATCGCCGCCAGCTTCCAGATCGCGTGGTCGGGGGTCGCGGCGGCGGAGTGCATCTCGCGATACTACGGCCGTGCCCCACGACCCAGAGACGGGAGGCGGCGACTGGAAGGCGCGCCTGGAGCCGCTCCGGCGCGAGCCCGGCCGCACCGCGATCCTCACCGACGTCGACGGGACTCTGGCGCCGATCGTCGAACGGGCCGACGAAGCGGCGGTCCCGGCGGCGGCGCGCGAGGCGCTGGCGGCGCTGAGCGAGCGCTACGCGCTGGTCGGCTGCATCTCCGGCCGCCAGGCCGCCGAGGCACGGCGGCTGGTCGGTCTCGACTCGCTCGCCTACGCCGGCAACCACGGGCTCGAGCTGCTGCTGCCGGGCGAGACCGAGGTGCGGCCCGACCCCTCGATCGCCGGCCGCGAGAGCGAAGCGGCTGAGTTCCTCGCCGCCGCCGACGGGCGGCTCGCCGCCGCCGGCCTGCGGCTGGAGGACAAGGGGCCGATCCAGGCGCTGCACTGGCGCGGCGCCGAGGACGAGGCCAGGGCGGAGAGTCGCGCGCGGGAGATCGCCAACGAGGCGGGGCGGGCGGGCCTGGAACCGCGCTGGGGCCGCAAGGTGCTGGAGCTGCGACCGGCGGGGGGCGGCGGCAAGGACGGGGCGGTCGGCTCGCTGCTCGCCGACGAGCGGCTCGACCGCGCCACCTACGCCGGCGACGACCGCACCGACCTCGACGCCTTCCGCCGCCTGCGCGAGCTGCAGGACGAGGGGCGGCTGAGCGCCGCCGTCTGCGTCGGGGTGCTCTCGGCCGAGGCGCCGGCGGAGCTGGCCGAGGAGTCGGACGTGACGGTCGAGGGCCTCGACGGGTGGCTGGCGATCCTCGAATGGCTGGCGGGGTAGGGAAGCTTCGATGCCGTACACCGACCTGCTCCGCGCCAGCGTCTTCGTCACCGCCGCCGAGGCCACCGTCCTGGGGGCGATCACGGCGCTGGCGGCCAACCGCGACGGCGACACGACGATCGCCCTCGTCGCCGCCGGCTGGTGGTTGGTGGCGCTGGCGATCGGGATGTACCTGAGCCGGCCGCAGCGGGCGGCCGACGACGTCCGCGACGCCCTCGCCCGGGCCAAGACGGCGGCCTCGCTGCCGGACCAGAGCCCGGCCCGGATCGCCTTCACCCGGCTCTGGCCGATCGCCGTCACCGCCGTCGGCGCCGGCGTCCTCGGCCTCGTCTTCCCCGGCGTCGCCGCCGTCGGCGCCGGCTACGCCCTGATCGTCTCCCTCGCCTGGCACACCCGCGAGGCCGCCGTGCTCGGCATCGAGCACCGCGACGGCGTCAAGTTCTACGTCGTCCCCTCCCCGGCCCTCAAACCAATCGAGCTGGTGCGGGCGCCGGGCCTGCGCGGCGACCAGCTGGGCGCGTACTGATCGCGAGACCGCAAAAAGTCACCCTCAAGGTGCCTTTTTGCGGTCTCGGCGTCAGCTCTTCGTCAGCTTCTTGAACTCTTTCCAGCCCCGGGTGTTGGCGATGTCGTCGGCGGTCAGCCAGGCGCGGCGGGCGGTGGCGACGGCGTAGGCCATGTTGTCGAGCGTGTCGACGCCGTGGGCGTCGGTGTTGAGGACGATCTTCACGCCGGCTTCGGCGGCGAGGCGGGCGTGGCGATCGGAGAGGTCGCGGCGGTTGGGGTTGCCGTTGATCTCGATCATCGTGCCGGTACGGGCTGCCGCATCGGCGACCGCCTCGACGTCGATTCCGTAGGGCTCGCGGCGGCCGATCAGGCGGCCGGTGAGGTGGCCGATGCAGTCGACGTTCGGGTTCTCGATCGCGGCGAGAACGCGCTCGGTCATCTGCTTTTCGGAGACGTTGAAGGAGGTGTGGACGGAGGCGACTACCCAGTCGAGCGCGGCGACGAGGTCGTCGGGGTAGTCGAGCGAGCCGTCGAGGCCGATGTTGATCTCCGAGCCGGCGAGGAGGCGGAAGCCCTCGTTGTCTTTGCCTTGGCCCTTGTTCCAGGCCGCCACCTCCTCGATCCGCTCCCAGAGCCGTTCGGCAGTGACGTGGTCGCCGAAGCCGTGGCTGGCGGAGTGGTCGGTGATGGCCAGGTAGGCGTAGCCGCGGTCCCGAGCCGCCTCGGCCATCTCGTCGAGGCTGTTGCGGCCGTCGGAGAGGGTGGTGTGGGAGTGGAGGTCGCCTTTGACGTCGGCGAGGTCGACGAGGTCGGGGAGCTTCCCTTCACGCGCCGCCTTCAGCTCGCCGCGGCCCTCGCGCAGCTCGGGCTCGATGTAGGAGTAGCCGAGGCGCTCGTAGACCCGCTCCTCGGTCTCGCAGGTCTCGACGTCGCCGCTCTCGGTGTCGGTGATCCCGTGCTCGGAGACCGAGAGGCCGCGGGCTACTGCCTCTTCGCGCAGCTGCACGTTGTGGGCCTGGGAGCCGGTGAAGTGCTGCAACAGGTTGCCGAAGGCGGCCGGCGGGACGATCCGCAGGTCGACCGAGATGCCGTTGTGGGTCTGGGCGCGGACGCCGTTGGGGCCGGGTTTGCCGGCGGCGGCGACCAGCGGGTGGGTGGCGAGGTGCTCGGCCAGCGCGGCGGGCTGCTCGGCGGTCGCGATCAGGTCGATGTCCTTGCAGGTCTCGCCCCAGCGGCGGACCGAGCCGGCAACCTCGACGCGGTTGGCAGCCGGGTGCTCGCGCAGCGCCTCGGCCAGCTCCTCGGCGATCGGCTTCACCTTCGAGAGCAGCAGGCGACCGGGGCCCTCGCCGGGCTCGCCGAGGAGCTCCAGCGCGGCGAGGATGTTCTCCTCCGCCTTCGGCCCCAGGCCTTTGACGTCGCGGATCCTTTCGCCCTCGGCGGCGGCCTTGAGGTCTTCCATCGAGGAGATTTCCAGCTCCTCGAAGAGACGGCGGGCGGTTTTCGGGCCGACGCCGGGGACGCGGGTCACCTCGATCAGGGTCGGCGGGAACTTCGCCTTCAGCTTCACCGCGGCTGGGATCTCGCCGGTCTCGATCAGCGCGTCGATCTTTTCCGCCAGCGTCTTGCCGACGCCGGGGACCTCGGTCGCCTCGCCCCGCGCGGCGAGCTCGGCGACCGAGACCGGGCTCTCGCGGATCGCCTTGGCGGCGGTGCTGTAGGCGAGGACGCGGTATTTGACCGCGCCGTCGAGCTCGTAGAGGATCCCCAGCTCTTCCAGGGCGGCGGCGATCTCGGCGTTCGTCACCCGCCAAGGAATACCATCTACAGAGGCCCGCTATACTTTCTGAAGTATTGAGCTGAAGCCGAAACCGCAACCGGGAGACCGAACGTGACTGGCAAATTGACGGACGTAACCGACGCCACCTTCAAAGCTGACGTGCTCGACGCCGAGGGCCCCGTCCTCGTCGACTTCTGGGCACCCTGGTGCGGTCCGTGCCGCGTCGTCCACCCGGTTCTGGAGGAGATCGACGCCGAGCGCGAGGACCTCAAGATCGTCTCGATCAACGTCGACGAGAACCAGCAGACGGCGGCCAACTACGAAGTCCTCTCGATCCCGACGATGATCCTCTTCAAGGACGGCGCGATCGCGAAGAAAGTCGTCGGGGCGATGCCCAAGCGGCGCCTCGAGGCCGAGCTGGAGCCGGCGCTCGCCTAACGGCGGCGCCCGGCGTTCCACCCCCATGCCGTTCGTTCACGTCCACTGGTACGAGGGCCGCTCCGACGAGCAGAAGGCGGAGATCGCTAAGCGGATCGAAGAGGCCCTCGTCGAGGTCGCCGGCGTCTCGCCGGACCACTGCTGGGTGAAGTTCGACGACTCCTCCAAAGCCGACTTCATCATCGGCGAAAAGACCGATCAGTAAATCCAGTGGGCAGTTGAACACCGTATAGGCGTCGAACTGACCACTCGCTCTTCTAAGCGCGGCTGACGCCGATTTTGAGGTCGCGGCCGTCGATCGTTGCGGCGGCGCCGTTGCTGCCGTCGTAGCTGACGGAGGTGGCCAGGACCTCGCCTGCGAGGTAGGCCTCGTGGGCCTGGGCGGCGGCGATCAGGTCGGGGTCGCCGGTGAGGGAAAGGTCGATGCGGTCGGTGATCTCCAGGCCCGCCGCTTTGCGGGCATTCTGGACGGCGTGGACGATCTCGCGGGCCAGGCCCTCGCGGCGGAGCTCGTCGTCTAGCTCCAGCTGCAGGGCGACGGCGTGGCCGGCCTCGGCCTCCACCTCGTAGCCCTCCAGCGGCTGGAGGGCGAGGGTCAGGTCGTCCGGCCCGAGGCTGTGGTCGGTGCCGTCGATCGCGATCCCGATCTCGCCGCCTTCGGCGAGGACGGCGGCGACGTGGGCGGCGTCGAGGGCCTCGACCGCGGCCGCCACCTGCGGCATCTTCTTGCCGAAGCGGGGGCCGAGGGCGCGGTAGTTCGGCTTGGCGCTGTAGCTGACCAGCTCGGACTCGTCGGTGACGAAGTCGAGCTCTTTGACGTTCAGCTCGGAGGTGACGAGGCCGGCGCGGGCTTCGATCGCCGACCGCTCGGCGTCGTTGGCGACGATCACGGCGCGGCGCAGCGGCTGGCGCACTTTGGCCTTTGCCTGGGCGCGGGCGGCGCGCCCGAGCTCGACGGTGAGCCGGACCGCCTCCATCCCCTGCTCCAGCTCGGGGTCGGCGAGGGCGGCGTCGACCTCGGGGTAGTCACGCAGGTGGACCGAGGGCTCGGCGCCGGGGCCGCCGAGGTTGCGGTGGATCTCGTCGGCGAGGAAAGGAACGAACGGCGCCAGCATCGCCGTCGTCTCCAGCAGGCAGTGGCGCAGGGTCGCGAAGGCGGCCCGGTCGCCGTCCCAGAAGCGGCGGCGGCTGAGCCGCACGTACCAGTTGGAGAGTTCCTCGACGAACTCGGCGATCGCCCGACCGGCGGCGGTGCAGTCGTAGTCGTCCATCCGCTCGCGGACGGTCGCGACCGTCGCCTGCAGCCGCGAGAGCGCCCAGCGGTCGAGGTCGTTGGCCGTCTCAGGCGCGGCGGCGAAGTCCCCCGGGCCGAGGTTCTCGGCGTTCGCGTAGAGGACCCAGAAGGAGTAGGTGTTCCAGAGGGTGAGGAGGAACTGGCGGACCGATTCGCCGACGGTGTCGACGCTGAACCGGTACCCCGCCCAGGGCTGCTGCGCCGTCAGGTAGTACCAGCGGAAGGCGTCGGCGCCGTGGCTGTTCAGCACGTCCCAGGGGTCGACGACGTTGCCGCGGCTCTTCGACATCTTCTGCCCTTCGGGGTCGAGGATCAGGCCGAGGCAGACGCAGTTCTTGTAGCTGGAGGTGTCGAAGAGCAGGGTCGACTCGGCGAGCAGGGTGTAGAACCAGCCGCGGGTCTGGTCCTGGGCCTCGCAGATGTAGTCGGCCGGGAAGCGCTCCTCGAACTCCTCTTTGCCCTCGAAGGGGTAATGGAACTGGGCGAAGGGCATCGCGCCGCTGTCGTACCAGGTGTCGATCACGGAGAGGACGCGCCGCATCTCGCCGCCGCACTCGTCGCACCCAAGAGTGATGCCGTCGATGTAAGGCCGATGAAGATCAAGGTTCTCCGGAACCGCCTCACGGGCGTGCTTGCGTAATTCCTCGACAGATCCGATGCAGCGGGTGCATCCGCAGTTGGGCGTGATGCACTTCCAAATCGGCAGCGGCGTCCCCCAGTAGCGGTCGCGCGAGAGCGCCCAGTCGACGTTGTTCTCCAGCCATTTGCCGAAGCGCCCGTGCTTGACGTGCTCGGGGTGCCAGCCAATCTCCTCGTTGTTGGCGAGCATCTGGTCCCGCGCTTGCGAGGTGGCGACGTACCAGCTCGACTTCGCGTAGTAGAGGAGCGGCGTCCCGCAGCGCCAGCAGTGCGGGTAGGCGTGCTCGTAGACCTGCTCGCGGAAGAGCAGGCCGCGCGCGTCGAGGTCGGCAATCAGGGCCTTGGTGGTCTCTGGGTCTTTGACGAACTGGCCCTCGAAACCGGTTACACGGCGGTCGAATTTCCCGTCGAGGGTTACCGGGTTGTAGAGGGAGCCGGCAATCGTCGGGTCGAATATTTCGTTCTCAGCGGCAACCCTGAAGTCGTCCTCGCCGAAGGCGGGGGCAATGTGGACGAGACCGGTTCCATCCTCGGTGGTGACGAAGTCGCCAGCCACGATTGGCGAGCCGCCGGGGAAACGGTCTTGTAGGTGAAAGACCGGACCGCGGTAGCTGCGGCCGACCAGGTCGGAGCCGGGGAAGCGGTCGAGGATCTCCGCTCCCTCGGCCAGCACCCGTTCGACCAGGGGCTCGGCGAGAACCACCGTCTCCCCCTCCACCCGCGCCCGCACGTAGGTCACCTCGGGGGCGACCGCGACGGCGACGTTGCCCGGGAGGGTCCACGGCGTCGTCGTCCAGACCAGCAGCGAGGCGTCGTCGTCGAGCAGCGGGAAGCGCGCGTATATGGAGGGGTCCTTGACGTCCTCGTATCCCAGCGCCACCTCGTGCGAGGAGAGCGCGGTCCCGCAGCGCGGGCAGTACGGCACGACCTTGTGACCCTCGTAGAGGCGGTCCTTCTCCCACAGCTGCTTCAGCGACCACCAGACCGACTCGATGTAGTCGTCCTCGAGGGTGACGTAGGGGTCGTCGAGGTCGATCCAGAACCCGATCCGCTCGGTCAGCTTGTTCCAGTCCTCGACGTACTCGAAGACCGACTCGCGGCAGCGCTGGTTGAACTCGGCGATCCCGAACTCCTCGATCTCCTGCTTGGAGGAGATGCCGAGCTGCTTTTCGACCTCGAGCTCGACCGGCAGGCCGTGGCAGTCCCAGCCCGCCTTGCGCGGGACCCGGAACCCGCACATCGTCTTGTAGCGCGGGTAGACGTCCTTGAAGACGCGGGCGAGGACGTGGTGGGAGCCGGGGCGGCCGTTGGCGGTCGGCGGTCCCTCGTAGAAGCTCCAGACCGGGGCGCCCTCGCGGGCGGCGAGCGAGCGCTCGAAGACCCCCTCCTCGCGCCAGCGCGCGAGGACGCGCTCCTCCAGCTCGGGGAAGGACTGCTTGGGATCTACGGGCTCGAATCCGGGCATGGGTGAGGATTTTCTAGGACGAGCTAAGCAAACGCTTTGCGCTAAGCAAACGCTTAGCGTGAAGCTTGTCCTGAACCGATTAGGGTGCGGGGCGATGGAGCGCTACGACCTCAACGGCAAAGTCGCGCTGGTGACCGGCGCCGCCCGCGGGATCGGGTTCGAGACCGCGCGGCAGATGCACCTGCGCGGCGCCTCGGTCGCCGTCCTCGACCTCGACGCCGACGAGGCGCGCGAGGCGGCGGAGCGGATCGGGCCGCGGGCGATCGGCCTCGGCGGCGACGTCACTGACCAGAGCGCGCTGATGAACGCCGTCGCCGAGATCGTCGAAAAGCTCGGCGGGATCGACGTCGCCGTCGCCAACGCCGGCATCGCCCAGAAGCAGTTCGCGACGGTGCGAGGTATCTCCGGCGAGGAGTGGGAGCGGGTCTTCGAGGTCGACATGCTCGGCGTCTGGCGCACGGTGCGGGCGACGCTGCCGCAGATCGTCGAGCGCCGCGGCCAGATGGTCGTCGTCTCCTCCGTCTACGCCTTCGCAAACGGTTTCGGCAACACCCCCTACGCGGTCGCCAAGGCCGGGGTCGAGTCGCTCGGGCGGGCGCTGCGGGTGGAGCTGAAACCCCACGGCGCCAGCGCCAGCGTCGCCTACTTCGGCTGGGTCGACACCAAACTCGTGCAGGACGCCTTCGCCCAGGAGACCTCGGACCGGGTGCGCGAGCTGAGCCCCGAGTGGCTGCTGAAACGGATCACGCCCGAAGAGGCCGGTGCCGGTCTGGTGCGCGGGATCGAGGAACGGGCGCCGCGGATCTTCGTCCCGAAATGGTGGCGCTACGTCTCCGCCCTGCGCGGCGTCGTCAACCCGCTGCTCGACAAGCGGATGGAGAGCGACGAGAAGACGCGTGCGCTGGTCCGGGACATCGACGCCGCGAGCGTCGACGCGGTCAAGTCGCGGACTGACGGCTGAGGGGCCGGCCGGCTAGGCCGCGAACTTCCCCAACCTCTAGCTCGGCTGGGTAGAGGTTGGGGAAGTTCGGGTGAGGCGCTCTAGGAGGGACAGGACGGATTCGTAGGCGTGACCGGTGGCGCGGGTCATCGCGATCTCGCAGGTGCGGTTGCTGGAGAGGTAGGCGTCGAAGGTGCGGCCGGAGAGCTCTTCGGCCTGGGGGCGGGTGGCAGAGGCGGTGAGCTCGGGGTGGGTGATCCCGCGGTCGCCGGCGAAGGCGCAGCAGGTCGCCGAGGGGGCGACGTACACGTCGTCGGCGAGGGCGTTGGCGAGGGTGCGGAGCGGATGCGCGAGGGCCAGACGGCGAGTGGCGCAGGTCGGGTGAACGGTGGCGGAGGCGACCTTCGTATCGATCTCGAGGTTCGGCAGCAGCCGCAGCGCCCACGCAACCGAGTCAACGATCTCGATCTTGGCGAGCCGCTCCGCGTTCTCCTCCGAGAGCACCCCATCGCCAACCTCGGCGATCGCCCCGGTGCAAGACGCAGCATCGATCACAACCGGCAACGCCCCTTCCCCGCTCCACCGCCAAAGCCGCTCGACCATCTCGTTCGCCTTGTGCGCATGAGCCGCCCCAAACCCTTTCGAGCTCCAAGGCAGCCCACAACAGCTCCCCGCCACATCCTCCGGAACCCAAACCGCCATCCCAGCCCGTGCCGAAACCGTCACAAGAGCATCAACCACACCGCGAGACCGCAAAAAGTCCTCTTGAGGGGGGTTTTTTGCGGTCTCGGCGGAGGAGGGGCCGAAGATCCGGTTCGTGCAGCTGGGGACGTACACCGCGACGGCCTCGGATGGAGGGGTGGGTGACCCCTCCCGGACCCTCCCCGCTGTT
>DASSYI010000013.1:0-22801 GCA_035703365.1 Solirubrobacterales bacterium
GGCGGCTCGGGCTCGGGCCTCAACCTCTCCCGGCTGCGCTCCTCGAAGGAGCAGCTCTCGAAGGGCGGCTACGCGTCGGGCCCGGTCTCGTTCATGCGCGGGGCCGACGCATCGGCGGGGACGATCAAGTCCGGGGGCAAGACGCGGCGGGCCGCGAAGATGGTCGTGCTCGACGTCGACCATCCCGACATCGAGGACTTCATCTGGTGCAAGGCCAAGGAGGAGGAGAAGGCCGGGGCGCTCCGCGACGCGGGCTTCGACATGTCGATCGACGGCGACGGCTTCACCTCGATCCAGTACCAGAACGCCAACAACTCGGTGCGGGTCACCGACGACTTCATGGAGGCGGTCGAGGCCGGCGAGGACTGGGAGCTGAAGGCGCGGACCGACGGCTCGACCACCAAGACGCTCGACGCGCGCGACCTGATGAAGCAGATCGCCGACGCCGCTTGGCGCTGCGCCGACCCGGGGGTCCAGTACGACACGATCATCAACCGCTGGCACACCTGCCCGGAGTCGGGGCGGATCAACGCGTCGAACCCCTGCAGCGAGTACATGCACGTCGACGACTCGGCCTGCAACCTGGCCTCGATCAATCTGATGAAATTCCGCCGCGAAGACGGCAGCTTCGACACCGAGGACTTCGAGCACACCGTCGACGTCGTCTTCCTCGCCCAGGAGATCGTCGTCGGCTTCTCCAGCTACCCGACCGAGGAGATCACCGAGAACGCCAACCGCTTCCGCCAGCTCGGGCTCGGCTACGCCAACCTCGGCGCGCTGTTGATGAGCGACGGCCTCCCCTACGACTCCGACGAGGGCCGCAACGTCGCCGCCGCGATCACGGCGCTGATGACCGGCCGCGCCTACCGCCAGTCGGCGCTGATCGCCGCCGGGGCGACCGGGCCCTACGAGGAGTACGAGCGCAACCGCGAGCCGCACAACGGCGTCATGCGGATGCACCGCGACGCCTCCTACGACGTCGACCCGACCGGGATCAAGGGCGACCTGCTCGAGGCCGCCCAGCGGGCCTGGGACGAAGCGGTCGAGCTCGGCGAGGAACACGGCTACCGCAACGCGCAGGCGACGGTGCTGGCCCCGACCGGGACGATCAGCTTCCTGATGGACTGCGACACGACCGGGATCGAGCCCGACTTCTCGCTGGTCAAGTTCAAGGAGCTGGTCGGCGGCGGCTCGATGACGATTCCGAACCGCTCGGTGCCGCTGGCGCTGGAGACCCTCGGCTACGCCGAGGCGGAGATCGACCAGATCAACGCCTACATCGCCGAGAACAACACGATCGTCGGCGCTCCCGGGCTCAAGGACGAGCACCTGCCGGTCTTCGACGTCGCGGTCGGCGAGCGGGCGATCTCCCACACCGGCCACATCGACATGATGGCCGCGACCCAGCCGTTCATCTCGGGGGCGATCTCGAAGACGGTCAACCTGCCGCAGACGGCCACGGTCGAGGACATCGCCGACGCCTACACCCGCGGCTGGAAGGGCGGGCTGAAGGCGCTGGCGATCTACCGCGACGGCTCGAAGACCGCCCAGGCGCTGCGCACCGACGCCCAGGACGAAAAGGAGGCCGAGGCCGAGGTTGAGATGGCCGAACCGGTCCGCAAGAAGATGCCGCGCGAGCGCGAATCGATCACCCATAAGTTCTCGATCGCCGGCCACGAGGGCTACATCACCGCCGGCAAATACGACGACGGGCGGGTCGGGGAGATCTTCCTCACCGACATCGGCAAGGAGGGCTCGACGATGCGCGGGCTGCTCAACGCCTTCGCGACGGCGATCTCGCTCGGCCTCCAGTACGGGGTGCCGCTGGAGACCTTCGTGCGCAAGTTCAGCTACATGCGCTTCGACCCGGAGGGGATGACGCAGAACCCGGAGATCCCCTTCGCCAAATCGATGCCCGACTACATCATGCGCTGGCTCGCCAGCCGCTTCATCGAGGACACGGAAACCCTGGAGGAACTGGGGATCATGACCTCCGAGGTCCGGGCCAAGAAGGAAGCGGAGACCTCCCAGCTCGGACTCGGGATCGCGACCGACACCGCCGGCCCCGCCAACGCCAACGGCCACTCGAACGGCGGCAACGGCGAGGCGGCGGCAAAGCCCTCCGCCCCGGTCCCGGCGGCCGCGAAGCTGACCGAAACCCCACCGGTCCGCCCGGCGAAGATGCAGGGCCTCGAGCTCGGCCCCGCCTGCGAGCAGTGCGGTGGCATGATGCAGCGGACCGGGTCTTGCTACACGTGCTCTAGCTGCGGCAACAACACCGGCTGCGGTTGATCGAGGAGGGCTTCAAGAAGCTTGCCGCATCGCGACGGGACGGCCTGTCGACTAACAGCGGTAAGGGAAGGGAGGTAGCAATGGCTACCAACCCTCCTAGCGGTGATGGCCATCGCCGTGGCGCCGTTCGTCAGCGCTCGCAGATCCAAGCTCCAAATGGGAATTGGGTCAAGCGCAACACGACGGACGGGCGTTTCATGGACCAAAAGGTCGGCGGAAAGCCCTTCAAAGGCGTCCGCCGCGAGCGGCCCTAGCTAGCTCTCGCGAGAAAGGGCGGAGCACCTAGCTCCGCCCTTTCGAGAGCCGGGCGCCCCCGGCACAAAACCTGCCCCCCGCCGATGGGCCTAAAACGGTCCTATATAGAGCGAAATCGGCCCGTCGGCGCTAGTGGAGAACCACTTCGGCGTCGTGCCGGGGGGTCTCGGTGATGGCGCGGCGGTAGTTGCGCTCGGAGGCGGGGTTGGCCGGGGCGATCTGGTGGCGGCGGACCAGCTCGCGGAGGACGACGGCCATCTCGAACTGGGCGAAGGCGGCGCCGAGGCAGCGGCGGACGCCGCCGCCGAAGGGGATCCAGGTGTAGGTGCCGGGCGGGTTGTCGAGGAAGCGCTCGGGCAGGAAGCGGTTGGGGTCGGGATAGATGCCCGGGTCGCGGTGGATCAGGTGGATGCAGGGGGTGACGCCGGCGCCGGCGGGCAGCTCGTAGCCGCCGATTTCGACCGCCTCGGTCAGCCGGCGGACGACGATCGAGATCACCGGCCGCAGGCGCAGCGTCTCCTGGATCGTCGCCGTCAGGTACTCGTCTTCGCCGTCGAGGACCTCGGCGCGCAGCCGCTCGAGCTTCTCCGGGTGGCGGGTCAGCCGCTCCATCGCCCAGGCCAGCGCGGTCGCGGTGGTCTCGTGTCCGGCGACCAGCAAGGTGAGGAGCTCGTCGCGGATCTCGGCGTCGCTCATCGGGCTGCCGTCCTCGTGGCGTGCCTGCAGCATCAGCGAGAGGACGTCGTCGCGCTCGGCCAGGTCCTCGGCGACGCGGCGCTCGCCGATCTCGCGGGCGATCAACTCGTCGACCCGCTGCACCCGGCGGCGGAAGGCCGGGATCTGGTTGACCCGGTCGGGACCGACCAGCAGCACCGGCATCAGCAGCCGCGGGTTGGTGGTCAGGTCGAGGAAATCCCGCAGGGCCTCGCGCAGCGGCTCCATCCGCTCGCCGTCGTGGACGCCGAAGACGGTCTCGATGATGATCTCGAGCGTAATCGCCTGCATCCGCGGCCGCAGCTTGTAGGGGACGCCAGTCGGCCAGCTGTCGATCTCGCGCGCCGCGATCTCGGCCATCTTCTCGCCGTAGGCCTGCATCCGCTCGCCGTGGAACGGCGGCAGCAGCAGCTTGCGCTGGCTGATGTGCGGCTTCTCGTCGAGGACGAGGACGCTGTTGTCGCCAAGGATCGGGCGCAGGATCTGGTTGCCCTCGCCGGCGTGGAAGACCTTGGGGTCGCCGGTGAAGACCTGTTTCACCAGCTCGGGGTCGGCGAGCACGACCCAGTCGCCCTCGTAGGCGATCTTGATCGAGAACATCGGGCCGAAGCGGGCGCGGCCCTGGTCGAGAAACCACTGCGCCTCGCGAGACCAGATCGCCGTCTGCAGCACCCGCGGCATCCGCGGCCCCGGCGGCAGCCCCTTAACAGGACCAAGCCCGCCAGCAGAAGCCCGAACCTTCGCCGCCGCCTCCATCCTCATCACCCTATGCCCGGACTTCTCCACCAATGTGTGACATCCGTCCCCCTCGTGTACCGGGCTATCCCGCCCGTGCCACCTGAATTGCGGCCCGAGTTCGACTCGGGGTGTCCGAGCATCCAGCGCAGGACGCCCCGAGTCGCCCAGCGGCTCCGAATAACCTCCGGCCAATGCCGGCAATCCCGCGACTGCCACCCGTCATCGAGCACCACGTCCTCCGCTTCGCCTGCCACCTCCGCCCCGCCGTCCAGCGCCGCCTCTTCGGCCCCCCACCTACGCTCGACGCCCAAACCCTGGCGCCGGACATCCACACCCTGATCTCGATCGCTGCCCGGGCTCGCGGCGAGAGCCTCGCCGAGGGGACCGATCCCACCGAGGCGCGGGCGCAGCGGCTGGCCGAAGCGAGGATCGTCGCCGAGCGACCGACGATCCCGATGGCGCGGGTCGAGCCGGTGGAGATCCCCGGCCCCGGGGGGGCGATCGCCCGCCTCTACGTCCCGCCCACCGCCGTTGAGGGCCCGCTGCCGCTGCTCGTCTACTTCCACGGCGGCGGCTGGGTGATCGGCGACCTCGACACCCACGACAGCCCCTGCCGCTTCATCGCCGCCCACGCCGGCGTCGCGGTGCTGGCGGTCGACTACCGCCTCGCCCCCGAGCACCCGTTTCCGGCTGCGGTCGAGGACGCCTTCGCCGCCTATCGCTGGGTGAGCGAGAACGGCGCCCGCCTCGGCGCCGACCCGGCGCGGATCGCCGTCGGCGGCGACAGCGCCGGCGGCAACCTCGCGGCGGTGGTCTGCCTGGCGGCTCGGGACGAGGGCGCGCCGCCGCCGGCGATGCAGCTGCTGATCTACCCGGTGACCGAGACCGGCCGCGAACTGCCCTCGCGGCGGGCCTTCGAAGAGGGCTTCCTCCTCACCCGGCGCGACATGGCCTACTACGAGGATCGCTACCTGCCGCCGGGGGCCGACCGCGACGACCCGCGGGTCTCGGTTCTGCGGGCGCCGGACCTGAGCGGCCTTCCCCCCGCCTACGTCGCCACCGCCGGCTTCGACCCCCTGCGCGACGAGGGCGAGGCCTTCGCCGGGCGGCTGCGCGAGGCCGGGGTGCCGGTCGCGCTGCGGCGCCATCCCGGCCTCGTCCACAGCTACGTCAACTTCACCGCGATCTGCCCGACCGCGCGGGCGGCGGTGCTGGAGGCGTGCGGCGCCCTGCGGATGGGCCTCCAGGGGTGACCTGACCGGCGCAGCTCGGCGTCCTCGCTCGCTCACGTGCGATGCACGCTTCGCTCACTGCGTCCTTGATCTGCTTGGTCAGATCGCCCCTGGCACTACTCGTACTGCAGCGACTGGAGCACGTCGAGCCGCGAGGCCCGGCGGGCCGGGAGGATGGCGGCGAGGACGCCGGCCAGGGCGGCGACGACCAGGATCAAGATCAGCGAGCCGACCGGGTAGGAGAGGGTGAAGCCTTCGTCCTTCAGCGGCTGGGCGATCAGGGTGGCGAAGATCAGCCCCAGGATCAGCCCGAGGATGCCGCCGATCAGGGCGGTGATCACCGCCTCGTAGCGGATCATCGTCCGCACCTGGCGGCGCGACATCCCGATCGCCCGCAGCATCCCCAGCTCCCGGGTCCGTTCGTGGATCGAGAGCGCCAGGGTGTTGGCGATCCCGAACAGCGAGATCAGGACAGCGAAGGCAAGCAGCGCGTAGACCAGGCTGACGAGTTTGTTGATCTGTTCTTCGCGGTTTTCCTTCAGTTCCCCCTGGTTGAGGACTTCGGCGACAGGGAAGGCGAGTTCCACGCCTTTGGTCAGCAGGGCCTGGACCTGGCCGGCGTCGGCCCCCTCTTCGACCTTGACGAAGTCGGTCAGGTCCTGGGTCTGGTCGAAGTCGCGGGCCATAACCGCCTGGGTGACGACGAGGCCGCCGAGCACTCCCAGCTTGGAGTCGAATTGGCCGACGAGGCGGAAGCGCGGTCGCGCCCCCGTCTGGGTCAGCAGCTGAAAGCGGTCGCCGACCCCGAGGTCATTCGAGTCGGCGAAGTCGCTGGAGACGATCGCCTCATCGTTGCCGAGGTTGCGGAGCGTCTCCGGACCGCCCTTTTCCCACTCGATGTTGACGGTCTGGCCGATGTCTGGCGAAGGGGCGTCGACTTTCGTCGTCGGCCCTGGCCGGCCGCCTTCGAGCAGCTTCGCTTCGGCACCGCGGATCGTCGCCACCAGCTCGACCCCCGGCACCCGCTCAGCCGCCCTTGCAGTCCCGTTCGGGATCGGCGAGAAGCCGTCGGTGTTCTGGATCACCAGCCCGCCGGCGAAGTTTTCGTCGACCACCTGGGCGACCGTGCTCTTGATCCCGGCGGCGAAGACGGTGACGAAGGCGACCAGGGTGACACCGATCATCAGCGCCGCCGCGGTGACCGCGGTGCGGCTGGGGTTGCGCTGCGAATTCTCGCGGGCGAGACGGCCGATGAGGCGACGCAGCTTCTCCAGCGGCCAGCCTGCGACCGCCGCCAGCGGGGGGACCAGGCGCGGGCTGAAAAGCGAGACGGCGAAGATGACCGCGACCGCGCCGCCGCCGATCAGCCCGGCGCGGGTGCCGGCGCCGCCGCTGCCGAAGAGGCCGAGCAGGACCATCGCCAGGCCGGCCGCCCCGAGCAGGACCGAGAGCGCCAGGTATACGAGGCGGCGCTTGCGGGTTGGGACCGGCCGGAAGGAGTGCAGCGCCGCGATCGGCGGCACCCGGGTCGAGCGCAGGGCCGGGATCAGCGAGGAGACGAGGGTGACGACGATTCCGACCAGCAGGGCGACGACGACGGTCCGCGTCTCCAGCACCAGGCCGGTCGTCGGCAGGTCGATCCCAAAGAGTTCGAAGAGGACGTTGATCGCCGCCGCGATCAGGAAACCGCCGCCGATCCCGAGCAGGGCGCCGAGCAGCCCGATCGCCATCGCCTCGACCATCACCGTGGTGAGGATCTGCCCGCGCGAGGCGCCAAGCGTCCGCAGCATCCCGAATTCGCTGATCCGCTGGGCGACCGTGATCGAGAAGGTGTTGAAGATCAGGAAGGAGCCGACGAAGACGGCGATAAAGCCAAAGACGAGGAGGAAGATGCGCAGGAAGCCGAGTGCGTCCTCGATTTCTTCGGAGGAGCGATCGGCGTTTTCCTGCGCGGTCTCGACCCGCACCCCGGCCGGCATGCGCTTGGCGATCCGCCGTTTCAGAGCCCCCGCCGAGACGCCGTCGTCAGCGGCGACGGAGATCTGGTCGAACCGGCCGCGCTTGTGGGTGAGCCGCTGGGCGACCGGCAGCGTCACCTGGGCGATCGAGGCGCCGCCGAAGGAGGCGCTTCCCAGTTGCGTCAGGCCGACCAGGCGGAAGGTTTCCAGGTCCCCCTGGCTGATCAGTTTGATCTTGTCGCCGAGGTGGAGGCCGGCGTCGTCCGCGGCGGCCTTGTCGAGCGAGGCTTCGGTCGGCCCGCGCGGCTTGTGGCCCTCGAGGTAGGTGAGCGACTCCAGCGGCCCCGGCAGGGTCGAGGAGATGAACTTCGGCTGCAGCGCCCCGCCGATCTTTTCGTTCTCGGCGTCGAAGAAGGCGCCGAGGCTGAAGATCGCCCCCGCGGCTTCCTTCACGCCCGGGGTCCGCACGACCCTCGGCAGCAGGGAGGCGCTGATGGTCGGGATTTCGCCGCTTTCCTGTTCGACCGGGTTTTCGGCGGTGACGACGACGCTGGTCCCCTTCAGCGACTCGTTGAAGATTTCGTCGAAGGCGGCGAAGATCGTGTCGGTGAGGACGAACGAGCCGGCGACGAAGGCGACGCCGAGGTAGACGGCGAAGGCCGTCAGCACGGCCCGGACCTTGCGAGCCCAGAGGCTCTTGAGGCCGAGGCTAGTCAAGCTGCTTCTGCAGCTCGATCACGTCGTCGGCAGAGCCGGGAGCCGCGTCGCTGACGATCTTCCCGTCCTGGAGCGTGATCAGCCGGTCGGCGTGCGCAGCGGCGACCGGGTCGTGGGTGACCATCACCACCGTCTGGCCGAACTCGTCGACCGCCTGGCGCAGCAGCCGCATGACGTCGGCGCTCGACTTCGAGTCGAGGTTGCCGGTCGGCTCGTCGGCGAAGACGACGGCAGGTTTGCTGACCAGGGCGCGGGCGACCGCGACGCGCTGCTGCTGGCCGCCGGAGAGCTCGGCGGGGCGGTGGGTGCGGCGGTCCTCGAGGCCGACGGTGGCGACCAGCTGGTCGACCCAGGCCTTGTCGGGCTTGCGGCCGGCGATCGAGAGCGGCAGGACCAGGTTCTCCTCGGCGGTGAGGACCGGCAGCAGGTTGAAGAACTGGAAGACGAAGCCGAGCTTGTCGCGGCGCAGCTGGGTCAGCTCACCGTCGTCGAGCTTGGTGATGTCGACGCCGTCGAGCTCGACCGTGCCGGAGGTCGGCTTGTCGAGCCCGGCGAGGATGTGCATCAGGGTCGACTTGCCCGAGCCGGAGGGACCCATGATCGCGGTGAAGCGGTCGCGCTCGAAGCTGGTGCTGACGCCGTCGAGAGCGTCGACCGCGGTGTCCCCCTCGCCGTAGCGGCGGTGGATGTCGGTGGCGACGACGACTGGTCCGTTGGCGCTCACTGCCCCGCACGGTATCGATCTCGGGCAATAGCCTGCGGTCGTGGCCCTGGCGGATCGCTTCGACGGACTTCTGGTCGACCTCGACGGGGTCGTCTGGATCGGCCGTGAGCCGGTCCCGGGCTCGGTGGAGGCGCTGCGCTCGCTGCTGGCGGCGGGCAAGCGGATCGTCTTCGTCACCAACAATCCCGGCAAATTGCCGGCCGCCTACGCCGAGCGGCTGCGCGGGCTGGGGGTCGAGGTCGGCGAGGAGCAGATCATCACCGCCGGGATCGCCGTCGCGCGGCTGGCCCGCGAGGCGACGGGCGAGGGCGGCGGCGCCTACGTGATCGGCGGCGAGCCGCTGAAGGAGATGGTCGCGGCGGCCGGGGCGCGGGTGCTGGAGGGGGAGGAGGCGTGGGATGCGAAGGCGGTCGTCGTCTCCGGCCACCGCGGCTTCGACTACGGGGAGCTGGTGAATGCGAAGCGCGCGCTCGAACGCGGCGCCGCCCTCTTCGCCACCAGCCGCGACCCGACGATGCCCTACCCCGGCGGCGAGCTGCCCGGGACCGGCGCGGTGCTGGCCGCGGTCGAGACCGCCTCTGGGCGCCGCGCGGAGATCGCCGGCAAGCCGGAGCGGCACCTGTTCGAGATGGCGCTGGAATCTCTTGGCTGTTCTTTTTCGGGCCCTGACAACGAAAAGGAACAGGCGAGCGGGCGGGTGGCGATGGTCGGCGACCGGATCTCCTCCGACATCGCCGGCGGGTACGCCGCGGGACTGGCGACGATCCTCGTCCTCAGCGGCACCACGTCGCGCGAGGAGGCGGCCGCGGCGGACCCGGCGCCCGACTTCGTCGTCGAGGACCTCAGCGGCCTGCTGGCGTGAACGCGGCGACGGAGGCCAACCCGGCGACCGACCACCGGCCGGGGCTCAACTTCGCCGGGGTCTTCGCGGTCACCTTCTGTGGCCTGGTCGGGGTCGGCTCGGTGCTGCCGATCCTGCCGCGCTACATCCACGGCCCGATCGGCGCAGGGGACGTCGCGGTCGGGGTGGTGATCGGCGCCTACGCGGTGACCGGCCTGCTGCTGCGACCGGTCGCCGGTCGCTTCGCCGACACCCGCGGCCGCAAGCCGACCGTCCTGGTCGGTGCGATGCTGGTCGCGCTCAGCGCCCTGCTCTACCTGCCGGCTCTGGGGATCGCGGGCCTGATCGTCGCCCGCCTGATCCTCGGCGCCGGCGAGGGCGCCGTCTACACCGCGGGCTCGGCCTGGATCGTCGACCTGGCGCCGGAGGAACGGCGCGGCCGGGTGCTCGGCCTCTACGGGCTCGCGGTCTGGGGCGGGCTCAGCGTCGGGCCGCTGCTCGGCGAGGTGCTGCTGAGTGCCGGCGGCTACGACCTGGTCTGGATCGTCGCCGCGGCGCTGCCGGTGCTCGGCGCCCTGATCGCGCTCGCCGCCAGGGACCCGTTCGTCCCCCTCCCCCACGCCGAGCCGCACCCGCTGATCGCCCCGGAGGCGGTCGGCCCGGGCTTCGCCGTCGGCCTCGCCTCCTTCGGCTACGCGGCGGTCGCCACCTTCATCGTCCTGCACCTCGAATCGCGCGGGGTCGGCCACGGCGCCACCGTGTTCGCCGCCTTCGCGGCGATGATCGTCCTCACCCGGCTGGTCTTCGGCGACCTTCCCGACCGGATGGGGGCGGCGCCGGTGGCGATCGCGGCGACGATCGGCGAGGCCTGCGGCCTGCTGCTGATCGCCGTCGCCCACAGCCTTCCGGTCGCCCTGGTCGGCGGCATCGCGATGGGCGCCGCCTTCGCCCTGCTCAACCCCTCGCTGATGCTGATCGCACTGGGACGGGTCTCGCAGCAGGCCCGTGGCGCGGCGATGGGCACCTACACCGCCTTCTTCGACGCCGGGGTCGGGCTCGGGGCGCCGATCGCGGGGGTCGTCGCGGCGCTGACCAGCTACGAGGGGGCCTTCATCTTCGCCGCCGGGGTCTGCCTCGCCTCGGCGCTGCTGACTTTCGTCCGCCTGCACCCGGCCCGGGCGGGCCCGCCGGGCTCCTAGCGTTCGCTGATCAGCAGGGTCTGGAGGGCACGGCCGATCCGGCCGTTCCCGTCGAAGAGGGTCGACTCGGCGGTCCCCACGCCCTTCGGGCGCGGCAGGGTCGCGGCGTCGACGCCGATCCACTCCCCCTTCGGCATCCGCTCCAGGTGGACGGTGAGGTCGACGTTGATGAAGAGGAAGCGGCGGAAGTCGAGGGCGGCGCTGATCCCGTTGCCGACGTCGGCGGCGACGAGGGTGCGCTGCAGGGGCGTCGGCTCCTCCCCGGCTACCAGCGGCCGGCGCATCCGCAGCCAGGCGGTCGCCGGGCCGGGCTCGAGGAAGCCGCCGGCGACGAAGCGGATCTCCATCGCAGAGTGGTAGCCGTGCTCCTGTTCGGTCGGGAAGAACTCGGCGTCGGTCCCGTCCTCCGGCGGCGCCGGGGGCTGGCTGGCGAGCAGCGCCTCCCCCGGCAGGTCGAGTTTGTCGATCCGGATCCGCCACCCCCGCGCGAGCATCAGCACTTCACCGTCAATGTCGCTCAGCTCGGCCTCGACCATCTGCACCCGCCGGCCGGGTCGCGCCACCCGGGTCTGCAGTTGCACCGGCGCGATCGGCACCGACCGCAGGATCTCGAAGGTGACCCGCCCGACCTGGAACTCGTCGCTATCCGGCAGCTGCTCGATCGCCCAGCCGAGCAGCGCCGACGGCGGCCCGGCGTGCTGGGCGTCGGGGTCCCAGGGCCCCCGCGTCAGCTCGGTCGCGCGGAAGAGGTCCCCGTCGCGCTCATAGAAGGCGTCGAACACGCCCGCATCCTAGGCCCGACCAGGGGTGTCTGAGCAGACGGGTCGAATAGACCCCTTCAGCTCAGACACGCCGGCTAGCAGTCGCGGCTGCCGAACTCCTGGGTCCAGACGTGGGCGTCGCCGGCTTCGCCGAGGGTGCCGACGCGGAGGCCGATGCCGACGTCCCGGTAGGCGCCGAGGATGTTTTCCCGGTGCCCAGAGGAGTTCATCCAGAGCTTGAAGATCCGCTTCGGCGTCGCGTAGCTGCCGGTGGCGTAGGCGATGTTCTCGCCCTCGCGGCAGCCGCGGTAGCCGACCTGGTCGAACCAGTAGGTGAACTCGCGGCCGCAGGCTTCGTGGCTGAACTCGTCGCAGCGGAGGATGTCGCCGGACTTGCGGTCCGCCGCCCGGGCGAGCGGAGTCGGCGCGGCGAGCGCCGCGAGGCCGCGGCTCTCCCGGGCGCGGTTGACGAGGCAGATCATCGCCTTCTCCTGGAGGCCGGCGGCGACGCCCGCGTCGCCCTGGTGGGGGCAGCCGGTGGCCGCAGTGCCGGCCTGGGCGCCGGTGAACGCCAGCAGCACTGCGGCCGCAAATGCGGTCCCGGCGACAAGGGTGCGGCGCCTCCACGTCACGAGCCCGTTATACCCGGGGCGTACTCTTTCTCACAGACGAGAAAGGAGAAAGATGGCGACGAAGATCGAGAAATCCGAGCAGGAGTGGCGCGAGCAGCTCACCCCGGAGCAGTTCGAGGTGACCCGCAAGGCTGGCACCGAGCGCGCCTTCACCGGGCCCTACGTCGACGAGAAGGCGGAGGGGATGTACCGCTGCGTCTGTTGCGGCACCGAGCTCTTCTCCTCGGACACGAAGTTCGACTCGGGCACCGGCTGGCCGAGCTTCACCGAGCCGGCGAACCTCGAGCACGTCGAGCTGCGGCCCGACAACAGCCTCTTCATGCGCCGCACCGAGGTCGTCTGCAAGCACTGCGACGCCCACCTCGGCCACGTCTTCGACGACGGCCCGGTTGACAAAGGCGGCCAGCGCTACTGCATCAACGGCTGCGCCCTGACGCTGGAGAAGAAGGAGTAGGTAACCCGGTGGCGCGCTAGAGCGCGCCACCGCCGGCGCCGAGGTAGCTGAACCGCACCGCCAGGGCCACCGCCTCGGTGCGGGTGTCGACCTCGAGCTTGGCGATCGCGTTCCGCACGTGGGTGTGGACGGTCGCCGGGCTCAGCTGCAGCCGTTCGGCGATTTCTTTCACCCGCAGCCCCTCGGCCAGCAGCTCCAGGATCTGCCGCTCCCGCGGCGAGAGCTCGAGCAGCTTCTCGACCTCGGAGGGCTTGCCGCCGGCGAAGTCGCCGCCGAGGAAGGTCCCTCCCCCGGTCACCGCCTTCACCGCTTTGGCAATGTCCTCCGCCGGGGCTGACTTGAGCACGTAGCCGGAGGCGCCGGCCCGCAGCGCCAGGGCCAGCAGGTCGGGCTGGGCGTGGGCGGTGAAGATGATCACTTTCGTCCGCGGGCGGACTTTGAGGACCTCCTTCGTCGCCTCGATGCCGTCGCGCTTGGGCAGCTCGACGTCGATGATCAGGACGTCGGGTTCGAGTTCCTTGACGACGTTGACGACGTCACGGCCGTTGCCGGCCTCGCCGACGATCTCGACGATGGGGGAATTGGCCATGCGTGACTTGATGGCCTCGCGGACGATCTCGTGGTCGTCGCAGAGAACCACCCGCTTGGCCTCGCGGACGCTCGTGCTCATGCGGGGCCGATTCTTTCAGGCGAGCCGAACGGATGCAAAATTTTGGGTAGCGTGAAACCTCCGTCGCTTTCTTGGCGGTTCTCGATCAGGGCGATGATCGTGCGGCCGATGGCGCAGGCGGTGCCATTGAGGGTGTGGACCGGGAGCGGCGCCTCGCCCTCGGAAGGGCGGTAGCGGGCCCCGATGCGGCGAGCCTGGTAGTCGGTCGTGTTCGAGCAGGAGGTCAGCTCGCGGTAGCGGCCCTGGCTCGGGATCCAGGCCTCGCAGTCGTACTTCTTCGCCGCCGGGTCGCCGAGGTCGCCGACCGCCACGTTGACGACGCGGTAGGGGATCTCCAGCTCGCCGAGGATCCGCTCCTCGGTCGCCAGCAGCCGCTCGTGCTCCTCGCGCGAGGCGTCGGGCTCGACGAACGAGAACATCTCGACCTTGTCGAACTGGTGGACGCGGAAGATGCCGCGGGTGTCGCGGCCGGCGGCGCCGGCCTCGCGACGGAAGCAAGTGGAGAAGGCGCAGTAGCGCAGGGGCAGGGCGTCGGCGGCGAGGATCTCGTCGGCGTGCAGCCCTGCCAGCGCGACCTCCGAGGTGCCGGTGAGGAAGAGGTCGTCCTTGGGGATCTCGTAGATCTGGTCGCGGTCGCCGGGGAGGAACCCGGTCCCCTCCAGGGCCTCCTCGCGAACCAGGACCGGCGGCACGACCGGCTCGTGGCCCTCGGCGCGGACGGTCTCGATCGCGAAGCGGACCAGCGCCAGCTCCAGCAGCACGAGGTCGCCCTTCAGGTAGGCGAAGCGGGAGCCGGAGAGCCTCGCCGCCGCCTCCATGTCGATCAGCCCGAGCTCGGTGCCGATCTCGAGGTGGTCGCGCGGCTCGAAATCGAACTGCGGCGCCTCGCCGACCTCGCGGACGAGGACCGCGTCCTCCTCGGTCATCCCCTCCGGCGCGTCGGGGTCGGGGACGTTGGGTAGCGAGAGCGCCAGCTCGCCGAGCTTGGCGTCGACCTCCTCCACCTCCGCTTTGCCGGACTCGATCCGGCCCTTCAGCTCGGCGACGGTCGCCATCAGCTTCTCGGCCTCGGCCTCTTCGCCGGCGCCTTTGCGCTCCCCGATCTGCTTGGAGAGCGTCTTGCGCTCGGCCTGCGCACGCTCGAGCTCCGGCAGCAACTCGCGGCGGCGGGCGTCGAGGGCGAGCAGCTCCTCGACCTTCTCGGCCGCGCCGCGCCGCGCCAACGCCTGTTTGAACCGCTCGGGCTCGGAGCGGATCGCTTTCAGGTCCAGCATTCGGGCTCCGGCTAGGGAGCCGCGGGCTGACCGGGCCGCGGCGACTCTTCGGCTTCGGTGCCCGCGTACTTGGCGACGAACTTGGCCACTGCGTCGGCCTCGTCGCCGACGACGATGTTCTGGGGCATGATCGCCCCGGAGAAGCCGCCGTTTTGGATCGCGTAGAGGGCGTCGTCGAAGCTCTCGGTGCGCTGGTTCAGGTTCGGGCCCTGGGTCCGCTCGCCGCGGTTGCCGCTGCCCTGGGTACCGGCCGCGGTCAGCGTGTGGCAGCCCGAGCAGTGGGTCGCGAAGAGGACCGCCCCGTTGTAGTCGGGGTCCTCCTGGGAGACCGAGATCTTCTCTTCGCCGAAGCCGCAGGCCGAGAGGCCGAGGACGGCGGCAAGGATCATTCCGATGATCAGCGCTGGACGCATGCGGCGGGCATCATATTGTTAGTGGCCGGAACCGGCAGTCCTGCCCCGCCCTGGCGGCGCCCCGTCGCCCGCAGCGGCGTCCTCGGATTTGCCTTTGCAACCAGCAAAGGCTGCATGCTGCGTACGACGAGTCACTCGCCAGATGCGGCACACGACTACCGGTTCCGGCCACCGCCGATCCAGCCTTCCCGACGATGAATCCGCCCGATCCAGACGCCTTCCGCAGCGCCATGTCGGGGCTCCCCACGGGCGTCACGATCGTCACCGCCGACGGCCCGGACGGCCCGGCCGGAGCAACCGCCAACGCGGTCTGCTCGCTCTCGATCGAGCCGATGATGATGCTCGCCTGCCTCGACCGCGGCTCCCGCACCCTGCTCGCCGTCCAAGCCGCCGACCGCTTCGGCGTCAGCGTCCTGCACGCGGGCCAGGAGCCGATCGCCCGCGCCTTCGCCACCAAGGCGCCGGTGGCGGAGAAGTGGGCCGGGGTCGCCTGGAGCGAGCGCGACGGCGTCCCCGCGATCGACGACGCCCTGATCCGGATCGCCTGCGACCTGCGCGACGTGATCTCCGCCGGCGACCACGTGATCGTCACCGGCGAAGTGCGAGCGCTCGAAGCCCGCGAAGGCGACCCGCTCGTCTTCCACGCCGGCGAGTACCGGCCGCTCAACTGAGCCGTTTCGACCGCCCGAGAAGAACGAGGCGGCAATAAACCACCTCTGAAGTGGAAAAATGACGCCTCGATGAGCGAATGGACCTTTGCCCAGAAGGCGCTGCTGATCCTCGCGAGCCTGGAGCTGCTCTGGGCGCTGGCCGGCTTCGTCGCCGAGCCGAGCTTCCACTTCGGCGCCGGGGCGCCGACCGAGAAGGTCCTCTGGGTCGACTTCAACGGCGTCCACGCCCTCTCCGGGCTGCTCCTCTTCGGCCCCGCCCTTTACTTCTGCCGCCGGCCCGACTGGGCGCTCTACTACGTGCTCTACATCGCCGCCGCCCTCTACATCACCGGCGTCTGGGCCATGTTCGAGGAACAACCCGCCTACGTCTTCAACTTCCCGAGCAACGCCAACGACGGGATCTTCCACCTCGCCACCGCCGTCCTCTTCTCGATCGTCGCGGCGATCCAGCTGGCGCGCGACCGCGAGGATGGGATGGCCAAGGCCCGCGGCTGACGCGAGTCGCGGATTCGACATCCCCTTGATGTCGAAAGCCGATCTCGCTTCAGCTCGCTCTACAGCCCGCTGGTCCCGGCCGCCCGCAGGCCAAGGAAGAAGATGACGCCGCAGCTGACGGCCATGATCCCCATCTCGCGGCGGACGATCGCGAGGGCGAGGGACTCCTGCTCGTCGGTCGAGAGGGTCTCGGGATCGAGGTCGCCGACCTCGCGCTGGGCGGCGTCGAGGCGGGCGCCCTCGGCGATGAAGGAGACGACGAGGGGGAGGATCCCGTAGAGGTAGTGGAGGCCGTCCTCGGGCTCGTGGTTGGTGACGACGAGGAGGCCGCCGAGCAGGGCCTGGAGGAAGACCGAGACCTGGGCCGCGCGGAGCAGGTACCAGAAGGGGATCGAGGGGCGGTTGCGATACCAGGCGACGCCGCCGACGAGGCCGGCGGCGGCGTTGAGGACGATCAGCAGGACGCCGACGGCGATATGGAGGCCGACCATCGCCTATTTCCGCCTAAAAGGGTCGGGATTCGGCTTGCTGATGCGGAAAAGCACTATGTAGCAAGTTGTCACAAAGTCGGTATATAACAGGGGCTACAGGCGTCAAACCCGGGTAGCTGCACCGAAGACGCCTCCAGCAAGAGAGAACCACCACCTCCCCGTGCTCAAGACCTACCTCCCGATCCTCGTCTTCGCCTTCCTCGGCCTCACGGTCGGCAGCGTCTTCGCGATGCTGAACCACCTGCTCGGCCCGAAGAAGCCGGCGCGGCCGACCGCGGCGAGCCGGCGCCAAGGCGAGCCGTATGAGTCCGGGATCCCGGTCGAGCCGACCAAGGGGCTGCGCTTCGGGGTGACCTTCTACCTCGTCGCGATGCTCTTCATCCTCTTCGACATCGAGGTCGTCTTCCTCTACCCCATCGGGGCGATCCTCAAGGACGCCGACAGCGTCTTCGTCCTCGGCGAGCTGGTCACCTTCGTCGTCCTCCTGCTCGTCGCCTTCGTCTATGTCTGGCGCAAGGGGGCCCTGGATTGGAAGTAGAGCGCCGCAGCCTGCGTGAGAAGCAAGTCGACGCCCGGGCGCTGCTGCGCGGCGACCTCGAGGGCGAGGACCTCGAGCGCTACGTCGAAGAGCGGGTCCTCACCACGAACTTCGAGAAAGTCCTCAACGTCGCGCGGGCGAACTCGATCTTCCCGCTCACCTTCGGCCTCGCCTGCTGCGCGATCGAGGGGATCCCGATGGCGGCCGTCACCGCCCGCTACGACATCGCCCGCTTCGGCGCCGAGGCCGGGCGGGCCTCGCCGCGGCAGGCCGACCTGATGGTCCTCTCGGGCCGGGTCTCGGTGAAAATGGCGCCGGTCATCCGCCGCCTCTACGACCAGATGCTGGAGCCGAAGTGGGTGATGGCGATGGGCGCCTGCTCCTCCTCGGGCGGGATGTTCGCCAACTACGCGATCCTCCAGGGCGCCGACAAGTTCCTGCCGGTCGACATCTACGTGCCCGGCTGCCCACCCCGTCCCGAGGCCGTCCTCTACGGCTTCACCAAGCTGCAGCGGCAGATCATGGGCAATCCCGACCAGGGCTGGCGCCAGCGCTACAGCGGTTACGGAACCGAGGAGTGGGCCCGCGGCGGGCCGCGCAGCGAACCCAGCCCGGAGGCCGCCGAGGCCTATCGGGAAGCGCGGGAGCTGTCCCTTGCCTGACGCCCCCGGACTGGAGCTGATCCGGGGGGAAATCGAGCGCGACTGCCCGGATGCCGTGCTCGCGACCTCCTTCGACCGCGCCCAGGCGGCGCTGGTCGTCGACCCCGAAAAGGTCCTCGACGTGCTGCGCTGGCTAAAGGAGCAACCCGGCCAGAAGTACGACTTCCTGAGCTCTCTCCACGCAGCGGACTACCTCCCAGCTCAACCTCGCTTCGCAGTCCACTACGAGCTCATCAACCGCGATCGCGTAGAGCGGATCCGGGTAAAAGCGATGCTCGAAGACGTCCCTCCCGCGGGTGGCGCGGATTTGGGGGACCATCCCTCGCCAGTTGCGAGGGATGGTGGGACCAAATCGGCGACAGGACCCGCGGGCCAGCAACTCCCGTCCATCGACTCCTGCGTAGACCTCTTCCCCACCGCCGAGGCCCAGGAGCGCGAAGCCTTCGACTTCTTCGGGATCGTCTTCCGCGGCCACCCAAACCTGACCCGGATCCTGATGCCCGACGACTACGTCGGCTGGCCCCAGCGGCGCGACTTCCCGGTCGGCGGCGAGCCGGTCACCTTCACCTACTCGGAGCAGCGCTTTGACTGAGACCAATGCCCCGACCGAGGAGGCGCCTGACCGCGACCGCGAGATCATGACCGTCAACGTCGGCCCGCACCACCCGGCGACCCACGGCGTGCTGCGCCTCGTCGTCGACCTCGAAGGCGAGATGGTGCGCGAGCTGCGGCCGGTGATCGGCTACGTCCACACCGGGATCGAAAAGTCCTGCGAGGACAAGAGCTACTGGAAGGTCATCCCCTTCGTCGAGCGGATGGACTACGTCTCCTACTTCTTCCAGATGGAGGCCTTCTGCGGCGCGGTCGAGCGGCTGATCGACCTCGAGATCCCGCCCCGCGCCAAGTACCTGCGAACGATCTTCCTGGAGCTGAACCGGATCCACTCCCACCTCGTCTGGCTCGGCACCACCGCACTCGACCTCGGCGCGATCTCGATGCTCTGGTACTGCTTCCGCGAGCGCGACAAGATCCTCGACCTCTTCGAGATGGCGACCGGGCAGCGGATGCACACCCGCTACTTCCAGGTCGGCGGCGTGATCGAGGACATTCCGCTCGGCTTCGAGGCCAAGTGCCGCGCCTTCGCCGAGGAAATGCCGATCCGGGTCGGCCAGTACGAAGCGCTGCTCGACCGCAACGAGGTCTTCCTGCAGCGGACCAAAGGCACCGGGATCGTCTCCCGCGAGCGGTTGCTGGAGCTGGGCGTGACCGGGCCGCTGCTGCGCGCCGCGGGCGAGCCCTGGGACCTGCGCAAGGCCTACGAGTACCTCGCCTACCCCGAGGTCGATTTCAAGATCCCGGTCGGCACCGTCGGCGACAACTACGACCGCTACCGGGTGCGGGTGGCGGAGATGGTCGAGTCGGCGCGGATCGTCGCCCAGTGCCTCGACGCCCTGCCCGAGGGCCCCTACATCGCCGACGACCGCAAGTACGTGCTGCCGCCGCGCTCGGAGCTCTCGACCTCGATGGAGAGCCTGATCCACCACTTCAAGCTCGTCACCGAGGGCTTCCGCGTCGATCCCGGCGAGGTCTACTACTCGATCGAGTCGCCGCGCGGGGAGCTCGGCTGCTTCGTCCTCGCCGACGGCTCGGCGAAGCCGGCCCGGGTCCACTTCCGCGACCCCTCCTTCGTCAACCTGCAGGCCTTCCGCGATATGGCGGTCGACACCTACGTCGCCGACATGATCGCCAGCCTCGGGATGCTGGACCCGATCCTTGGGGGCGTCGACCGATGAGCCCCGTCGACGGCCCCGGGATCGAGAACCCCAACCTTCCGGTCGACCCGGCGGTCAACGAGGGCCGCATCCCGGCGCGCGCCGAGGAGGAGATCCCCGAGCTGCACGAGGTCGACTGCCCGCCGGAGCTGCAGGAGCGGATCGAGACGCTGATGGGCCGCTACCCCGACCGCCGCTCGGCCTCGATCCCGGCGCTGTGGGCGGTTCAGGAGCTCTACGGCTGGTGCACCCCGGAGGGGATCCGCCAGGCCGCCGCGGTGATGCGGGTCACCCCCGCCTACCTGGAGTCCGTGGCGAGCTTCTACGACCTCCTTCACACTCGTCCGGTCGGGGCACACCGGATCGAGGTATGCACCAACATCAGCTGCTGGATGCGCGGCGGCGACCGCCTGCTCGACGCCTTCAAGGCCGCCGCCGGGGACGACGACGCCGAGTTCTTTGTCACCGGCTTCGAGTGCCTCGGTGCCTGCGACATCGCCCCGATGGCCTCGATCGACCAGCGCTACTACGGGCCGCTGGAGGCGGCCGAGGCGGGGGTCGCGATCGAGCAGCTGCGGGCCGGCGACGAGGTCCTGCCGGAGAAGGCGCTTGCCAAGCGCGGACTGGCGGGGGACGCCTGATGGCGCACCGGCTGGAGAAGCGCGTCCTGCTCGAGCACGCCGAGGACCCGGCGCTGCGCACCCTCGACGGCTACAAGCGGCTGGCGGGCGGCTACGCGACGATGGAACGCGCCTACAAGGAGATGGAGCAGGACGAAGTCCTCTCCGAGCTCGAAAACTCGGGGCTGCGGGGGCGCGGCGGCGCCGGCTTCTCGATGGGCAAAAAGGCCTCCTTCCTGCCCCGCGGGGATATGGCCAAGTACCTCTGCTGCAACGCGGATGAGTCCGAGCCCGGCGCCTTCAAGGACCGCGAGCTGATGCAGCGGAACCCGCACCAGCTGATCGAGGGGATCGCGATCGCCGCGCTGGCCGCCGACGCCGGCCACGCCTTCATCTTCATCCGCGGCGAGTACGACGAGCAGGCCGACATCCTCGACGCCGCCGTCGCCGAGGCCTACGAGGCGGGCTACCTGGGGACCAACATCCTCGGCTGCCACCGCGACCTCGAGCTGGTCGTCCACCGCGGGGCCGGCGCCTACATCTGCGGCGAGGAGACGGCGCTGCTCGACGCGCTGGAGGGCAAGCGCGGCAACCCGCGGCTGAAGCCGCCGTTCCCGGCCGTGCAGGGCCTCTACGGCGGGCCGACGCTGATCAACAACGTCGAGACCCTCTCCAACGTCCCCCACATCGTCCGCCACGGCGCCGAGTGGTTCAAAGGCTTCGGCACCGAGCAGTCGCCCGGGACCAAGGTCGTCTCCGTCTCCGGCGGCGTCCGCCGCCCCGGCAACTACGAGGTCGAGCTCGGGATCCCGACCCGGGAGCTGATCTGCGACCTCGCCGGCGGCCCCGAGCCCGGCCACGAGATCAAGGCCTTCTTCCCCGGCGGGTCATCGTCACCGGTGCTGACCGCCGAGGAGGGCCTCGACCTCCCCTACAGCTTCGAGGCGATGGCCGAGGCCGGCTCGATGCTCGGCTCGGGCTCGATCATCGTCGCCGACGACCGGGTCTCGATCCCGCACCTGGCGCTGCGCACGGCGCGCTTCTACCACCACGAGTCCTGCGGCAAGTGCGTCCCCTGCCGCGAGGGCACCAACTGGACGGTGAAGATGCTGGAGCGGATGGTCCGCGGCGAGGCGACCCCGATGGACCTCGACATCGTCAGCTCGGTCCAGCAGAACATCATCGGCCACTGCCTCTGCGTGCTCGGCGACTCGATGGCGATGCCGGTCGGGGCGATGGTCCGCAAGTTCCGCGACGAGTTCGAGCAGGTGATGGCCGACCCCGACCTGGTCCTCGACCCGCACGCCGTCGTCCTCGGCAACCCCGAGACGCTGGGAGCCTCGACGTGAGCCCGGCCGGCCGCGAGGTGACGATCACGATCGACGGGCGCGAGGTCCCCGCGATCGAGGGCGAGATGCTCCATGACGCCGCCCGCAAGGGCGACGTCGAGATCCCCTACTTCTGTTACGAACCGAAACTCGGCGACCCGGTCGGCGCCTGCCGCATGTGCCTGGTCGAGATCGAGGGGATCCCGAAACTGCAGACCTCCTGCTCGACCCCGGTGCGCGAGGGGATGGTCGTCCACACCCGCACCGAGCAGGTCAAGGAGGCGCAGAACGCGGTGGTCGAGTTCCTCCTCGTCAACCACCCGCTCGACTGCCCGGTCTGCGACAAAGGCGGCGAATGCCCGCTGCAGGACATCTCCTACGGCTGGGGCCCCGGCCGCTCCCGGGTGATCGACGAAAAGCGCCACTTCGAGAAGCCGATCGAGCTCTCGCCGCTGGTCGCGATCGACCGCGAGCGCTGCATCCTCTGCTACCGCTGCGTGCGCTTCAGCCAGGAGGTCGCCGAGGACGAGCAGCTGCAGCTGCTCGAGCGCGGCGACCGCACCTTCGTCGGCACCTTCGACGACCGTCCATATATCGCGCCCTTCCACGGCAACATCACCGACCTCTGCCCGGTCGGCGCGCTCACCTCCTACACCTACCGCTTCCGCGCCCGTCCCTGGGACATCGAGCAGGCCGGCTCGGTCTGCACGCTCTGCCCGAGCCAGTGCAACGTCAGCTTCACCGTCCGCGACGAGCAGGTCAAACGGGTCGTCTCCCGCGACAACGCGGAGGTCGACGACGGCTGGCTCTGCGACCGCGGCCGCTACGGCTTCGAGATGTTCGGCGCCGAGCAGCGGGTGAGCGGCCCGCGCGGACGCGGCGGGGCGCTCGCGTGGCGAGACGCGATCGAGGCGGCCGCTAAGGGCCTCTGGGCCGGAAAAGGGGCCTGTGCCGCGATCGTCGGCGACGCCTCCAACGAGGAGGGCTACCTGGTCCAGCGGATCCTGCGCGAGGCGCTCGACTCCCCGCACGTCGACTCGCGGGCCTCGCGCGGTCCGGGCCGCGAGTCGCTGGTGCGCCTCGCCCAACCCGAGCTCTCGGCCAAGGTCCGCGACATCGACGACGCCGGCGCCGTCCTCGTCGTCGGCACCGACCCGCTCACAGCTCGCCGATCCTCGACCTGCGGATCCGCAAGGGAATGCGCCGCAACGGCGTCCGCCTGGCGGTCGCGACCGACCGCCCAACCCCCCTCGACGGCGGTGCCCACGCGGTCGCCCGCTACGCGCCGGGCGGCGCGACGTCTTTCCTCACCGAGCTGGCGGCGGGGCTGCGCGGCGGGGCCGACGGCGG
>DASSYI010000039.1:0-93039 GCA_035703365.1 Solirubrobacterales bacterium
TCGTCGTCATCGGCGGGGGGATCACCGGCGCGGGGGTCGCCCTCGACGCCGCGACACGCGGCTACAGCGTCGCGCTCGTGGAGGCGCGCGACTTCGCCGCGGGCACCTCGAGCCGCTCGTCGAAGCTCGTGCACGGCGGCCTCCGCTACCTCCAGAACTTCGACCTCGGCCTTGTGCGCGAGGCGCTGCTCGAGCGCGCGCTGATGGTGAACCTCGCGCCGCACCTGGTCCGGCCGCTGCCGCTGCTCGTGCCGTTCTTCGAGGGCAAGCGCCCGGACCGCATGATGGGCATGGGGCTGAACATGTACGACGTGATGGCCACCGAGCGGCTGCGCCGCCGCGGCGGGCGCGGCGAGGGGGACCAGCCCGAGGAGTGGAGCCCCGAGCGCCACCGCACGATCGGCCCCGACGAGGTGAACGAGATGCTGCCGGCGATCGCGCCGCGCGAGCCCACCTCGGCCTACCTCTTCTACGACTGCCAGACCGACGACGTCCGCCTCGTCCTCACCGTCCTCGGCGAGGCCGAGCGCTTCGGCGCGGTGATGCTGAACGGGGCCGAGGTCACCGAGATCACGACCACGAATGGCCGGGCGACAGGGGTCGCCTTCCTCGAGGAGGCCTCCGGCGAGCGAATGGAGGTCGGCGCTGACCACGTCGTCAACGCGACCGGCGTCTTCGCCGACCAGGTCCGGCCCGAGGAGCTGCTCGGCGAGGAGGACGTGCCGCGGATCTCGCCCAGCCGCGGCACCCACCTGCTGATCGACTCCGAGCAGCTGCCGATGGGGAAGGCGGCCTGCATCGTCCCGGCCGGCGAAGGGCGGATGATCTTCTCGCTGCCCTGGTACGGCCGCACCCTGGTCGGCACCACCGACAACGACTTCGACGGCGACACTCGGCACCCGCGGCCAGCCGAGGCCGACGTTTCCTACCTGCTCGACGCGGTCAACGATTTCTTCGGCACCGCGATTGGGGAGGCCGACCTGGTCGGCGCCTACGCCGGCGTGCGGCCGCTGATCTCCACCGGCGACCCGCGCAAGTCGGTCGACATCTCGCGCAAAGCCGAGCTCTATGAGACCTCCTCGGGGATGCTGACGATCACCGGCGGCAAGCTCACCACCTGGCGGCGGATGGCGAAGCAGACGGTCGACCGGCTGGTCGAGCGCGAGGGGCGCGAGGCGCCCTGCCACACGCACGAGATCCCGCTGGGGATGCCGGCGCGGCCGGAGGACCTGGAGGCGCCCGAGGGAGTGGGGGAGGAGGCACTCGACCAGCTCGCCTTCCGCTACGGGCACGCAGCGCGCAAAGTCCTGGCGATCGCCCGCGAGGACCCGAAGCTGGCGCGGCCGATCGTCCCCGGCCGGCCCGATCTGTTGGCCGAGGTCGTCGTCGCCGCCCGCCACGAGCAGGCCCGCAGCGTCGCCGACGTCCTCCTGCGCCGCACCAGGCTGGGGCTCCTCGCCGCCCCGCAGCTGCGCAGCGCGAAGGCGGTGCGGCCGGTCGCCGACGCGCTCGCGGCCGAGCTGGGGTGGGGGCGGCGCCAGCGCTCGCGCGAGGCGGAGGCCTGGGTTGAAGTGGCGGCCGAGGAGGGAATCGACCCCGCCGCGACGCCCGGTCGGGTCGGTTGAATAGTGTGCCGACTCGATGAACAAGGCTGAGCTCGAGAAGAAATCCCTGTCCGACCTCCACTCCCTGGCCGCCGAGGCCGCCATCCCCAGGTACCGGATGCTGAGCAAGAGCGAGCTGGTGGGGAAGCTCGCCGGCGGCAACGGAGACGGCGGCGCGAAGGAGGCCCCGAAACGGGGCGCGGGCGAGGAGCGCGCCGAGAAAGGCGAGCGGTCCGAGCGTCCGCGTCGCCGCCGCCGTGAGCCGCGCGAGCGGGCCGAGCGGCGCGATCGCCCCGATCGCCCCGAGAAGGCGCCCGAGCGCGAACCGGCGCCGGAGCCGACCCGCGAGCCCGCCGCCGAGCCCAAGCCTGTCCCGACCCCTGCCGCCGCCGAGCCGCCGCGCCCGCGTCGTCGCCGCCGCCGCCGCTTCGGGCGTCGCAGCAAGACGGTCACCCTGCAGGGGCTGCTGCTCCCGCCCGAGGCCGGACGTCAGGCGCTGCTCTTCGCCGAGACCCGCGCGGGCTGCACCGCCCTGCTGCGCGGGGTCGCCGCCGACCTCGCCGCCGACTCGAAGGGCCCCGACCCGGTCGTCCTTCTGATCGACCCCAGCCCGGAGGAGCTGGCCGACTGGAAGCGCGACGCGCCGCAGGCGGAGATCGTCTCCGCCGGCCAGCCGCGCCACGCCAGCGACGCCCTCGCCCAGGCCGCCTCGCGCGCCTCGGCGGGCGACGACGTGATCCTGTTGGTCGATTCGCTGACCCGCCTCGGCGAGGCTTACGAGGACGCCGAGGCCGCGAAGGAGTTCTTCGACGCCGGCCGCGTCCAGGGCTCCGCCGGCGGCGGTTCGCTCACCGTGGTGGCTGCCCTAGAGCGTTCTGAGGCTGCCTAACCAAGCAGATCAAGGACGCAGGGAGCGAAGCGTGCTCTGCACGTGAGCGACTGAGGACGCCGATATGCGCCGGTAAGGCAGTCTCAGCGCCTGTACGCGATGCGGCGCCAGCTGGGCTCTTTGGAGAGCTCGATCAGCTCGTCGCTGCGGTCCGGCTGTACGTAGCCGAAGGTCTGGCTGCGCTCGTCGAAGACGACGTCGAGCTCGCCCTCCTTGACCCGCTGGTCGAGCCAGGCGCCGCGGAAGACGAGGCGGCGGATCCAGTGGACGAGGCTGCGGTTGGAGGGACCGACGAGGTCCTCCCAGTTCTCGTTGATGTGCTCGCCGAGGCGGGAGCTGGGCTCGGCGATCTCGCCGCTGACCGCGAGGTCGAGAAGGTCGTCGAGCTCCTCGCCGCTGAGTCCCTGGTCGACGAAGCGGAGCTTCACCGCCGCCTGCTCCACGCGCTGCGCGAAATCCTCCTCGTTGAAAGCGAAGCGGAGCTCGCCGTACTCCAGCACGTAGTCGGAGCCGGACTCGTAATTCCCTCTGCGGGTCGTCTTCTTATCCATGAGTTGAAGCCACTCCACCCGCGCAAGCCCGGCGCGAGCAGGTCCATGATCTTGCCGATGATCGTAGTGACGTGCCTGTTTGGGCCTGTGCCTGAACGCGCGGTTGCACCTTGGCGGCGAAATTGCACTTCTTCACCTCGAAACCGGGTAGAAGTCGCGACGGGACGCCGTGATCGACCTCCACTGCCACATCCTCGACGCGATCGACGACGGGGCCCGGGACGCCGACGACAGCGTCGCGATGGCCCGCCAGGCGGAGTCCGACGGGATCGAGGCCGTTTGCGCCACTCCCCATATCCGCCACGACCACGACGTCCGCATTGATGAGCTGGCGGGCCGGGTGCGCGGCCTGAACGAGCGTCTGGAGCGGGAAATGGTCGCGGTGCGGATCCTCCAGGGGGGCGAGGTGGCGGAGACCGCGCTGGAGGGGCTTAGCGACGAGGAACTGGCGCGCGTCGCGCTCGGTGAAGGCAACTGGATCCTGCTCGAGCCGGCGCCCGGGCCGCTGGGCGACACCCTGCTGCGGCGGGTCGGGCACCTCGCCGAGCGCGGCTACCGGACGATCGTCGCCCACCCCGAGCGCCACCTCTCCGCCGACATGTTCGAGCGGATGGCGGCCCTGGTGGCCGAGGGGGCGCTGATCCAGGCGACGGCTGACTTCTTCCTGCGCGAGAACATGGCGGAGGGGATGCTGGCGATGGCGGAGAAGGGCCTCGTCCACGTCCTCAGCAGCGACGCCCACACCGTCCTCGGCGGCCGCCCGGTGCGGATCTCGCCGGCGCTGGAGCGCCTGCGAGAGGTGGAGATGCTCGCCCCGCACCTCAAATGGATCGCCGAGACCGCCCCGCACGCGATCGTCTCCGGCAACCCGCTCGATGTTCCCTTCGAGCCGAACGTCTAGCGACTCCGAACTTCGGTCCCCTATAGGGGCCCAGATCTCGGAGCCGCTCCGAACTTCGGGGGGCTATGGCCCACTCAATGTCGGAGTCGTTAGTCCAGCGGGCGGAGCTCGACGCGGGGGGCGAGCTCCTCGATCACGGCGCGGGAGCCGGTGCCGAGGCCGGCGCGGAGGAAGTTGGTCGCGCCCGCCGCGGCGCTGAGGCGGAGGACGTCCTCCCACTCGCGATCGGCGGCGATCGCCGCCGCCAGGGCGCCCATCATCGAGTCGCCGCAGCCCTCGCGGGAGCCGCGCTCGAACTTCGGCGGCTTCAGCTCGGTGAAGGATCCGTCGCGCAGCGCCAGCGCCGGCTCGCCGGCACGGGTGACGATCACGCTCTCGGCTCCCCGCTCGCGGACCTGTTCCATCGCGGCGCGCATCCGCTCCTCGGTGTCGACCGGGCCGGAGATGAAGCCGGCGATCTGCCAGTCGTTGATCTTGACCAGGTCCGGCCCGCCCTCCAGCGCCTTGTCGAGGCGGGGCGAGGAGAGGTCGACGATCACCGGCGTGCCGTTGGCCTTGACATCGGCGACCAGCCCGCCGTAGAGGTCGAGCGGCACCGTGTTGTCTGGGTAGGGGCCGCAGACGGCGAGCAGGTCGCAGTCGAGCGCCGCCGCCACGGTGACCGAGAAGAGGTCGTCGACCTCGTGCCGGGAAGCAGGATGTGCCGCGCTCTGACCGACCGGCTCGCGCTCGCCGCTGCGGCGGTCGTGGATGTAGGCGCCGCTCGGCTCGGCGGTCTCGACCAGCCGCAGCTCGACCGGCATCTCCTCCAGCAGCGGTCGCAGGACCGAGCCGACCTCGCCGCCGATAAACCCGCAGAGGACCGGGTCGGCGCCGAGCTCGGCGGCCATCTTCGCCACCCAGACGCCTTGGCCGGCGGCGTGGATGTGAATGTCGTCGCCGCCTTCGGCGCTGAAGGACTCGATCGCGATCGAGACCATCGGGTTGGGGCTGAAAATCGCCACTTTGGGCTCGGCGGCCATCGCCTAAGAGTAGGCGCGGGGGAGAGACCGGGGGGCGGATCGACTTGGGGAGAGGTGGAGCACGGTCCCCGGCCCATCCCCGTTGCAAAGGATTTTCGAACTCGCTTGCGCGGCCTTGCCTTCCGCGATCGTGGGGACGCCGGACCGGGGCTGCTGATCCCGCGCTGCGCTGGCGTCCACACCTTCGGGATGCGCTTCGCGCTCGACGTGTACTTCCTCGATCGCGACGGACGCGTCCTCTCGGTCCGCCGCCGGGTGCCGCCGCGGCGCTTCCTCTGGCACCGCGGTGCCCGCAAAGTCCTGGAGATTCCCTCAGCGGTGGGGGGAGAGACAGAAGGCAGCAGGGCTTAGGCGCGCATGCTCCCCCAACGAGAAGAGATCGCCAGCCTGGTCGTCTGCGAGGACGACGACCTCACCCTCGATCTGCTCTGCGAGCACCTCGCCGCCGACCGCTTCGGCGTGATGCCGGCGCCGAGCGCCTCCGACGCGCTCCGCCTCTGCAGGTACAACCACCCGGACCTGCTGCTCCTGGATCTCTCGCTGCCCGACGCCTCGGGGCTCGACGTCCTGCGCGAGATCCGCGAGGCCGACGGCGTCGACTCGCGCTTCGACCCGCGCCTGCCGGTGATCGTCCTCACCGGCCGCAGCGGCGACACTGAAAAGGTCCGCGGCCTCGATTCCGGCGCCGATGATTACCTCACGAAGCCGTTCGTGTACGGGGAGCTGCGTGCCCGGATCGGCGCCGTCCTGCGCCGCCGCACTCACCCGAAGGAGGGCCCCAACCGCATCGGAGACCTGGTCATCGACCCCCTGCGCCGCCGGGTCACCGTCGGCGACCGCGAGGTGCCGCTGGCGAAGAAGGAGTTCGCCCTGCTGCGGTTTCTCGCCTCGGACCCCACCCGGGTCTTCACCAAGGAAGAGCTGCTCGACGCGATCTGGGCCTACCGCGGCCCCGCCAAGACGCGCACCCTGGACTCGCATGCCTCCCGGCTAAGACGCAAGCTCGACCCCGAGCACGGCCGCTTCGTCTCCAACTGCTGGGGCATCGGCTACCGCCTGATCGACGGGTAGCGGGAGAAAGGGCGACGCCCCCGGCGGTCCGGGGACGTCGCGCCAGAGCTACTTCTTGACCTTCGCCTTGGCCTTCGGCTTCTGGGCCGCGGGGACCTCGAAGTGCATGATCGCCAGCTTGGTGGCGACTCCTTCGGACTTGTCGTCGAGACGGCCGGCGGCTTCCTTCTGGATCTCACCGGCCTTCTTCACCGCGTCGGCGAGGACCTTGTTGAGGTCCTTCCAGCCCTTCTCGTCGAGCAGGAGGGGGGTGTCGGAGAGGTGCGAATCCTTGCGCCCCTCGATCGTGCCCTCGGCCATCGCGTCGGTCGCGCTCTGGCCGATCGACTCGAGGATCGAGCCGGAGATGCCTTTGCGCGCCGAGGCCGGGATCTTCGCCCAGTCGGAGTCGCTGAGGAAGGCGCGGTCGGTGGCGCGGTAGAAGTGCTCGACGGCACCGCGGCGCGGCTCGGTTTTGACCAGCTCGACGCAGTCGTATTCGAGCAGCGTTTTGACGTGGTAGCTGACGTTGCCGAGCGGCTCGCCCAGTTCCTGTGCGAGCTGGTTGGGGCTCGAGATCCCTTTGTGCAGGGAGCTGAGGATGCGGACGCGCAGCGGGTGGGCAAGCGCCTTGGCAAGTTGCTGGGTGATGCCCTCTGGGGAAGTGCGGGACTGTGGCAAGGGAGGACCTCCGTTTCTTCGCTCGAGCGGAAGGGATTGGTGGCAGGAGCACTCGAGTTACTAGACAAGTATTCCAAAACGCTCCGTCGTTGCCGTTCTCGATAGAGATATATGCAGTAAAAGAAATAGACCGCTGTAATCGATCTGAGTCTCAGGGAAATTCTTGGGAACCGATAGGGGTCCTCCGCGGGTCTTCCATGTCGCGCCCGTTCTCTCGACGCGCCTGGCCGAGACCGCTTCGAAGGACGGGCGCGCCCACGTGCCTGCCGCGGATCTCGCGTTTTGCGGGTCGTTCGGGCGGCAAGGGGGGAGAGGAGGCGGGCGCCGAGCCTTGACGGGCTATGACCGCGGCAGGGGAAGAGGGGCGCGATGCCGGTTGAGCTGGCGGAGATCGCCGCGGGCCTGCCGTTTGCCGCGTCCTTTGCGATGGCATCTGGGCTCACGGCCTTGAGGGAGGGAAGGCGCCGGAGCGCCCTGAACGAGGCGGTGCACGAGCTACGGCGTCCGCTCCAGGCCCTCGCCTTTTCGCTGCCGCCGGATCCAGGCGCGGGCGAGGCGGCGGAGTCGGCGCTGCGGATGGCGGCCGCCGCGGTCGACCGCCTCGACCGCGAGATCAATGGCGAGGCTGCCGCTGCGCCGACGCAGCCGGTTCGCATCAGGCCCGTGGTCGAGGCCGCGCTGGCGCGCTGGCGGCCCCGCGCCGCCGCCGTCGGCAGATCGCTGGGCCTGACCTGGGAGGCCGCGGATCCAGTTGTTTCGGGTAACGAGACGGATCTGGTCCAGGCGCTGGACAACCTGATCAGCAACGGGTTTGAGCACGGCAGCGGCGGGGTCGAGATCGAAGTCTGCGAAGCGGGGGGCCGGGCGCGGGTCGCGGTGCGCGACGGGGGTCCGGGTAACGCAGGGCGATCGAGCCATCGTCCCGAGCCCGAGCCCGAGCGCCGCGCGCCCGGGCGCCACGGCCACGGCCTGAAGATCGTGCGGCGGGCGGCGGCCCGGCACGGCGGCAGCTTTCGCCTGCGGCGCTCCCCGGGCGGCACCGAAGCGCGGCTCTATTTGCCGCTAGGAGAACGGCGGTGAGACGGCGCGGCCGGGCGGCGGCCTTCCTTGCGGCGGCGGGGCTTGCCGCCGTCGCCGCGGGGACCCTCGCCGACGGGTACGGACGCAGCGTCGTCCGCGGCTACGGCGAGCTGCGCCCGGTGCTGGTCGCGGTCGACGACCTGCGGGCCGGAGAGGCGATCGACGCCCGGACCGCCGCCGGCGGGCTGGAGGTGCGGCGGGTGCCGGTTCGCTTCGCCCCACCCGCCGCCCTGGCCGCGGCGCCCGAAGCCCTTGGGCTCGTCCCCGCGGTGACGATCCCGGCGGGGTCCTACCTGCTGGCCTCGCAGCTGCGCACGCCGCGTGCCCGCATCGGCGCCCGCCTCGGCCGCGGGCGGCGACCGGTGGAGATCGCGGTCAGCGGCGCCGGCGCGCTCTCGGCCCTCGGCGTCCAGCCGGTCGGCTCGCGGGTCGACGTCGTCGTCACCACCGAACCGGGCGGGTCCGGCGACGGCCGCACCTACGTGGCGGCCTCGGCCGTGCCTCTGCTGGCCCTCGGCCCCGGCGCCGAAGGCGGCGCCGGGGAAGCCACCGCGACCCTCGGCCTGACCCGCCCGCAGGCCTTGCGGCTGATCGCCGCCGAGAGCTTTGCCCGCCGCGTCACGGTGCTGCCGGAGGGATAAGTCGTCGGATGGAGGCGCACGAGCGAGACGTCGCCGAGCTGGCGACCGGCCTGCGGGCGCGGATCGTCGAGCGGCGCCGGGCCGAGGCCGCGGCAGGGAGCCGGGTGGCCGAGGAGCTCGCCGCCAGCGCCCGCGCCGTGGTCGAGGAACACGCGGCGGTGCTGCCGCCCGCGGCTCGCGAGGAGGTCGTCGAGCGGATCGTCCGCGACAGCGTCGGCCTCGGCCCGCTGGAGGCGCTCCTCGCCGACCCGACCGTGGAGGAGGTGATGGTCAACGGACCCGACTGCATATATGTAGAGCGGCGGGGGCTGTTGGAGCCGACCGAGGTCGCCTTCTCCGGCGAGGAAGAGCTGCGCGACGCGATCGAGCGCGTGCTCGCCCCGCTCGGGCGGCGGGTCGACGAGCTCAGCCCGATGGTCGACGCCCGCCTCGCCGACGGGTCGCGGGTCAACGTCGTGATCCCGCCGCTGGCGATCGACGGCCCGGCGCTCTCGATCCGCCGCTTCGGCGCCGCCCGGCCCGGCCCCGACGAGCTGGTCGAGCTGGGGACGCTGAGCGCCGAGCAGCGGCTGCTGCTGGAGCGGGCCGTGGCCGCGCGCCGCAGCGTCCTGGTCAGCGGCGGCACCGGCTCGGGGAAGACGACGCTGCTGAACGCGCTCTCCAGCTTCATCGCCCCGGGCGAGCGGGTGGTGACGATCGAGGACGCCGCCGAGCTGCGGCTGCAGCAGCCGCACGTGGTCCGGCTGGAGAGCAGGCCCGCCGGGGTCGAGGGACGGGGCGAGGTGACGATCCGAGACCTGTTGCGAAACGCGTTGCGGATGCGCCCGGACCGGATCGTGATCGGCGAGGTGCGGGGGGTCGAGGCGCTCGACCTGCTGACCGCCCTGAACACCGGCCACGACGGCGCCCTCTCGACCGTCCACGCCAACTCACCGCAGGACGCCCTGCGGCGGCTGGAGACGCTGGTCCTGATGGCCGGCGTCGGCCTCCCGCACGCCACCGTCGCCGAGCAGGTCCGCCGCGGAGTCGACCTGGTTGTCCACCTGCGGCGCGAGGCCGACGGCTCGCGGCGGGTGAGCGAGATCGCCGAGGTCGCGTGACCGCGGCGGCGCTCCTCGCCGCCGCCGCGGGCGGCCTCGCTGCCCTAGCCGCGCGGGAGGCGCTGCCGGCGAGCCCGGCGGCGACCCGCTGGGTGCGACTGGCGCTGGAGCCGCTGCGGCGGGCCGGCGAGGAGGGTTACGCGCCTTCGACCGTCGAGCGGCGCCGGCTGGCGCTGCTCGGCGCCGGCGCGGCGATCGTCGCCGGCTGGCTGCTCGGCGGCCCGACGCTGGCGCTGCCGCTGGCGCTCGCCGGCCCGGCGGCCGTCGCCGCGGCGATCGCCGGCCGCCGGCGACGCTACCGGCGTGCGGTCGAGCGCTCGCTGCCGGAGATGGCAACGGCGATCGCCGACTCGCTCAGCGCCGGCCGCTCCCTGCGCGCCTCGCTGGCGGAGTCGATCTCCTCCCTGGACGGGCCGGGCGCCAGCGAGCTCGGTCGCCTCGCCGGCGAGCTCGAGCTCGGGGCCGGCACCGCGGAGGCGGTCGCGCGCTGGCGACGGCGGATGCGCTCGGAGCGGGTCGACGCCTTCGCCGCCGCGCTGCTCAGCCAGCGGTTGGCCGGCGGCGACCTCGCGGGCCTGCTGCGCCGCTTCGCGGTCGGTGCCGCCGAACGCGAGCGGGTCGCTGAGGACGCCCGCTCGGCCACCGCGCAGGCGCGCTTCACCGGCCTGCTGGTGGTGGCGATGCCGACCGGCGGCGCCGTGCTCGCCGAGCTGCTGGAGCCCGGCTTCCTCGCGACGCTGCTGGCCTCGCCGCCCGCCGCCGTCCTCCTCGGCCTCGCCGCGGCCCTGCAGGCGGTCGGCTTCCTCGCAATCCGCCGCTTCTCGCAGGTGGTCAAGTGAGTGACGCGGGCCTGCTGGCCGCGGCCGCGGTCCTGCTCGCCGCGGCGGCGGCGAGGGAGCTGCGGCTCGACCTCCTCCTCGCCGGCCTGGCGGTCCGCGTCTCGGCTCCGGCTCTGCTGCCCGCGAAGCTCGCCTGCGCCTGCGCGGGCGGTGGGGCCGGACTGCTCGCTGCGCCGGCGGCACCGGGACGCACGGCGGTGCTGGTCCTAGCGGCGATGCCGGCCGCCGGCTTCCTCGCCCCCGATGCGCTGCGGCATCGGCGCGAGCGCCGCCGCCACCGGCGCCTGCTGCGGGCGCTGCCGGACGCGCTCGACCTGCTCGCGGTCAGCGCCGGGGCGGGGCGCGGCCCGGCCGCCGGCATCGAGCAGCTGGCCGGCGCGGGGGAGGGGCCGCTGGCCGAGGAGCTGCGGATCGCCGCCGCCGAGATCTCCAGCGGGGTCCCTTTGGCCGCCGCGCTGGAGGCCCTGCGGCGGCGGGTGCCGGGCAGCGAGGTGGCGACGCTGGTGGCGGCGATCGAGCGCTCCCGCCGGTTCGGCTCGCCGCTCGCCGACCAGCTTCGCCGCCAGGCGACCGCGCTGCGCCGCGACAGCCGCCGCGAGACCGAGGAGCGCGCCGCCCGCGCCGCGCCGAAGATCCAGCTCGTGGTCGCGCTCGTCCTCGTCCCCGCGGTCCTGCTGATGATCGCCGCGGCGCTGATCGCCAACGCCGGGACGTTCCTGGCCGGGTTCTAAAGGGGCGTCTACGCTTTCGGAGTGTCCTCGCCCCTCCTCTTCGCCCCGGCTCTTTTCTTTGGCCTCGTCGCGCTTCTCTCTTCGGCGCTGGCCTTCAGGGGCGACGGCTTAGGTGACCGGGAGGAGATGGTCGTTCGCAACCGCCACGCCACCCTGGTTGCGGTCGTCGCGGCGGTGCTCTGCGCCCTCTCCTTGTTGGCCGGGGCGGGGCTTCTCATCCTCCAGGCGCTTCCCGGGGACTAGCCGCTACTCCAGCGCCTCGTCGCGCAGCCGTTTGGCGACGGCGCCGGTGGCGGCGGCGATCGCGTCGAGGTCGGCGGCCTTTTCCTTGTGGCCGTTGACGTAGCAGCAGAGGGTGCCGCCGACGAGCTCGAAGGCGAACTTGTCCGGGGCCGAGTCGGCGAGCCAGACGATGAAGGTAGGGGAGAAGAGCTGGCGCAGCCAGTTGGCGTCCTGCTCCTTGTTGGCGAAGATCTCGTACTTGTCGAGCAGCTGTTCGCTCTCTAGGGCCACCCGCTGTTTGTTGCCGCGGAAGGCGTCCTCGAACTTCTCCAGCGCCCGCAGCCCGAACTTGCGCTGGCAGTAGAGCTCGGGGACGAAGGAGGCGCAGTCGGGGACCTCGACCAGGCCCAGCGTGTAGCGGTAGTAGTTCGTCTGCGTGTCGCCGTCGGAGTCGCGCGTCTCTTCCTCGTAGGTGAAGAGCGCCAGGGTGCCGTCGAAGCCTTCGGCGATCGGCCCGGTCAGGGTGCGGTCGGTGTAGCGGTCGTCGCCCTTGCGCAGCAGCGGCGTCGCCTCGGGGAGCCGGCCGCGGCCGTGGATCAGGGTCAGGCCGCGGTTCGCCGCGTAGACCTCGAAGAAGTCGTCGGCCGCCCGCTTGTCGGCGATCGCGAAGACGACGACGATCCCGAGAAGCAGCGCCGCCAGCGCGCCGCCGGCGCCGATCAGCGCCCCGACGAAGACGAGGCCGGCGACGAAGGCCGCCGCGGTCAGCGCCGCGACCAGGATCAGGGTCAGCGGCGTCCGCATCAGGCGGCTGAAGTGGTAGCCGCGCATGTCGTTGGCGTCGTCCGGCATCCCGGTGTCGACGGTTTCCTCGACCGCCGGCTGGGTCGGCTCGGTCTGCTCGGGGCTATCCACGGGCGCAACCTACCGCGCCGGCAGGCGGATGCAAACGGGGTTGCAGAGGGAGGTCGTGTTGCAAAGTGGGGGAGAGTGGGTTATTGTGGCAATCGAGTTGAAGCCCAGGACCGGGGTGGTGAGGCTCCTCCCACCTCATCACTCCGGTCCAACTCTTTCCCGGCCCTCCCGCTCAGAAAGGACTCGCCGCAGTGGCGTTCAGGGGTCTCTACGAGCACAGCCTCGATTCCAAGGACCGGCTCACGGTTCCCTCTCGCTTCCGGGCCCCGCTCGCTGACGGCATCGTTCTCTCCAAGGGCTTCGACCCCTGCGTGTGGGTGCACACGACCAGCGAGTTCGAGCAGCTCTCCGACCGCTTCCTCTCGCCGCACAGCCCCTTCGGCGCCGACGCCCGCGCCCTCCGCCGCCGCTTCCACGGCGGCTCCTTCGACGAGAAGCTCGACTCCGCCGGCCGGATCCGCGTCCCCAAACCGCTGATCGAGCACGCCGGGCTCGACGGCAACTGCGTCGTGATCGGGGCAGGGGAGTACCTGGAGATCTGGAACGCAGAGGCCTGGGCCAAGCAGGAGGAAGCGCTCGACGCCGCCGCCCCGGAAATCGCCGAGGGCCTCGCCGCCGCCGGGACCGCGTGATCATGAGACTTAATGCCGCCGCACACCAACACCAGCCGATGGGCCTCGAAGGGCCCTATATGGAGCGAAATCGGCCCGTCGGCGTTCGTGGGCTCTCCGCCGTGGAGCAGGTTATGAGCGAGCACGAGCCGGTACTGGCGCCGGAGCTGGTCTCGCTGCTGGCGCCGGAGCCGGGCCAGGTGGCGGTCGACTGCACCTTCGGCGGCGGCGGCCACGCCCGTCAGGTCGCCGAGCTGCTCGGGCCGGAGGGGACGCTGATCGGGATCGACCGCGACCCGGCGGCGCAGGAGCGTTTCAACCGCTTCGCCGCCGAAGCGCCCTGCCGGACCCTCTTCGTCAGCAGCGACTTCGCAGCAGGACTTCGCGCCTTGCAGGGCGAAGGAATCCGCCCAGACATGGTTTATGTAGATCTGGGGATGTCTTCGATGCAGGTCGACGCGCGCGAGCGAGGGTTCTCCTACTCCTACGACGCGCCGCTGGACATGCGGATGGACACGCGCCAGGACTTCACTGCGGCCGACCTCGTCAACGAGTGGCCCGAGTCGCGGATCGCCCAGGTCCTGCGCCGCTTCGGCGAGGAGCGCCACGCCGGCGGCATCGCCCGCGAGATCGTCGCCCGGCGGCCGCTGGCGACCACCGGCGAGCTGGTCGCCGCGATCAAGGCCGGGATGCCGGCCTCGGCCCGCTTCGGCGCTGGCCACCCGGCGAAGCGCAGCTTCCAGGCGATCCGGATCGCCGTCAACGGCGAGCTCGAGGCCCTGAACGAGGCGCTGCCGCTCGCCTGGTCGCAGCTCAAGCTCGGCGGCCGCTTCGCCGCGATCTCCTTCCACTCGCTGGAGGACCGGCCGGTGAAGCAGTTCCTCGCCGCCAAGGCGCGCGGCTGCGTCTGCCCGCCCGAGCTGCCCGTCTGCGTCTGCGGCCACGAGCCCGAGGCCCGGCTGCTGACCCGCCGGGCGATCTCGCCCGGCCCCGAGGAGGCGGAGCGCAACCCGCGCTCACGCTCGGCCCACCTGCGCGCCGCGGTCAAGATCGCCGAGGCCCAGGATGCGGGGGACACCGGCTGATGGCCGTCGCCGCCCCCGCCCGCCGCAGCACCGCCGCCCCGGCGCCCGCACCCTCGCGGACGAAACCGCCGAAACGCAAAGCCCCGGCGCGCAAACCGACCCGAGCCCGCACCGCCCCCGCCCGCAAACCGGCGCCGAGACGCGCACCAGCACCGACCCGGCCCAAGCTGGCGCTCGCCGCCGGCCGCACCGCGGTCGCCGTCCGCCAGCTGCCCGACTCGGGCCTCGTCGTGCGGATGACCCGCGGCCGCGCCTGGATCGCCGTCCTCGGCGTCCTCCTCGTCGGGATCGTCGCCCTCAACGTCGCCACCCTCAGCTTCGCCGCCTCGGCAGGCAAGATCGACGAGCAGATCGGCTCGCTCGAAGGGGAGATCTCGATGCTCGAAAGCCGCGAGGCCAAGTACTTCAGCACCGCCCGCATCCGCAACGAAGGCGCCGCGGCCGGTCTGGCGATGCCGACCACCGAAGAGCCGGCGCTGATCGAATACGAGTCGGCCGACGTCGCCACTGCCGCTGCGCGCCTCGCGGCCGCAGGAGGCTAGGAATCCCCCGATGCGCTTGATCGAGCGGCGGATCGGGCTCCTCTTCGGCGGCTTCCTCCTCTGTTTCCTCCTTATCGTCGGCCGCGCCTTCTGGCTGCAGGGGGTGCAGGGCGCGAGCCTCGCCTCGCAGGCGAGCTACCAGCAGACCGAGGTCGTCACCGTCCCCGGGCTGCGCGGCGACCTGCTCGACCGCCGCGGCAACAAGCTCGCCGCCTCCGAAGACGCGCGGACGATCTACGCCACCCCCTACCAGGTGAAGAACCCGCCGGCCGCGGCCGCCCGCCTGGCGCCGATCCTCGGCGAGCCGAAAGGGGAGGTGCTGGAAGCGCTGAGCGCCGAAGGCGGCTTCTCCTACGTTGCCCAGAAAGTCGACCTCGCCACCGCTGCCAAGGTCGAAGCGCTCGACATCGAAGGCCTCGGCCAGCTGCCCGACTCCCGCCGCACCTACCCGCAGGGCGAGATGGCCGGGCAGGTGATCGGCGCGGTCGGCTCCGAAAACCAGGGCCTGACCGGGCTCGAGGCCGGCGAGGAAGACGTGCTCGGCGGCTCCGACGGCGAACGGCGGATCGTCAACGACGCGCTCGGCGAGCCGATCCGGCTGGAAACCGTGGAGGAAGCCGAGGACGGCGAAGACATCCAGCTGACCCTCGACCCGGTAATCCAGCGCGAAACCGAAGCGGCGCTGAACGGCGTCGGCGAAACGTATTCCCCGAAGGGGGCGACGGCGATCGTCGTCGACCCGCGCAGCTCGCAGATCCTGGCGATGGCCAACTGGCCGCCGGTCGACCCCGCCGACCTCTCCGAAGTCAGCAACGAAGACCTGCTGAACAAAGCGACCGGGTTCACCTACGAGCCGGGGTCGACCTTCAAGGCGTTCACGATCGGCGCCGCGCTGGAGGAAAAACTGGTGACCCCGGCGAGCGAATTCACCCTGCCGCCGACGCTCCAGGTGGCCGACCGGACGATCGAAGACGCCGAGCCGCGCGGCACCGAGACGATGAGCGTGGCGACGATCCTCGCCCACTCCTCGAATGTCGGGGCGGCGACGATCGGGACCGAGGTCGGCGCCGAGAAATTCGACAGGTGGATCCGCCGCTTCGGCTTCGGCCGCCCGACCGGGGTCCAGTACCCGGCCGAGGAGCAGGGGCTGCTGCTCAACCTCGACGAATACTCGGGCTCGACCCTCGGCAACGAGTCGATCGGCCAGGGGCTCTCGGTGACGCCGATGCAGATGGTCGCCGGCTACACGGCGATCGCCAACGGCGGCATGCTGCGGCCGCCGCAGCTGATCAAGCGGGTCGGCGACGAAACGGTCGAAGAGCCGAAGGGCAAGCGGGTGATCTCGCCGCAGGTATCGGCTGAGATCCGGGAAATGCTCGAGGGCGTGCTGGCTCCGGGCGGTACGGCTTCGGAGGTCAGCGTGCCCGGGTACACGCTGGCGGGGAAGACCGGTACCGCCGAGAAAGCCGAAGACGGGACCTATTCGAAAACGAAGTACGTGGCTTCGTTCATCGGGTTCGCTCCGGCTCAGAATCCTCGTCTGCTGGCCGCGGTGATCGTCGATGAGCCGCAGGGGGAAATCTACGGTGGGTCGGTGGCGGCGCCGGCGTTCGGGCGGATCGCGGAATTCGCGCTGCCTTACCTTGGTGTGCCTCAAGAATGAGTACGTTCGGGGAGCGGCCACCGGGTGCCCCTCCCCCAAAGCCCGTCGCGCAGCTGGGATGGACTTATGGGCGCCACCGTGGATTCTTGAGCCTTTGTGGGAGGGGCACCCGGTGGCCTTCCTAGAATCGGGTCGTCGATGATGAGACTGGGCGAGCTGGTGGCCGAATTGCCGGGTGCGCGCGTGGTTGGCGACGGCTCCGTTGGGGTTCGGGAGCTTGTGTTTGACAGCCGCAAGGTGGAGCCTGGGTCGCTGTTTTTTTGTGTGGTGGGGGAAAAGGTTGATGGGCATGAGTTTGGGGTTCGGGCGGTGGAGGATGGGGCCGTGGCGCTTGTCGTCGAGCGGGAGCTGACGGAACTGGATGTGGCTCAGGTGGTGGTGCCGGACTCGCGGGCGGCTATGGCTCCCTTGGCGGCTCGGTTCTACGGGGATCCGACGGCTGAGTTGCGGGTGGTCGGGGTGACCGGGACGAACGGGAAGACGACGACCGCGTTCCTGGTGCAGGAGATCCTCAAGGCGGCCGAATTCCCATGCGGGCTGCTGGGGACGGTGAAGCAGATCGCCGGCGGGGTCGAGAAGGAAGTGGTGCGGACGACGCCGGAGGCGATCGAGCTGCAGCGCACCTTCCGGCAGATGCTCGACGGCGGCGACGAGGCCTGCGCGATGGAGGTCTCCTCCCACGCCCTGACGCTGCACCGCGCCGACGCGATCCACTTCGAGGTGGCGATCTTCACCAACCTGACCCAGGACCACCTCGACTTCCACGCCGACATGGAGGACTACTTCCTCGCCAAGCGCAAGCTCTTCGAGATGGGGCCGAAGACGGCGATCGTCAACGTCGACGATCCATACGGCCGCCGCCTGGCGGAGGAATTCGAGTGCCTTACCTTCTCCGCCGAAGGCGCCCCCGCCGACTACAGCGCGCGCGACGTTTCCTTCGATGCCGGCGGCGCCCGCTTTGCGGTCGGCGAGATGGAGCTGCGGACCGGGATGCCGGGGCACTTCAACGTCGCCAACGCGCTCGGTGCTTTCGCCGCCGCCGAGGCGATGGGGGTGGGGCCCGAGATCGCCGCCGCCGGGCTGGCGCGGGCGGCGCGGGTTCCCGGACGCTTCGAGCCGATCGACGAGGGGCAGGGGTTCTCGGTACTCGTCGACTACGCCCACACGCCGGACTCGCTGGAGAACGTGCTGCGCGCCGCCCGGCGGCTGACCGAGGGCAGGCTGATCTCGGTCTTCGGCGCCGGCGGCGACCGCGACCGCGACAAGCGCCCGAAGATGGGCCGCGCCGGCGCCGAGCACTCCGACCTGACCGTGATCACCTCTGACAACCCGCGCTCGGAGGACCCGGAGGCGATCGTCGCCGAAGTCGCCGCCGGCGCCGAAGGCGTTTCCGGTGCGGCCGAGCTGGAGGTCATCGTCGACCGCCGCGAGGCGATCGCCCTGGCGCTCGGCCGCGCCGCTCCCGGCGACACCGTGGTGATCGCCGGCAAGGGCCACGAGCAGGGGCAGGAATTCGAGGACGGGCGGAAGATCCCCTTCGACGACCGCGAGGTCGCCCGCGAGGAGCTCTGGAAGCTGGGCAGCCCGGCGTGAGGCTCTCGCCGCCGGAGATCGCGGCCGCGATGGGAGCGGAGATCCTCGCCGGGGGCGAGCCAGGCTCGCCCCGCCGCGCGGTCATCAACTCGGCCGATGCCGGCCCCGGCGATCTCTTCTTCGGCCTCAAGGGCGCCAACCACGACGGCAGCGTGTTCGCCCCGCAGGCGCTGGAGGCGGGAGCCTGGGGCGCGGTCGTCGGTCCAGAGGTCCGCCGGATCTTTTCACCGGATAGCGGTGAAAAGGGCAGGCGCGCTGCATGGGTCTTCCTCGTCGAGGACCCGCTGGCGGCGATGCAGGCGCTGGCGCGCGAGTCGCGACGGGCGCTCGGGGCGCGGGTGGTCGGGGTCACCGGCTCGGTCGGCAAGACCTCGGTCAAGGACATCACCCGGGCGTTGCTCCCGGGCAAGGTCCACGCCAACCGCGAGAACCTCAACACCGAGATCGGACTGCCGCTGACGATCCTCGAAGCGCCCGACGACGCCGAGGCCTTGGTCCTGGAGATGGCGATGCGGGGCAAAGGCCAGATCGCCGAGTTGGTGGCGATCGCCGAGCCCGAGGTGGCGGTGATCACCAACGTCGGCCCGGTCCACGTCGAGCTGCTCGGCTCGGTCGAGGCGATCGCGGCGGCGAAGGCGGAGATCCTCGACGACCTGCCCCCCGGTGGCACTGCGGTGGCGCCCGTTGAAGCCGGCGAGCTGGAGCCGCACCTGGAGCCGATCGCCGAGCAGCTCCGCTTCGGCCCGGGCGGCGACGTCGAGGCGACCGAGGTGAAGGTCATCGAGGGCGTCACCGAAGCGCTGGTCTCGACCCCGCTCGGCGCCCAGCGCTTCCACTTTCCCTTCGCCGAGGCCCACAACCTGACCAACGCGCTGGCCGCGATCGCCGCCGGCGTCGCCCTCGGCGCCGACCCTGCGGGGATGGCCGACCGCGCTGCGAGCATAGGATTCTCCCGCTTCCGCGGCGAGCGGCTGGAGCTCCCCGGCGGGATCGTCCTCGTGAACGACTGCTACAACGCCAACCCGGTGTCGATGCGCGCGGCGCTCGACCATCTCGCCAGCCTGGAGGCCGAGCGCACCGTCGCCGTGCTGGGCGAGATGGGGGAGCTCGGGCCCGATTCGGCCGCCTACCACCGCGGAGTCGGCGAGCACGCCCGCGCTGCGGGCGTCGACTTCCTCGTCGGCGTCGGCCTGCCGGCGCGCGACTACGATCCGGACGAGCTTGTCGCCGACCCTGGCGAGGCCGCCGAGCTGCTGGCCCAGCGGCTGGAGCCCGGCGACGCGGTCCTCGTCAAGGGCTCGCGCTCGGCCGGCCTCGAGGCCGTCGCCGAGCAGCTGGTTGACCTCGTCGGCGCGGAGGAGGGCTGATGGGCGAAGTCCTGATCGCGGGGATGGCGGCGATGCTGATCTGCATCTTCCTCGGCCCGAAATTCATCGAATACCTGCGGGTCAAGGAGTTCGGGCAGCACATCCGCGAGGACGGCCCGCAGGAGCATCACACCAAGGCCGGGACGCCGACGATGGGCGGGCTGATCGTCTTCGCCTCGATCTGCGTCCCCTTCCTCGTCCTCTCCGACCGCGACCCGCAGAGCATGGCCGTCTTCGGGGTGGCGATGGGCTGCGCCGTCCTCGGCTTCGCCGACGACTACATCAAGATCGTCAAACGCCGCTCGCTCGGGCTCGCCGGTCGCTGGAAGCTGCTCGGCCAGCTGCTCCTCGCCCTCGGCCTCTGGTGGGTCGCCCGCCACGAGGTCGGCCTCGAGCCGACGCTCTACTTCCGGATCGGCGACGGCAGCATCGACCTCGGCCCGGCGCTCTACTTCGTCCTCGTCTTCCTCGTCATCGCCGGCACCTCCAACGGGGTCAACCTCACCGACGGCCTCGACGGCCTCGCCGCCGGCTCCTGCGCGATCGTCCTCCTCGCCTACACGGCGATCGCCTTCGTTGCCAACGAGCAGCAGAACCTGGCGCTGCTCTCCGCCTGCCTGGTCGGTGCCTGCATCGGATTCCTCTGGTACAACGCCTTCCCGGCCTCGATCTTCATGGGGGACACCGGCTCGCTCGGCCTCGGCGGCGCGATCGGGGCGCTGGCGGTGATGACCCAGACCGAGGTCCTGCTGATCATCATCGGCGGCATCTTCGTGATCGAGGCGCTCTCGGTCCTGCTCCAGGTCTTCGCCTTTAAGACCTTCCGCCGCCGCGTCCTCCTGATGGCGCCGCTGCACCACCACTTCGAGATGATGGCCTGGTCGGAGACGAAGATCATGCTCCGCTTCTGGATCATCGCCGCGGTCTGCTCGGGAATCGGCTTCACGCTGTACCAGCAGTCGATCGGCAGCTGAGCGGGCCCCGCTGAAGGCGGTTGCCGACACCTGAGTATCTAATTAGGTTCTCCTGAGTATTTAAACCCTATGGAGAGGAGAGCCAATGGACGAGCGCAGCGAGTGGGTGAAGCTCGACGACGTTTCCGAGCAGATCCGCGAGGAGAACTGGAGCCTCTACTGGGCCGAGGCGAAGAGCGAGTCGGACCGTTTCGAGCAGCTCCTGCGCGACCCGCTACCGATTCTGGTCGAGGAGCTCGACGAGGTCGAGGACGACTGGCATGTGATCAGCCAGTTCGTCAGTCACCACTTTCCTCATCGCCAGAGTTTGGTCTGCCGAGTCGCGATGGTGATGCCGGAGATCAAGACCGCCCTGCTCATTTACTACAAGCATCCGGCCGAGGGCTAAGTCTCGCTGCCGACACGGAAGGCGGCCCCGCGCGACGATGTCGCTGTGCCAGAAGTTCAGGTCAGCGCGGGGCCGGTCAGTAGGGGGCGCGCAGGCCCTCGAACATCGGGAAGTGCTTGACGTTGCGGGTGGCGAGCTGGGCTTCGAGCATTTCGGCCGTGGCGGCGATCGCCAGGTCGGGAACTCCGATCCCAGGATGGCTTCGGCGCCAGCGGCGGCCGAGCTCTCCAGCGCGGCGGCCCACCTCCTCATCGACGGGGGCCCAGGTGATCAGCGCGAACAGACGCTCCGCTCCCCGTCGTTCGTCGGAGCGGAGACCTCGAAGGATCTCGATCCTGGTCACCTCGGAGCAGGAGGGCGGAGCGCCGAGTGCGGCGATGTATTCACCTGCAAGGGAATACCCCCGCAGGTGATCGACGAGGACCGTCGTGTCGAGCACGACGTTCACCGCTGCCACACTTCCTTGGATCGCTCGGCTTCCGCCCGGCGGAGGTTGTCGACGTACTCGACACCATCTTCGAGGTGGGGAGCTATGCCCGCCGTTTCCGTAACCGCCTCCTGCCACTGCTTACGCCAGGCCGCCGCGTCCTGCAGCTCCTGAGCGAGGTAGGCGTCGATGGCGCGTCGGATCAGCGTCGAGCGGGAGGTCCCCTCGGCGGCGGCTCGTTCGTCGAGCTTTGCGGTCTGGCTCTCGTCGAGATAGATCTGAGTGCGACGGTTCATGGTGTATAAGCGTACATCACCAGAGGGACGCCCTCGTGCAGAGGGGTATCCGGGGGCGTCGCGAAGCTCTGGCATGTGTCCCTACGGGTCCCGGCCAAGGAAATTCGCCCCCCGCTGCCTTCGGGCCCGTTCCTCGTGGTTGGCCTGGCCCGCTCCGGCCAGGCGGCGGCGCGGCTGCTCGCCGCGCGCGGCGAGGCGGTGCGGGCGGTCGATTCCGGCCATCCGGAGGGGGCGGCAGGGCTGGAGGGGGCCGGCGTCGAAGTCTTTCTGGATACGGATGGAGTGGCGCAGCTCGACGGGACCCGCACGGTCGTCAAGAGCCCGGGTGTACCCCGGGAGGCGCCAGTGATCGCACGCGCCCTGGAGCGGGGCGCCGAGGTCGTCGGGGAGCTGGAGCTGGCCTGGCGGGCGCTGCCCAACCGCTTCCTCGCCGTCACCGGCACCAACGGCAAGACGACCACGGTCGAGCTGCTCGGCCACGTCTACCGCACCGCCGGCGAGCCGGTCGCGGTCGCCGGCAACGTCGGCACCGCGCTGTCGGAGTTGGTCGGCGAGGTCGACCCCGCGGCGACGGTCGTCTGCGAGTGCTCCAGCTTCCAGCTCGAGGACACGACCGCGTTCGCGCCCGAGTGCGCCGTATTCCTCAACCTCGCCCCCGACCACCTCGACCGCCACCGCGACCTCGAGTCCTACCTGGCGGCAAAGCTGCGGATCTTCGCCAACCAGGGCAACGACGACATCGCCGTCTTCAACGCCGACGACCCCTTCGCCGCCGGGACCGACCTCGGCGGCTGCGCCCGCCGGATTGCCTTCTGCACCGGCGCCGCCCCCGAGTGCGAGGTCGCCGTCGCCGAAGGGACGATCTTCTACGACGGCGAGCCGCTGCTGGCTGTCTCCGAGCTCGGCCTCTTCGGCGAGCACAACGTCGCCAACGCGATGGCCGCCGCCGCGGCGGCGCTCTCGATGGGGATCGACCGCGACGCGGTCCGCGACGGCCTGCGCAGCTTCGCCGGCGTCCCGCACCGGCTGGAGACGGTCGCCGAGCTCGGCGGCGTCCGTTTTGTCAACGACTCCAAGGCGACCAATGTCGCCTCCGCCGCGGTCGGCATCCGCGCCTTCGACGGCGGCGTCCACGCGATCCTCGGCGGCAGCGAGAAGGACGAGCCCTTCGGCCCGCTGGTCGAGCCGCTAATTGAGCGCGCCCGCGCCTGCTACCTGGTCGGCGCCACCAGCGAGCGGATGGCGCGTGAGCTGGCGCCGGTCGTCGAGGCCGGGGTCGAGCTGCACCGCTGCGCCGACCTCGAAGACGCGGTGCGCCGCGCGGCCGCCGCGGCCGGGCCGGGCGAGACGGTGCTGCTCTCGCCCGCCTGCGCCAGCTTCGACGCCTTCGAGAACTACGAGGCGCGCGGCGAGCGCTTCCGCGAGATCGTCGGGGAGCTGGGATGAGCGCCAAATCCCCGCGGGCCCGTAAAGCCACGAAAAAGCCGGCGAAGAAGGCCGCGAAAGCCAAGCGATCGAAGAAGCGCGCCCGCCCGGTTCCCGCCGAGTACAACATCCTCCTCACCGCGACCCTCTGCCTGCTCGCGCTGGGCGCGGTGATGGTCTTCTCGGCCAGCTCGACCACCCGCATCCTCCAGGACGGCGGCCTCTCCGACAGCGCCTTCTACCTGAAGCGGACGCTGCTCTTCGGCGGCGTCGGCCTGGCGATCATGTACCTGGCCTCCCGCCACGGGCTGAAGGCGATCCGCGAGGTGACGCCGCTGCTCCTCGGCGGCTCGATCTTCCTCCTCCTCGCGGTCCTCGTCGCCGGCACCGAAGTCAACGGCGCGACCCGCTGGCTCGGCGGCGGCTTCCTGCAGGTCCAGCCCTCCGAGCTGGCCAAGGTGGCGCTGGTCCTCTACGGGGCCGACCTGCTGGCGCGCAAGCCGAAGCGGGTCCGCTCCCTGGAGGGGATCATGCCCCTGTTGCTGGTCGTCGGCGGCTCCTCGCTGCTGATCATGCTCCAGCCCGACATGGGGACGACGATGGTGATCGCCTTCTCGGTCGGGGCGATGCTGGTCGCGGCGGGGGCGCGGCCCGTCGACCTCGGCAAGATCGCGCTCGCGATTGGCGGCCTGGCGCTGGTCATGGCGGTTGTAGAGCCCTACCGGATGGCGCGCCTCACCTCCTTCCTGCATCCGACCGCCGACGCCTCCGGCGCCGGCTTCCAGGCGGCGCAGGCGAAGATCGCCCTCGGCTCCGGCGGCTTCCTCGGCGACGGCCTCGGCAACGGCGTCGGCAAGGCCTTCTACCTGCCGGAGGCCCACACGGACATGATCTCGGCGGTGATCGGCGAGGAGCTCGGCATGGTCGGGATCACCGCCGTCGTCGGCCTCTTCGCGATGTTCGGCTACGCCGGCCTGAAAACGGCCCAGAAGGCGAAGGACGTCTACGGGAAGATCCTCGTCGCCGGCCTCACCTCGTTGGTCCTCGTGCAGGCGATCATCAACCTCTTCGCGGTGATGGGGATGGCGCCGCTGACCGGTGTGCCGCTGCCCTTCGTCTCCTACGGGAACAGCAGCCTGATGGCGACGCTGCTGGCCGTCGGCCTGATCCTCAACGTCGCCCGCGGCGGGCGTGCGGCGACGGCGCGCGCTTCGACGCCCACCCGCGCTGGCAAACTGCGCGTCGTCGACGGCGGGCGATCGCCCGCGCGCGAGAAGAGGAGCCGATCGAGCGGTGCCAGGAAAGCCAACAGTGGTGGTCGCGGCGGGGGGAACCGCGGGGCACGTGGTGCCCGCCATGGCGGTCGCCGAAGAGCTTCGGGCTAGCGGCGCCGAGGTCAGCTTCCTCGGCACGCGCGAGCGGATCGAGGCGGAGCTGGTCCCCGCTGCCGGCTACGAGATCGACTTCGTCAAGGTGCGCGGCATCGACCGCCGCAACCCCCTGCGCGCGGCTCGGGCCGGCGCCGAGGCGCTGGCCGCGGTCGGCGCGGCCCGCAAGGTCCTGCGCCGTCGCGGGGCGGATGTGGTCCTCGGCGGCGGCGGATTCGTCGCCGGCCCGGCGGGGCTGGCGGCGACGCTGACCGGGACGCCGCTGGTGCTGACCGAGGCCGACAGCCACCTCGGGCTCGCCAACCGGCTGCTGGCGCGACGGGCGCGGCGGGTCTGCCTCGCCTTCCCGATCGAGGGCCGGGAGGGGGAGCCGTACCTGGTCACCGGCCGGCCGGTGCCGAGGGCGGTGCTCGAAGGCGACCGCGACGCGGCCCGGCGCCGCTTCGGGATCGGCGCCGGGGATCGCTGCCTGCTCGTCTTCGGCGGCAGCCAGGGGGCGCACTCGATCAACCTCGCCGCGATCGAGGCCTTCGCCGAGGGGGGTGAGCGCGATTTCCACGTCCTCCACATCGCCGGCAGGCGGGACTTCGAGGAGCTCGAGCGGCGGCTCGCCCTCGCGCCCCATGGCGATCGCTACACCTTGCTCGACTACGAGCCGAACCTCGGCGACAGCCTCGCCGCGGCCGACCTCGTCGTCGCCCGCTCAGGCGGCTCGATCTTCGAGGTCGTCGCCGCGGGGCGGCCCGCGGTGCTGATCCCGTATCCGTTCGCCACCGGCGACCACCAGACCGCGAACGCGGAGTGGATGCGGGAGGCCGGCGCCGCCAGCGTGGTCCCCGACGCGGAGCTGAGCGCCGAGCGGCTGCAGGCCGAGGTCGCGGCGGCGATCGAAGACGGCCCGCGACTGGAGGCGATGGCGGGCTCCGCCCGCGCGCTGGCGAGGCCCGACGCCGCCAGGCAGATCGCCAACGAGGTCCTGGAGGCAGCCGCGTGATCGCCGAGACCGCGAGAGATCGTCGTATGGGCGCATTCACGCGGTTTCGCGGAAGGGCTGGTCGATGACGGACTGGAGCGGGCGGCGGCTTCACTTCATCGGGATCGGCGGCGCCGGGATGAGCGGGCTGGCGCTGGTCTGCGCCCGGCTCGGAGCCGCGGTGACCGGCTCGGACCGGGCCGACTCCTCTTATATGGAGCGGCTGCGCGCCGCCGGGATCGAACCGGCCGTCGGCCACGACGCGGCGAACCTGCCCGAAGGCGCCGAGGTCGTCGTCTCGACCGCGATCGCCGAGGACAACCCGGAGCTGCGCCTGGCCCGCGAGCGCGGCACGGAGCTGATCCACCGCGGGGCGCTGCTCGCAGAGCTCTGCGCCGAGAAGCGGCTGATCGCGATCGCCGGCACCCACGGGAAGACGACGACGACGGCGATGGTCGCCTGGGCGCTGCGGGCGCTCGGCGCCGACCCGGCCTTCTTCGTCGGCGGCGAGGTTCCCGGACTGGGACCGGACGGAGAGACGGCGAACGCCGGCTGGGGGGAGGGGGAGTGGGTCGTCGCCGAGGCCGACGAGAGCGACGCCAGCTTCCTGCGCCTGCGGCCCGAGGTGGCGGTGGTCACCAACGTCGAGATGGACCACCACTCCCGCTGGGGCTCGCTGGCCGAGCTGCACGCGGGCTTCGCCGCCTTCGCCGCCTTCGCACGAGGGCTGGTGACGCCGACGGACGAAGACATGTCCTGGCTCGATGAGTGTGGTGACGAAAGGTGTCCCTTCGATGCCTCGGCGCCGGGCCCAGTTGAGTTGCCCCTGGCTGTGCCGGGTCGCCACAACCTCCGCAATGCCCGCGCCGCGCTTGCCGCGCTGCAACTGGCCGGCTTCGACCCCGACGCTGCGGCCGGGGCGCTCTCGGGCTTCCGCGGCGTCCACCGGCGCCTGCAACTGAAGGGCTCGCGCGGGCCGGTCTCTATATACGACGACTACGCCCACCACCCGACCGAGGTCCGGGCCGCCCTCTCGGCTCTGCGTGAACAGAGCCCGAGCCGCCTCGTTGCCGTCTTCCAGCCGCACCTCTATTCGCGCACCAAGGCGCTCGCCGACGGGTTCGGCGCCGCCCTCGCCCTTGCCGACGAGGCAATCGTCCTCGACGTCTACCCGGCGCGCGAGGAACCGGTCGGCGACCTGGCCGGGGTCAGCGGCCTCCGGGTGGCGCAGGTGGCGGCGGAGCGCGCGGGGGGGAAGCCGGTCTGGTGGCTGCCAACGGCAGAGCTGGCGCAGCGGGCGCTGATCGACCGGCTCGACGGCGACCCCGCGCTCTACGGCGAGGGGACGGTGCTGGTGACGATCGGCGCCGGCGACGTCTTCCGGATCGGCGAGGCCCTCCTCGCCAAGGCCTCGACCGGCGAGGAGCGCGATGAGCGCGCCGCCTGAGGGGGTGAAAGCCGGTCATCCGCTGGCCCGGTTCACGACCGTGCGGACCGGCGGCGCCGCCGACTGGTTCGCCCACCCGCGCGACCTCGACAGCCTGGTCTCGGTCCTGCGCTGGGCCGACGCCGAGGGCATCCCCGTCGGCGTGATCGGCTCCGGCTCCAACCTCCTCGTCGCCGACGAGGGCTTCCACGGCCTCGCGCTGAAGCTCGGCGGTGAGCTGGCGGCGATCGAGCGCGACGACGACCGGGTCCTCTGCGGCGGCGGCTGCCGCTTTCCCTCGGCGGCGGCGAAAACCGCCGGCTGGGGACTCTCCGGCCTCGAGTTCGGCGTCAACATCCCCGGCACCACCGGCGGCGCGGTGCGGATGAACGCCAACGCCTACGGCGGTCAGCTGGCCGAGGTCCTCGAGTGGGTCGACGTCTGCACCGCCGCCGGGACCGACCGCCGCACTCCCGATCAGCTCGGCTTCACCTATCGCCACTCCAACCTGCGCGGGGGAGAAGTGGTCGCCCGGGCCTCTTTCCACCTGACGCCCGCCGATCCCGACGAGATCCGCGCCACCCTGGCGAGCATGCGCGAGCGCCGCCGCGAGGCCCAGCCCTCGGGGATCAAGACCTTTGGCTCGACCTTCAAGAACCCGGAGGACGAGCGGGCCGAAGGCCGCTCCGCCGGGCAGCTGCTCGAGGCGGCCGGCTGCCGCGGGCTGCGCCACGGCGGCGCCCGCTTCTCCGAGAAGCACGCGAACTTCGTCGAGAACGACCGCGACGCGACCACCGCCGACGTGCTCGAGCTGATGGCCGAGGGGCGCCGCCGGGTTCATGAGCGCTTCGGGGTCGAGCTCGAGCCCGAGGTCCAGATCCTCGGCGAGGTCAGCTGGCCGGACGGCTGGGCGCTGTGAGCCGGCGGGCGATCGCGATTCTGGTCGTCGCCGTGGTGGCGCTCCTCGCCGTCTACTGGTTCGCGATCCGCACCAAGACGGCCGACCCCCACGTGCAGGTGCCGCAGCTGGCGGCGGCGATCGGCGAAGGCGACGAAGCGGTCGGCATCGCCGGCAACGGCGCCGCCGTCCGCTGGCTGCGGCCACCGGAGGAACCGCCGCTGCCGCAACTGCCGCTCGGCGAAGTGCCGAAGGGGGGCCGGGTCAAAGGCCCGGCGCTGGAACAGGTGCGGGTGCTCGCCGCCGCGCCCGAGGCGCTGCGCCCCTACCTCGCCCGCAGCTACTTCGGCGAGAGCGGGGTGGTGGTCGAACTCACCACCGGAATCGAACTGCGCTTCGGCGACGCCTCGCAGGCCCGTCGAAAGTGGAATGCCGGCGCCGCGATCCTCGCCGATCCCTCGGTCACGGCGCTCGATTATGTAGACCTGCGCGCACCATCCCGGCCGGCCTACGAGGGGTCCGGCCAAGAACTGCCGCCGCCACCCTGAACCACTTCCGAGCGCCGAGAAAGGGCTTTGCAGAGCGGCGTCGAAAAGTCTCGACCTGAGGGTGAGAGTGGCAAAACCCTCAACTAGTGGTCGAGACTTGGCCGTTGCAGGATGGGTGCCGCTCGTTTGACAGAGACGTGGGAATGCCCTACGTTGAGCGCAATTTCCGTCCTTCAGCGGGAGGCTCGAACCCTAGAGCGTTGCTGAAGGGTCGGACGGAACAAAGGCTCAACTCACATGGAATCCACTTACCTCGCTGTGATCAAGGTCGTCGGCGCCGGCGGCGGCGGCACCAATGCCGTCAGCCGCATGATCGACGCCGGAATTCGCGGCGTCGAGTTCGTCGCGGTCAACACCGACGCCCAGGCGCTGCAGGCCTGCGACGCGGACATCAAGCTTTCGATCGGCCAGGAGCTGACCCGCGGCCTCGGCGCCGGGGGCAACCCCGAGGTCGGCGCCGGCGCGGCGGCCGAGAGCCGCGACGAGATCAAGGAGGCGCTGAAGGGCGCCGACATGGTCTTCGTCACCGCCGGCGAGGGTGGCGGCACCGGCACCGGCGCGGCGCCGGTCATCGCCGAGATCGCCAAGGAGGAGATCGGCGCCCTGACCGTCGGCGCGGTGACCAAACCTTTCGAGTTCGAGGGCAAACGACGGATGCAGCAGGCGCTCGAGGGCATCGAGAAACTGCGCAACAAAGTCGACACCCTGATCATCGTCCCGAACGAGAAGCTGCTGCAGGCGGTCGAGCGGCGCACCAGCGTCCTCGAGGCCTTCCGCCAGGCGGACGACATCCTCCGCCAGGGCGTGCAGGGCATCACCGACCTGATCACGATCCCCGGCCTGATCAACCTCGACTTCGCCGACGTGCGGACGATCATGCGCGACGCCGGCTCGGCCCTGATGGGCGTCGGCTCGGCCTCCGGTGAGGCCCGCGCGCTCGACGCCGCCAAGGCGGCGATCACCTCGCCGCTGATCGAGGAGTCGATCAAAGGCGCGACCGGGATGCTGCTGAACATCACCGGCCCCGAGGACCTCGGCCTGTTCGAGGTCAACGAGGCGGCCCAGCTGGTCCAGGCCGAGGCCGACGACAACGCCAACATCATCTTCGGCTCCGTCGTCGACCAGTCGATGAAGGACGAGGTCCGGGTGACGGTGATCGCCACCGGCTTCGAGGGCTTCGAGCTTCTCGCCCGCTCGCCGCAGCGCGTCCGCCGTCGTTACGAGAGCCGCCCGCGGGTCTCAGCCGAGGACACGGAGATCAGGAAACTCCGGGTCACCGACGACGACATCGACGTTCCCGGCTTCCTCAAAGAGTAGGCGCGCGCCGTTCAATAGATTGGGCTGCGTGAGCGACGCGGCCACCGCCACCCGACGCACCCCTCTCTTCGCGCAGCACCAGGAGCTCGGGGCGAAGATCGTCCCCTTCGCCGGCTGGGAGATGCCGGTCACCTACGAGGGGATCCGCGAGGAGCACTCGGCGGTGCGCCGTCACGTTGGGATGTTCGACGTCTCGCACATGGGCGAGGTCGAGGTCGAGGGCCCTGGGGCGCTGGCCTTCCTGCAGCGGGTGCTCTCCAACGACGTCGCCGCGATCGCGGTCGGCGGGGCGCAGTACTCGTGTCTCTGCCAGGAGGACGGCGGCGTCCTCGACGACCTCTTCGCCTACCGGCTCGGCGGCGACCGCTTCCTGATCGTCACGAATGCCGCCAACCACGAGACCGACCTTGCCTGGCTCGGCCTCCAGAGCCGCGGGTTCGACGTCATCGTCCGCGACGTCGCCGACCGCTACGCGATGCTCGCCGTCCAGGGGCCGCACGCCCGCGCCGTGCTCGGCTCGGCGCTCGGGATCGAGCTGCCGCCGCGCTTCCACGTCTCCCACGTCCAGATCGGCCGCCGCCCGGCGCTGGTCTGCGGCACCGGCTACACCGGCGAGGACGGGGTCGAGTTGCTGATCGACCCCGAGATCGCGGCCCCGATCTGGGCCGAGCTGCTCGACGCCGGCGTCGTCCCCTGCGGGCTCGGCGCGCGGGACACCCTGCGGCTGGAGGTCTGCTACCCGCTGCACGGCAACGAGCTGACCCCCGAGCGCAACCCGATCGAAGCCGGCCTCGGCTGGTGCTGCAAGGAGGCGACGGGGTTCATCGGCGCCGAGGCGGTCGCCCGCGCCCGCGCCGAGGGCACCGCCGAGACGCTCGTCGCCTTCACGCTGGAGGACCGGGGGATCCCGCGCGAAGGCAACCCGGTCCTGTACGCCGGCGAGGAGGTCGGCGTCGTCACCAGCGGCACCTTCGCCCCCTCGCTCGAGCTCGGCGCCGGGATGGCCTACGTGAAATCGGAGCTTGCCGAGGTTGGGGCCGAGCTCGAGATCGACGTGCGCGGCAAGCGCCGCCCCGCCCGGATAGCTTCCAAACCCCTGTACTCGAAGAGGAGCTGAGCCTTGGCCGACGCCACCTACCCCGACGACCTGCGCTACCACGAGGAACACGACTGGGCCCGGATCGAGGGCGACCAGGCCACCCTGGGGATCACCTGGTACGCCCAGGACTCGCTCGGCGAGGTCGTCTTCTTCGACCCGCCGGAGGTCGGCGCCAGCGTCCAGAAAGACTCCTCTTACGCCGAGGTCGAGTCGGTCAAGGCCGTCTCCGATGTGATTGCGCCGCTCTCCGGCGAGATCGTCGAGGTCAACGACGCCCTGCAGGACGCGCCGGAGCAGATCAACGAGGACCCCTACGGCAGCGGCTGGCTGGTCAAGATCAGGCTGACCTCGCCGGAGGAGGCCGAGACCCTGCTCGGTGTCCAGGAATACCGCAAGATGCTGGACCGCTAGGCGCAAAGCCCAGCCACCCGCTTCCCTAGCCTTAACGACGTGACCCGCTACACCTCCGCGACCCCCGACGACCGACGGGAGATGCTCGACGCGATCGGCGTCTCCTCGGTCGACGAGCTCTTCGAGCAGATCCCCGAGCCCTTACGCCTCGGCCGGCCGCTGGCGCTGCCCGACGGCCTCGGCGAGGCCGAGGTCTACGAGCGACTGGCGGCGCTCGCCGAGCGGAACGCCGACGCCGAGGAGCAGGTCTGCTTCGTCGGCGCCGGGATGTACGACCACTACGTGCCGGCGATCGTCGACGCGATCACCTCGCGCAGCGAGTTCCTCACCCCGTACACGCCCTACCAGCCGGAGATCTCCCAGGGCGGGCTGCAGGTGATGTTCGAGTTCCAGACGGCGATGTCGGAGCTGACCGGGCTGCCGGTGTCCAACGCAGGGCTCTACGAGGGGCCATCGTCGGTCGCCTCGGCCGGGTACCTGGCGATGGGCGCGACCAAACGGCGGAAGTTCGTCGTCTCCCGCGGCGTCCACCCGCACAGCCGCGAGACGCTCGCGACCTACGCGGTCGGCTACGGCGCCGAGATCGCCGAGGTCGGGCTCGAGGCCGGGCTGACCGACGCCGCGGCGCTGGCCGCAGCCGTCGACGGCGAGACCGCAGCCGTCTTCCTCCAGAGCCCGAACTTCCTCGGCGCGGTCGAGGACGTCGCGGCGCTCGGGGCGGCGGCGAAGGAGCACGGGGCGCTGCTGGTCGTCGCCTGCGACCCGATGACGCTGGGCATCCTCAAGCCGCCGGGAGAGTGCGGCGCCGACATCGCCCTCGGTGAGGGCCAGCCGCTCGGCAACCGCTTGGACTTCGGCGGCCCTTCGTTCGGCTTCTTCTGCGCGACCGAGGCCCAGATCCGTCGCATGCCGGGCCGGATCGCCGGCGAGACCGAGGACGTCGACGGTCGCCGCGGCTTCGTCCTCGCGCTGCAGACCCGCGAGCAGCACATCCGCCGCGAGAAAGCCACCAACAACATCTGCACCGCCCAGGCGCTGAACGCGCTGGGGGCGATGGTCCACCTCGCCTGGCTGGGACGCAACGGGTTCCGCGAGCTCGGCGAGCTGCTGGTCCAGCGGACCGCTTACGCGCGCGAGCGGCTCGCCGCGGTCGACGGGGTCGAGTTGCTGCACGAGGCGCCGGTCGCGCGCGAGTTCGCGGTGCGGTTGGACGCACCCGTCGGGAAGGTGCTCGACCGCGTCGCCGAGCGCGGCATCGCCGCCGGCTACCCGCTCGGCCGCGAGTACCCCGAGTTCGAGGACGGCCTGCTCGTCGCGATCACCGAGCGCCGCACCAAGGCCCAGATCGACGAGCTGGCCGAGGCGCTCGGCGCCGCCGTCGCCGCCGAGCGGGGCGCCTTGGTCAACCAGGAGGACACTAAGGCGCCCCTCGCGGGAGGGGCGGCCTGATGGCTCTGACCGAGACCCCGATGCAGGCCGAACGCGCTAAGACGATCTACGAGAAGTCGAAGCCGGGACGCCGCGCCGCGGCGCTGCCCGCCGCCGAAGTGCCCGAGAAGCCGCTCGCCGAGCTGATCCCAGAGAACCTGCTGCGGGCCGAGCCGCCGCGGCTGCCGGAGATCGCCGAGCCGGAGATCGTCCGCCACTACAACCGCCTCTCGCGCCGCAACTTCGACCTCGACAGCGGCTTCTACCCGCTCGGCTCCTGCACGATGAAGCACAACCCGCGCCTCAACGAGCGGGTGGCGGCGCTGCCCGGCCACGCCCGCCTGCACCCCGCGCAGGACCCGCGCCGTGCTCAGGGCGCGCTGGAGCTGATGTGGCTGCTGCAGGAGAGCCTGAGCGAGATCTGCGGCCTGCCGCACGTCAGCCTGCAGCCGAGCGCCGGCTCCCACGGCGAGCTCGCCGGCCTGCTGCTGACCCGCGCCTACCACGCCGACCGCGGCGAAGAGCGAACCAAGGTGCTGGCGCCCGACACCTCGCACGGGACCAACCCGGCCTCGGTGACGATGGCCGGCTACGAGGTGGTCAAAGTCGCGACCGACGGTGTCGGCGGCGTCGAGATGGACGACCTGCGGGCGAAGCTGGCCGAGAACGCCGGCGAGGTCGCCTGCCTGATGCTGACCAACCCCAACACGCTCGGCGTCTTCGACGAACACATCGCCGAGATCGCGAAGCTGATCCATGAGGAGGGGGGGACGCTCTACTACGACGGGGCCAACCTCAACGCGGTGATGGGCCACTCGCGCCCCGGCGACATGGGCTTCGACATCGTCCACGTCAACCTCCACAAGTCCTTCAGCCAGCCGCACGGCGGCGGCGGCCCGGGCGCCGGCCCGATCGCGGTATCCGACCGGATCGAGCCCTTCCTGCCGCGGCCGCAGGTCGTCCGCCGCGAGGGCTCCAACGGCCACGGCCCGGCATTCGACCTCGACTTCGAGCGGCCGAAGTCGATCGGTCGCCTGCGCGGCTTCCAGGGCAACTTCGGCGTCTTCGTCCGCTCCCTCGCCTACATCCTCAGCCTCGGCGGAGACGGCCTCTCGGAGGCCTCGGAGACCGCAGTGCTGAACGCCAACTACCTGAAGGCGCGCCTCGCCGAGGGCCGCGCCGGCGAGCGGCTGCCGATCGCCTTCGACCGCCACTGCATGCACGAGTTCGTCCTCTCCGGCAAGCCGATGAAGCGCGACCTCGGCCTGGCGACCCTGGACCTCGCCAAGCGCCTACTCGACTTCGGCTTCCACCCGCCGACCGTCTACTTCCCGCTCCTCGTCGAGGAGGCGTTGATGGTCGAGCCGACCGAGACCGAGACCAAGGAGTCCCTCGACGCCTTCGCCGACGCGGTCGAGCGCATCCTCGCCGAGGCCGAGACCGACCCGGACCTCGCCAAGAACGCCCCCTACACGACCCCGGTCCGCCGCCTCGACGAGGTCAAAGCGACGCGCCAGCCGGTCGTGCGCCAGCCGCTCGACTGAGCGGCGTCGCCCCTCAGTTCGCGGGGCGGACGACGCGGAAGCCGATCGAGGCTTCCGGCGAGACGCCGTTCTCGTTGTGCGAAACGAAGAAGGCCCGGTAGCGACCGGCCGAGAGGAACTGGACCCCGCCCTTCGGCTTCGGCAGCTTGCCTTCAAAGCGGATTCTGTTCTTGCCGGCGAATCCGGCGCGGGTCAGCGCCCCGCGCCGGACCAGCCCGCCGTGCTTGCGGACCTGTTTGAAGACGACGCTGACGGTCGCGTCCTGGTTGACAAAGAAGGAGAAGACCGTTTTCCGCGGCAGCTGCGAGTGTGTGCTCTTCGGCGTGCTCGGCGCCAGGATCGTGCGCTCGGTCATTTCCAGGCCGGTCAGCGACGGCGGCGTCCCGGGCGGCGGCGGTTCGGGCGAGGCGCCGGCGACCGCCGGCACCGCCAGGGCGAGCATTACGAGTGAGATCGCAGGTAGTCGCATGCAGTTCTTCAACCCCGCCGCGGCCTCAAAGCTTCGGCAGCTGCTGCTCCAGCTCCAGCACCGGGGCGAAGAGGTCGCCTTGCTCCTCGATTCGCTCCAGCACGTCGCCGGCCTCGAAGACCAGGCTCGACCCGTCGCCCGAGTCGGCCACGGCTTCGACCTCCTCCCAGGTGACCGGGGTCGAGACCGTGGGGCGCTCGCGAGCTCGCAGCGAGTAGACGGCGATCGTCGTTTTGCGTTCGTTGTTCTGGTACCAGTCGATCAGGACCTTGCCGCTGCGGTCGGTCTTTTTGCCCATTTTCGCCAGCACCTCGTCGGGGGTCTGCTTGGCGATCAGCTGGGCCAGGGCCTGGGCGAAGGGGCGGGTGTCCTCGTAGGTGGCTTTGCCGTTGAGCGGCACGTAGAGCTGCATCCCCTTCGAGCCCGAGGTCTTGACGAAGCTCTCCAGCTCGAGCTGGCCGAGGACCTCGCGCAGCCGCAGCGCCACCCGCGAGCAGTCGACGACGTCGGCCGGCGGGCCGGGGTCGAGGTCGAAGGCGAGGACCGTCGGCCGTTTCGGCGCCCGCCCGAGCGAGAGCGAGGGGTGCAGCTCGATCGCCGCCAGTTGCGCCATCCAGATCAGGGTCGGCAGGCTGTCGCAGACGCAGAAGTCGATTTTCCCCGCGTTTGGCCCCGCCTGGACGCGCGTCGTCTTCACCCATTTCGGCCGATGTTTCGGGCAGCGCTTCTCGAAGAAGGCCGAGTCGAGGTCGTCGACGCCTTCCGGGAAGCGGCGCAGCGTCACCGCCCGGCCACGCAAGTGGGGGACGATCGCCGGCGCCGCCTTGGCGTAGTAGTCGACCATCTCGCCCTTGGTGAACCCCGCGTCGGGGTACAGCACCTTGTCGAGGTTGGTCAGCCGCAGCTCCTTGCCGTCGACCTCGACCGTCCGGGTCTCGCCCACGGCCTACGCGCCTATTTCGAGGCTTTGGCTTTGGAGCGGGAAGAGCTTTTGGCTTTCGCCTTGCTCTTCTTGGCGGCTTTCGGTTTGGCTTTCGCCTTCGCCGGTTTCTTGCCGCCTTTCTCTTTGACCGCGGCGATGCTCTCCTCCAGCGCCGCCATCAGGTCGGGCGCTTTGGTCGCCTTCGGCGCCTCGGTCTCGGGCGCGACGATCTCCTTGCCTTCGGCCTTCTGTTCGATCAGGGCGAGGAGCTGTTCGCGGTACTCGTCCTTGTAGCCACTGGGGTCGAACCTGGTGCTGAGCGAGTCGATCAGCTGCTCGGCCATCTCCTGCTCGCGTTTGGCGACTTTCGGCTTCTTGTCCGGCAGCGCGTCGTCGAGGTCGGCCGGGGGCACGACCTCGTCGTGGAAGCGCATCGTGGTCAGCGTCAGGACGCCGTCGTTGGCGCGGATCGCCGAGAGGTGCTCTTTGTTGCGGAAGACGAAGCGAGCGACCGCCGCCTTGCCCGAGTGTTCCATCGCCGCGGCGAGCAGCGAGTAGGCCTTCTCGGCGCCTTTGTCGGGGCCGAGGTAGTAGGGGCTGTCGAAGTACATCGGGTCGATTTCCTCGATGTCGACGAAGTCCTGGACATCGATCGCGCGCGTCTTCTCGGGCGCCAGCGCGGCCATCTCGTCTTTGCTCAGCGGCACGTACTGGCCGGGCGAGAGCTCGTAGGCCTTGATGATGTTCTCGTAGGGGACCTCCTCCTCGGTCCCCTCGGCGAAGCGGCGGTGTTTGATCCGGGCGCTGTCGGACTCGCGGATCTCCCGCAGGCCGATGCTGCGCCGCGCGACGGCGCTGAACATGCGCACCGGCACGTTCAACAGCCCAAAGCTGATCGTTCCGCTCCAAATTGCTCTAGCCATTCGTCAAATCCTCCTACCCGGATTCTTCCAGCCGAACTCGCGGCGGGCGATAGAGGCGGGCGCAGCGGTGGCCATCTTGCGGGCACCGGAGTTTTGCCACAGCGGGGTGGGGTGAATCTCGGATGGGGGAATATGCGGCGGTGCTCTTCGAGCTGCGCGACGTGGGATTAGACCGGGGCGGGCGCGCCGTGCTCGACTCGTTCAGTGCCCGCATCCCCGAGGGCGCGACCGCGGTCGTCGGCCCCTCGGGGGCCGGCAAGTCGACGCTGCTGCGGCTGCTGAACCGGCTCGCCGACCCCGACCGCGGCGAGATCTCCTACCGCGGCCGCCCGATTGCCTCCTACGAGCCGCTGGCGCTGCGGCGCGAGGTCGCCCTGGTGCCGCAGCTGCCGGCGCTGCTGGAGGGGACGGTCGAGTCGAACCTGCGCTACGCGGCGGACCTGGCGGGCGAGCCGCCCGAAGTCGAGGAGACGCTGCGGCGGGCCGGTCTCGACCCCTCCTTCGCCGAGCGCGACGTCGCCAAGCTCTCGGTCGGCGAGCAGCAGCGGGCAATGCTGGCGCGGGCGCTGGCGCAGCGCCCCGCGGTCCTCCTGCTGGACGAGCCGACCTCGGCGCTCGACCACGCCGCCCGCGACGCGATCGAGGCGACGCTCGGGCGGCTGCGCGGCGAGTCGAACCTCTCGCTGGTGCTGGTCAGCCACGACCCCGAGCAGGCCCGCCGCCTCGGCGACCGGGTGCTGGAGATGGCGGCGTGAGCACCTCGATCCACGTCGAGCTCTGGCAGGTCGCCGCCTCGCTGGCCCTGGTCGCGCTGGCGGCGGCGATCTCCTTCTGGCAGCGGGCGGGACTGGAGCGCGACATCGTCGTCGCCACCGTCCGCTCGATCGTCCAGCTGACCCTGGTCGGCTACGCGATCAAGCTGATCTTCGACGTCGACTCGATCTGGCTGGTGCTGGTGCTCCTGGCAGTGATGGTCTTCTTCGGCGCGATCACCGCCCGCCACCGCGCCGACAAGGTGCCGAACTCCTTCGGGCCGCTGCTGATCGCCCTCGCCCTGGCCGGCGCCGGCACCCTCGGGCTCGTCGTCGCCCTGGGGATCTTCGACCCGACCCCGCGCTACCTGGTCCCGGTCGGCGGCATGGTGATCGGCAACGCGATGACCGCCAGCGCCGTCGCCCTCAACCGCCTCGGCGACGAGATGGCCGACGCCCGCGCCCGGATCGAGGCGACCCTGGCACTCGGTGCCACCGCCCGCGAAGCCGCGGCGCCGACCGTCCGCCGCTCGCTGCGCTCGGGGATGATCACCCTCGTCGACTCGACCAAGACCACCGGCCTGATCTTCTTCCCGGGCACGATGGTCGGCATGCTCCTTGCCGGCGCCAGCCCGACCGACGCCGTCCGCCTGCAGCTGATCCTCCTCTACACCCTGTTAGGCAGCGTCTCGATCTCCGCCCTAGTAGCGACCCTCCTCGCCTACCGCAACTTCTTCACCGGAGCGGCTCAACTACGCGAGCCCGAGATGCCGAAACCGCGAGAAAGCGTCGTATAGGCGTATTCATGCGGTCTCGGCATTAGCGGGGGCAGCACCAGCCTTCGACGCGCGGGAAGCTCGCGGCGCTCTCGCCCGGGGAGAAGGCGGTCGAGATGTCGGCGACTGCCCGAGGCTTGCCGCGGCCAACCGGGAGGAAGAGCCACTGGTCTGCGCCGGGCCAGGCGACGAGGAGGCGACGGCCGTCCGGCGACCAGGCGACTTCGCCGAGGCTGCCGGGAACGGTGAGGAGGCTTCGCGGCTTGGCGGCGCCTGGGGCGAAGAGGAGGACCGAGCTGCGAGTGCCGTGCCTGCGCCAATCGGTGACGACGGCGGCGACCGCCTGCCGCTCGGGCGCGAGCGCGGCGCCGACCAGGCTCGTCCCGGCGGGGAGCGGCAGCGTTCGCGCCGCGCCCAGGGCCGGGCCGGGCTCGACCTTCTGCGCCTCGACGTCCCGCAGCCGCAGCGCCCGCGGCGAGGCTTCGAGGATCGCCGATCCGCCCGCGCCCCAGGCTAGGACGGCGAGGTCGGGCAGGGCGGGCGCAACCGCGAGCCCTCCGCCGCTCTCGCTGTTGAGGATCCGCAGCTTGCCGCGCACGACGTAGGCGATGGCCGCGTCCCCCCAGGGGGACCAGGCGGGCGCGACCGGCGCGGCAGTCGGCGCCAGGAGATGGTCGCCGGTGCCGTCGCCGGCGACGACCCGCAAGGCATCGCCGGAGCGGTAGGCGATCCGTTCGCCCGACGGGGCCCAGCGCGGGTCGCCGACCCTGGCCGCGGCGGTGAGCGACCAGTGCGGGGTGCCGCCCGGCTCGACCGCGCTCAGCGTGCGCTTCTCGGCGGCGGCGACGAAGAGGCCGCGCGGCGACCAGGTCGCTTCTTCGTAGTCGCCGAGAAGCCGCCGCGAGCCGTCGGGCTGGACGACCCAGGGGCCTTCGCCGCTTTGGACCAGCAGCCGCCCGCCGCCGGGAATCTTCGCCAAGGTCGGTTCGGGCCGCGGGGCGGAGGACGTAAATGCGTCGCCGACCCAGTCGCGGACGTCGGCCCCGGCAGGCGAGAGCAGCAGCGCGGCGATCAGCGTCGCCAGCCCGAGCGAGAGCGCCAGGCGCGGGAGGCGGCGCCGGCCAGCGAGCGGCGGAGGCGCGGCAGAGCTTTTGTACCCATAGGGGTTAAAAGCTCTGCCGCGCACGTCTTGGCGCTCCTCGAAGGCGGCGGCGACAACCCGGCAGCCGCGCTCCTCCGCATCGGCAGGGATCGGAATCGGCGCTTCGCGCATTGCCCGCTTCAGCGCTTCGTCCCTCATCGCCTCTCCTCCGCAAGGCTCTCCGCCTCCGCCGCCTCGCGCAGGCGGTCGAGCCCGCGCCGCAGCCGCGAGTTGACCGTCCCGCGCGGCAGGTCGAGCATCCGCGCGATCTCGCCCGGCGTGTACTCGAGCAGGTGGCGGAGGACGACCACCGCGCGCTGCTCGGCCGGCAGCTCCTTCAGCGCGGCGATCATCTCGCCGCCGATCTCCGCCGGCTCCGGCAGCGGCTCGAAGACCGACTCGGCGCCGTCGACCCGGCGGCGCAGCGCCTCGCGCCGGGCCCAGTCGAGGGCGCGGTTGACGACGATCCGGTGCAGCCAGGGACGAAACGGCCGGCGGCGGTCGAAGCGGTCGAGGGCGTCGACCGCGGCGAGGAAGGCGTCCTGGGCGATGTCCTCGGCTGCCGCCGCGTCGTGGACGACGAGGTAGGCGGCGCGGTATGCGCCGCGCCAGTGCAGCGAGTACAGCCGCGCCATCGCCGCGTCGGACCCGTCCTGGGCCTCGCGCACGAGGCGCCGCTCATCCGTACCGCTCTCAGCCTGCAAGCCAGACCCCCTTCCGACACCTCAATCTTCTCTCACCCAGCGCCCCATCCGCACCAGGGCCCTGCTCAGCCGCGAGCGCATCGCCGGCGCCAGGCGCCCCTGCGGCAGCTCGACGACGAAGGCGGGCGCTCCGTAACGGTGGTTCTGCCAGTTCGGCCCCGTCCCCGCCGGCCAGCGCATCGCCCGAAAAGGCATTCGCGCCAGGGCGGCGAAATGGCGCCCCGCCGGCTCGCTGCCGCCCCAGGCGCGGACGAAGGGCCGGGTGCCGTGGAACTGGTGGAACCAGATCGTCGCCGCCGGCCGCAGCGCCCCGACGATCCGCGCGGCGACCCGCGTCTCCGGCTCGGAGAAGGGCCGCGGCCCGGGGTATTCGGGATCGCCGCGCCGGCCGCCCGGTCGCCACCCGGAGGGGAAGTTGCGATTGAGGTCGACGCCACGCGCGTTGAGCCGCGAGCCCGCCGCCGCGCCGTCGGGATCCAGGCTCGGGACGAGGAAGACGTCGGCGCTCGGGTCCGGGCAGCCGCCGGTCAGCGGCTCGATCGAGCCGGCGCCGCACTCGTCGCCGTGGATGCAGCCGAAGACCAGCAGCTCGCCGCTCCACCTCGGGTCGCCGAGCTGGTGCACTTCGATCGACCGGCCCTGGACCGAGCGGCCGACGATCCCGCTGCGCCCCAGCAGGTTGCCCGGCCCCCGCGGCGTCCGGGCGAAGGCGAGGAAGTCGGCTTCGGCGGGATGGCCGCCCCCGGCGAGGATCGAGAGGGCGGCGAGCAGTGCCGCCATCAGAAGATGGAGAAGAGCCGCTGGACGAGTGCCTGCGCCGCGGCCGGCGAGCGCACCGCGAAGCTCTGCGTGTCGATTCTCAGCAGCGGCGAGCTGCCGGCGTCCCTGCCGTCGCGGCTGTAGACGACGATCTCGCGCCCGCCGTCGCCGAAGCTCAGTCGCAGCTGGAAGGGTTCGCGCAGGTCCTCCAGTTGGGGCAGGTCGACGCAGACCGCGCGGCCACGGACCGTGTCCAGCGCGTGGAGGAAGGTCTCCTCGGAGCCCGTGTAGAGCGTGTAGGCCCAGCGGCCGTCGGGGCCGGCGAGACGGGTGACGGGGGAGCCCTGCATCCGCTCGTCTGGCTCCTCGGGGTCGACGATCGGCTCCGGCAGCAGCCGCCCGCTGGCGGTGTCGAGCGCTCGCACCTCGTAGCGGCTCACTTCGCGCCCTTTGTAGATGTTGTGGATCAAGTAGATCCGCGTCCCGTCCGGCGAGATCGCGTCGAAGCCGTAGGCGCCGGGGAGGCTGAGGCGGGTGACCGCGTGCCGCGGGCTGTCTGCGTCCCGGTGGGGGTTGGAGAGGAAGAGCCGGGTGTCGAGGATCGCGAAGCGGCTCCGCTTCGGCGGGTAGCGCCGCGGCGAGGTCGAGAGGACGAGGATGCCGTTGGCGGAGATCCCGCCCGGGCTGCCGTCGGCGGCGACCGCCGGCAGGTAGTAGCTGCCGCGCAGGTACCACCAGCGGTCGACGGTCGAGTCCCGCAGGTCGATCCGCTCGACCACCGAGAGCGGGTGGCGGGTGCGGGGGGCGAGGGCGACGTAGCGGTAGGGAGGGTCGGTGAAGCCGGGCGTCCCGCCGAGGATGCCGAGGCCGTCGGCGCCCGCCTTCGCGGGCGCGAGCGCCAGTGCGAAGAGGATCAGGGCGAGCAGGATCTTCCGCATGACCTCTATACGGGCGAGCGGCCCTGAGAGGTCCCGAGCCCGACCCGGCCACCGCCTAGACTCGCCCGCGTGTCCCGATCCCAGCGACTGACGCTGCTCGCGACGATCCTCGGCTCGACCGTCGTCTTCCTCGACAGCACCGTCGTCAACGTCGCCCTGCCGGCGATCAGCGACGGGCTCGACGTCGGCCTCGCCGGCCAGCAGTGGGTGGTCGAGGCCTACACCCTGGCGCTGGTCTCGCTGTTGCTCGTCGGCGGCAGCCTCGGCGACCAGTTCGGGCGGCGGCGGATCTTCGTCATCGGCCTGGTCGGCTTCGGCATCACCTCCGTGCTCTGCGCGATCTCGCCGACCGACGAGTTCCTGATCGGCGCCCGCGCCCTGCAGGGGATCACCGGGGCGCTGCTCGTCCCCGGCTCGCTGGCGATCGTAGCCTCGACCTTCGAGGGGGAGGCGCGCGGCCGGGCGGTCGGGATGTGGACCGCCTGGACCGGGATCGCGACCGTGATCGGCCCGGCCGGCGGCGGCGCCCTGATCGGCATCACCTCCTGGCGGGCGATCTTCTGGGTCAACATCCCGCTGATCGCGGCGACCGTCGCGCTCACCCTCCACTCGGTCAAGGAGAGCCGCGACGAGGACGCCTTCCTCGGCATCGACTGGGCCGGGATCGCGCTTTCGGCGATCGGTCTCGGCGGCCCGACCTTCGCCCTGATCGAGCAGCCCTCGCGCGGCTGGTCGGACCCGGTCGTCTGGGGGACGATGGCCATCGGGATCGCCTGCTTTGCCCTCTTCATCCTCCGCGAGGCGACCGCCCGCCACCCGATGCTGCCGCTCGGCCTCTTCCGGATCCGCAACTTCTGGGTCACCAACCTGACCACGCTCTCGACCTACGCGGGCCTGATCGGCGGTCTCTTCTTCGTCGGCCTCTACCTGCAGCAGGTTGCCGGCTACTCGCCTCTGGAGGCCGGCCTGGCGACGACCCCGATCTCGATCCTGATGTTCTTCCTCTCGCCCCGCTTCGGGCGGATGGCCTCCGGCACCGGGCCGCGGCTGCCGATGACCGCCGGCCCGATCGGCGGCGGCCTCGGGCTGCTGCTGCTGATGATGGTCGGCCCGGAAGCGAACTACCTGCTCGACGTGCTCCCCGGCTTGCTCGTCTTCGGGGTTGGCCTCTCGGCGACGGTGGCGCCGCTGACCGCGACCGTCCTCGACTCGGTCGACGAACACCGGGTCGGGATCGCCTCCGGGGTCAACAACGGCGTCTCCCGCGTCGCCGGGCTGCTGGCGATCGCCGTCCTCGGCGCGGTCATCTCCGCCAGCTTCGGCGCCAAGCTCGACGACCAGCTCGGCGCCGCGCCACTCTCCACCGCCGCCGCCTCGGCGGTCTCCGAAGCGAAGGAAAAGCCGCTCGCCGTCCCTGCCCCGGACGGCCTTACCGCGGCCGAAGCCGACCGCGTGGTCCAGGCCGCCGAGGACGCCTCGACCTCTTCCTTCCGCCTCGGGATCGGGATCGCCGGAATCCTGATGATCCTCGGCGGCATCGTCGCCGGCCTCGGGATCCAGAACCCCACCCGGCGCAGAGAAGCTGTCCCCACTCGCGGGTCGGCGCAAGCCGGCGAGTGCGGCCATAGCTCCGAATGCGACAAGGTCCCACAAGAGCAAGAAAAGGCAAGGGCGGCAACCGAGCCCGCCTGAGCACCCCGTTATCCGGCGCGGCTTCGAGCCCGGGAAGGGACACCCCTCGAACGGGCGGATACTCAAAACGGCGGCCTAATTAGGCCGCCGTTTGTTCGGGCGAGGGGTGTCCCTTCCCGGGCCCTCAACTAGGCTCCGCGCGATGTCGAAACCGATCATCTTCAGCGGCATCCAGCCGACCGGCCGCAAGCACCTCGGCAACTACATCGGCGCGATCCGCCAGTACGTGGAGGGTCAGGACCGGGGCGACCCGGCGATCTTCTGCATCGTCGACCTGCACGCGATCTCGGTCCCCTACGACCCGGTCGAACTGCGCGAGCGCGTCTACGACACCGCCGCGACCCTGCTCGGCGCCGGCCTCGACCCCAAGCGCTGCATCCTCTTCCGCCAGTCCGACGTGCGCGAGCACACCGAGCTGACCTGGCTGCTCTCGGCGGTCACCTCCCACGGCGACCTCAACCGGATGACCCAGTTCAAGGAAAAGGTCGGCAAGGACCGGGAACTGGCCTCCGCGGCGCTCTTCTACTACCCGGTGCTGATGGCCGCCGACGTGCTCGCCTACCGGGCGACCGAGGTGCCGGTCGGCGACGACCAGCGCCAGCACGTCGAGCTGATGCGGGAGATCGCCCGCCGCTTCAACGCCCGCTTCGGCGAGACCCTGGTCGTGCCGGAGCTGGTGCTCCCCGAGGTCGGCGCCCGGATCATGGACCTGCAGGAGCCGGAGCGGAAGATGTCGACCACCGGCGGCACCCCGCAGGGGACGGTGCTGGTCCTCGACGAGCCCGACGTCGTCCGCAAGAAGTTCGGCTCGGCGGTCACCGACTCCGAGCGCGAGATCGTCCGCTCGCCGCAGAAGCCTGGGATCACCAACCTGATTGACATCCTCGCCGTCGCCCGCGGCAGCGACCAGGCCGCGGTCGAAGCCGAGTTCGAGGGCGCCGGCTACGGCGACTTCAAGAAGGCGGTCGCCGAGGCGGTGGTCGAGTACCTGGCGCCGACGCGCGAGCGCTACGCCGAGCTGCGGCCGGACGAGGCCGCCTTGGAGCGGGTCTTCGCCGCGGGCGCCGAGAAGGCAAGGGCGCTGGCCACCCCGGTCCTCGCCGACGTCCGCGATCGCATGGGCTACGGCTCCGCCTCCTAGCGGCGCACCCCGACGAGTTCGTTCAGCTCGTCTCCGCCCTTCACCGTCTCCTCGCGCGCCGTGCCGATCCCGCGCACGTAGAGCTTGTGGTCGACGACGCCCGGCTCCAGCGGGGTCCACTCGCGGGTGAGGAGGGCGTGGTCCGACCTCGCGGCCGGAGTCCGCGCCGAGGCGGAGAGGCTGAGCACCCGGAAGCGGTCCTCGGCTTCGCCGGCATACATCTCCTGGATGCCGCTCTGCCCGCGGTGCGGGTGCGCCGGCATGAAGATCCCGGCCCGGGCGCCGTCGACGCCGGCCTGCCAGCTGCCCTCGCGGTTGACGACGGCGCCGCCGGGGCCGATCTCCGCCGTCGCCTCTCCCAGGTACCAGACGTTGCCCCGGCGGTCTTGCGCGTACCAGTCGCGAGTCCGCTCGGCGATCGACCAACGGCCGCTGCGCTGGGCGAAGAGCTTGTCGGCGACCACGGTGGCGCGGACGCCGAGGATCGTCTTCGTTTCGGTGAAGACGGCGACCTGCTCGCGGGTCGGGGCGCCGTCCTTGGCGCCGCGGTAGACGTAGGTCGTCCCCGGCCTCAGCGGGAACCAGGGGTTGTCGACCCGGGGCGCGAATTCGGAGGGCGCGGGCAGCGGCGGCGGCAGCGCAAAGGCCGCAATTACCAGGGCCACGGTCAATCCCATCTCCAACTACCTCCTGGGGTGAGGCTACTCTCCTCGGAATGGCGGTCGCCGACCTCGACCTCGATCTCGACCTCGACGTCTTCGCCGGGCCGTTCGACCTGCTGATGGCGGTCGTCCTGCGCGAGGAGGTCAGCCTCCTCGACCTCCAGCTGGGCGAGGTCGTCGTCGCCTACGTCGAGCACCTCGAGCGCGAGGGCGAGCTGGAGCTGGAGGTGGCGACCGAGTTCCTCGTCCTGATCGCCGCCCTGCTGGAGCTGAAGTCGCGGCTGATGCTGCCCGGCCCCGAGGAAGAGCTCGACGACCTCAGTCCCGAGGAAGCGGTCGAGGAGCTGCTGGCGCGGATGCTCGAGTACCGCCGCTACAGCGAAGCGTCCAAGGTCCTGGCCGACCGCTTCGAGAGCCAGCGCGGCTACCTGTACCGCTCGGCGCCGCTGCCGGCCGAGCTGCGCCGCGTCGCCGTCGACGCCGCCACCGCCGTCTACGACCCCGACCGGCTCGCCGCCGCCCTCGGCGACCTGCTGACCGAGCCGCCCGAGGTCGACACCAGCCACATCCGCCCGACCGTCTCGCTCGAGCGGCGCCTGCGGGCGCTGCGCGACGTCCTCCGCAGCCGCTCCAGCTTCGACTTCGACGAGGAGTTCGGCGGCGAGGACCGGCTCACCCAGGCGGTCACCGTCTTCGGCCTGCTGGAGCTCTACCGCAAAGGCGAGATCACCTGGGAGCAGGACCGCGCCTTCGGCCCGATCCGAGTCAAGAAGGCCGTCCCCACCGCGACCCACAAGAACGGATGAGCGACCTCTCCCGCACCGTCGAAGCGCTGCTCTTCCTCTCGCCGCAGCCGGTCTCCGCCGCCGACCTGGCGATGGCGACCGAGGCGACCGAGGGCCAGGTGGCGGAGGCGATCGAGCTGCTGCGCGAGGACCTCTCGGCGGGCAAGCGTGGGGTGGTGCTGCGCGAGGTCTCCGGCGGCTACGCCCTGGCCAGCGATCCCGCCACGGAGGAAGCCGCCCGGCGGCTGCTCTCCAAGCCGCGGACCCCGCCGTTGACCCAGGCCCAGGCCGAGACCCTGGCGATCGTCGCCTACCTGCAGCCGGTGACCCGCCCGGAGGTCGCCCGCATCCGTGGGGTCACCTCCGAGTCGGCGGTCCAGAGCCTGGCCGAGCGCGGCCTGATCGAAGAGTCGGGCCGCTCCCAGTTCGGCGCCGCGATCTTCAAGACCTCGGAGCTGTTCGAGCGGCTCTTTGGCCTCAGCGGCCTCGACCAGCTGCCGGACCCCTCCCGCTTCGACCCCAGCCCGGAGGACGAGCGCGAGCTGCGCGAGCGCCTGCTGAAGGCGGGGGAACAACGCCTGGAGCCATGAGCGAGGAGACCCGGGGAGGTCTCCTCCGGACAACTGATGGGGAGGGTCCGGATGAGACCTCCCCGGGTCCCCTCTCGTGAGGCTGGTCAAGTTCCTCGCCCATGGTGGGGTTGCTTCGAGGAGGCGGGCCGAGGGGATCATCGGCAAGGGGTTGGTAACGGTCGGCGGCGAGGTGGTCACGGACCCGGCTCGTGACGTGGCGGAGGGGGACGACGTCCGGGTCAACGGCGCGCCGGTGGCGGTTGAGACGCGCGAGGTCTGGGCGGTGAACAAGCCTGCCGGGGTGGTCTCGACGGCGCGGGAGCCGGGCGGGCGCCCGGCCGTCGTCGAGCTGGTCGATACGAAGGCGCGCCTGTATCCCGTCGGACGCCTCGACGCCGACTCGACCGGCCTGCTGCTGCTGACCAACGACGGCGAGCTCGCCAACCAGCTGACGCACCCGCGCTACGAGGTGCCCAAGACCTACCGCGCCCGGCTGGGCAAGCCGATCGCCGATCGCGACCTCGCCCGGCTGCGCAGCGGCGTCGAGCTCGAAGACGGGCCGACCGGCCCGGCCGAGGTGCGCCGCCTCGGCAAGAGCGAGATCGAGATCACCCTGCGCGAAGGCCGAAACCGCCAGGTGCGGCGGATGCTGGAGGCGGTGGGGAACGAGGTGGTGGCTTTGCAACGTGTCAAGTTCGGGCCGCTCGCGCTTGGCGATCTGCAAAGCGGGCGGGCGCGGCGGCTCACGGACGAGGAGATCGGCGAACTGCGAGACGCCTCTCGATAGGGGCCGCCTCACCCTCCTACTTTGCTGGGTGGGAGGGTGAGGCGGCCCCTTGCCAACCGCGTTTGTGGGAGCGCTGCGCCGGCCCTCCCGGAATGGCTAGCCGAGGGCGTGAGGATTGGCGAGGCGAACGGCGATCGCGTCGGCGACGGCGGCGGTTTCGTGTTCGGCCTGCTGGTGGGTGACGCGGAGGGTGCCGTAGCCCACGCGGAGGAGTTCGCGGTCGCGCCAGCGGTCGCGCTCGAAGGCGAGGTCGGTTCCGTGGAAGTCGCGGCTGTCGGCCTCGACGACGAAGCGGTGGTCGGGCCAGAGGAAGTCGACCTCGATGCGGCCGTTGGCGATCTCGACCGGGGCGTTGAGGTGCGGGGCGGCGAGGCCGCGCCCAAGTACGAGCGGCAGCACCTTCGCCTCCAGCGGGCTCTTCAGCCTGCCTTTCTTCGCAACGGCCGCCGCGCGCCGCCATTCGCCGACCAGGGTGCGGAGCGACTTGACCCCGCACCGTCCCGGATCCATCGAGGCCTCGATGGCCGGAATGTCGAGCGCCTTCCGCTGCGCCGCCCGCTCGAAGCAGCTGCGTAGCGTCCGGTCGCCGACGGTGCCGGCGAGGTCGACCAGGGTCCGGGCCGGGCTCGTGCAAGGGATGCCGTCGACAGTCCCGACCTCGTTCCCCCGCGGCGGGCGCACGCGGTGGAACCGAATGCCGTCGATCTTCCTCCCTCGCTCCGGAGGAGCGATGACGTCGATGACGCGCGGTCCCTTGTCGAGAAGCCCCAGCAGCGCCCCGGCACTGCGATGGGAGATGACGCCGCCTGGACAGGCGAGAGTGGCCGCACGAAGCCGCCCTCGGGGGCCGAAATCGGGACGGCCGACGGCGTACACCCCGCGGAAGACCCGGTACAGGCGCCCCGCTTCGACGCCTCTCTCGATCGCCCGCTCGGTGAATCCAATCGTCAACAGCTGCGGTCGGGCAACGAGTCCCTGCTGCCGATTTGCCAGCCTGAGCAAGCGGGAGGCGCGATCGGTGTTCCTTTTCCCCCTCATAGGGTGGATAAGGAACACCGCGATGTGACTCGCCCCCGTCCCGTTTGGGAAGATGCGCATGGTGGGCCAAAACGGCAACAACTTTCACGGGGGCGACGAGGTTCCATCGGAGCGCCTCTTCGCGGTCCGGGGCGCTGCTCAGGCCGAGGCGAACGAGCCGGGGGCGATTCTGGCGGCGACCGCGGAGCTGATGCGGGGGCTGATCGAGCGCAACGGTCTCGAGCCGGAGGCGATGGTCAGCTGCCTGTTCACGACGACGGATGATCTCGACGCCGAGTTTCCCGCTGTGGCGGCGCGGGACCTGGGCCTGACAATGGTGCCGCTGATGTGCTGCCGCGAGATCCCGGTGCCCGGCTCGATGCCGCGGGTGATCCGGGTCCTGCTCCACTTCTACGCACCGCCGGAGCACGTGCCCGCGCACGTCTACGTCGGCGAGGCGCAGAAGCTGCGACTCGACCTCGAAGCCGCCCAGTAGTCGTACGGGGTTCCGCGACCCCTCTCCGGCGCCGTCCGTCACAATCCGCGCGATGACGATCACCTTCGCCGAGAAGCTCGCCCGCATGCCGGGCTACCAGGCCGGGGTCCCCACCGGACAGGCGCCCGAGGCGATCGCCTCGGGGAACATCGCCCAGCTCGCCTCCAACGAGTCGCCGGCGCCGCCGCACCCGAAGGTGGTCGAGGCGATCGCCGCGGCTGCCGGGACGATGAATCGCTACCCCGACCCCGACGCCACCCTGCTGCGGCGCCGCCTCGCCGAGCGCTACGAGACCGAGCCGGCGCGGGTCGCCGTCGGCAACGGGTCCTGCGAGATCCTGCTCGCCGCCGCCGAGGCGCTCTGCGAGCCGGGGGCCGAGATCGTCTACGCCTGGCCGGCCTTCTCGATGTACCCGTACCTGCCGGCCCTGACCGGCGCCCGCGAGGTCCGCGTGCCGCTCGCCGAGGGCGACGTCCACGACCTCGACGCGATGGCCGTCGAGGTGACTGCGGCGACCCAGCTGCTGATCGTCTGCAACCCGAACAACCCGACCGGGACCCACATCCCGGCCGCCGAGATCGCCGCCTTCTGCGAGCGGATTCCCGAGCACGTGACGGTGATCCTCGACGAGGCCTACGTCGAGTTCCAGACCCACGACGACCCCGACGCGACGCTCGACCTGTTGGCCGACTTCCCGAACCTGGTCGTCCTGCGCACCTTCAGCAAGTGCTACGGCCTCGCCGGGCTGCGGGTCGGCTACGCGATCGGTTCGCCGAAGTTCCGCGCCGCCGTCGACGCGGTGCGCCAGCCCTTCAGCGTCAACGCCCTCGCCCAGGCGGCCGGGGCGGAGGCGATCCTCCATCAGGACGACGCCCTGGAGCGGATCGAGAACGTGATCGCCGCCCGCCTCGCCGTCGAGGAGGGGCTCGCCGGCCTCGGCCTGCGCACCGCCGACACCCACGCCAACTTCTCCTGGATCGACCTCGGCGACGCCGACGAAGCCGCGGTGATCGCCGGCCTCGCCGAGCGCGAGATCGCGGTCCGCCCCGGCAAAGCCCTCGGCGGCCCCGGCCACATCCGGGTCAGCTACGGCACGCCGGAGGAGAACGAGCGCTTCCTGCGCGGCCTGTCGGAACTACTTGACTAAAGCGGCGCGCGTGGTACAACCTCTGGACCGTGAGGAACGACGCCCACATCGCGACCGGCATCCCAGCCAGCGCCGTCGCGCGCGGCCACCTCACGTACTGGTATTGGCGATTTAGGTAGGCGCTCGGCCCGGCGACCCGCGAGGCCGCCCCGAAGAGTTCACATCTTCCGGTCGGGCGCCGTTCAAGGTTCGCGTCGCATGCGCGCCGACCCAATCCGGCGGCCAGCGACCAGAAAGTACGATTTCCCTGGTTTGGAGAAAGGCGAAGGCAAAATGTTCATCGGCATGGAGGGGGCGAAACGAGACGGCGTCCGGGATCAGCGGATCGCGAAAGTGGTTGAGCTGGCGCCGCCGGCGCGGCTGCTCGAAGAGCTGGCGCTCGGCGAGGAGCGGGCGAAGGCGGTCGTCCGCGGCCGCGATGAAGTGCGCGACGTGCTGCAGGGGAAGGACCCGCGGCTGATGGTCGTCGTCGGGCCGTGCAGCGTCCACGACCCGAAAGCGGCGATGGAGTACGCGACCCGGCTGAGCGCGACGGCGCGGGCGCTGAGCGACGACCTGCTGGTCGTGATGCGGGTCTACTTCGAGAAGCCGAGGACGACGACCGGCTGGAAGGGGCTGATCAACGACCCCCACCTGGACGAAAGCGGCGACGTCAACGCCGGCCTGCGGATCGCGCGCAAGCTGCTGCTCGAGGTGCTGGACACCGGGCTGCCGGTCGGCTGCGAGTTTCTCGACCCGATCACGCCGCAGTACATCGCGGACTGCGTCGCCTGGGGGGCGATCGGGGCGCGCACCTCGGAGAGCCAGACCCACCGCCAGCTCGCCTCCGGCCTCTCGATGCCGATCGGGTTCAAGAACCGCACCGACGGCAACATCCAGATCGCCGTCGATGCGGTCCGGGCGGCGGCCGCGTCCCACGCCTTTGCGGGGATCGACGACGCCGGCATGCCGGCGATCCTGCACACCACCGGCAACCCCGACTGCCACCTGATCCTGCGCGGCGGCCACGGGGTCCCGAACTACCACCCGCCCGAGGTCGAGGACGCGCTGGTGACCCTCGGTGTCGCCGGCTTGCCGGAGCGGCTGGTGATCGACGCCTCCCACGACAACAGCGGCAAGGACCCCGAAAAGCAGTTCCTCGCCGCCGGGGACATCGCCGACCAGGTTGCGGACGGCAACAAGGCGATCGTCGGGGTAATGCTGGAGTCGTTCCTGGTCGAGGGCCGGCAGAACCTGGTCCCCGGCGAGGAGCTGACCTACGGGCAGTCGATCACCGACGCCTGCATCGACTGGGAGGACACGGCCTCGGCGCTGGAGCGCTTCGCGGCGGCGGTGGAGGCCCGGCGCGGTTCATGAGGGGCGCCGCCCGGCGATGAAGATCGCCGTCCTCGGAGTGGGCCTGATCGGAGGCTCGATCGGGCTCGCTGCGCGGCGCCGCCTCGAGGCCGAGGTGGTCGGCTACGGGCGCAGCCCGGAGCGGCTCGCGGGCGCCGTCGAGCTCGGCGCGATCGACCGCGCCGCCGGCTCGCTGGAGGAGGCCTGCGAGGGCGCCGACCTCGTGTTCTGCTGCGCGCCGGTTGCGGCGCTCCCCGGGCAGGCGCGCGCGGCGCTGGCGGCCGCCGGGCCGGAGACCGCCGTCACCGACGTCGGCTCGACCAAGGGCGAGCTGGTCGCGGCGGTCGGCGGCGACGAGCGCTTCATCGGCGGCCATCCGCTGGCGGGGGCCGAGACGGCGGGGGTCGAGAACGCCCGCGAGGACCTGTTCGACGGCGCCCGCTGGTACCTGACCCCGACCGACCGCTCCAGCGGCCTGCTCTACGACCGCCTGCAGCGGGCGCTGGCGGCGCTGGGGGCGCGGCCGCAGGCGATCGACCCTGCCGGCCACGACCGCCTGCTGGCGACGGTCAGCCACCTCCCGCACGTGCTCGCCAACGCGCTGGCCTCCGAGGCGGCCGACTCGCTCACCAGGGACAGTGAGCGGCTCCCCGACGTCGGGCCGAGCTTCCGCGACATGACCCGCGTCGCCGGCTCCAACCCGGCGATCTGGGCCGACATCTACGCCAGCAACCGCGAGGCCGTCGCCGCCTCGGTCGACTCGGTCGCGGCGCGGCTGCGCGAGGCAGCGGAGCTGATCCGCTCTGGCGACCGCGAGGCGCTCGCCGCCTGGCACGCGACCGCCGGCGAGGACCGCAACTGCCTGCTGGAATCCGAAGCCAAGAGCGGGCCGCTGCGCGAGCTGCGGATTGTCGTCGCCAACAAGCCGGGGACGATCGCCGAGCTGGCGCTGGCGCTGAGCGAGGCGGGGGTCAACATCGAGGACATGGCCCTGCACCCGGCGCCCGATATGACTTCAGGCGCGGTCTCTCTCTGGGTCGCCGGCGACGAGCAGGCGGCGAAGGCGGCGGAGCTGGTGCGCGGGCTTGGCCACACCGTTGCCGTCCTCGACGCCCCGGCGTCGTAGATAGGGTCGCCCGATGAGCTGCACCCGCTTCGCCCCCGCTACGTCGCTGCGCGGAAGCCTGCGCCCGCCCTCGGACAAGTCGATCAGCCACCGCGCGGCGCTGATCGCGGCGATGGGGGAGGGTTGGACGAACGTGGAGGGATATCTCGACGCGGCCGACACCCGCTCCACGCTCGACGCGGTTAGGGCTCTCGGCGCCGAGGTACACGGGAAAAAGCTGGGTGAGGGAGGAGGGGTCGCGGGCGCGCGCGGCCTTCAGCTGCGGATCAAAGGTGTGGGTCTGCGAAACCCCAAGCCGGCGGAGATCGACGTTGGCAACGCCGGAACCCTGCTGCGGCTGCTGCCGGGGTGGCTCGCGGGGCAGGCAGGAGGGGAGTGGAAGCTTGACGGCGACGAGTCGATCCGGCGGCGGCCCGTCGACCGGATCGCGGCGCCCCTGCGCGAGATGGGCGCCGACCTCAGCGCCCGTGAGGACCGGCTGCCGCCGCTCGAGGTTCGCGGTACTCCCCTCCACGGCATCACCTACGAGATGCCGATCGCCAGCGCCCAGGTGAAGTCCTGCCTGCTCTTTGCCGGTTTGCTGGCGGAAGGCGAGACGCGGGTGGTCGAGCCCGCGCCGAGCCGCGACCACACCGAGCGCATGCTCGAAGCCGCCGGCGCCTCCGTCAGCCGCGACGGCGACGCGGTCGTCATCGCGCCCGCCGAGAAACTCGCACCCGACGATCTCCTCGTCCCCGCCGACATCTCCTCTGCCGCCTTCTTCCTCACTGCTGCTGTTCTCGTTCCCGGAAGCGAGATCGAGCTGAAATCGGTCGGCGTCAACCCGACCCGCACGGGCCTGCTGGCGATCCTCGAGGGGATGGGAGCGACCATCGAACGTGACGGCGAGACCGAGGAGGGCGGCGAGCGAGTCGCCACCCTCCGCGTCCGCTCGGCCCACCTCCAAGCCACCGAGGTGGGCGGCGCCGAGATCCCGCTCGCGATCGACGAGCTGCCGCTCGTCGCCCTCGCCGCCTGCTTCGCCGAGGGGACTACGGTCATCCGCGACGCCGAGGAGCTGCGGCGCAAGGAGTCCGACCGGATCGAGACCGTGACCGCGGCGCTGCGCGCGCTCGGCGGTGAGGTCGAGCCGACCGCGGACGGGATGGTCGTCGAGGGCACGGGTGGCCTCCGCGGCGGCACGATCGAGTCCCACAGCGACCACCGGATCGCGATGCTCGGCGCCGTCGCCGGCCTCGCCTCCCGCGAGGGCGTCGAGGTCCGCGGCATGGACGCCGCCGCCGTCAGCTACCCCGGCTTCGAGCGCGACCTCTGCTCCCTCCAGGCCCGCTGAATACGCTGCGTCCATGGTGATCGCGATCGACGGCCCCGCCGGGGCCGGCAAGTCCACGGTCGCGCGCGCCGTTGCGGGCGAGCTCGGCTTTACCTACCTCGACTCCGGGGCGATGTACCGCTGCGTGGCGCTGGCGGCGCTGCGGGACGGCGTCGACCTCGACGACGGCGATGCGGTCGGCGCCCTCGCCGAGCGCCTGGAGATCGGCTTCGACGGCTGCGGCGGCAGCCGCGTTTTTCTCGGCGGACGTGACGTCACTGGCGAGATCCGCACTCCCGAGGTGACCGCCGCCTCTTCCCGGGTCTCCGTCCACCCGCGGGTGCGGGCGGCGATGGTCGACCGCCAGCAGCAGCTGATCGGCGACGGCCGCTACGTCGCCGAGGGGCGGGACATCGGCACCGTCGTCAGCCCCGACTCGCCGCTGAAGGTCTTCCTCACCGCCTCCGACGAGGAGCGCGCACGGCGCCGCGCGGCGGAGACCGGGGAGGACGTCGATGCCGTCCTCGCAGCCCAGCGCCGGCGCGACGCCCGCGACACCGGGCGCGAGCACGGCGCCCTGCGCCCGGCCGAGGACGCGGTCGAGCTCGATACGACGGGCCTCACCCTCGACGAGGTCGTCGCCCGCGTCGTCGCCCTCGCCCGCGAGCGGGGCCTCGCATGAGCGCGGCGACCGTCGCCGTCGTCGGCTTCCCCAACGTCGGCAAGAGCACCCTCGTCAACCGCCTCGTCGGCGGCGCCGAGGCCGTGACTTCCCCCGAGCCGGGGGTCACCCGCGACCGCAAGCGGTTGGCGACCGAGTGGAACGGGGTCGCCTTCGAGCTGGTCGACACCGGCGGCATCGACCTTGGCGACGAGGCCGAGCTGGCGCGCGACGTGCAGGCGCAGGCGCGGATCGCGATCGCCGAAGCCGACGCGATCCTGCTCGTAGTCGACGGCCGCGCCGGCCTCCGCGCCGGCGACGCCGAGCTGGCGAAGACGCTGCGGGGCGGCGACGTCCCGGTCCTAGTCGTCGTCAACAAGGCCGACCGTCCCAACGACTTCGGCATCACCGCCGAGTTCCACGCCCTCGGCCTCGGCGACCCGCTCGCCGTCTCCGCCACCCACGGCCTCGGCACCGGCGACCTGCTCGACGCGATCGTCGCCGCGCTCGGGGAGCGCGAGCCGCAGGACGCCGACGACGACGCGGTGCGGGTCGCGGTGATCGGCCGCCCGAACGTCGGCAAGTCCTCGATGGTCAACGCCTTCCTCGGCTCCGACCGGGTGATCGTCTCCGACATGGCCGGGACGACCCGCGACGCGATCGACACCGAGCTGGAGGTCGACGGCCGGCGGGTGATCCTGGTCGACACGGCCGGGCTGCGCCGCCGCTCCAAGGTCGCCGGCACCGTCGACTACTACGCCCAGCTGCGCTCCGAACGCGCGGTCGAGCGGGCCGACGTCGCCCTCGTCGTCTGCGACGCCTCCGAGGGGGTCACCGCCGAGGATCTGCGGGTGGCCGAGATGGCGATGAAAGCCGGTTGCGCCACCCTCCTCGTCCTCAACAAGTGGGACGTGACCGAGGCCGACATCGACGACGCCCGCGCCCGCGTCGCCCGCAAGCTGCGCCTGCGCCCGGCGGTGATCACCGCCTCGGCGACCCGCGGGCGCAACGTCGCCAGCCTGCTCCCCAAGGCGCTGCAACTGGCCGACAAGGCCGCCGAGCGGATCCCGACCCCGGAGCTGAACCGGTTCGTCTCCGACGTCGTCGCCAAGGCCCCGCCGCCGTCGCGCCGCGGCAAGCGCCTGCGGCTCTATTACGCGGCGCAGGTGGGCGAGAGCCCGCCGCGGGTCGCGATCCAGGTCAACGACCGCCGGCTGATCGTCCGCGACTGGGCCTACCACCTGGAGAACCGGATGCGGGAGACCTACGAGTTCGAGGGCGTCCCGCTGATCATCGATTTCGTGCCCGCCTCGGGGCGTAGACGATATTCCTGACCAAGCAGATCAAGGACGCAGGGAGCGTGGCGTGCTCTGCACGCGAGCGACCGAGGACGCCGATATGCGCCGGTCAGAATTCGTCTACGCTTCCCGCCATGCCTACTTCCAAGCCACTCGCCGAGGGCGAGTACCTCTTCACGTCGGAGTCAGTCACCGAGGGTCACCCGGACAAGGTCGCCGACCAGATCTCCGACGGCGTCCTCGACGCGATCATGAGCGGGGACCCGGGTGGCCGCGTCGCCTGCGAGACCCTGGTCAACACCGGCATGGCGGTGGTCTCCGGCGAGATCTCCACCGACGTCCACCTCAACATCCCGGACATCGTCCGCGACACCGTGCGGGACATCGGCTACCAGGGCGGCGGCTACGGCTACGACTGCGACCACATCTCGGTGATCGTCTCGATCGACGAGCAGTCCCCCGACATCGCCCAGGGCGTCGACCAGGCCTACGAGACCAAAGTTGACCCCTCCGACGACGACGAGCTCGACGTTGCCGGCGCGGGCGACCAGGGGATGATGTTCGGCTACGCCTCTGATGAGACCGAGGCGCTGATGCCGATGCCGGTCCATCTCGCCCACCGCCTGGCTGAACGGCTGGCGGCGGTGCGCAAGGACGGCAGCCTCGGCTACCTCGGTCCCGACGGCAAGACCCAGGTCACCGTCCGCTACGCCGACGGCCGCCCGGTCGCCGTCGAAAAGCTCTTGATCTCCACCCAGCACGACGAGGGCGTCGACTCGCAGGGCCAGATCAAGCCGGAGCTGTGGGAGAGCGTCGTCCTCCCGGTGCTGCAGGCCGAGGTCCCCGGCCGCTTCGACGAGGCCGAGCTGCAGGGCGAGTTCCTCGTCAACCCGACCGGCAAGTTCGTGATCGGCGGCCCCGTTGGCGACGCTGGCCTCACCGGCCGCAAGATCATCGTCGACACCTACGGGGGAATGGCGCGCCACGGCGGCGGCGCCTTCTCCGGCAAGGACCCGTCCAAGGTCGACCGCTCGGCCGCCTACGCGGCCCGGCACGTGGCGAAGAACGTCGTCGCCGCCGGCCTCGCGCAGCGCTGCGAGGTCCAGGTCGCCTACGCGATCGGCGTCGCCCATCCGGTCAGCCTGATGGTCGAGACCTTCGGCACCGGCAAGCTCCCCGACGCGAAGATCTCCCAGCTGGTCGAGGCCGAGTTCGACATGCGCCCCGGCGCTTTCCGTCGCTACCTGGACCTCCACCGCCCGATCTTCCAGAAGACCGCCGCCTACGGCCACTTCGGCCGCGCCGACGACGACTTCACCTGGGAGCGCACCGACCGCGCCGACGCCCTGCGCGAGGCTGCGGGCGCCGAGACCGCCGCGGCGTAGCGCTGTAGTTCCGGCGTTAGCCGGAAAACAGGCGAACAACCGGCTGGGTAAGGGGGCGAGTCGAGCGGGACTCCGAACTTGGGGCCCCTATGGGGGACCAATTCTCGGAGTCGCGAAGCCGCGGGGTGTGGGAGTTGGCAAGGCGCCAGCATGGAGCGATTACGCGGGGTCAGCTGATCGGCCTGGGATTTACGCCGAAGGCGATTAAGCACCGGGTCCGCATTGGGCGACTCCACCCGATCGTGCGCGGCGTTTACGCGGTCGGACGCCCGCACCTGAGCGGCGAGGGACGGTGGATGGCGGCCGTGCTCGCTTGCGGACCCGAGGCGGCGTTGAGCCACCGCAGCGCTGCCGCGCTCTGGGGCTTTGGCGAGGAGCACCACGCCTACATCGACATCACGGTCCGCCGCGCCTCCGAAGCCCGATTCCGCGGCGTCCGCTGCCACCGCCGCCCTACCCTGCCTGTTTCCGATCTCACCGAGCGGTCTGGGATTCCGCTGACCACGGCCGGTGCGGACCTTCCTCGACCTGACGACGGTTGCGGGTCCCAAGACGATCGAGCGCGCTATCAACGAGGCGGACAAGCTGGACGTGATCGACGCGGATTCACTTCGCAAGGAGCTGAATGACCGCGCCGGCGAGCCCGGGGTCCGGCCGCTGCGCGAAATGCTCGACGAACACACCTTCCGCCTCTCCGACGACGAGCTGGAACGCCTCTTCCGCCCGCTCGCCACGGCCGCCGGGCTGCCGACCCCGCTGACCAAACACACCCTCGGCAAATTCGAGGTCGACTTCTTCTGGCCCGACCTCGGCCTCGTGGTCGAGACCGACGGCTGGCGCTACCACCGCACCCCCTCGGCCCAGACCCGCGACGCCCTCCGCTTCCAGATCCACGTCGCCAACGGCCTGACCCCGCTGCGTTTCTCCCACTACCAAGTCAAATACCAACCCCGCCACGTAGAAGACATCCTCAGAAAGACCGTTGCGAACTTACGCGGCCACCCTGCACCCTTACTAAGCAGGTGAGGGTGCAGGGTGGCCGCGCCGGAGGCGCATCAAAGACGGAGCACGACGCGGATGAGTTGGAAACAGCCTCTCCGAACTTTGGGCCCCTCTAGGGGACCAAACCTCGGAGTCGCTATCGAGCTTCCGGAGGCTGGGCCTCGCCCAGGCCGTGGGTCCCTGCCGACGCCGCCCCGGTGGCCTGATCGACCTTGTGGACCACGTCGCCCGGGTCGGCCACGCCGACGAACACGAAGTTGTAGTCATCCGTCGCCGCGGTGTCGAAGTCGACGTCGCCGATCTGCATCAGGCGCTGGTAGACCGACTGGCGGTAGTTGACGTTCTGGACTCGCTCAAGGCGGGTCTCCTGGACCTCTTTGGAGACGATCCCGCGCTTGATGTTGAGGCGGCGGTCGGTGATCGTGTAGGTCGTTGCGACCCGCTTGACGAAGCCGATCAGGACGGTGAGGGCGAGGATGACGAGGACGACGACGAAGGTCGTCGCGCCGCCGTCGATCAGGTTCGCGATGAAGCCCAGGACGACCGCGACCAGGGCCCCTTTGAGGTAGAAGCCGAGGATCGCGCGCCAGGACGGGTGGCCTTCGAAGAGAACCCGCTCGCCGGGGTGGAGGTTGATGCTCATGCGCGCCAGCATAAGTCCTCGCCCGGCAGCAGGCCAGGCCATCCCCGCGCACCCATAACCTCGATTGGATGGCGATCCTCCGCGTCGAGCCCCTGACCACCGCCCGCGCCCTGCGCGGTCCCTTCGACTACCGGCGGCCGGAGGCGATGGCGGAGGTCGGCGTCGGCAGCGTCGTCCGCGTCCCGTTCGGCCCGCGCCGACTGCTCGGCGTCGTGGTCGAGGTCGCCGAGGCCTCCGAGCTGCCGCCCGAGCGCCTGGCCGAGCCGCTGGAGGCGCTCGAGGCCGGCGCCACGCCCGAGCTGGTGCGGCTCGGCCTCTGGGTCGCCCGCGAGTACTGCTCGACCCCCTCGCGCGGCCTGCAGCTGGTGCTGCCGCCGGGGACCGGGACCGGCAGCGGCGGCCGCACGACCCGCGCCAAGACCGAGCTTCGCGCCGCGATCCTCCCCGCCGGCGAGGCCGCCCTCGGCGGCGGCGAGCGGCTGGGCGCCAAGCAGCGGGCCGTGCTGGAGGCGCTGCGGGCCGGGGAGATGTCCTCCGGCGAGCTGGCGACCGCGGTCGCCGCCGACCGCCAGACGCTGCGCCGGCTGGAGCAGCGCGGCCTCGTCGCCACCCGCTCCTCCGACGTCCGCCGCGCCCCGGCCCCATCGGGCCTCTCCGCGGCCGCCGCCCGTCCCAAGCTGCTGCCCGAGCAGGAGGAGGCGGTGGCGGGGATGGTCGCCGCGCTCGACGGCGAGGCCGGCGCCCCGCGCCAACTCCTCCTCCACGGCGTCACCGGCTCGGGCAAGACCGAGGTCTACCTCGCCGCCGTCGAGGCGGCGCTGGAGCGCGGCAAGGGCGCGATCGTCCTCGTCCCCGAGATCGGCCTCGCCCCGCAGGCCGTGGCCCGCTTCCGCGCCCGCCTCGGCGACCGCTTCGCGGTCCTGCACTCGGCCCTCTCCGCTGGCCAGCGCTACGACGAGTGGCGCCGCCTGCGCAGCGGCGAGGCGAGCGTCTGCGTCGGCCCCCGCTCTGCCGTCTTCGCCCCCGTCCGCGACCTCGGCCTGATCGTCATCGACGAGGAGCACGACGCCTCCTACAAGCAGGAGGGCGACCCGACCTACGACGCCCGCGCCGTCGCCCGCAAACGCGCCGCCGACCACGGCGCCGTGCTCGTCGCCGGAACCGCCACGCCGCGGCCGGAGAGCTGGCTGGAGCTGCCGCGCCTGGAGCTGCCGCGCCGGGTCGACGGCCGCCGCATGCCGCCCGTCCACCTGGTCGACATGCGCGAGGCCGACCCGCGCTCGGGCCCGGTCCACGCCGAGACCTGGGAGGCGCTGGAGGGCGTGCGCGCCGCCGGCGCCAAGGCGATCGTGATGATCAACCGCCGCGGCTTCGCCCCCTGGCTCACCTGCCGCTCCTGCGGCCACCACTGGGACTGCCCCAACTGCGACGTCTCGCTGATCGTCCACCGCCACAGCGGTCGCCTCGTCTGCCACCACTGCGCCCACTCCGAACGCCAGCCGACCGCCTGCGTCGAGTGCGGCTCGACGACGCTCTCGCGCGCCGGCGCGGGGACCGAGCGGATCGAGGGGCTGCTGGCCGAGCGCCTGGACCCGATGCCCGTCTTCCGCCTCGACTCCGACACCGCCGCCGAGCGCGGCGCCCACGCCCGCATCCTCGCCCGCTTCGACGAAGCCCAGAGCGCCGTCCTCGTCGGCACCCAGATGGTCGCCAAGGGCCACGACTTCCCCGAGGTGACCCTGAGCGCGATCCTCGACGCCGACGCGACCCTGCGCTTCCCCGACTTTCGCGCCGAGGAGCGGACCTTCGCGATGGTCGCCCAGCTCGCCGGCCGCTCGGGCCGCGGCGAGGCCGGGGGAGAGGTGATCGTCCAGACCCTGGCGCCGCAGGCCTCGAGCATCGAGCACGCCACGCGGCACGATTCGGCCGGCTTCCTCGAGGTCGAGCTTGAGCGCCGGCGCGTCCTCCATTACCCGCCGTACTCGCACCTGGCGCGGATCAACCTCTCCGCCGAAGCGGAGGCGAAGCTGGACGAGGTCGCGATCTCGGTCGCGCGCGAGCTCGACCGCGGCCTCCCGGGCGGCTCCGAACTGCTCGGCCCGGCGCCGATGTTCCGCGTCCGCAACCGCCACCGCCGCCGGATCCTGATCAAGGCCGACGATCGGGCGGGGACGATCGCCGCGGTGCGGGACGTGGTCGAGCGGCGGGTTGGCGATCGCTCGCTGAAGGATGTGGCCTTAGGGGTGGACGTCGATCCTCAGTGAGGAAGGAGGGACGGGTACCCCTCTGCCAAAGACCGTCGCGCAGCTGGTCGGATCTATGGGTGCAAGCGTGACTTCTTGAGCCTTTGTCAGAGGGGTACCCGTCCCTCCTACGACAGGAGATTCAGTACGGCGTTGGCCAGGCGGTCGGCGGCGATCGGGTGGGTGCTCAGGTAGAGGTTGGGCTCTATTAGCTCCAGCTCGATCAGGCGGGGCTCTCCGGCAGGGCCGGTGACGAGGTCGACGCGGGCGTAGAGGGGCGTTTCGCTCAGTTGGGCGAGGGCTTGGTCGCCGATTTCGGTCGCCACCGCGGAGGGAGATGCCGGCTCGAAGGTCCCGCCCCAGATCGACTGGACGCGGAAGTCGCCCGCCGCCGGGCGCTTGCGCACCGCGTGGCTGAGCTGGCCGTCGAGGTAGATCAGCGACAGCTCTCCTTCCGCCTCCAGCGAGGTGAGGAAGGGTTGGACCATCGCCGCGCCCCGCGCCAGGACCGCCGCCAGCGCCCTCCCGGCCTCGCCGGCCCCGGCCCGCACCCGGTGCAGGTTCTTCGCCCCGAGGTCGACGACGGGCTTGACCACCGCCTCCGCCCAGCCCCGCTCGGCGAGCAGGGCCTCGGCGTCGATCGCCTCGCCCGGCTCGACCCAGACCGTCGGGACGACCGGCACGCCTGCCTGCTCCAGCTCGCGCAGGTAGGTCTTCTCGCTGTTCCAGGCGACCGTCGCGGCCGGGTTTCGCAGCGCCGTCGCCGCCGCCACCGTCCGCGTCCACCCGAGGAACTCCCCGTGCTTGTCGTGGTAGTCCCAGGTCGAGCGGACCAGGCAGAGGTCGTACCCGTCCCAGTCGGCCTCCGGGTCGTCCCAGACCACACTCTCGGCCTCGGCGCCGCGCGCCGCCAACGCCTCGCGCAGCAGCGCGTCGTCGACCTTGAGGTCGTCGTATCCGCTGCAGGTGGCGATGGCGATCCGCGGGCGTGGCATTCGGTCTCCGCGCAGGAAGTATCAGACCGGAGAGGAGTTTTAGACTCAGCCCGCATGAACGACGAGGTGAAGACCGAGGAGCGCGACGCCGAGGAGCGGCGGCTCGAAGTGGAGATGGTGGAGCGGCGCGAAGCGGCGCTCGCCCATGTGGTCAAGTTCGGCGATCCGGTCCTGAAAAGCAAGGCCTCGCCGGTGACGAGCTTCGGTCCCGAGCTGCGCACCGAGGTCGAGCGGATGATCGAGATCATGCGCGACGGCCTCGGGATCGGGCTGGCCGCGACCCAGCTCGGCGCCCTGCGCCGCCTGCTCGTCTTCCAGGCCGGGCCCGAAAGCGAGCCGACCGCCCTCGTCAACCCGGTCGTCGAGTGGCTGTCAGCCGAGATGGCGGTCGCCGAGGAGGGATGCCTGAGCCTGCCGCGGGTCTCGATGGACGTCGAGCGCCCGCTGTACGCGCGCTTCAGCGGCCGCGACGCCGACGGGGAGCCGATCGTGCTCGAGGCTGCCGGGCTGGAGGCGCGGGTCCTGCAGCACGAGATCGACCACCTCGACGGCGTCCTGATCCTCGACCGCACCCCGCGCGACCAGCGCAAGGCGGCGCTGCGGGCGCTGCGCGAGGGCAGCAGCTACAGCCCGGCCCCGGAGGAAGAGATCGACGAGGCAGACGAGCTGCGCGAGCCCCGCACCGACGCGTGAGGACCGCCTACCTCGGCACCTCGGACTTCGCCGCCACCGTGTTGCGGCGCCTCGCCGACTCGCCCCACCGCCCGGCCCTCGTCGTCACCCCGCCCGACCGGCGCCAGGGCCGCGGCCGCAAGGTGAAGCCGCCGCCGGCCGCGATCGCGGCCGGCGAGTTGGGAATCGACCTGCTGCAGGCCGAGAGCGTCAACGAGGACTCGGCGCTGGAGCGGATCCGCGCCGCGGCGCCCGAGGCGGTCGTCGTCTGCGCCTTCGGGCAGCTGATCCGCGAGCCGCTGCTCTCCGAGTTCCCGATGCTGAACGTCCACCCCTCGCTGCTGCCCCGCTGGCGCGGGGCGGCGCCGATCGAGCGGGCGATCATGGCCGGCGACGAGCGGACCGGCGTCTGCGTGATGCGGCTGACCGAGGGGCTCGACTCCGGCCCCGTGGCGCTCTGCGAGGAGACGCCGATCGACCCCGGCGAGGACTTCGAGTCCCTCTCCGCCCGCCTGGCGGCGCTCGGCGGCGACCTCCTCGTCCGCGCGCTCGATCTGCAGGCCGAAGGCGCGCTCGAGTTCGCCGAGCAGGACGAGGACGGCGTCACCTACGCCGAGAAGATCGAGCCCGGCGAGCGCCGCCTGGACCCGGAGCGCCCCGCCGCCGAGCTGGCGGCCAAGGTCCGCGCCCTGACCCCGCACGTCGGCGCCTATCTGGAGCTGCCGGGTGAGGAGCGGCTCGGCGTGCGCCGCGCCGCCGCGGTCGCCGACGTGGTCGAGCCCGGCAGGCTGGCGACGCGCGACGGCGCCTTGCTCCTCGGCACCCCGGAAGGCTCCCTGCAGCTCGACCTCGTCCAGCCCGCCGGCGGCAAGCCGATGCCGGCAGACGCCTATCTGCGCGGCCACCCGCTGCCAGGATCGTGAGCGGCGCCGGCGGGGCGGAGGCCCCGGGTCGCGTCTCGCCCGCCCGCGCCCTCGCCTTCGCGACGATTCGCGCCAGCTTCGAGGACGGCGCCTTCACCGAGCGGGCCTTCCGCGCCGAGGCCGATCGCCTTGGGCTTTCCGGCCGCGACCGCGCCCAGGCCCAGCGGCTCGTCTACGGCGCCGTCCAGCGGTGCGGCACCAGCGACGTGGCGATCGAAAAGCTGGCCGGGCGCTCGACGCGGCTGCTGGACCCGCCGGTCCTGGCGGCGCTCCGCCTCGGCCTCTACGAGCTGCTCTTCGCCGACGCGACCCCCGACCACGCCGCGGTCGACCAGGCCGTCGAGCTGGTCAAGACCGCCGACGCCGCTCATGCCGCCGGCTTCGCCAACGCGATCCTGCGCCGGGCGATCCGCGAGCGGGCGCAGCTGACCGCGGCGCTGCTCGCCGACGACTCGACCCCGGCTGCCGCCGCTGTCGCCCACTCGGCGCCGAAGTGGCTGGTGGAGATGTGGTGGGAGGAGCTGGGCGCCGAGACGGCCCGCGCCGTTCTCGCCGCCTGCAACGAGCCGGCCGAGGTCGCGATGCGAGTCAACGCCCTGCGCACCGATCGCGAGGCGATGCAGGCCCGCTTCGTCGAGGCAGGGGTGGAGGCGAGCACCCCAGAGGCGGACTGGCCGCTGGCCGCCCCGGAGACCATCGTGATCGCGGGTCGCACCGGCGAGGCGGTGCCGGCGGCGGTCGCGGCGGGCGAGCTGACGCCGCAGAGCCGCGGGTCTGCCGCGGTGGTCGAGGTCCTCGGCCCGCAGGAAGGCGACCACGTCCTCGACCTCTGCGCCGGGCCGGGGATCAAGACCGGCCAGATCGCCGAGCGGATGGGCGACCGCGGCGAGGTGATTTCGGTCGAGCTCGACCCCGAGCGCGCCGCCGAAACTGCCGCTCAGGCGACCCGGCTCGGCCTGCGCAGCGTCACCGTGATCGAGGCCGACGCGACCAAAGGGGCGATCGGGCCCGGCTTCGACCGGGTCCTGCTCGACGCGCCCTGCTCGGACCTCGGCGCCCTCGCCTCCCGCCCCGACGCCCGCTGGCGCAAGTCGCCGAAGACGATCGGCCGGCTGACCGAGGTCCAGAGCGCGCTGCTCCGCAACGCCGCCGCGGTCCTGCAGCCGGGCGGCACCCTCGTCTACTCGACCTGCACGATCTCCCGCCGCGAGAACGAGGAGCAGGTCGCGGCGCTGCTGCGCGCCTCCGAGGCCGGGGACGTCCCGCCGCTGCAGCTCGACGATCTCGGCGCCCTGGCGCCCGCCCTCGCGGCTCCCGCCGAGCGCCGCTGTCTGCAGCTGCGACCCGACCGCGACCGCACCACGGGCTTCTTCATCGCCCGGTTTACGAGATCTGCCTAAAGCGATAGGGCATGATTAGGGCGATGAGCCACCCCAACCAGTCGACTCAGGGGGACTCGAACCCCCTGGGCCGCGCCCCATGCCCGAACTGCGGCGAGCCCTGGCTGCGCCCGACCCAGCTGCCGGGACGGCTGCGCTGCGTCAACTGCCTGACCCGGTTCGAACTCGTCTCCCAGTGCCCTAACTGCGGCGAGCACCAGACGATCGCGCGGATGACCAACACCGCCGACATGGAATGCCAGTCATGCGGCGCATCGATGCTGCGCGTGGCCTAGCCGCGTCCGCCCGCGCTCAGTAGGTTTCCGGCTGTGAGCGAGCGGATGCGAGAGTTGATGGCCGAGCCGCGGGTCCTGCCGTCGATCCTCTCGGCCGATATGGGGCGGCTGGGGGCGCAGATCGCCGAGGTGATGGACGCCGGCGCCCGGGTCATCCACTTCGACGTGATGGACGGCCACTTCGTGCCGCCGATCACGATCGGGCCGCTGGTCCTCAGCGGGATCGCCGACCAGGTTCACGCGGCCGGCGGCGCCGTCGACGTCCACCTGATGATCGAGGCGCCCGAGCGCCAGATCGAGGACTTCGCCAAGGCCGGGGCCGACTCGATCACCTTCCACGAGGAGGCGACGCCGCACGCCCACCGCACCCTGGCGGCGATTCGCGAGCTCGGCTGCCTGGCCGGGATCGCGATCAACCCCGGGACCCCGGTCGAGGCCGTCGCCGAGCTGCGCGGGATGGCCGACCTCGTCCTCTGTATGACGGTCAACCCCGGCTGGGGCGGCCAGTCGTTCATCGAGACCTCGCCGGAGAAGGTCGAGCGCCTGGCGGCGCTGGTCGGCAAAGCCGCGATCGAGGTCGACGGCGGCGTCGACAGCCAGACCGCGGCGCCGCTGGCCGCCGCCGGCGCCCGACTCTTCGTCGCCGGCTCAGCTGTTTTCGGTGCCGACGAGCCCGCAACCGCTTACGCCGAGATCGCTGCTGCCGCCGGAGCCTGAGACCGGCGCATATCGGCGTCCTCGGTCGCTCGCGTGCAGAGCACGCCACGCTCCCTGCGTCCTTGATCTGCTTGGTCTCAGGCTCCGGAACGCCCCCGCGCGATCAGGGCGCCGGTCACCTCCTGCCACCAGGCCCGCTCGGAGGCGTCGACGTCCTCCCGCGCGGCGCGGCCCTCGCACCAGCCGGCCAGCGCCCGTCGCCCGCCGATCGCGACCAAGCCGGCGCTGAGCACCGCGTAGCGGCCGTCGGCCAGGGCGACGAGGTAGGCCCCCCGCTCGCTGCGGTCGCGCATCACCCGGACGACCGGGACGCCGTCGATCTCCTCGCCCAACTCACCGTCGCCGCGCGCCGGGCGCACGGTGAAGACCTGCGAGGCCCCACGCCGCGGCAGCGCCGGCGGCGCGGGCTTGCCGATCGGGCCTTTGGCCCAGTGGCCGGTCAGGGCCTCGACCTCATCGCGCAGCTCGCTGCGGACGAGGATGTGCAGCTCGTCGCCCTCCTGCAGCTCGGTCGAGCCGCGCGGCGGCATCGCGTTGCCGTCGCGGACGATCACGTTGACCAGCGCCTCGCGCGGCAGCTCGAGGTCGCGGACCCGGTGGCCGGCGATCGCCGCACCCCCGGGCACCCGGTAGGCGATCACGTCGCCGCCCATGCGGCGGATGCGGCCCGACTCCAGCAGCCGCCGCGGCAGCGCCGGCTCGTCGGTCGTCAGCCCCAGCCGCGTCGCCAGCGGCTCGAAGCTCGCCCCCTGGACGAGGGTCGAGGTGACGACGACGAAGAAGACGATCGCGAACAGTTCCTCCCCGGCTCCGACCCCGGCGACAACCGGGAAGGTGGCGAGCCAGATCGGCGTCGCCCCGCGCAGCCCCGCCCAGCCGAGCATCAGCCGCTCACGGATGTTGAGCGGCGCCAGGGCGGTGGCGGCGAAGGTCGCGAGCGGCCGCGCGACGAGGATCAGCGCGGCCGAGAGCGCCAGGCCCTCGACGGCGACGTTGTCGAGCTGGCTGGGGAAGACCAGCAGGCCGAGGAGGATGAAGAGGGCGAGCTGGGCGACCCAGCCGAGCCCCTCGTGGAAGGAGACGACGGTGCGGCGGGCGGGGATGCTGGCGCCGCCCAGCGCCAGCGCCGCCAGGTAGGTGGCGAGCAGGCCGGAGCCGTGGGCGATCTCGGCCAGGCCGTAGGAGAGCGCGGCGATCGCGATCGTCGCCACCGGGTAGATCCCGTCGGTCGGCAGCCGCACCGCGTTCAGCGCCGTCACCGCGAGGCGGCCGACGAGGTAGCCGACGGCGATCCCGACCGCGATCTTGACCGCCAGCAGAGCGGCCATGTCGGCCAGGCCGTAGCCGGGCTCCTGGATCCATTCGATGAACCCGATCACCAGCAGCAGGGCGACGGGGTCGTTCATCCCCGACTCGCCCTCGAGCGAGCGGGCGAGCCGCTTCTCCAGGGTTGAGCGGCGCAGCACGGCGAAGATCGCCGCCGAGTCGGTCGCCGCGATCGCCGCCCCGACGATCATCCCTTCCAGGGTGCTGAGGTCGAAGATCAGGGTCGCCGCGAGGCCGGCGATCACCGCGGTCAGCACCGTGCCGAGCGTCGCCAGTGAGGCCGCCGTCCCCAGCACCGGCCGGATCTCCGGCCAGCCGGCGGTAAGCCCGCCCTCGAAGAGGATCAGGATCAGCGCGATCGTCCCCAGCGTCCGCGCCAGCTCCATGTTGGAGAACTCGATTCCTCCGATGCCCTCCGAGCCGGCGATCATCCCGAGGGCGAGGAAGAGCAGCAGGCCGGGGACGCGGACCCGGTCGGCGAGCAGCGCCCCGAGGATCCCGGCGCCGAGCAGCGCCCCGGCGATCAGGATCAGCTCGGCGTCGTGGTGGCCCATCGGGGGACCCTAGACAACGGGCGATAACGCCCGGTGAAGGCCCGCTAGGCGTTCTCGTCGATCGAGGCGAGCCGCAGCTCGAGTTCCTCGCTCGATCCCTCGCGCGGGATGTCCTCCGGGTGGCCGTGCGGGCGGCGGTAGACGAGGTAGAGGAGGGCGAAGAGGACGCCGGCGGTGAGCGCGAACCCGATCTCGACCCGGCGGAACTCGTCGGAGACGATCGGCAGGAAGTTCCAGAGGATGAAGAAGGCCGCGCAGGAGATCCAGCGGACGGCGGCGCGCCGCACCTGCCCCTGGGCGAGGCAGGCCTGGTTGACCGTGACCGAGGCGAGGTAGAGGCCCATCCCCAGCGTCACCAGCAGCAGGCCGGGCCGGTCGTACTCGAAGTTCTTGCTGAAGGCGAGTTGCATCATCTGGGGACCGGCAATCAGGAATGCGAGCGCGGCGACTGCGGTGAAGGCGACTATCCCGAGGAGGACGCCGCGGACCGAGCGGTGGAACTCGCGCTCGCTGTCGGGGTCGGCCGAGGTGTGGAGGTTGGTGAGGTGGGGGAGGATGCTGGTCGAGACCGCCTGGAAGAGCTGCAGCGGCGCCCGAGCGATCATCAGCACGTTGAAGATGAAGCCGGCGGCGGCTGCGCCCTGCAGGCCGCGGGTGATCAGCGGCCCGGCGTTGAGGAAGGCCTGTTCGCTGAACATGATCACGAGGACGGCCGCGGCGAACCCGCCACCCTCTTTCATCGTGAAGTCCTCAGTCGCCGCCTCCTCAGCTTCGCCTCCGGGCGCGGCGGGAGCACCTCGTGGCGGCTCCGCCTGCACCTTTTTCGCCCGTCTCGCAAAGGCGAAGGGGACGACGAGCAGCGAGAGGCTGGGTGCGGCGACGATCCCGACCGCGACCCAGGACTGTCCGCTGAGCAGGCCGACCGCGACCAGGACCGCGAAGAGGGTGCGGAAGCAGGACTCGGAGAGGATCAGCGCCGTGAACAGGCCGAAGGTCCGCTGCCCGGCGAGGAAGCCGCGGGCGAAGTAGCTGGCGGCGTAGAAGAGGACGGCGCCGAAGAAGACCCAATAGAGGGTTTCGTTGCCTTCCAGCAGGTCGTCCTGGATCGGGCCGCGGAGGACGAGGGCGAGGACGGCGAAGAAAAGCGCCAGTCCGACCTGGATCGTCGAGGCCACCCGCAGCTCCTGGCGCAGCGGTTCGCCTTTCGCCAGCCGCTCGGAGACGTGGCGGCTGAGCAGCTGTTCGACCGGGCGGTAGAGGGTGGAGATCGTGATGAAGACCGCCGACCAGAGCACCGTGATCTGCCCGTAGTCGGGCTTGGAGAGGGTGTGGGAGGCGATCAGGAAGTAGGCGTAGGTGATCAGCCCGGTGAGGCCGACGCCGATCGCCAGGAAGCTGGCGGTTTTCCCGTACTCGGCGCTGGAGGCCGAGTCGCCCCGCTTCGGCTCCGGGCTCACTCGGCGGGTTCGCGGCCCGCGGGGGCGCCGCCGCGCTCGTAGTGGGAGGGCTCGATCCCCAGCTGCAGCTCGACCCGCCGCACCCGCTCGAAGACGCGCTGGGTCATCACCCGCTGGCCGGCGAGCAGGTCGCCGATCACGCCGAGGGCGAAGAGCTGCACGGCGGCGATGAAGAGCACCGCGCCGAGGATCAGCGACTGGATGTGGCCGGTGCTGTCGCCGTTGAAGATCGCGTCGATCAGGAACGGCAGCCAGGCGCAGAGGGCGAGGAGGAGGACGACGGCGCCGGCGGTGGCGAAGGCGCGCAGCGGCTCGTAGCGGGCGTAGATGCGGAGGATCGCCGGCCCGTTGCGGCGTACGTAGGCGCCGGTCGAGTCGAAGAGGCGGGACTCGCGCGTCTTCGGGTTGGTCCCGACCTCGACCTCGTCGACCGCGACCAGCATCTTGCCGGCCTGGATCAGGCTCTCCAGCGTGTAGGTGAAGTTGTCGACGACCGAGAGCTGCAGGGCGGCCTCGCGGTTGTAGGCGCGGAACCCGGAGGTGGCGTCGGTGACCGCGGTGCCGGAGAGGCGGCGCACGACCCAGCTGCCGAGCCGCTGCAGCCCTTTTTTCGAGCCGGAGAAGTGGTCGATTTCGCCGACCTGGCGGTCGCCGACGACCATGTCGGCCTCACCGGCGACGATCGGCGCCACCAGCTTGGCGACGTCGGCGCCCTTGTACTGGTTGTCGGCGTCGGTGTTGACGACGACGTCGGCGCCGAGCTTGAGGCAGGCGTCCAGCCCGGCCTGGAAGCCGGCGGCGAGGCCCTTGTTGTTGGTCAGCCGCACCACGTGCTCGACCCCGCACTCGCGGGCGACCTCGACGGTGCGGTCAGTGCTGCCGTCGTCGATCACGAGCAGCTCGACCGCGTCGATGCCGGGCAGCGAGCGGGGGAGGTCGGCGATCGTCTGCGGGAGCGTTGCCTCCTCGTTGAGGCATGGGATTTGGATGATCAGCTTCAAGGTGGCGGGTCAGCGTATTAGGCCAAACCTCCATAGCTACGCCACGCAGGGGGTAGAATCCTGGTTGATTGACGAGTCAGTCAACTACCGATAACAGCTTCATGCAACGGGCGCTCACCCTCGCCGAGGGTGGCCGGGGACGGGTGAGCCCGAACCCGCTGGTCGGCGCCGTGCTCGTCCGCGACGGCGAAACGATCGGCGAGGGGTTCCACGCCGAGCTCGGTGGGCTTCACGCCGAGCGGGCGGCGCTCGCGGACTGCCGCGACCGCGGGGAGGATCCGGCTGGGGCAACTATGTACGTGACGTTGGAGCCTTGTGCGCATCAGGGGCGGCAGCCTCCTTGTGTTGAGGCGATTCTCGAGGCTGGGATCGGGCGGGTTGTGATCGCTTCGGAGGATCCGAGCGAGAAGGCTGCTGGTCGGGGGCCGGGGATTCTGCGAGATGGCGGGGTGGAGGTGGCCTTTGCGAGTGGCGCCGAGGCAACCGCTGCGCGCCGCCTCAATCAGCCGTTCCGCAAACACTCCCGCACGGGCTTGCCGCTGGTGATCCTGAAGATGGCCATGTCCCTCGACGGCCAGACCACCACCGCGCCAGGCGACTCGCCCTGGATCTCCGGTCCCGAAAGCCAAGACCTAGTCCACAAATGGCGTGCCGAATCCGACGCGATCGCCGTCGGCATCGGCACCGCCCTTGCAGATGATCCCGTTCTCACCGCCCGAATCGAGGGGGCCCGCCAGCCCAAACGAGTCGTCTTCGACTCCCAAGCCCGCCTCCCCCTGGAGAGCCAGCTCCTCCAGACCCTCGATCAAGCCCCCGTGCTCGTCATTGCTGCACCCGATGCGCCCGCCGAAAGCGTCAGCGCCCTCAAAGCCGCCGGAGCCGAGATCATCACTGCCTCCGATCTCAACGCAGCCCTCCGCGAACTCGGCCGCCGCGAAGTGACCTCCCTCTTCCTAGAGGGCGGCCAGACCCTGGCATCCGCCTTCCTCTCCTCTGATCTCATCGACGAATCGCGTACCTTCATCGCCCCAGTGCTTCTAGGTCAGGACAAAGGTGGTTGGCGCGCGGGTCCTGTCGCCGCAGGGGACCCACCCCCACCTGCGCGGCAGGAGGGGGTCCCCCCTACGACGCCACCCACGCGAGTGACCGCTTTGGATTCCAGCTTCGAGCGGGTGGGAAACGACGCCTTGATCACCGCTATGTACAAGGAGTGGTGACGTGTTCACCGGACTGATCGAAGAGGTGGGCCTAGTCGAGAGGATGGAGCGCACCGACGACGGCGCGAAACTGCGGATAGCCGCGTCCTCGAGCGCCGAGATGGCCCTAGGCGACTCGATCGCCGTAAACGGCTGCTGCCTAACCGCCACCGCAGTAGACGACGGCCACTTCGAGACCGAGGCGATGAATCAGACCTTGGAGGTCACGGCTCTCGATTCGGTCGAGCAGGGATCTCGCGTCAACCTGGAGCTGGCGATGAAGGTCGGAGATCGCCTGGGGGGCCACATTGTCCAAGGGCACGTCGACGGAGTCGCAACGGTCGCGTCCATCGAGGACGACGGCTTTGCCAGGCGCGTCCGGGTTGATCTCCCTACCCAGCTTCTTTTGTACGTCGTAGACAAGGGCTCGATCACCCTCAGCGGCGTCAGCCTCACTGTCGCGGAATTGGGCGACTCTTGGGCTGAGGTTTCCCTGATCCCTGAGACGCTGGAGAGGACCAACCTGGGGGAAGTCCAGGTGGGAAGCCGTTTGAACGTGGAGTGCGACGTGGTTGCCAAGTACGTGGAGCGTTTGATGTCACCATTCGCCCGGAAGGAGCAGGCGTGAGCACGATGGCCGAGACCCAGAGACAAGAGCAGAGCACCGGCGCCCCGAAGAGCCCGTTCGCGACGATCGAGGAGGCGATCGAGGAGATCCGCGCCGGCCGCATGGTCGTCGTCTGCGACGGCGAGGACCGCGAGAACGAGGGCGACCTGGTGATGGCCGCCCAGTTCGCGACGCCGGAGGCGATCAACTTCATGGCCAAGGAGGCGCGGGGGCTGATCTGCCTGGCGCTTACCGCGCGGCGCTGCGAACGCCTCGGCCTCAACCTGATGGCGGCGAAGAACGAGGCGCCGCTGGAAACCGCCTTCACGGTCTCGATCGAGGCCGCCGGCGGCGTCAGCACCGGGATCTCGGCCCAGGACCGCGCCCACACGATCCAGGTCGCGATCGACCCCGAGTCCGGCCCGCGCGACATCGTCGTCCCCGGCCACATGTTCCCGCTGCGCGCCAAAGACGGCGGCGTGCTGGAGCGGACCGGCCACACCGAGGCCAGCGTCGACCTCGCCCGCCTCGCCGGGCTGACGCCGGCCGGCGTGATCTGCGAGGTGATGAACGACGACGGCACCATGGCCCGCGTCCCGGACCTGGTGCCCTACTGCGAGAAGCACGGGCTGAAGATGATCACCGTCGCCGACCTGATCGCCTACCGGCGGCAGACCGAGAAGCTGGTCGAACGCGTCGTCGGCACCGCGCTGCCGACCGCCTTCGGAGACTTCCAGGCGGTCGGCTACCGCTCCCTGGTCGATGACAAACACCACGTCGCGATGGTCAAGGGCGAGGTCGCGGGGGAGGAGGACGTCCTCGTCCGCGTCCACAGCGAGTGCCTGACCGGCGACGTCTTCCACTCGATGCGCTGCGACTGCGGCGAACAGCTGGAAGCGGCGCTCTCGATGATCGAGCGCGAGGGGCGCGGGGTCCTCCTCTACCTCTCCCAGGAGGGGCGGGGGATCGGCCTGCTCAACAAGCTGCGCGCCTACAAGCTGCAGGAGGAAGGCGCCGACACCGTCGAGGCCAACCTCAAGCTCGGCCTGCCCGCCGACCTGCGCGACTACGGGATCGGGGCCCAGATCCTCGGCGACCTCGGCCTGACCAGCATCCGCATCCTCACCAACAACCCGAAAAAGATCGTCGGCCTGGAGGGTTACGGCCTCTCGGTCAGCGAGCAGGTGCCGATCGAGTCGGCGCCCAACGCCCACAACGACGCCTACCTGCGGGCCAAGCGCGACAAGATGGGCCACCTCCTGCACCACCAGGGCCTGGCGCTCGACGAGGAGATGATCCACGACGAGGAGGAGCGCGACGCCCGCGAGGGCCGCGACGGCAGGAGCGCCGATGGCTGAGGCCGGGGCCTTTCTCGAGCAGTTCGAGGAGAAGGAGAAGGCGAAGCTCGCCGAGCTGCAGTTCGCGGTCGTCGTCGGCCGCTTCTACGAGGACCTGGCGCTGCGCCTGCTCGACGGCGCCGACCACGGGTTCAAGCTGGCCGGGGTGCCGATCGGCAACGTCACCCACCACTCGGTGCCCGGCGCCTACGAGCTCCCCTTCGCAGCGAACGCGATCATCGACGGCGTCCGCCGCCACAACGCCAAACAGGGCGGGGGGCCGGAGATCGGCGGAGTCGCCTGCCTCGGCGTCGTCATCCGCGGCGAGACCGACCACTACGACTTCGTCTGCGCCGAGGCGGCGCGCGGCATCCAGGACGTGCAGCTGGCGAGCGGCGTCCCCTGCGCCTTCGGCGTCATCACCTGCGACAACATGGAGCAGGCCCTGGCCCGCTCCGGCGGCGACAAGCGCGACCAGGGCCGCAACGCCGCCCTCACCGTCGCCCGCATGGCGCTCCTCAAGCGCGAAGCAGGCTGACGCACGATCTCCTAACGCGCGTCGAACCTTCTCTCCGGTACCATCCTCGCTCCTCATGGCCAAGGTATGCCACAGCTGCGGCAAGGGACCCGCGTTCGGCCAGTCCCGAAGCCACTCGATGGTCGCCACCAAGCGCCGCTTCGACCCGAACCTCCAAAAGGTCCGGATCCAAGAGAACGGCCGGCCGCTCAGGGCCTACGTCTGCACGCGCTGTCTCAAGGCCGGCAAGGTAACCAAGGCCCCCTGAGGCCGTAAGACGCTGCGCGAGGCCGCACCGTCGGCTCCGCGTCGTGCAAAGCACTGCCGCTCCGCCGCCGGCACGCCCTCGCTTGGTCCTACGACCTCAGGTCGGTGAGGTAGGACACGATTCCGTCGCATAGCGAACGTATGCTCGCATAGCAACTGCAAGCACAATCCATGGAGGGCGATCGCTGATGGCACGGAAAACTGGCCCTAGGGCAGCTTCGGCAGCCGGACGGACGTTAAGGTCGAAAACCGCTTCGAAAGCGGCGCGGAGAGCCGCCCCTTCAGATCTGGCGCAGGTGGGCAATACCAAGCGAACGGGCAAGGCGGCGGCATCTGCTGCGGGGAAGACCCTGAACTCCCGTAATGCATCTAATGCAGCTAGGCGCGCCGCTGCCTCCGACCTGGCCCAGCGCCGACGTTAGGGAAAGTGACTATGGGATTCGAAATGGAATTCCGGGACAACCGCGGTCGCAAACACAACAGCTTGGAGTCATTGGTCGAGGCAGAAAAGGACAAGCTCGTGGACGAGGCGGCGCGGAATGTGGAAGACATAGTCCGAGCTCAGCGCTGCCCGGTCCACGGACAGAGTCCATCAATTTCGATTCGCAAGGGCTCGGATGGATTCAACTATTCGATCAATGGGTGCTGCGATGAGTGCGTGAAAGAGGCAGAAGCCGCCATAGCGCCGTATCTTTCTTGAGTCGCGAGTCCGCGAAAACCTGCGCTATACGCAGTCTCACGCGGACTCGTGGGGGTCTCGGCGATCGAGACCGTGAAAACCCGCGATTTACGCGGGTTCACACGGTTTCGCCGAAGGTAGCTCTAGCCGTCGGACTCCGCGCTGGCCGGCTCTACCGCCTTGAACTCGCCCGTCGGCGAGGGGTCGCCCTCGTTCGGCTCGACGTGCAGTCGCGGAAGGAAGCGGTCCAGCCAGCCGGGGAACCACCAGGCGCGGGCGCCCAGGAGCTGCATCACCGCCGGGACCAGGACCGAGCGGATGATCACGGCGTCGATGAACACCGCCGAGGCGAGGCCGAGGCCGAAGAGTTTGATGATCCGGTCTTCGCCGATCATGAAGGCGGCGAAGACGGTGACCATGATCGCCGCCGCCGCGGTGATCACGCGGCCGGTGAGGGCGAGGCCGCGGGTGACCGATTCGGTCGCGTCCTTGCTGTTCTCCCACTCCTCGTGGATCCGCGACATCAGGAAGACCTCGTAGTCCATCGAGAGCCCGAAGATGATCGAGAAGAGGAAGATCGGGAAGAACGAGATGATCGGTCCGGTCGCGTCGACCCCGATCAGGCTCGCCCCCCAGCCCCACTGGAAGACGGCGACGATCAGCCCGAAGGCGGCGCCGATCGAGAGCAGGTTCATCAGAACGGCCTTCAGCGGCACCCAGATCGAGCGGAAGACGATCATCAGCAGCAGCGCCGAGAGCAGGACGACGACGCCGATGAAGAGCGGCAGCTTGTCGGCGATCGCGTTGCCGAAGTCCTCGAATATCGCGTTGATGCCACCGACGTGGATCTGGGCGCCGGTGGATTCCTCCACCCCCGGGATCACGTCGTCGCGGATTCGGTCGAGCAGCTCGGTCGTCTCTTCGTCCTGGGGCGAGCTGGCCGGGTAGAGCTGGAAGACGCCCACCGTTTCGTTCGGGTTGAGGGTGACGTCGGTCACCGCTTCGACGCCTTCTTCGGATTTCAGCTCGCTGCGCAGCTCCTGCAGCGCCGCGTCATCGCCCTTTTCGGGCAGTTCCGCAGCGAGGACGAAGGGGCCGTTGAAGCCCGGCCCGAAGCCTTCGGCGAGCAGATCGTAGGCTTCGCGCGTCGTCGTCCCCGCCGGGTCGGTGCCGGCGTCGTTGGTGCCGAGCCGCAGCGAGAGGGTGGGGATGCAGAGCGCGAGCAGCAGGGCACCGGAGAGCAGCACCGCGATCCACGGCCTCCGCTGGATGCGACGGCTCCAGCGGAACCACCAGCCGTTCTCGTCGATGCTGCGCGCGCCCGAGCCGAGGCCGGGGATCCGCAGCCGGTTGACCCAGTTGCCGGCGATCGTCAACAGGGCCGGCAGCAGGGTCAGCGCGGCGATCATCGTGAACAGCACCGCGATCGCCGCCGCGGTCGCCACGCCGTAGAGGAAGGGGAGGCCGAGCAGCAGCATCCCCATCAGCGAGATCATCACCGTGATCCCGGCGAAGAGGACTGCGCGGCCGGCGGTGTCGACGGCGGCGATCGCCGCGTCGCGCTTCTCCATCCCCTCGTCGAGGCCGTTGCGGAAGCGGGTGAGGATGAAGAGGGCGTAGTCGACGCCGACGCCGAGCCCGATCATGAACGCCAGCTGGGGCGCGAACTCGGCCGTGTCGAAGACGTGGGTGAAGAGGGTAATCCCGCTGATCCCGACGCCGAGCGCGAACAGCGCCGTGATGATCGGCAGCCCCATCGCGACGACCGAGCCGAAGCTGATCAGCAGCACCACGATCGCGGCGAGCACGCCGATCATCTCCGAGCCGCCTTCTTCTTCTTCGCTGCGGACTTCCTCGGCCGGCGAGCCGCCGACCTCGACCTGGAGCCCGTCGCCGCCCGCGGCCTGGGCGGTGTCCATGATCTCTTTGACTTCGTCGTCGCCCAGCTTGTCGGTGGTGACGTTGAACTGGGCGGTCGCGTAGGCGATCTTGCCGTCGTCGCTGACCGCGCCGGCGCCGCCTCCTTCGTAGGGGCTGGCGACTTCGCTGACGTGCGGCAGCGCTTCGACCTTGGCGAAGACGCCCTCCATCGTCCGCTTCACCGCCGGCGACTCGACTCCGGAATCCGCCTTGTAGACGATCTGGACCGTGTCGCCGGCCTGCGCCGGGAAGCGGTCTTCGAGCAGGTCGAGCGCTTCCTTCGAATCGGAGCTCGGCAGGCTGAATTCTTCCGTGAAATCCGACCCGACCGCCCCGGCGATCGCACCGAACCCGATCAGGGCGACGATCCAGCCGATGATCACCGTCTTGCGGTGACCGGTAGTCCAGGTGGCAAAGCGTCTCATTGGCGCGAGCACCGTACCAATGGGCCCAGCGGATGTGCGAGACCCACGGGCGCGCCGCGTCGCAGGCCGTCCGTTGCGTTGAGACGCTCAAAGACTCTTGACTCTAATTCTCCTCAAGTATAAAAATGCACAAATATCTTTTTCGGTAAGAGACGATACCGAAATCCGAGGAGACGACATGAAACAGCTAAAAAGCCAAGGGCTAATCGTGATCGCGGCGTTGGCCGTCATGGCATCTGTCGCCACGGCATCCGCTTCTGCGACCACACTCAAGCTCGGCAGTGTCACTCAAAGTACTCAGGTCTCAGTGGTCGCAACTCTTGAGGCAGGCACCTCGATGCTGCTGAAAGACGGCTCTGGCACCACTGCCGACACATGTAGTAGCTCAGAAATCAAAGGCTCGACGTCCAGTTCTAGTGGCGTATCCGTCACAGCAGCGGTCAGTGTGTTGAGTTTCACCGGCTGTACCCATACCACGAAAGTCACGAGTCGCGGAACTCTTCACATCGAATGGATTAACGGCACTGACCAAGGACTCCTTATCTCTTCCGGGGCTGCATTCACATACGTGTCGACAGCCTTCGGCATCTCGACAACTTGCGAAACTGCTACTGGCACGGTTCTTGGCACGCTGACAGGCAAAACAGGGACCAGTGAACACGCGACAATCGACATAAACTCGAAAGTTCTATGCCCTGGATTCGGGACGGTGACCTGGACGGCTAGCTACATCGTCACATCGCCGACAGGTCTTTCGGTCACTAGCTAGGGCGCTGCATCGGGGAAATCCGGCATCAAGGAGCCGCCTCCGGAGGCGGCTCCTTCCTAGCCTTGCCCCCGCCCGGGCTCATTGTCGCGCGGGAGGCCACCTCGGATCCGAACGTCGCGGGTAAGAAGGGATAGGCCTAAGCGTCCTCACGTCTCGGCAGAGGACTAGATTCTCAGCGGATGCCCGAACCCCAAATCGCCCGCTTCCGCCGGGTCGTGAGCTCTGCCTACGCCTCCCTCGAGGCACGCCGCCAGGAGGTCAACGACCTCAATGTCTTCCCGGTCGCCGACGGCGACACCGGCGACAACATGGCGATGACGATGCGTGCGGTGATGGAAGAGCTCGACCGCCTCGACGGCCAGGAAGTCGACGAGGTCGGCCGCACCGAGCTGGTCCAGGCTCTCGCCCGGGCGGCGCTGATGGGCGCTCGCGGCAACTCCGGCGTGATCCTCAGCCAGATCGTCCGCGGCGCCGCCGAGGAGCTTGCCAGCCGCCCGGGCGAGCTGATCGACCCGACCCTGGTCGCCGCCGCCTTCGCCCGCGCCGCCGACGCCGCCTACGACTCGGTCCGCGACCCGGCCGAGGGGACGATGCTGACCGTCTTCCGCGAGATGGCCCACTCGCTCTCCCGCCAGCTCGCCCACCTCGACCAGGAGAAGCAGCGGCTCGGCCGCGACGTCTCCGAAACCGAGCAGGACGCGGTCCTCGCCGAAGTCCTGGAGCGGGCGATCGCCGACGGCGAGCGCGCCGTCGCCCGCACCCCCGAGCAGCTCGAGGTTCTGCGCGAATCCGGCGTCGTCGACGCCGGCGGCCACGGCCTCGTCCTGATCCTCGCCGGCGTCGTCGCCGGCCTGCGCGGCGACGGGGCCGAGCCGCCCGCCGTTGCGCACCACGAGCCGCCGCGCCGCAGCCTGCCCCACCACGAGGACAGCCGCTACCGCTACTGCACCAACTTCATCGTCTCCGGCAGCGGCCTCGGCAACCGCGAGTACCTGCCGCGTCTGGAGAAGATGGGCGACTCGGTCCTCGTCGTCGGCGACGACGCCACCCTCAAGGTCCACGTCCACACCGACGAGCCCGAGGCCGCGGTCGCGGTCTTCGACGGGGTTGGGGAGGTGACCAACCTCGACGTCGCCGACATGCGCGAGCAGATGGCCGAGCGCGACGCCCGCCTCAGCGGCCGCACCGGCGTCGTCGCGGTGGCGGCGGGCGACGGGATGCTGCGCCTCTTCGGCGAGCTCGGCGCCCTCGTCGTCCCGGGCGGCGAGACGCTCAACCCCTCGACCTACGAGCTGCTCGCCGGGATCCACAGCGTCGCCGCCGAGGAGGTCCTGGTCCTGCCCAGCTCCTCGAACGTGATCATGGCCGCCGAGCGCGCCTGTGAGCTCTCCGAGAAGCCCGCCCGGGTGGTGCCGGCGACATCGCAGCAGGCGAGCCTGCTGGCGCTGGTGGAGCTCGACGCCGAGGCGCCGATGGACGAGAACGCCGAGCGGCTGGGGGAGGCGCTGGAGGGCCTCGCCACCGGCGGGGTCGCCCCCGCCGCCCGCGACGACGCCCAGGGCCGCTTCAAGAAGGGCGACGCGGTCGGCTTCGCTGACGGCGAGATCGTCGCCTGGGGCGGGGCCGGCTCGACCCTGGCCAAGACCCTCGAGCACCTCGCCGCCGGGGCGGAGATCGTCACCCTGATCGCCGGCGAGGGGGCGCCGATCCCCCTCGACGAGGTAGACACCCACGTGCCCGACGGGGTCGAGATCGAGGCCCACGAGGGGGGGCAGCCGAGCTGGTGGTGGCTACTGGCTGCCCAGTAGGCAATAATTTAGTCGGTGAGACAGAGATTTATCGTGCTGGCGCTGACCATTTCGGCGGCTCTAATCACCGTGGCGATCTTGCCGGCCGCGACGCTCGCCTCGAACGTCATCTATCCAGCCACCTACAGCGGCACGGCGGCGACTGGCGGGACGGTCGAATTCGATGTCTCTCCCGACGGCACCCAAATTACGAAGTTCGTCTTGAAAAAAGTGCCTGTTCCTCCATGCGGAACGATCACCGGTGAAACCCCGCGGAAAGTCGCAATCGTCGACGACTCGTTCGCCAACAGCCTGGGCCTGCTCCACTTCAGCGGCACGTTCCCTGCCGTCGGGCAGGCCCAGGGTTCCCTCTCCTATCACCGCAAAGACGGCAGCTGCGACAGCCAGGAGGTCTCTTGGACCGCTTCGGCTCCTTCGCCTCCGCCGCCTGTCGTTCCTCAACCGCCGGCTCCTCCGACTCCGCCCTCCCCACCGGCGGACGAACCTCTGCCCGGAACCCGGATTACGCATGGCCCCTCGGGGACGGTGCACACGCGCCGGGCAACCATCCGGTTCACGTCGAACGAGCCTGGAGCGACCTTCAGGTGCAGGCTCGATGGCGGTCGGTGGCGACTATGCGAATCGGCGCAGTTCTACGGGGGCCTGAGGGACGGTCGGCACGTCTTCGAAGTCAAGGCCATCGATTCGGCAGGCAACGCCGATCCGACCCCGGCGAAGCGCCGCTGGCGCGTGGAGGCCAAGCAGACGCCCTAGGTCGTCTTGGTATCGCCATAGCCTTGCGAGGATGCCGAGCGCTTTCGCCAGTAATGAGCGCCTCGACCGCGCAGCCCTGCTGGACGCGCCCGTCCACTGGCCCCGCCCGTCGGTCCTCGAGCAGGGCCTCGCCGCCCTCAAGGGCGTCGGCCCGAAAACCGCCGAGGCCGCGGCCGAAGCTGGCCTCCGCACCGTCGGCGACCTCCTCTTCCACATCCCCCGCCGCCACCGCGACCTCCGCATCCGCGAGCTGGGATCCCTGGAGCCCGGCGAGACCGCAACCATCCTCGTCGAGGTCCAGGGCCCCCAACCCCGCCCCTTCCGCAAAGGCCGCCTGCGCATGGTCAGCGTCAAAGTCGGCGACGCAACGGGCCACGTGCGAGCCACCTGGTTCAACCAACCCTGGGTGGCCTCGAAGTTGATCCCAGGGACCCCGCTGCTGATGACCGGCAAGTTTTCAGGCAAAGGCTTCGCAGTAAGAGAATGGGAGCTCGCCGCTTCTGCGGGTGGCGAGGGCGCCGGGGACCCCGAGCATCCTGCGCAGGGGTCCCCGAACAGCCCTCGTCAGGACCCGCAGTCGGGCGCCCTCGTCCCTCTGCACGGGGCAACCGAAGCCCTCCGTCCCGCCCAGATCCGCGAATGGGTCGAGCAAGTGGTGGGCTGGGCGCCCAACGCGATCGAGGGCCTGCCGGCGAAGATTCGAGCCCGCCGAGGGCTCGCCGGCGTCGGTGACGCGCTGAGGGGGGTTCAACTACCGGAGTCGACCGAGGACGTCGAGGAAGCCCGCGACCGACTCGGCTTCGAAGAGCTGTTCCTCCACCAAGCCCTGCTGGCGACCCGCAAGCGCACTCACCGCACCGCCCGTCCCGCGCCGCGCTTCGGCAAGCCCGGCGATCTCGTCGCCCGCTGGCTCGACTCGCTGCCCTTCGAGCCCACCGGCGATCAGCTGAAGGCGTTCGACGAGATCGAGGCCGATCTCGACTCCGGCGAGCCGATGCAGCGGCTGCTGATGGGCGAGGTCGGCTCCGGCAAGACCGTCGTCGCGGTCTACTCGATGCTGCGGGCGCTGGAAGTCGGCTACCAGGCCGCGCTCATGGCGCCGACCGAGACCCTGGCCGAGCAGCACGCGATCACGCTCGGCCGCCTGCTCGCCGAGGAGGCGATCCCCTTCTCGCTGCTAACCGGTTCCACTCCCGCGCCGGTCCGCAAACGCGCCCTGAACCAACTCGCCAGCGGCGAGTTGGGACTGATCCTGGGCACCCACGCGCTGATCGAGCCGACCGTCCGCTTCGCCCGCCTCGGCCTCGTCGTCGTCGACGAGCAGCACCGCTTCGGCGTCTCCCAGCGCCGGGCCCTGGACGAGAAGGGGGTGGAGGGGATGGCGCCCCACGTCCTCCATATGACCGCGACGCCGATCCCGCGGACGCTCTCGCTTACCGAATACGGCGATCTGGACACCACCGCCCTGCACGAGCTGCCGGCGGGGCGCCAGCCGGTCAGCACTCACCTCGTCTCCGAGGAGCAGCGGGGCGAAGCCTTCGAGTTCCTGCGGCGGCAGCTGCGCGAGGGCAGGCAGGCCTTCGTCGTCTGCCCCTTGGTTGCCGAATCGGAGAAAGTCGCCGGCAAAGCCGCCGCGGTCGAGGCCGAGAGACTGCGGGCCGGCGAGCTGCGCGATTTCCGCATCGGCCTCCTCCACGGCCAGATGCACGCGAACGACAAGGCGGAGGCAATGCGCGCCTTTGCCGCCCGCGAGACCGACGTGCTGGTTTCGACCACGGTGATCGAGGTCGGGATCGACGTCGCCAACGCGACCGTGATGGTGATCGAGGGGGCCGAGCGCTTCGGCGTCTCCCAGCTGCACCAGCTGCGCGGGCGGGTCGGCCGCGGCGAGCACCCGAGCCAGTGCTTGCTGTTCGCCGAAGAGTCGGGGGAGCTGGCCCAGAAGCGGCTGGGGGCGGTCGTCGAGGAGAGCGACGGCTTCAAGCTGGCCGAGATCGACCTCGAACTGCGCGGCGCGGGGGAGATCCTCGGCACCCGCCAGAGCGGGCTTCCCCGCTTCGCCGTCGCCAAGCTGCCGGAGGACGGGCCGCTGCTGATGGAGGCCCACCGCGAGGTGTTGGCGCTGCTGCGCGAGCACGGCTCCCTCGCCGACCCCGCCCTCGGCCCGCTGCTCGACGCCGCCCACCGCCGCTTCGGCACCGGCGCCGCCGACCCGATCCCCCTGTGAAGATCCCCCGATGAGAGTCATCGCCGGCGAGCTCAAAGGGCAGCGCCTGGTCGCGCCCAAAGGCTGGAAGGTGCGGCCGACCTCCGACCGCGTCCGCGAGGCGATCTTCTCCGCCCTCGGCGACCGGGTCGAGGGCGCCCACGTCCTCGACCTCTACTGCGGCACCGGGGCATTGGCGATCGAGGCGCTCTCGCGCGGGTCCGAGGCCGCGACTCTCGTCGACCGCGACACCCGGCCGGCGCTCGGCAACGTCCAGCGCCTCGGGCTCAGCGACCGCGCCGAGCTCGTCCGCGCCGACGTCGGCCGCTGGCTGGGCCAGGTTTCATCCGCTGCGTTTGCGGGGAAATTCGACCTCGTCTTTGTGGACGCCCCGTATAAACTCGCCGACCGCATGGCCCAGGACCTAGACACCCACCTGCCTCGCCTGCTTGCCGCGGGAGGGCGCGCCGTGATCGAGAGCGGCGCCCGCCGGCCGCTGCGGATCGAGTCGCTGGAGCCGTTGCGGCAGCGCCGCTACGGCGCCGCCGACGTCTCCATCTACGGGGAGGCCGGATGAGCGAGCGCAACGGCACTGTCGTCTGCCCGGGCAGCTACGACCCGGTCACCAACGGCCACATCGACATCATCACCCGCACCTCGAACGTCTTCGACCGCGTCGTCGTCGGCGTCGTCAACAACCCGGTCCGCAAGGCGAAAACGCTTTTCACCGCCGAGGAGCGCAAGGCGTTCATCGAGGCGGCGACCGCCGATCTGCCAAACGTCGAGGTCCAGATCTTCGCCAACCTGCTGGTCGAGTTCGCCCGCGACAACGACGCCAAGGCGATCGTCAAGGGGCTGCGGGCGATCTCCGACTTCGAGTACGAGTTCGAGATGGCGCAGCTGAACCGCAAGCTCGACCCGGGGATCGAGAGCATCTACGTGATCGCCTCCCCCCACTACAGCTTCCTCTCGTCCACCGGGGTGAAGGAGATGGCGACCTTCGGGGGCGACGTTTCCGACCTCGTTCCGGCCCCGGTTGCGGCCGCGCTGGGAGACCGCCTGCACGACAGGTAGGCTGTGCAACACCAGTTCGTCCGCGATGGGCGTTGCCTTGCAAAAAATGGCTCGTTGAACCTCTTCCTCACCAAAATCCCCGCATACACGTAGGCTTACGACCCTCTTATGGACGTACTGGTCCTCATAGACAAGCTCGATGACGTAGTTCACAACGCCCGCCCGGTGCCGTTGACGGACCAGGTGCGCGTCGATCGCGAGGAGATCTACGACCTCCTCGACCAGATGCGCGCGACGATCCCCGAGGAGATCAAGCAGGCGCGGTGGATCGTCAAGGAGCGCCAGGAGATGCTGGCCGAGGCCAAACGCGAGGCGGAGCGGATCGTCCGCGAGGCCCGCGAGCAGCAGGCCCGCCTGATCTCCGACGAGGAGGTCACCAAGCAGGCCGAGCGCGCCGCCGACGAGATCGTCGAGGACGCCCGCACCCGCGAGCGCGAAATCCGCCTCGGCGCCGAGGACTACGCCGACGAGATCCTCAACACCCTCGAAGTGAACCTGCAGAAGTTCCTCGCCGCCGTCCAGCGCGGCCGCGACCGCCTCGCCGGTCGCGAGGAGGATCAGCCGCAGCCCGAGCTCGACCAGCAGCCTTAATCGGGCCGCGACTCAAATTCCCGCGGCCCGAGAAGGCCGAATGACGCTGCGCGCTACGCCCCCTCCCCGAGGTCCCGCGTAGCGCCGCTACGCGGGACTCGCATCGAGCCCGTATCGCTTGGTCATCGACCTTCCCGGTCTCGCGCTAATTCGGCTCCCAGCCCGCATTAATGAGTTCTCGGCGAAGGAGATCGGCGATTCGGTCCGGTTCCTCTTCGAATTCCGCTTCGGTGATGTGGATGACGCGGTAGCCGGCGGATTCGAGGGCGAGGTCGGCGATGTGCTCGTTGGGATTGCGGTAGGGGCGACCAGGGCCATCTACTTGGACCGCCAGGCGTTGCTCCTCCCAGAGGAAGTCGACCATCACCCCAGTTACTCGTTCGGCAGTCACGATCTTCTAAGGCCTGGGGAGCGAAAACTCTCCCCCCTTTTGAAGCTCATCCGAGATTCGCCCCACCCAGGTGTGGCCAAAGTCGGAAGCGTTGTGTCGCGTTTGCCGTCTAGTCGAGTTTCAGGTCCTTGAGCGCGCTCCAGCGCGGGTCGATCGCGGCCTCGTGCTCGTGCGGGTTGTCGTTGAGGCTCTCGCCGCAGATCGGGCAGAGGCCGGCGCAGTCGGGGCGGCAGAGGATGCGGGTGGGGAGGGCGAGGATCGTCGCGTCGTGCGCCCAGCGGCCGATGTCGAGCTCGTCGTCTTCGACGTAGGGGCTGCGCAGTTCGGGGTCGTCGGTCCCGGCCTGGTCGATCTCGCGCGCCTCGACGTCGAGGTCGAGGGCGGCCGGCTCGAGGCAGCGCATGCACGGCCCTTCGAGGTGGACCGGGAAGTTGATCCGGAAGGCGAAGCCGTTGCTGGGGCGGGAGACCTCCAGCCGCACCGTGGGCGACCACGGCTCGGGCTTGTAGGTCTGACCGCCGAGCTCGAACGGTTCCAGCGCGACCGGCGTTTCCAGTCGCCTCCCCTCGCCGTGGGCCAGCGAGAGGCGGGAGAGGTCGATGATCGTCTGCGGCGCCTGTGACATGCTCCCGACGAGGTTACGAGATGGCCCACGGCGACTGGAAACCGGAGACCTACCTGGAGCTGATCCGCTCCGAGGTGCCGCGCTACGACGAGCTGCAGGAGCAGGCGATCGCCGCGATCCCCTTCCCGCCCGAGCGCGTCCTGGAGCTGGGGATGGGGACGGGGGAAACGACCCGGCGGCTGCTCGAGGCCTATCCCGACAGCTGGGTGATCGGCCTCGACTCCAGCCCCGACATGGTCTTCCGCGCCCGCGAGAACTACGACGACGTGCAGCTGGCGCGGATCGAGGACCCGCTCCCCGACGGGCCCTGGGACCTGGTGATCGGCGTCCTCTCGATCCACCACCTGAGCAGCGATCTGAAGAAAAACCTCTTCCGCCAGGTCAAAGAGCAAGCCCGCTCCTTCGTGATCGGCGACGTGGTCAAGGCCGACGCCCAGATCGCCCCGATCGAGGACGGCTACGACTTCCCGGAGACGGCCGCCGACTTAGCTGCCTGGACCGAAGGGACGGTCACCTGGCAAGCAGATGACCTTGCGGTCATCCAGGCGACCTACTGAGGCTCGAGCGGGGAGGGGCGGGGTACCCCCTCTCCCTCCCTGGGATTTTCGCCGTTAACTCGGTATCTCTCGCCAAGGGGTCAGTGCGAAAATCAGGACGCCGGTCGGTCGAGGGGGTACCCCGCCCCTCCATCGCAGGGCCGAACGGCTACTATCTCGCGACTTATGGCCGTCCCTAAGAAGCGCACCTCCCGAGCGCGGCGCGATAAGCGACGCGCCCAGCACAAAGCTGGGAAGCCGAACATCAATAGCTGCCCGAAATGCCATGAACCGCGGCTACCGCATCGGGTGTGTCCGAACTGCGGAACCTATGCGGGCAGAGAAGTGATTTCCCAGCGGATCGCCGACCCCTCGGCGCCTCACACCCACGAGTAAGCCGTGGCGCAGGACCGCGCGGTGACCGTGGCCCTCGACGGCTACGGGGCTGAGCAGGGATTCGACGTGCTCGCCGCCGGCGCCCGCCTCGCCGCCGCCGACGGGATCGGAGTCCGCGTCTTCGGGCCGCGCCGCGCGCTCGGCCTCGACGACGTGCAGGCGATCGAGGTGGTCGACACCTCCGAGCACATCGGCAACGACGAGGACCCGGTCCCGGCGGTCCGGGCCAAGAAGGAAGCCTCGGTCGTGCGCGCCGCCCGCGAGGTCGCCGAGGGCGGCGCCGACGCGATGGTCAGCTGCGGCTCCACCGGGGCGGCGATGGCCGCCGCCACCTTCGGGATGCGCCGGCTGAAGGGCGTGCAGCGGCCGGCGCTGGCGGTGCGGCTGCCGGTTCCCGGCAAACCGGTCCTCTTCCTCGACGTCGGCGCCAACGTCGAAGTCCGCGCCCAGCACCTGGTCCAGTTCGCCTTCCTCGGCGCCGCCTTCGCCGACGCGGTGCTGGAGGTCGAGGACCCGACCGTCGGTCTGCTCACCGTCGGCGAGGAGTCGGGCAAGGGGCGCGAGGAGGTAGTCGAGGCCCACCGCCTGCTCAGCAGGGCGAGGGGGATCGAGTTCGCCGGCAACGTCGAGGGCCGCGACCTGCCCGCCGCCAAGGTCGACGTGGTCGTCACCGACGGATTCACCGGCAACGTTTCGCTGAAGCTGCTCGAGGGCACCGCGAAGACGGTCGCCGCCGCGGTCGGCGACGCCGCCCGCTCCAACCCCCTGGCCGCGGCCGGCGGCCTGCTGCTGAAACCGTCGCTGAACGGGCTGCGGCGCGAGCTCCACCCCGACACCACCGGCGGCGCGATCCTGCTCGGCCTGCGCGGGATCGCCGTCGTCGGCCACGGCAGCTCCGGCGCCGAGGGGATCGCCAACGCCGTCCGCCTCGCCGCCCGCTGCGCCGAGGTCGACGCCGTCGGCCGCACCGCGGCGCTGCTGGCCGAAGCCGGCGCCGGTCGCGCCGCGCTCGCCGAGGGCGACGCCTGAGCTCCGTGATAACTCCGTGATAAACAGAGTCAGCTAGATGACCCGTGAGCAAGTACTAACCCTGGTCCGCGAGCACCTCGCCGAGGAGCTCGAAGTCGACATCGCGAAGATCGACGAGGGGACCCGCTTCAAGGAGGACCTCGACGCCGACTCGCTCGACCTCTACGAGCTGGTGATGGAGCTCGAGGACAACTACGGCGTCACCGTCAGCGAGGAGCAGGCGACCCACATCAAGACGGTCGGGGACGCGGTCGGCTTCGTGCTCGAGCACGCTCCGGCCTAAGCCGGTGGCAACCGGCACCGACTCCTCCGTCGCGGCGCTGGCAGCGCTGATCGACGAGCTGCCCGATGACCTGCGACGCCAGGCTCTGACCCACTCCTCCTGGACCGAGCGCCGGGTCGACTCCTTCGAGCGCCTCGCCTTTCTCGGCGACAGCGTCCTCGGCCTCGCGGTCGCCACCCGCACCTACGAGAGCTTCCCGAACCTCGCCGCCGGCGGCCTGACCAAGGTCCACAACCAGGCGGTCAGCGGCGTCTCCTGCGCCGCGGTGGGGGCCGAGCTCGGGGTGCCGGAGATGCTGCGCGCCAACGAGCCCGAGGGTCTGGCGACGGCGATCCCGGCGGCGGTCCTGCTCGACGGCGGCCGGCCGCTGCCGGAGGCGACCGAGGCCCTGATCGGCGCCTGTTACGTCGCCTTCGGGTTCGAGCGCACCGCGGCGGCGGTGGCCGAGGCCTTCGAGCCGCGGATCGAGCTCGCCGCCGAGACCCGGATCGACTTCAAGTCCGCCCTGCAGGAGCTTTTGGCCCAGCGCGGCGCGCGCGTAACCTACGAGGTGATCGCGGCGACGGGGCCCCCGCACCGGCGAACCTTCGAGGTGGCCGCGATCGTCGACTCCGAGCGGGTCGGGACGGGGGAAGGGCGGAGCAAGAAGGCGGCCGAGCAGATCGCCGCCGAGGAGGCATTGACGCATCTTGGGGGTTAATCCAGCCGTCGTCATGTCCGGATCGACCGGGAGCATCCAGGCGATGCGAGGTGTGCGCCCGTGTATCTGAAGTCGATCTCGATGAAGGGCTTCAAGTCCTTTCCCGAGCGGACGACGCTGGAGTTCTCTCCCGGCGTTAGCGTCATCGTCGGCCCCAACGGCTCCGGCAAGAGCAACATCACCGACGCAGTCCTCTGGGCGCTCGGCGAGCAGAGCCCGGGAGCGATCCGCGGCGCCTCGATGCAGGACGTGATCTCCGCCGGCGGCAAGAACGTCGGCCAGCGCCGCGCCGCCGAGGTCGAGGTGACGATCGACAATTCCGAAGGCCGCGCCGCGACCGAGTTCTCCGAGATCGCGATCGAGCGCCGCCTCGACCGCTCCGGCGACAGCGGCTACCGGATGAACGGCGCCCGCTGCCGGCTCGCCGACGTCACCGACGTCCTCTCCGACACCAACCTCGGCCGCGAGATGCACTCGGTGATCAGCCAGGGCCGGGTCGAGACGATCGTCCACTCGAAGCCGCGCGAGCGGCGCCTGCTGGTCGAGGAGGCCGCCGGCCTCGGCAAGCACCGCAAACGGCGGCGGCGGGCCGAGCTGAAGCTGCGCGCGGCGCGCGACAACCTCGACCGGGCGCTGGACGTCGAGCGCGAGGCGCGGGCGCGGCTGCGGCCGCTGAAGCTCCAGGCGCAGGCGGCCGAGCTGGGGGCGCGGATCGAGCGCGAGGAGCTGTGGCTGCGGGCGCAGATCGTCTCCGAGGAGCTGCGCTTCGGCGCCGACCGGGCGGCGGCGGCCGAAAAGGCCGCGGCGAAGGCCCGCGGGGTGCGGGAGAAACTGGAGCAGAGCCTGGCCGAGGTCTCCAAGCGGCGCTCGGCGGCCGAGGAGCGCTTCGCCGCCCGCGACCGCGAGCGGACCCAGGCCTGGGGCCTGCTGACCAAGCTGCGCGGCGAGCAGGAGCGGGTCGCGGTCCGCGCCAACAGCCTCGCCAGCCGCGAGACCGAGCTGGAGGCGGGCCTGGAGCGGCTGCGCACCGAGCTGGGGCCGTTGACGCTCGACGTCGGCGACGGCGCCAAGCCGGGGGAGCGGGCGCAGAAACTGGAAGAGGAGCTAGGTGAGATCGAGGCCGGCCTGCGGACCGCGGGCGAGGGCTTCGACGTCGCCCGCTCCGCCGACGCGGCCGAGTCGGACCGTGAGGCCGCCCTGGGTCATATCCAGGCCGGCGCCGAGCGCGCCTCGCGCCACGCCCGCCGCGCCGAGGGCCTGCTGGGCGAGCGCCACCGCGAGGCGCTGCGCGCCCGCGTCGCCGCCGGCGAGGAGCTGCTCGACGACGTCCGCGCCGTCCGCGCCGCGGCCGAGGCCGCCGGGGCGGCGATCCGCGAGCGGGTCGGGCAGATCGAGCGCAAGGTCGTCGGCGGCCAGGACGACGGCGACGAGATCGCCGAGGAGCTGCGGGCCTGCTCGCAGCAGGAGTTCGAGCTGCAGACGCAGATGAAGGAGACCTCCGACGAGCTGACCCGGGCCGAGGTCGAGGCCGCCCACCTCGGCGACCGGCGGGCCGAGGCCGAGCGCGAGCTGACCGCGATCGCCGAGAAGCTGGGGGAGGAGATCCCGCCCGCCGAGGAGGCCCTGACCGAGGAGGCGCGGGCCGAGATCGACCGCCGCCTGGAGCGGCTGGAGCGCCGGCGGGCGCAGATCGGGCCGGTCAACCCGCTGGCCGAGCAGGAGTACGACGAAGCCCGCGAGCACGTCGAGGCGCTGCAGACCCAGCGCGAGGACATCGAGCGCTCGATGCGCGAGCTGGAGTCGCTGATCCGCGACATCGACGAGGAGATCGAGCGCGCCTTCGAGCAGACCTTCGAGGCAACGGCGAAGAACTTCGAGGAGATGGTCGAGCACCTCTTCCCCGGCGGGCGTGGGCGCCTGCGCCGCGTCGCCCTGCGGCCCGTCCGCGACGAGGAGCGGCCGGCGGGAGAGCAGGAGGCGCCGACCGACGCCGAACCGGAGCCCGAGCCCGAGGAGGAGGAAGAAGAGCGCGAAGAGCTCGGAGTCGAGATCGAGGTCACCCCGGCCGGCAAGTCGATGCGCAAGCTGCAGCTGCTCTCCGGCGGCGAGAAGTCGCTGGTCGCGCTGGCCTTCGTGTTCGCCGTCTTCCTCGCCCGGCCGTGTCCCTTCTACATCCTGGACGAGGTCGAGGCCGCCCTCGACGACGCCAACATCGACCGCTTCCTGCAGCTGATCCGCCGCTTCTCCGACCGCGCCCAGTTCGTCATCGTCACCCACCAGAAACGGACGATGGACGCCGCCGACGTCCTCTACGGCGTCAGCATGGGGGGCGACGGCGTCACCAAGGTCGTCTCCCGGAAACTGCCTCGCGAAGTGGGCGAGGACGCCGAGGCCGAGGACGAGGCCCCGGGCCTCTCCGCCGTCGCTTAGCGATTGGCGAATTAACCTCGCTATAGGCCTACTAACTCGCCAATCGGCGAGTTCACTACGGTTCGGCCATGGCTACGAGCTGGCAGGAGATCGTCGACCTCGGGGCGCGGAGCCCCTCCGCGGTCGCCACCGCCGAGGAAGAGGCGCCCGAGGCGCGCCGGGGGGTTTTCAAGCGGCTGCGCGAGAGCCTCTCGAAAAGCCGCCAGGCGCTGACCGAGGAGATCTCGGCCAGCCTCTTCGACCGGATCGACGACGAGACCTGGGAGCTGCTGGAGGAGGCGCTGATCCTTGCCGACGTCGGCGCGCCGACCACCGCCGCGGTGGTCGAGCGGCTCGAGCAGGAGGTCGAGTCCGGGGCGCTGCCGATGGACGGCGTCGTCGTCCGCGACCGCCTGATCGAGATCCTCGCCGAGGTCGCCTCGACCGGCCGGGCGCCGATCGACCTCAGCGCCGAGCCGGCGATCCTGATGATGGTCGGCGTCAACGGCACCGGCAAGACGACGACGATCGGCAAGATCGCCTGGCACCTGAGCAAGGAGATGGGCCTCAGCGTGGTGATGGCCGCCGCCGACACCTACCGCGCCGCCGCCGCCGAGCAGCTCGAAACCTGGGCCGAGCGCGCCGGCGCCGAGCTGGTCCGCGGCGAGGCGAACTCCGACCCCGGCGCCGTCGCCTACGACGCGATCAACGCCGCCCGCGCCCGCGGCGCCGACGTCGTCATCGTCGACACCGCCGGCCGCCTCCACACCCAGGGCAACCTGATGGAGGAGCTGGCCAAGGTTCGCCGGGTGATCCAGAAACAGATCCCCGAGGCTCCGCACGAGACCCTGATCTCGATCGACGCCACCACCGGCCAGAACGGCCTGCGCCAGGCGAAGGTCTTCTCCGAGGCCGTCGACGTCGACGGCGTCGTCCTCACCAAGCTCGACGGCACCGCCCGCGGCGGCATCGCCCTGGCGATCGCCGCCGACCTCGGCATCCCGGTGAAGCTGATCGGCGTGGGGGAGACCCTCGAGGACCTGCGCCCCTTCGACCCCGCCGACTACGCCAAAGCGCTCCTCGCCGAGTAGCGCCCTCTAATCTCCCTCGGGCATGTTCGACCAGCTATCCGAACGCCTGCAGTCGACCCTCTCCGACGTCCGCTCGCGGGGGAAGCTGACCGAGTCCGACGTCGATTCGGCGATGCGCGAGATCCGCCTTGCGCTGCTCGAGGCGGACGTCAACTTCAAAGTCGTCAAAGCCTTCACCAAGACGCTGAAGGAGCGCTGTCTCGGCTCCGACGTGCTGGAGAGCCTCGATCCGGGACAGCAGGTGGTGAAGATCGTCGACGAGGAGCTGGCTTCGCTGATGGGCGGCACCGGCTCGGAGCTGGCGATGGCCTCCAGCGGTCCGACCGTGATCCTGATGGCGGGCCTGCAGGGCTCGGGTAAGACGACCGCCTGCGCCAAGCTCGCCCAGTTCTTCAAGAAGGAAGGCAAGGACGTCGCCCTCGCCGCCTGCGACGTCTACCGGCCCGCCGCCGTCGAGCAGCTGGTGACGATGGGCGGCCGCGCCGGCGCCCACGTCTACGAGCGCGGCACCGAAGCGGACCCGGTCGACATCGCCGCCTGGGCGCTGGAGCAGGCCCAGGCCGAGCGCCGCGACGTGCTGATCGTCGATACCGCCGGCCGCCTCCACATCGACGAGGACCTGATGGCCGAGCTGGCCCAGATCCGCAAGAAGACCCGCCCGCACGACGTCCTTCTCGTCGTCGACGCGATGACCGGCCAGGACGCCGTCGGCGTCGCCGAATCCTTCGCCGAGGTCGCCGAGTTCGACGGCGTGGTGATGACCAAGCTCGACGGCGACGCCCGCGGCGGCGCCGCGCTCTCGGTCAAGGCGGTCACCGGCAAGCCGATCCTCTTCGCCTCGACCGGCGAGAAAATCGAGGAGTTCGACAAGTTCCACCCCGACCGCATGGCGCAGCGGATCCTCGGCATGGGCGACGTCCTCAGCCTGATCGAGAAAGCCGAGCAGCAGGTCGACGAGGACGAAGCCGAGGAGCTGCAGGAGAAGATGCGCCGCGACCAGTTCGGTCTCGACGACTTCCTCAAGCAGATGAAGCAGGTCCGCAAAATGGGCCCGCTGAGCGGAATCATCGGCATGCTGCCGGGGATGGGGGCGATGAAGCAGCTGAAGAACGCGCCCCTGGACGAAGGCGAGCTCGACCGGGTGGAGGCGATCATCCTCTCGATGACGCCCCATGAGCGGCGCAATCCCGGCCTGATCAACGGCTCGCGCCGCAAACGGATCGCCAACGGCTCCGGCACCAAGGTGCAGAACGTCAACCAGCTGGTCAAGCAGTTCGACCAGATGAAAGTGCTGATGAAATCGATGGCCAACGGGCAGGCGCCGACGCCCCAGCAGATGGCCAAGCTGGCGGGCGGTGGGCAGCGCGCACCGCGCCCCAGGGCGCGAAGACGCTAATCTGCCCGGCCCTATGGCAGTCCGGATAAGACTTAGACGCGTGGGTTCGAAGAAGAACCCGATCTGGCGCATCGTCGTCGCCGATAAACGTTCGCCCCGCGACGGGCGCACGATCGAGACGATCGGCCAGTACAACCCGCAGACCGAGCCCTCGACGATCAACATCGACGAGGAGCGCGCGAAGCACTGGCTCGAGCACGGCGCCCAGCCGTCGGAGACGGTGGCGACCCTGCTGCGGACCAAGGGCATCAAGGCCACCGGCAGCTAGCCGGCCCGCTCGATGACCGAGCTGCTCGAGTTTCTCGTCAAGGCCCTCGTCGAGGACCCGGAGGCGGTCGTGGTCGAGGAGCTGGAAGAGGACGGCGACCTCGTCTACGAGATCAGCGTCGCCGACGGC
>DASSYI010000047.1:0-34744 GCA_035703365.1 Solirubrobacterales bacterium
GGCGCCTTTCCGTCCTTCTGGGACGGAAAGGCGCCCCGCACGCCGAGGCTGGCGAGGGTGAGACCCGCGATAGCAGCGAGCAGGAGCAGTGGCCATACGAACCACAGACCGCTGTGAAGGCCGGGGAGGAACCAGTCGGACCAGACGCTGCCGTTGGTGAGGTAGCCGAGTACGGAATGGGCTTCGCGGCCGCCCAGCGCCTGCTCGGGCGCGGGAAGGTCGATCGGGCCGAGATGGTGGATCCAGGGCAGCGGGTTGCCGCTGTGGACGAGGTTGCGCAGGTACCAGTAGCCGCCGCCGGCCAGGGCCGCCACAGCCGCGAGTCCAACGGCGCGGCCTTTTAAGCCGCGCGGCACGACCATGGCCAGGCCGAGTACCAGCACGGCCGCGGGCAAAAGGAAGTTGAGCTTGGTCCCGGCCGCCAGGCCTGCGGCAAGTCCAACCACGAGGTAAGCGCCGACGCCAGCGTGACCCTCCTCCCCACCCAGCTTCTGTTCCGTCCCTTCCTCCCTGACCGGAATCTCCTCCGTCCCTCCATCCCCACCCCACGCGTTCAACGCGATCGCGACCGCGGCCAACAGGAAGAAGATCCCGACGATGTCGTTCCGCGCCTCCCCGGCCTGGTCCGCCAGCGCAGGCACGCTCAGCGCTATCGCCCCAAGGGCCAGCGACCAAGGCGCCACCCGATACGGCCGCCCGATGCACCAACAGGCCACCAAGCAACCCACGAACCACCCGAGGTTCAGCAGCGGCGACAGCACATCCCGCCCGAACGCCAGCATCCCGGCCGCGTGGAAGATTTCCCCGTTCGCCGGGTAGAACCAGGCCAGAAATTGCGGCGCGATGAAGTGCAGGTCCCAGGTATCGCCGCTCTGGAAGAACCCCGCCGCGAACGGCCCGTGGTACCAGGTGCTGTCGAACCCGGTCATCCCGGTTGAGAGCTTCGCCTTGGCTTCGACGGCGAAGTGAACAAGCGCGACCGCGGCAATCGCCAGCGCACCCAGGACCACCCACCCGCGCCCGCGCCGCCGGAGGGGGGTCGTCCCCACCCCACCCAACAGGTATGGGTGGGGACGACCCCCCTCCGGCTCGGGGCGCGGCGCGAACCTCCACAGGACCAGCCCGGCGACGGCCACCAGCACCAGATACGGCACCGGATCCCACCACCCGAAGCTCCCCAACAGCTCCGCCGGCCAGATCAGCAACGCCAACGCGATCACCGCCGTCGCCAGATGCGCCGGAGCCCCCTCGAACCGCGGCAGCAACCAGGCGCGCAACGAAGCGCCGCCGAGCCAGGCGAACCCGCCCAGCAGGAGGATCTCCGCCACGCCAAGCAGGTACCGCCCGAGGTCCAGCATGGGGCGCTAGCGGCCCCGCCGCAGCAGCAGGCGGCTCATCTGCTCCAGCTCCGCGACGCGCAGGAGCTTGGCGACCGCGACGTAGACGAGGCCGCCGGCCGCGAGCCCGGCACCGAGGGAAACGATCTGGCCCCCCAGCCCCCGTCCGAGGATCTCGTCCAGGACGTCCCAGACCACCCAGCCGACCCCCGCCAGCGCCGCGGCGGCGATCGTGATCTTGGCCGACGTCACGAACAGACGCCGCAGCTCGAGGCCGTCGAACTCGCGGCGCAGGATCACCGCCTGGGCAATTACCGCGACCGTGGTCCCGATCCCGGTCCCGGCGACGATGCCGCCGACCCCGAAGGGTGCATAGAGGGCCAGCGCGGCAAGCGCCGAGACGACGAGGTCGATCGTCGCCAGCGCCGTCGCCTGCCAGGGCCGCTGGAGGCTGAAGAAGGTCCGCGTCTGCAGCAGGTAGAGGCCGTTGGTCGGCAGCGAGAAGGCGAACCAGAAGAGCGCCGTCGCCACCAGGGTCGTCTGCGCCGGGTCGAACTCGCCGCGCTGGTAGATCAGCCTGATCATCGGCTCCGAGAGCGCCAGGATCGCCGCGGCCGCCGGCACCAGGACGAAGAGGATCTGGCGCATCCCGTTCGCCATCGTCGCCCGCAGGTTGTCCATCTCCCCCGCGTTCGCGAACCGCGCCAGGGTCGGGAACAGGACGGTCGCAATCGCCACCGAGAAGATCCCCTGCGGCAGCTGGTAGATGCGGAACGCTTTGTCGATCGCCGCCGGCGCTTCGTCGGAGACGAGGCTGCCGAAGAAGCTGTTGATCAGCAGGTTGAAGTTGATCAGCCCGAGGCTGATCGTCACCGGCAGCATCAGCACGAGGACGCGCCGGACCCCAGGGTGCCGCCAGTCGAAGCTCCATTTGAAGCGGAACGGCGTGTTGCGCAGATCCCAGGCCGGGATCAGCAGCTGCACCAGGGTGCCGACGAGGATCGCGATCGCGTAGGCGTAGATGCGATCCCGCCCGTGGAACATCGGCTCGAGGACGACGAGGACGGCGATGATCGCCAGGTTCCAGAACAGCGGCGCGATTGCGAAGGCGCCGAAGCGGTCGTAGCTGTTGAGGATGCCGACGACGATGCCGCTGACCCCGAGCAGGACCAGGATCGGGAAGAGGACCTGCGAGAGGGTGACGGTGAGGTCGAGCAGCTCGCCTTCGAAGCCCGGCGCGAAGAGCGGCATGATCACCGGCGCCAGGAGGACGAAGAGGGCGGTGATCGCCCCCAGCACCATCGTCACCAACAGCAGCATCGTCGAGGCGAGCCGGAACGCCTCCTTGTAGGCCTTCTTGCCGAGCAGTTCGGTGAAGACCGGGACGAAGGCGGGCTGCAGGGCGGCGTCGGCGAAGAGGGCGCGGATCAGGTTCGGGACCTGGAAGGCGATCGTGAAGGCCGACATCGGCCCGTTGACGCCGTAGTAACCGGCGGCGACGACTTCGCGGCCGAGGCCGGCGACCCGCGAGGCGGCGGTGGCGATCGAGAAGAACGCGGTCGAGCGGGCCAGGCGACCGGCCTGCTTCCCGGGCGCCGGCTCGGCGCCGAATTCCTCGCCCGGATCGAACCCCTCCGCCTCGCGGACGCCGACGTCGGAGACGAACGACGCCTCGTCGGCGGCGGGCGGCCGCTCCTCGGGATCGGGGGTGTCAGGTGCCCTGGGCGTCTCCAAGCTTGGTGTCGATTCGGTTCGAGGGGCGACTGAGCGTGCGTCAGTCGCTATAGTCCGCGGCCGCCCGGAGCCGGCAGGAAGCCCGCTCGGGAACTTGACATGGCCAACATAGCCTCACAGAAGAAGCGGATACTCCGCAGCGAGCGCGAGCGGACCGAGAACCGGCTGCTGACGAGCACCGTGAAGACCCACTTCCGGCGCCTCGAAAGCGCGGTCGAGTCCGGCAACGCCGAGACCGTCGTCGCCGAGCAGCGCGACCTCGTCTCGAAGATCGACAAGGCCGTGCAGAAGGGCGCCATCCACAAGAACACCGGCGCTCGCAAGAAGTCCAAAGCCGCACGTATCGCCGCCGGCTCCGCCTCCTAAGCCGCTCCGGCAGCTGCTCGCCTCAGCGCCAGCGTGAACGCCAGCTCGTCGCCGTAGTCGGCGCCGCCGCGGAGCCAGAGCTCGAGGTCGGCCAGCGTCTCGGTCGCCGCCCTGAGGCTCGCCAGGTCGGTGCCCCCCAGGCGCCTGACCAGCTGCTTGGCCGCGTAGGGGTGCATCTTCAGCGACGACTCGACCTGGGCCGGCGGGATCCCCTCCTCCAGCTGGGCCACGGCCGCGCAGGCGCCGCGCAGGCGCGAGGCGAGGCCGTAGATCAGCCCGGTGACGTTCTCTCCCTGCTCGATCAGCTGCTCGCCGATCCGCAGCGCCGTGGCGGCGTCGCCCTCGATCAGGGCGTCGGAAAGCGACCAGATCGCGGCTTCGGAGGTGTCGGCGACCATCTCTTCGAGGTCGGCGACGCCCACCTCTCCCCCCTCGCCAGCCCACAGCGCCAACCGCTCTAGCTCCGTACGCAGCCGCACGGGGTTGGCGCCCATCCGCTCGACCAGCATCCGCGCCGCCCCCGGATCGAGCCGGAAGCCGAGCCGCTGCGCCTCCCCGACCAGCACCCGGGGCATCTCACGCGCCTTCGGCGCCTCGAACTCGTGGACCTCGCCGTCTGCAGCCTTGACCGCTTTGACCAGCTTCGCCGGCGGCTTGTCGCGGCAGATCAAGACCAGGGTCAGGTCCGGCGGCAGCTCGCCCAGGGCGGCGGCGACCGGCTCGAGCTGCTTCTCGCGCCAGCGCTCGATTCCGTCGGCCAGCAGGTAGCGGCGCGAATCCATCAGCGACATCGCCGGGATCGCGGCGAGCAGCGCTTCGTGATCCGGCATCCCCTTGCCCTCGCCCGGCTCGAAGACCTCGAGCGCCGCCTCTCCCCCCTCGCGCTCCGCCCGGGCGCGCAGCCGCGCCCGCGTGGCGTCGATTTTCGCTCCGTCGCTGCCCGCGATCAGGTACAGCGGTCGCATCTCGTCGGCCATGCCGGCGAGTCTAGATACCGCCCCGGCTCGCGCGGCTACTTACTGTGCCCGAGCGCTTTGCCGTTGCCGTTGCCCGGCGAGTCTTCGGGAGCGGCTTCCGGGGCAACCGCAGCGGTCGAGGACTTCGAGGAGGCTTCGACCCCGCGTTCGCTGGCGTGTTCGGCGGCGGCGCTGGAATGGGAGTTGCCGGGGGCCGGTTCGGGCTCCGGCTCCGGAGCCGCCGGGCGCGCCGGGACGGGCTCCGGCTTCGATGGGGGAGCGGTGCCGGGCTGCGTCGGGCTCGGGGCGGGTTGGGCCGAGGAAGGCTGCGGATTCGGTCCCGGGGCGGGCGCAGGTGCGGGCGCGCTGGGAACACCGCCGGTGCCGCTCGGCTCTCCGGTCGGCGCGGGCGCGGGCGCCGGCGTGCCGACCGATCCCGCCTGCCGGCCTCCCCCGCTGCCGCCGCCGGTGAGATCGCCACTGCGAGCCGGAGCCCCCGAACCGCCCCCTTCGCCCATGGCGGGCACCGACGCCGCCAAGCCGCGCTCCAGCGAGACCGCGTCGGATACGGCGCCCCCCGGCCCACTCGGTGCGGGCGCAGGGGCGAGAACGGAAAAGCTGAGCTGGGCGAAGATCGCCACCAGGGCGAGCCCCAGCGCCGCGGTCAGGCCAAGGAAGGCGAAAGCCGTGCTGCGCATCCGTTCCAGCAAGCCGCTGCCGGCGAGGCTGGGAAGCCGCGGCGATCCGGACATCCAGGTGTGAAGCTTGGAACGCACCACTTCGTGCATCGACACCAGGGGTCCCGACCGGAGCGATTGGATTGGGTTCCTCAAGTTTCGATTCGATCATCCGTCCAAGCTCATCGACCCCCCGGTGACGTCGATGACGATCTGCCCCTCTTCGTCGGTCCGCAGGGTCGGGACGCGGTGCCGCGCCAGGGTCGCGATCGTCGCTGCGGTCGGGTGCCCGTAGGGGTTGCCGGCGCCGACCGAGATCACCGCCAGGCGAGGCCGCGCCCGGTCGAGCAGCGCCGCCAGACCAGCGTCGTCGCTGCCGTGGTGGGCGACCTTGAGGACATCGACCGGGCCGGGGTCGAGCGGCACCGCCTCCGCCTCCGCGTCGGCGGTCAGCAGCATGCTGAAGCTCCGCCAGCGGGCCTCCATCACCAGCGCCAGCACGTTCGGGTCCTGCCCCGCGGACGCGGGGCCGAGCAGCTCCTGCGGTGGCCAAAGTACCCGCAGCCGCAGCGGGCCGGAGCGCAACTCGCGGCCGGCGACGATCCGTTCCGGGTCCGCCCCGGCCTCAGCCGCCGCCGCGATCAGGCCCCGGTGCAAGCGGGCGAAGAGAAGACGGCCCACGGGGATGTCCCCGAGCAGCTCTTCGACCCCGCCGGCGTGATCGGACTGGTCGTGGGTGACGACGACCGCCCCCAGCGAGCTGACGCCGGCCGCCTCGAGCTTGCGCGCCAACCCGTCCCCCGGCGGCCCGCCGTCGACGAGGATCGGCGCCGCGTGGGGAGGCTGAAGAAGGATCGCGTCGCCCTGGCCGACGTCGAGCACCACCACGCGTAACCCCTGGGGCGGAGCGGCGGCTGCACCTCCAAGCAAGGGCAGCGGCAGCCACGAAGCGATGGCAACCGCGCCGACCGCCAGCACCCCCCGCGACCATCGCCAGCAGGCGAGGAGCGCCCCGCCCAGGCCGAGATAGGCAAGCACCAGCCCACGGCCGTCCAGGTGAATCCGCAGCTCGGCCCACTCGGGCGCCGCGCACCACTCGGCCACCTGGGCGATGTAGGCGAGCAGCAGGGCGTTCAGCCCGTTCAGCGGCTCCAGCGGCACCCCGGGGAGCTGGGCCAGCCCAGCCGCGCACATCCCCAGCCACATCGCCGGCGCCACCGCCGGCAGCGCCAGGATGTTCGCCAGTAGAGTCGTCGTCGAGAGGGTTTCGAAGTGGAAGGCGATCAGCGGCGCCGTCGCCAGCGTCGCGGCGACGGTCACCGCCACCCCCTCGGCGAGCGCCCGGCGCCAGGGCCCGCGACCCAGGCGCGCGACGATCCTCTCCCGCAGCGGCGCCGCCAACAGAAGGATCCCGAGCACCGCGGCGAAGCTCAGTTGCCAGCCGACGTCGGCGGCGACGGCGGGGTCGATCGCCAAGGTGACCAGTGCCGCCACCGCCAGCGCATAGAGGCGCGAGGCGCGTCGCCCGCCCAGGGTGGCCAGCAGGCCGAGGGCACCCATCACCGCGGCCCGCTGGATCGACGGCCCCGACCCGGCGACCGGCACGTAGACGGCAATCAGAGCCAGCACCCAGAAAAGCCGCTCCCGCATCACGATCCCGAAGACGCCCAGCAGCGGCATCGCCAGCAGCGCCAGAAGGGTGACGTTCTGACCGGAGACGGCGAGCAGGTGGCTGAGTCCGGCCCGGCGGAAGTCTTCCTCGGTCCTCGCGTCGACCCCTTCGTCCTCGCCGAGCACGAAACCGCGGGCCAGCGCCGCCTCCCGCGCGGGCATCCCTCGGCCGAGCCCGTCGGCTGCCCGCTGACGGATCTCGCCGCTGCTCGCCAGCGCCGCCAGCGCCAGCAGGACGATGCCGAGCAGGACCGGAAGCGAGGGAAGCGGCGACCTCACGGCTTCAGGGCTGCAACCGTGCCCGCAAGGACTCCATCGTCGCCGGCCCGATCCCGGGGACCTGGTCGAGCTGGTCGATCGAGGAGAGGCCGCCGTGTTCGTCGCGGAAGGCGACGATGTCCCCGGCGGTCACCGGCCCGATCCCCTCGATCTCTTCCAGCTGCTCGGCGGTCGCGGTGCCAAGGCTGATCGGCCCTTCTTCGGAGCCGGCTGAGGCGACCGCCCCGCCGCCGGGCACCGCTTCGGGCACGACGACCTGCTGCCCGTCGGCGAGCCTTGCCGCGAGGTTGATCGCTTCCAGCTCCGCCCCCGGCGCGGCGCCCCCGGCGCGGGTGACCGCGTCGTCGACCCGGCTCCCGGCTGGCATCCGGTAGACGCCCGGCCGCCGCACCGCGCCGGTCACGTCGACGACCACCTCGCCGCCGGCGCCGGTGATTGCGAGGCTCGCCCCGCCGCCGCCGGTCTCAGCCGCGAACGAGGACTCCGTCTGCCCCTCCCCGCGGATCGCCCGCGCCCCGACCAGCAGCAGCGCAAGCGCCACCGCCGCGTACACCACCACCTGGCTGCGACTCATCTCCGGCATCGCCGCCGATGCTGCCGGGACACAGCGCACGCGTGGCGCGCTCAGTGCAAATTCTCAGCGACGAAAGAGAAGCGGAACCGTGACTACGACTCAGTACTCATCGTCGTCGTCATACCCAGAGACCTCTGCCAGCTGGTCGCTGTAGAGCTCGGCGGCCGCCACCGGCGGCGACTGGATCGAGACGCAGGTCAGGTCGACGTCGCCCTCGTTGCCGATCGAGTGCTCGGTGGCCGGCGGGACGAGGATCAAGTCGCCCTCGGCGACCTCCTGGGTGTCGCCGGCGACCGACATCGTGCCGCTGCCGCGGACGACGACGTAGGCCTGCTCGGCCTCGCCGGAGGAGTGCAGAGTCTGCTTGACGCCGCCCGGAACGGTCACCCAGGTCACCGAGAGGTTGCGCGAGCCGAGTTCGCCCGCGTCCATCAGAACGTGGGCCCGGAGGCGGTGCCACTCCTCGACCGCCGCTTCGTTAAGGCGTCTGACCAGCATTCGGCGGCTTTCTAGCAGAACGGTCGGGCCCGGCGACGGGCCCTACCGGACCACCAGGTTGACCAGCTTGCCTGGAACTACAATTTCCTTGACTATTTCTTGGCCGTCGAGATGGCGCGCGACCTTCTCGCTTTCGCGGGCCAGCCGCAGCAGCTCCTCCCTCGGGGCCTCCGCCGGAGCCTCGATCCGATCGCGCAGCTTGCCGTTGATCTGGACCACCAGGGTGACCGTGTCGCTGGCGAGCAGGCTCGGATCGGCCTCGGGCCAGGGCTGCTCCCAGACCCGGCTGCCGGTCAGGCGCTCGTAGACCTCGCTGCCGAGATGCGGGGCGAAGGGAAAGATCAGCGAGGCCGCGGTCGCAGTCGCGAAGCGGATCGCAGCGCCTCCCTCGGCCGACCCGTAGAGGCCGTCCTTGACCCGGTAGGCGTCGTTGACCAGCTCCATCACCGCCGAGATCACGGTGTTGAACTGGAAGCCGCGCTGGAAGTCCCGGGTCGCCTTGTCGACCGCCCAGTGGGCCTTGGCCAGCAGCTCCCGCGCCTCGCCGCCCGCCGCCGGCTCCGGCTCGCCTGGCTGCGTGCGCTCCTCGGCCTCCTCGCAGAGCCGCCAAAGCCGCGAGAGGAAGCGATTGACGCCCTCCACCCCCTCGTCGGTCCAGTCGCCGCCGCGCTCGGGCGGCCCCATGAAGCAGACGTACGTACGAGCCGTGTCGGCTCCGTAGCGCTCGACGTAGTCGCCCGGGCTGACCGTGTTGCCCTTCGACTTCGACATCTTCGCCCCATCGCGGGTGATCATTCCCTGGGTGAAGAGGTTGGCGAACGGCTCCTGCACACCGAGGTGGCCGAGGTCGGCGAGCGCCTTGGTGAAGAAGCGCGCGTACATCAGGTGCAGGATCGCGTGCTCGACGCCGCCGATGTACTGGTCGACCGGCATCCAGAAGTCGGCGGCCTCGCGATCCCAGGCCGCTCGATCGTTGCGCGCGTCGAGATAGCGGAGGAAGTACCAGGAGGAGTCGACGAAGGTGTCCATCGTGTCGGTCTCGCGGCGGGCGGCCGCCCCGCAGCGGGGGCACTCGGTCGCGACCCAGTCCTCGGCTGCGGCCAGCGGGCTTTTGCCCTGCGGCGCGTAGTCCTCGATCTCGGGCAGCTCGACCGGCAGCTGGTCCTCGGGCACCGGGACGATCCCGCACTCCTCGCAGTAGACGACCGGAATCGGCGCCCCCCAGTAGCGCTGGCGCGATACCAGCCAGTCGCGCAAGCGGTAGTTGACCGACGGCTTGCCGCGGCCCTCGGACTCGAGCCAGGCGACGATCTCCTCGTAGGCCTCGCGGTTGTTGCGGCCGTCAAAGCGCCCGGAGCCGGTCATCTGCCCGTCTCCCGGGTAGGGCAGCCCCTGCTCGTCGCGTTCCGCCTCGGGGTCGGAGCCCTCGATCACGCGCTGGATCGGCAGGCCGAACTTCTTGGCGAATTCGTAGTCGCGCGAGTCGTGCCCCGGCACCGCCATGATCGCACCGGTCCCGTACTCCATCAGCACGTAGTCGGCGACGAACATCGGGATCTCCTCGCCGTTGACGGGGTTGACGACCGAGCGGCCGAGCGGCACGCCGGTCTTCTCCCGGTCCTCCGCCCCACGTTCCTCGGCCGACTCGCGGCCAACCCGGTTGACGTACTCGCGTACCTCCGCCTCGGCCGGCGTGCCGGCCACCAGGCGCTCGAGCTCGGGGTGCTCGGGGGCAAGGACAAAGAAGGTGGCGCCGAAGAGGGTGTCGGGGCGGGTGGTGAAGACCGGGAAGTCGAGGTCGACCTCCTCGCAGCGGAAGACGACCTCGGCGCCTTCGGAGCGGCCGATCCAGTTGCGCTGCATGGTGATCACGTGCTCGGGCCAGGACTCGAGCGCCTCGAAGTCGGAGAGCAGCCGGTCGGCGTACTCGGTGATGCGGAAGAACCACTGCTCGAGGCTTTTCTGGATGACCTCGGTGCCGCAGCGCTCGCAGCGGCCGTCGACGACCTGCTCGTTGGCCAGCACGGTCGCGTCCTTCGGGCACCACTGGACGAACGCCTCGGTCCGGTAGGCGAGCTCTTTCTCGAACAGCTGCAGGAAAATCCACTGGGTCCAGCGGTAGTACTCGGGGGTGTGGGTTGCGAGTTCGCGCGACCAGTCGATCGAGATCCCCCACTCGCGGAACTGGCGCCGGAAGGACTCGATCGAGCGCTCGGTCGCGACCCGCGGCGGCTCGCCGGTTTTGATCGCGTTGTTCTCCGCCGGCAGGCCGAAGGAGTCGTAGCCCATCGGGTGGATCACCCCGAAGCCGTGGCGGCGGCGGAAGTGGGCGATCGCGTCCCCGACCGCGTAGCACTTGAGGTGCCCGACGTGGGGCTCTCCCGAGGGGTAGGGCAACATCTCGAGGACGTAGGACTTCGGCTTGCCCTGCTCGAAGCCCGGCTGGCCGGGGTTGGCGACCTCCCAGGTCTTCTCCTCGGCCCAGACCGCCTGCCACTTGCGCTCGATCTCTTTCGGCTCGTACCCGGACATGAGCGGCGATCTTACGAGGCAGGCGCGCGTCCGCGCGTTCGGCGGTTCTAGAAGAGGAGCGGACGGAGGCCGGGCGAGAGCTGCTCGAGGATCCGCGGCCAGACGTAGACCTCGATCATCGCCGCCGTGATCAGAACCGGCACGGCCAGGGTGACGGTGATGAAGGTCGCGGCCAGCAGCTGGTTCCACTCGCCGCGGCGGCTGGCGATCAGCCAGGCGGCCAGCGGCAGGAAGAGCGCGGTCAGCTCGGGGATCGCGTGCGGGAGGACGCTGAGGATCAGCTCGAAGCGGCTGATCTGCAGCTGGTAGGCGATCGAGGAGCCCTGGAAGCCCAGGTAAAGCGCCTGGGTCGAAAGCGAGAAGAGGGTGACCGCGCAGACGAAGAGGATCGCGAACTCGCCCGCCTTGACGTGGACCCAGCGGCTGAGCCCGGTCCGCTGCGCAGCGGCGATCGGCATCGAGGCACCGGCGATGAAGCCGGCGACGCAGGCGGTGCCGTGGAGCGCGAGGACGAGCGAGTTGCGCCACAGAATCGGCAGCAGGTCGTCGGGCCCGGCGGGATAGGTGAGGCCGGCAATGTGCACCGGGCTCAGGTCCGGGGTGAGGAGGCCGGAGACGACCCAGACCGCGGCGAGCAGGGTCAGGGCGACGGCGAGGCTGAGGGCGCCCCAGGTCCGCAGCACGCGCCAGCGGTCCTCGCTCCACATCTCGAGCGTCGCACGGGTGTCCCGCATGCCGTTGCTGAAGACATGCTGATTCGCGGCGCTCATCGCCTAGGTCATCGGCAGATTCGGCCGGCGTTTTGAACCCCGGTCAGGCTTCGTCCAGGCTGCGCTCGAACTCCTCGGCCAGAGCGGCCAGCTGCTCGAGTGGGAGTTTCAGGCCAGCGGCGATTCGCCGCACGTTGCCCCAGGTCGGGTTGATCCGGCCGGACTCGATGTGGGAGATCCAGGTGGGATGGATCTCCGCCCGGTTGCCGAGCGCCTCCTGGCTCAATCCGGCCTCCTGCCGGAGTTTCCGGATGGCCTTCCCGAGACCGATCTGGGGGTCGTCGCGCCGCGGCATCTAGGGCAGGGAATTGGGCAACGACGCCCAGGTCCATAGAGGTGAGCTCAACCGCGGTACAGGAACCCGCCATATGCGCTTTCCGGTACGTCCGGAGGCGGCTAGGGCTGCGAGAGAAGCCGGCGCCGCCGAGCTGGTGGGCCGAAATCGAAAGTGGAGCTGAGGGGGCTCGAACCCCTGACCTCATCGCTGCCAGCGATGCGCTCTTCCAGCTGAGCTACAGCCCCATTCACGGGGGTCAGTTTAGCGACGCTAGGCGGCGCGTTGCTCTGGGCCCTGATCCTCGTCGACATCGAGGATCAGGTTGTCCGCGGCGGTGCGGCGAACCTTGAACTCCAGGTTCGAGAGCTCCTCGAGCTCGCTCAGCAGGTCGACCGGCTGGTCGAGGTTCATCGAGAGCGTCGCCCGTCCCTCCGAGAAGCGCTCGACCGAGATTTCCGAGGCGCCGATCTGGCCGACCGCGTCCTCGAAGCCGACCAGCTGGGAGAAGTCGCCGAGCGGCCCGATCTCGAGCTTGACGCGGCCCGCGTAGAGGCTCTCGTCAGCCGGCTCGTGCGTCTGGTCCGCAGCGGAGGCGCCGACGTCTTCTTCGGCGTCGGTCAGGGCCTTCACCTTCTTGCTCACCTCGACCGCCTCGCGCAGCGCTTTCATCCGGATCCTGGTCGCCTGCCCGCGCGCCTGCGCCTCGAGCTCTTCGAGCCGGGCGGTGATCGAGTCGAGCGAGGCGATGCTGCGGTCGTGGCACTCGTTCGCCTCGCGCAGCCGCTGGTCGAGGACCCTGATCTCGCGCTCGCGCTCCAGCACCATCCCGGAGAGCGTGGTGGTCTCGCCCTCCAGCTCGTCGATCGCCGCCCGCTGGGCGTCGCTCTTCAGCTCCAAGCCGAGGATGCGGGCGTCGCGGAGGGACATCGCGTCCTCCACGTCCGTGCGGCGATACCCGAGCAGCGCGCGCCTAAACCGATTCATCAGGCGGGACCGTATGAGGGCGCTCGGACGGTATTCCGTCACACAGCCGCGGAGGACGCCTCGGGGGCGTCGAAATCGAGCTCCAGCCGCGGCGCGTCGCGCCAGAGCTCCTCCAGCCCGTAGCGCTCGCGCGCCTCCGGGGTGAAGACGTGGAGCACGCAGTCGAGGTAGTCGAGGATCGTCCACCCCGCTTCGCCGCCGCCGTCGACGCCGCCCGGCAGCAGGCCGGATTCGCGCTTCACCCGCACCCGGACCTCGTCGACGATCGCCCGGGCCTGCCGCTCGCTGCGGGCGGTGCAGAGCGCGAGAAAGTCGGTGTAGGCGACCAGCTTCCGCATGTCGAGGACGACCACTTCCTCGGCCTTTTTCGAGTCGGCGATCGCGGCCAGGGTGCGCGCCAGCTGCTCGGACTGTGCCTGGTTCACCGGTAGATCCCCTTCTCCTCGATGTACTCGGCGACCGGCGCGGGCACCAGGTAGCGCAGCGGCCGGCCCTGCCCGGCACGTTCCCGCACCGCCGAGGAGGAAACCCCGAACTGGGGCATCTCCAGCATCGTCGTCCGCCGCTCGCAGCCGAGGCTGCGCATCGCCGTCGCCACGTCCGAGTCGGAGACGCCGGCCCGCCTCGCCACGGCCAGGCTCGCCAGCTCGACCACCCGCTCCGGCTTGCGCCAGGTCTCCAGGCCCACCGCAGCGTCCGCCCCCATCACGAACACCAGCTCCCTGTCGGCCTTCTCCTCTGCAAGTACCTCCAAGGTCTCATACGCATAGGACGGCCCCTCGCGGTCGACCTCCAGCGAGGAGACCGAGAAGCGCCCGTCGCCGGCCGCCGCCAGCCGCGTCATCTCCAGCCGCTCGCCGCGCCCGGGGTCCTCGGCGATGCGCTTGTGGGGGGCCTCGCCGGTCGGGACGAGGACCACCTCCTCGAGGCCGAGCTGCCAGTGGGCCTCCTGGGCGAGCGCCAGGTGACCGAGGTGCGGGGGGTTGAAGGCCGACCCCAGCACCCCGATCGCGGCGCCGTCGGCCTCACTCACGAATCTGGCCGTCGCCGCGCGCCACGTACTTGAAGGTCGTCAGCTCGCGCATCCCGATCGGGCCGCGGGCGTGCAGCTTCTGGGTCGAGTTGCCGATCTCGGCCCCCATCCCGTACTCGAAGCCGTCGGTGTAGCGGGTCGAGGCGTTGACGTAGACCGCGGCGGCGTCGACCCCGCTGACGAACTCCTCGGCCGCCTCCTCCGAGGCGGTGACGATCGCCTCGGAGTGGCCGGTGCCGTGGCTGTTGACGTGCTCGACCGCGTCGGCAACCGAGTCGACGACCGCGACCGCCAGCTTCAGGCCGAGGAACTCGCTGCCCCAGTCCTCCGCGCTCGCCGGGCCGACCGCGACGTCGCCGGCGGCGGCGCGGGCCCGCTCGTCGCCGACCAGCTCGACCCCGTTGGCGGCGAGGTCGGCGAGGATCGCCGGCGCGACCCGGTCGGCGATCGCGGCGTCGATCAGCAGCGTCTCGGCGGCGTTGCAGACGCCCGGCCGCTGCACCTTGGCGTTGACCGCGATCCGCCGCGCCATCTCCGGGTCGGCTTCGGCGTGCACGTAGACGTGGCAGTTGCCCGCCGCCGCGTACAGCACCGGCACCGTCGCGACCTTCTTGATCGCCGCCTTCAGGCCTTCGCCCCCACGCGGGATCAGCAGGTCGACCAGCCCCTCCTGAGTTGCCAGCTCGGCAAGCTCCTCGTGGCCGCCGCCGCCGAGCGAGAGCACGGCGTCCTGCGGCAGCCCGGCCTCGGCCAGCGCCTCGCGGACCAGCGCCGCCAGCGCCGCGTTGGAGCGCTCTGCGTAGCTGGAGCCGCGGAGGACGATCGCGTTGCCGCTCTTGATCGTCAGCGCGGCGCAGTCGATGGTCACGTTCGGCCGCGCCTCGTAGACGACGGCGACAACCCCCAGCGGGACCCGGACCTTGCGCAGGTCCAGGCCGCTGGCCAGCGTTTTCCGTTCCAGCTCCTCGCCGACCGGGTCGTCGAGCGCGGCGACGACGCGGACGCCGTCGGCCATCGCCTGGACCCGCTCGGGCGTCAGCCTCAGGCGGTCGCGCAGCGCCTCGCTCAGCCCCGCGGCGCGCTCGTCGGCGAGGTCGCCGGCGTTGGCCTCGAGGACGTCGGCCGCGCGCTCTTCCAGCAGCCGCGCGGTCGCCTCCAGGGCGGCGTTCTTCGCCTCGGTCGAGGCGGTCGCCAGCGCCCGCGCGGCGCGCTTGGCGGCGGCGCAGCTCTCGGCGACGGTGGTCTCGGTCACAGCCATCCGATAAGGGTAGCTGGGGGCTACAGGAGGACGAAGCGGTCGCGGTGGACGACCTCGTTGGGAGCGTCGGGAAAGTGCTCCTGCAGGTAATCGCTGTTGCGACCCTTGATCCGGCTCACCTCGAAGCTGCCGAACTCGGTGATCCCCTTGCCGACCATGACCTGCTCGTCGTCGACGACCGCCACCGCGTCGCCGGCCTTGAAGGTTCCGCCGATGTCGACGATCCCGACCGGCAACAGGCTGGAGCCGCGGCTGCGCAGCACCGTGGCCGCGCCGCGATCGACGTACAGCGTCCCGGTCGGCTGCTTTGCGTATTTGAGCCAGAGCTTGTAGGGGGAGAGCGCACCTTCGCGGTGGGCGGCGACCCGGGTCCCGACCGGCTCTCCCGCCGCGGCCGCGCTCAGCGCCCCGGGCTCGATGCCGCTGCAGATCACGACCGGCACCCCAGACTCGCTCGCAACCCGGGAGGAGGCGATCTTCCGCCCCATGCCGCCGCGGCCGAACTGGGAGACGGAGCCGACCTCGACCGCGTCGAACTCCCGCGTGTCCTCGATCTCGGTCAGCATCTTCGCATCCGGGTCGACCCGCGGGTCGGAGGTGTAGACGCCATCGGTGTTGGTAAGGAGGACGAGGAGGCGAGCCCGCAGCAGCACCGAGACCAGCGCCGCGAGGAAGTCGTTGTCGCCGAAGGTGATCTCGTCGGTGGAGGTCGTGTCGTTCTCGTTGATCACCGGCACGACGCCCCAGGCGAGCAGCCGCTCGAGCGTCTGCCTCGCGTTCAGGTAGTGGGTCCTTTCCGAGACGTCGGAGAGCGTCAGCAGGACCTGGGCCGCCTTCAGGCCGTGGCCGGCGAGCCGGCTCTCGTAGGCGCGGAAGAGGTCCCCCTGGCCCATCGCCGAGGTCGCCTGCAGCTCGTCCATCGCCGTCGGCCGCCGAGCCATGCCCATCAGCCGCATCCCGCGGGCGATCGCGCCGGAGGTGACCATCACCACCCGCTCGCCGCCCGCCTGCAGCTTCGCCACCTGCTCGCAGACGGAGTCGAGCACGTCGGCGCGCAGCTCGCCGTCGTCGGCGGCGACGATCGAGGATCCGAGCTTGACGACCAGGGTCATACGGGAATGGACCATCGCAGACCGGGAAAGCGACCGAAGCCCCGATCGGCGGTGGAGAGTTCGCTGCCGGACTCGATCGCGAGAGCCGCCAGATAGGCGTCGGGAATGTCGTTTCCACGGGCTCCGACAGCAGAGCAAAGCTCGCTGAAGATCCCCCAGTGTCGCGGGCCGGGAGCGAGGTGAACCACGCCGGGGTGCTCTCGCAGCTCCTCGATCGATCGCAGAGCCACGTCCATCGGGGTGGGGTCCGTGAAGATGCGGCCGTTGGTGACGATGCGGAGGAAGCCGGTGAGGCTGGCATCGCAAAAGGCGATCCCGCGTCCCGATCCGACCTCCTCCCCGAGCCAGGCGGAAAAGCGGTCGTACTGGGGAAGATCCTGGCGGTGGGCGTAGACGAGGACGTTTACGTCGGCAAGGATCAAGTTCTGGGAGATGAGTCGTCGGGAAGCAGCGGAGAGTCTTCGTCCATCAGGTCCCTAACCGCGCGGTTGTCGTCCAAATTGACCCCCGGTCGGGCCCCACCCTTTCCGTAGCTACGGAGGCGAAACGGCCCTAATTCCCGCGGCCGGGGTCGAGAGGACAGACGCTCGCGGAGCGACTCGTCGATCAGCTTAGTCAGCGTTATCCCCTGCTCCGCGGCCCGGATCTTCGCCTCCCTCAGAAGGCTGTCCTCAAGACGGATGGTGGTTCTCATATGTCAAAGCATATTGATCTGACATATATATGTCAAACGCGACTCTTGACCCGATGCTCTCAAGCCACGAGAGTGCCGAGATGGCGTCCGCGATCGGGTGGGGAGCACTTGCCGCAAGCTCACTGGTCATCGGCGCCGCGCTCAGCTTCGCCCGCCGCTGGCCGCAGCGCCAGGTTGGGTTCGTCCTCTCCTTCGGCGCCGGGGCGCTGATCAGCGCCGTCAGCTTCGAGCTCGCCGCCGAGGGGATCGCGATCAGCGGCGCTGTCTACACCGGTATCGGCCTCGCCGTCGGCGCGGTCACCTACTACCTGCTCGACGGCGCGATCTCGCGGCGGATGGCGACCGGGCGCGGGCGCAAGGGCCGCTCGGAAGGCGGTGGCAGCGGCACCGCGCTGGCGCTCGGCGCCTTCCTCGACGGGATCCCGGAGCAGCTGGTGCTGGGGATTGGGATCGCCGGCGGCGCCGGGGTCGGCGTCTCGCTGCTGGTGGCGATCTTCGTCTCCAACCTGCCCGAGTCCCTCGGCTCGGCCGACGACATGCGCCGCGCCGGCCGCAGCCGCGAGGCGATCCTGCGGCTCTGGGTTCTGGTGGCGGCGATCTGCGCCGTCGCGACCGTGGTCGGCTATCTGGCAGCCGACGCCGTCAGCGCCGACGCCCGAGCCGTGATCGACGGCTTCGCCGCCGGGGCGCTGCTGGTGATGCTGATCGACTCGATGATCCCCGACGCGCGCGAGGACGCCGGCCGCGGCGCCGGCCTCGTCACCGTCCTCGGCTTCGCGGTCGCCGCCGGCCTCTCGAGCCTCGACTGAGCCTCAGATGTGGAGCTCGAACTCGTGCTCGCCTATGCGGACGTCGTCGCCGGGCTCGAAGCCGGCGCGATCGAGGGCGGCGATCACGCCCATCTCCTTCAGCCGCTGCTCTAGGTAGGCGAGCGCCTCCTCGTTGCCGGTGTCGTGGCGTTCGAAGAGCATCTCGACGCCGCGGCCGAGGACGCGGAAGGCGCCGTCCTCCTCGCGCTCGACCCAGTAGCCGCCCTCGCCGGCGGGCCGGTAGACCCGGTGCTCGGCCTCGAACTCGCCCGCTTCGGCACCGGGCGAAACCGCGGCCGGGGCAGGGGTCTCGGGCAGATCGGAGAGGATCCGCAGGCGCAGCTGGTCGAGCCCCTCGCCGGTCGCCGAGGAGATCGCGAGGACGCCGAGGGCGCGGTGGCCGAGGCGCTCGGACCAGGCGGCGAGCTCGGCCTCGACCTCCTCGGGAGGGAGCAGGTCGCGCTTGCTCAGCGCCACCAGCTCGGGCAGCCGCTCAAGCCCGGCGCCGTGCGCCTCCAGCTCGCTGCGGACGGTCTCGTAGTTGGCGACCGGGTCGCCCTCCGTCGGGGCGAGGTCGACGAGGTGGACGAGCATCGCGCAGCGCTCGACGTGGGCAAGGAACTCGTGGCCGAGGCCGGCGCCCTCGGCGGCTCCCTCGATCAAACCGGGAATGTCGGCGACCACCGCCTGGCGGTCCTCCCCTTCGATCGTCCCCAGCGCCGGCGAGATCGTCGTGAAGGGGTAGTCGGCGACCTTCGGCGCCGCCCGGGTCAGGCGTCCGAGCAGCGAGGACTTGCCGGCGTTCGGGAGGCCGACCAGGCCGACGTCGGCGAGCAGCTTCAGCCGCAGCTCGATCCAGTCCGCTTCCCCGCCGCTCCCCTTCTCGGCGAAGCGCGGCGCCTGCCGAGTGGAGTTGGCGAAGCGCTTGTTGCCGTGCCCACCGCGCCCGCCGCGGGCGACGACGGCGCGCTGGCCGGCGGTAACGAGGTCGATCAGGCTGCCGTCGACCGCGCTCGCCTGCGTCCCCGGGGGGACCGGGATCTCCCTGTCCTCCCCCCGCGCGCCATGGCGGTTGGATCCTTCGCCGTGCCGCCCCCGCTGAGCGCGGAAGTGCTTGCTCCCCTTCAGCGCCCCGAGGTCGCGCCGCGACGGATCGCAGACCAGCACCACATCACCCCCATGCCCGCCGTCGCCGCCGTCGGGCCCACCCCGGGGTACGTGCGCCTCGCGCCGAAAGCTACGGCTGCCGTCGCCCCCGGCACCGCCCTCGACCCAGATTTTCGCCTTGTCATACATGAGCTACCGACCTTAAACCGAGCGTTCCGGCGGCTTGCAGGGAGGGGCGGGTGCCCCTCTCAGGACACTCAACATCGAGCCATTGGCGAGATGTGTCCGGAGAGGGGCACCCGCCCCTCTCCCAACACCTACTCAGCCAGAACGCTGATAGTCCGCCCCTTGCGGGACGGCTTGAAGGCGACGCGGCCTTCGCGGGTGGCGAAGATCGTGTGGTCGCGGCCGATACCGACGCCCTCGCCGGGCCAGAAGCGGGTGCCGCGCTGGCGGACGATGATCTCGCCGCCGCTGACCTGCTGGCCGGCGAAGACCTTGACCCCGAGCATGTTCGGGTTCGATTCACGGCCGTTGCGGCTGGAGCCGAGGCCTTTCTTGTGAGCCATGCCTAGGCCTCCTCTTTCGCGGCTTTTTTCGCTTTGGCTTTGACGCCTTTCAGCGCCGTCACCTCGAGCCGGGTCAGCTCGGAGCGATGCCCGGCACGGCGGCGGTAGCCCTTCTTCGCCTTGTATTTGAAGACTTTGATCTTCGGCCCGCGCAGGTGCTCGGTGACTTTGGCCTCGATTTTCACTTTCTCCAGGTCTTTCGCCCCGGCGACGACGTCGTCGCCGCGGAAGAGGACCGGGCGGAGGTTGACTTTGTCCCCCTCCTTGGCATCGAGCCGGTCGACGAGCAGGGACGTGCCCTCCTCGACCTTGTACTGCTTGCCACCGCTCTCTATGACTGCGTAATCGCTCATTCGTCTTTGCTGCCTTGATCGGCGCGCGAACGCCCGCGGCCGCCTCTGCGGCCCCTGCGTCTGCGCGAAGGAGCGGAGGATTCTAGCTGGGAGCCGTTTTCCTCGCCTCCTCCGGATCCGTTGGCCGACTCGCCACCCAGCAGCGAGGCGATCGCGGCCGAGCGCTCGACCTCGTCGATCCGCACCAGCTTGCGCTCGCCGACGAAGCGCCCGCCGCCGGTGACGCTGACGATGTAGGAGTCGATCCGGGCGACGGCGTCGTCGGCGTTGTACATGTGCGGCTCGTCGATCTTGACCAGCACCTCCTCGCCGACCTTGAAGGGCAGCGCCCGCTCCTCGATCTCGGCACGGCTGCCCTGCTCGACCACCTCGAAAGTGTCGATCGGCAGCGCGTCGCCGCCCTCGAAGTGGAACCGCTTGCCGGTCTCGTCCTCGACCTCGGCCAAGCCGCTGTCGGGATCGGTCAGCTCGTGGGCGACTTTCGGGTTGACGCGGATCAGGAAGGCCTCGGCCTCGCCGTTGTCGGCGGCGATTTCTTTCATCTTCCGCAGGCCCTCGAGGGCGACCGTCTCGGCGGAGAGCACGACCCCCTCGCCGGCGCAGGTCGGGCAGGGCGCGGTGAGGATCTCCCGCACCCCGTCGGTGACGTTCTGGCGGGTCATCTCGACCAGGCCCAGGGGCGAGACCTCGACCACGTAGCTCTTCGACTTGTCGGCGTCGAGCGCTTTGCGCATCGTCTTCAGGACCTTGTCGCGATTACTGGCCCGGGCCATGTCGATGAAGTCGATGACGATGATCCCGCCGATGTCGCGCAGGCGCAGCTGCCGCACGGCCTCCTCGGCCGCCTCGGTGTTGACCTTGGTGATCGTCTCCTCGAGACCGCCTTTGCCGCGGCCGGTGAAGGAGCCGCTGTTGACGTCGATCACAGTCAGCGCCTCGGCGTAGTCGATGATCAGGTAGCCGCCGGAGGGCAAGTCGACCCGCCGGTTAAGGGTCGACTCGATCTCCTTGTCGATCTTCCATTTCTCCAGCAGCGGCTTTTTGCCCTGGTAGAGCTCGACCCCGTCGACCAGCTCGGGGGCGGTGCGCTGGAAGAAGTTCGTCACCCGCTCGAACTGCTTGGGAGAGTCGATGATCGCCTTCTCGAACTCGCTGAGGAAGACGTCGCGCAGCACGCGGATCGAGAGGTCGGCCTCCTGGAAGACCAGCGCCGGCGCCTTCGATTTCTCCGAGCGCCGCTCGAGCACCTCGTTCAGCTTCTGCAGATAGCTGATCTCCCGCACGAAGTCGGATTTCTTCGCGCCGTGGGCGGCGGTGCGGACGATCAGCCCGCCGGGCCCTTTGTAGGTGCGGTCGACCATCTTGCGCAACCGGTCGCGCTCTTTGTCGGTCAGCCGGCGGCTGACGCCGACCCCGCTCCCGGTCGGGGCGAAGACGAGGTAACGGCCGGCGATCGAGACGTTCATCGAGAGCCGGGCGCCCTTCGTCTTCAGCGGGTCCTTGACCACCTGGACGAGGATCTCCTGGCCGGGCTTGATCAGCTCGTTGATGCGCCGACCGCTGCCGCGGCCGCGCTTCGGCGCCGCTTCCCCGTTGGGGAGGACGATCTCGTCGACATGGAGGAAGCCGTTGCGCTCGAGGCCGATGTCGACGAAGGCGGCCTCCATTCCGGGCAGGACGTTGTCGACCTTGCCTTTGTAGATGTTGCCGACGATCGAGCGACGGCCGCGCCGCTCGATGTAGAGCTCGGCGACGTCGGTTTTGCCGCCTTTCTGCTTTGCCTCGAGGACGGCCACACGGGTCTCGCCACGCTCGGCGGAGACCAGAATCGTTTTTTTCATTTGTTGTTCAGCTCAGTTCGAAGTAGGTACGCAATGCCGGACCCCTTTCAAGAGATCACCAGGCGAACCTTCCCCTCTGACCGAGATGCGCTTGGACGTTGATGCTCTGAAGAACGCCGACCGCCAACAAGGTAGCGACGACGGAGGACCCTCCGTAGCTCATCAACGGCAGGGGGATTCCCGTGATCGGCATGATCCCGAGATTCATCCCCACGTTGACGAAGGTCTGGAACAGCAGCGTGACGGCGATGCCGCCCGCCACCAGGGTCCCGTAGGTGTTCTTCGAAAGCGTCGTAATCCGCAGCGCCCGCCAGAAGAGCAGGGCGTAAAGGGATAGGACGAACGCGGCGCCCATGAACCCGTAGCGCTCACCGATCACCGCGAAGATGAAGTCGGTGTGCCGCTCAGGGACGAAGTCGAGCCGCGTCTGGGTGGCTTTGTCGCCGCGGCCGGTCAACTGACCGGAGCCGGTGGCGATCTTGGACTGGTTCTGCTGATAACCCGCGCCGCTTTCATGCTCGTCGGGGCTGAGGAAGGACGTCAAGCGTTCCTCCTGGTAGCCCTTGAGCACCGGCACCCCGGCCGCCGGAGCGGCGACCAGGACCAGCGCGACGAGCGCGGCGAGGGCGGCGCCGATGACCGCGAAGTGCGTCCAGGGGACGCCTCCGAAGTACATGACGCCGAGGGTGGCGGCCCCAAACACCAGGGAGGTGCCGAGGTCGGGCTGCAGGAAGACAAGTGCAGCCGGCGCCAGGCCGAGGCAGAGGTAGCGCACCGTGCGCTGGACCTCAGAGCCGCGCCTGGCCCCATCGATCACGAACCCGGCAAGCGCAAGCACTAGCAAGAGCTTGCCGAGCTCCGATGGCTGAAAGCTGAAGAAGGGCAGTTCGAAGGAGCGCCGCGAGCCGCGGGCGGCGAACCCGAAGACAAACACGAGCGAGATGCTGACGCAGAGGAAGGTGTAGATCCCGACCCGCAGCTCGCGGAAGCGGGAGTAATCGATCCGCGTCAGCAGCACCATTCCGACGATCCCGAGCAGGGCGTAGATCGCCTGCCGCTTGAGGAAGTAGTTGGGGTCGCCCGGGACGTCACTCTGCGTCGCCTCGCCGAGGACGAAGACGCTGAAGGCGACCAGCGAGAAGGCGGCGATGGTCAGCGGCCAGTCCATGTGGGCCAACCCAAGCCTCTCGGCGATGCCGACGTGGACCGAGAACGGCTCCGGCCGGGCGTTTCTGGTTCGGGTCGCGTAAATCGTCATTCGGCTCCACCGGCGCTCGATACTCCCGAGGCCTGCTTGTCGTAGATCGCTTCGAGGATGTCCAAGACGACGGGGGCTGCGGATTCGGCTCCGAAGCCGCCTTCCTCGACGGTGGCAATCGTCACGATACGCGGGTTGGGATACGGAGAGAGCGCCGCGAACCAGGATTGGTCGGCCTGGCCGTCCCTGACCGCGGTCCCGGTCTTGCCCGCGATCTCGATCGGGAAGCCGCCGAAGACGCCGGCCGCGGTGCCGTCGCCTTCCTGCGCCGCGGCGTGCAGGCCTTCGAGGATGTCGGCCCTGTAGGTGGGGTCGATGTGGAACCGGCGCTGGATCTTCGGGTCGAATTCCTTCAGCACGCGACCGGCGGGGTCCTCGACTTCGAGGCCGACGTGGGGCGTGACGATCTTGCCGCCGTTGCCGAGCGCGGCGTAGGCGAGCGCCATCTGCAGCGGGTTGGTCTGTAGATCTCCCTGCCCGGTCGCAAGCTGGAGGTTGTCGCCGGCCGACCAGGGGCGATCGGTCAGCTTTTCCTTGAACAGCTGGTTGCGCCACTGCTTGTCCGGCACCAGGGTTTCGCCTTCCTCGGGCAGGTCGAGCCCGGCCGGGCGGCCGACCCCCATCTTGTGCGCCCATTCCTGCAGGTCGTTGTTCTTCCACATGTCGAGCCCAAGCAGGTAGAAGTAGACGTCGGAGGAGACCTGCAGCGCCCGCCGCAGTTCGACCGCCCCGTGCGCTTCGCCGCCGGCGTTTTGGAAGGTTTCGTTGCCGATCTGGATCTCGCCGTTGTCCTGGACCAGCTCGTCGGGGGTGATTACGCCGTTTTCGAGCGCCGCAAGGGCGGTGATGATCTTGAAGATCGAGCCCGTCGGGTAGGCGCCTTCGGTCGCCCGGTTGACCAGCGGAGCCAGGACTTCGTCTCTATACAGTTCGTTCACCTGCGCCTGGGTCGGTTCGATCAGGTCGGTCGGGTCGTAGGTGGGGTTCGACCCCATCGCCAGGATCTGGCCGTTGTCGATGTTCATCGAGATGAACGCGCCCGGCAGCCCGCGTGCGCCGAGGCCGCCTTCCCCGGCGGTCTGCACGTCACCGTCGATCGTCAGCTTCAGGCTGTCGCCCGGCGTCGGCGGGGTCGAGTCGAGTTCGCCCCCGGGGGTCGGCTGGCCGAGCGCGTTGACCTGGATCCGGGTCCGCCCCGGTTCGCCGCGCAGGTAGTTGTCGTAGGCGTACTCGGCGCCTGCCTGGCCGATCTCGTCGCCGGGTTCGAGGCCCTTGTAGCGGGCCTCCTTCAGCTCTTCCTTTTCGATCTCGCCGACGGTGCCGAGGATGTGAGCGGCAAAGGTGCCGTGGGGGTAATTACGGACGAAGACCCGCTCCACGGTGACCCCGGGGAACTCGCGCTGGTTCTCTTCGATGTAGGCGATCAGCTCGAAGCCGACGTCCCGGCGCAGAGTCACCGGCGCCCCAGGGGCGACTTCTTCGCTCTCCTCGATCGCGCGGCGGACCTTGGGCAGGGTCATGTGCGCCAGCTCCGCCAGCCGCGCCAGCTCGGCCCGTTCCTCGGCCGGGTCCTCGGGCAGTTTCTCCGTGTTCAGCTGCAAGGCGAGGCTGGTGCGGTTGTCGACCAGAACTTCGCCGTTGCGGTCGAGGATGTCGCCCCGGGGGGCGATCACTTTGAACTCGCGGGTGCGGTTGTTCTTCGCCTCGGCCAGGTACTTGTCGCCAGACAGCACCTGGAGGTTCCAGAGCCGGAAGAAGAGGACGGCGAAGAGGGCGACGGCGATGCCGCCCATCACCGCGACGCGCAGCGAGAGGCGGCTGCCCTGGGGCCGTGAGTCGTTGCGCAGATGCATGCTCCTAGGACCCCAACACGGTCGGGCGCCGGCCGCTGCGGCGGATGGAGAGGTCGTCGACCAGGGCCGGGCGCAGGGCGCGCCGGACGCCGATGTAGATCGCCCAGCCGCCGAAGAAGGCGAAGATGCTCTTCAGCAGGATGTCGCGCACGATCTGGCCGCTGACCGGCGCGTCGAAGCCGAGCATCATCTCGACGGCGCCGAAGCCGAGCTCGGCGAACAGGGTCAGGCCCATGCAGAGCAGCGGCGGCACCAGCGGGCCGTGGATCTCGAAGCGCTCGCGGAAGAGGCCGGCCAGGTAGCCGACCCCGAGCAGGACGAGGGAGCCGCCCCCGAGCGGGACGATCAGCAGGCAGTCGAGCAGGAGGCCGGCCGAGAAGCCGCAGACGGCGCCGGTCAGCGAGCCGCCCAGCAGACCGAGGACGACGATCAGGGAGGGCAGCAGATCAGGGCTGACGTCGAAGAGGGTCACCCGCGAGAAGAGCGAGAGCTGGAGGATCACGCCGCCGATGACGATCGCGAACAGCCGGGCGAGGATGTTCGGGGTGAGGATCAACCGCGCGAGCCCCCGGTAAGCACCTGGACCAGGTCGAGGTCGCGGAGGTCGGCGAAAGGCCGGACGTGGACCTGCGCCTGGGCCTCCTGCTCCTTCAGCGAGGCTTCCACCACTTCGCCGATCGGCAGGTTCGGCGGGTAGCCCGATTCGATCTCCTGGCTGCGCCAGCCCGAGGTGACCACCGACTGCCCTTTCCCCACCCGCTTTTCGGAGCTGAGGAATTCGAGGATCAGGTCGTCGGGGTTGCCGACCGAGGGCTTCATCAGGCCCTGGTCGCCGCCCGGCACGATTTTCGCCGAGACGGCGCTTTCGTGGTCGGCGATCAGCCTCACCCGGGCCGAGCCGCCGGTGACGGCGGAGACCGTGCCGACCAGGCCGTCGCCGTTGACGACCGGGTCGCCGACCTCCACCCCGTCGCCGGAGCCGACGTCGACGGTCACGTCGGAGAACCAGACCGTCGGCGAGCGGTAGATCACCCGTCCCGTGACCTTGTCGTAGCCGCCGGGGATGGCGCCGCTTTCGTCGAGCTTGACGAGCTTGCGCAGCTGCTCGTTTTCGGCGATCGCCGCCTGCGAGTCGACGGCCTCCTTGCGGGCCGCTTCCAGTTCGGTGTGCAGGCGGGCGTTGCGGCCCTTCGCGTCGAAGGTCTCATCGAACCAGTTGATCGAGTCGCGGGCCGGCTTCAGGGCCCGGTCGGCGACCGACTGGATCGGGTTGAAGACGGTGCTGACGCCGCGCTGGATGCCGTTGGAGCCCTGGCCGTAGGTGACGGTGAGCAGGGCAAAGGAGCCCACGATCAGCAGCGCGAGCACCGCCCGGCGGCGGCGTACTTGCTTTCGATACACGTTTGGGACCTAAGTTCTCGGGTGGTTCGCATGGGCGATGGCCCGGCTAACGCCGCGGCCGCGCCCCGTTGTTCTTGGCGCGGTGGATCGTCTCGACCTCCTCGAGCGAGATGCCCGAGCCGACCGCCACGCACGTCAACGGCGACTCTGCCAGTTGACAGGGCATCTGGCACTCGTCGCGCAGGCGCTGCTCCAAGCCTTGCAGGAGCGCGCCGCCGCCGGCCAGGGTGATGCCGCGGTCCATGATGTCGCCGGCGAGCTCCGGCGGCGTACGGTCGAGCGTCTCCTTGACCGCGGCGACGATGTGGCTGACCGGCTCTTCAAGCGCCCCCCGCACCTCCTCTGAGCTCAGTTCAATCGTCTTCGGCAGCCCGGAGACGAGGTCGCGCCCGCGGATCTCGGTCCGCACCTCTTCGGCCAACGGCGAGGCGGATCCCGCCTCGAGCTTGACCTCCTCTGCGGTCTGGGTGCCGATCGCCAGTTTGTAGTTCTGTTTGCAGTGGGCGACGATCGCCTCGTCGAGCTCGTCGCCGCCGACCCGGATCGACTGCGAGACGACGATGCCGCCGAGGCTGATCACCGCCACCTCGGTGGTGCCGCCGCCGATGTCGACGATCATCGAGCCGGTCGGCTCGGCGACCGGCAGCCCGGCGCCGATCGCGGCCGCCATCGGCTCCTCGATCAGGTAGGCCTGGCGGGCGCCGGCCGAGAGGCAGGCCTCCTCGACCGCCCGCTTCTCGACCCCGGTGACGCCGGAGGGGACGCAGACGACGACCCGCGGGTGGGCGAAGCGGTTGGAGTGCACCGCGGCGATGAAGTGGCGCAGCATCTGCTCGGTGACGTCGAAGTCGGCGATCACCCCGTCCTTCAGCGGCCGGATCGCAGTGATCGTCCCGGGGGTGCGGCCGAGCATCCGCTTGGCTTCGACGCCGACCGCGTGGACGTGGCCGTTGAGAGAGTCGATCGCCACCACCGAGGGCTCGGAGAGGACGATTCCGCGCCCCCGGACGTAGACGAGCGTGTTGGCGGTGCCGAGATCGACGGCCATGTCGCGGCCGCCGAGGCGGGTCAGACGACTGAACAAGCCCAATTCGTTGTCCTCTGTGGATAAACGCGATGTTCCAGAAAAGAAATGATCGCAGAGCCGCAAAATCCGGCCTTTGCAGGGCTGGCCGCCCCGTCGTACCATCGACAAACCAGGAGTATTCGAGAGATCTCTCGCGGAGGCTTGCGGACATGAACACATCACACGCGAGGATCCTCGCTATCGACGACGACCCCGAGACGCTGAGGATGGTGAAGGGGACGCTCGGTGAGCGGTACGAGTGCGAGCTGGCTGCCGACCTCGACTCGGCGAGGCGCAGGCTCGCCGAGCAGGAGTTCGAGATCGTCCTCTGCGACGTGCAGATGCCCGGCGAGTCCGGCCTTGCGCTGGTCGAGGAACTGGCGGCCGAAAGCGTGGCGACGGCGGTGGTGCCGATCGCCGGCACCGAAGACCCCTCGCTGGTCGAGCACGCCCTCGAAATCGGCGTCTACGGCTACCTGGTCAAGCCCTTCTCGGCCGGGCAGTTGCTGATCACGGCTGAGACCGCGCTGCGCCGGCTCGAGGTGGAGGCGTCCGACCGGGCGAGGCGCCGCGGCCTCCAGGAGACGATCCAGGCGGCGGTCGACCGTGCTCCGATTCCGATCTTCGCCAAAGACCTCGAGCGGCGCTACCTGGTCGCCAACCGGTTCATGCACGAAGTCATGAACCAGGCCCCGGGCGAGATGGTCGGCCGCACCGACGCTGAAATGCACACGCCCGAGACCGAGCAGGTGATCCGCGAGGGGGACATGCGGGTGCTTCGCGACGAAGAATTCAGCTACCGGGAGATGACCGTCGAGATCATGGGCCGCGACCGCACCTTTCTCACCGTCCGGTTCCCCTACATCGGCCCCGACGGCAACCTCGCCGGCATCGTCGGCGTCTCGGCCGAGATCACCGCCCAGCGCGAAACAGAACAGACACAGCAGGGCCTGGTTGAGGCGCAGGAGCAGACGATCGAGGAGCTGCGCGCCTCGCGCCAAGAGGCAGTGGAGGTGCTGGCCGGCGCGATCGCGCCGTACGTCGCCGAAAGCAGGCAGCACGCCGGCCGGATGGCGCGCACCGCCTGCTACCTCGCCTCGCGGATCGGCCTGGGCGAAAAGCAGTCCCAACTGCTGAAGACGGCGGCGCCGCTGCACGACGTCGGCAACATCGCCGTGCCGCCGGAGATCCTCCACAAGCCCGGGCCCCTGACGCCCGAGGAGCAGGTGCGGATGGAGCGGCACACCGAGGTCGGCTACCGGATCCTCTCCGACTCCGAGAGCGGGCTGATGCAGATGGCGGCGCGGATCGCCCTCGGGCACCACGAGCGGTTCGACGGCAGCGGCTACCCCCGGGCACTGGCGGGCGACGAGATCCCGATCGAAGCGCGCATCGTCGCCGTCGCCGACGTGCTCGACGCGCTGCTCAGCGACCGGCCCTACCGACCGGCGATGAGCGTCGAGGAGGCGAGGGCCGTGATCGAGGCCGGCCGCGGCACCCAGTTCGACCCGGAGATCGTCGACGTCCTCCTCGCCCACCTCGAGGACGCCCTGGCGCTGAGGGACTGAGTCAGCTGCGTTCGAAGAGCGTCGGCGCCAACTCCGCCAGCAGCCCGACGGGCAGACCGACCACGTTGGAGACGCTCCCCTCGAGGCGCTCGACCAGCGAGGACCCGAGCGTCTGGATCGCGTAGCCGCCGGAGCGCCCCTCCCACTCGCCGAACGCCACGTAGCGGGCCTTTTCGTCCTCCGAGAGCTGCTTGAAGACCACCGAGGTCTTCTCGACCCCCGACCGCTGCCTGTCGCCCTCGACCACGACCAGGCCGCTCATCACCGTGTGGGCCCTGCCGCTCATCCGGTCGAGGTAGGTCCGCGCCTCCCCCGCGTCGGCCGGCTTGCCCAGCACCTCGCCGTCGAGGACCACGTCGGTGTCGCAGGCGATCACCAGCCCACCGGCGACCGCGGCCGCCTTGCGGCGGGCGTTCTCGACGACGAGCTCCTCCGGATCACCGGCCGTCAACTCCTCGACGCCGGGCACTACAACGTCGAACTCCAAGCCCAACTTCTCGAGGATCTCTCTTCTCTGAGGCGATCCAGATGCCAGCGTCAACCTCATACGAACCTGCCGGCGGGTGGCGCCGATTTGGGGGACCATCCCGACAGGGATGGTGGGACCAAATCGGGGACAGGACCCGCCGGCCCGAAAACTCTCAGGACAACTCGGGGAACCAGATCCCGATCTCGCGCTCGGCCGACTCGTCGGAGTCGGAGCCGTGGACCATGTTGAAGGTCACCTCGAGGGCAAAATCGCCGCGGATCGAGCCGGGGGCGGCCTCGACCGGGTTGGTCGCGCCGATCAGCTGGCGGGCGGCCTTGACCGCGTCGGGCCCCTCCAGGACCATCGCTACCAGGGTGCCGCCGGTGATGAAAGAGACGAGCTCGCCGAAAAACGGCTTGTCGGTGTGCTCCGCGTAGTGCTCGTTGGCGATCGCCTCGTCGGCACGCATCGACTTCAGGGCGGCGATCCGCAACCCCTTGCGCTCGAAGCGGGCGATCACCTCGCCGGTCAGGGCGCGCTCGAAGGCGTCAGGCTTGACGAGGATCAGGGTCCGGCTCACGGCGGGGGCTCCTTTGCTCTTGGGTTACCGAGTCCCCTTGGTCAGCCTCCGGCGGCGCTTTGCGGCGACGCGGCGGTGCCTGGCGTTTCTGCTGCTGCTGTTGCTGCGGCGGCGGCGCCTGGCGCTCATCGGGGTCCCTACGTTTGCGGCGCGGCCGCTCGCCGCCGCCGCCAAGATTGGTCTCGCAGAACGGGCAGAGGCCCCAGCGGGGGTCGACCGGCTTTTTGCAGGTCGGGCAGGGGTCCTTCAGCCGGCGCTGGCAATTCGGGCAGCGCAGGTAGTTTTTCTCGACCGGGTATTCGCAGTTCGGGCAGCTCTGGTCGCTCAGCTGCCGCACCCGCAGCTCGGCCGCTTTGATCTCCAGCTCCCGCTCGTGGGCGTCCTCCAGATACTCCGGCGGGCGCACGATCGCGTAGACGGCGGTGCCGATGAAGGGGAAAAAGGAGGCGACGGTCGCGCAGGCGACCAGGAAGGGGTCGGAGATGCGGCGGCGGGCGTCGAGGTAGGTGTAGACGATCAGCGCCAGCCAGAGCACGATCAGCATCAACAGGAAAAGGGTGGCGACGAGGTTGAGGCCGTCGTTGGTGATGCCGAAGATCGCTAGGGGCATAAGGAAATTTGGGTAAATCGGGGCGCGGTGAGGGGCGGCAGTCTACTTCGCCGTGGCCGACGCCAAACCTGTTTCTAGAGGAAGAGCCGTCCGAACAGGTAGCCGACGCCGAAGAAGACGAGGATCACGATCGCGACGACGGCGGCCACCAGACCCATCATCGAGACCAGTTCGGAACCGGCGCTGCGGGGACGATCCATGCCCGAATCCTCGCACAGTCACGCCGCGATCAGCGCCCGTGCGGGGGCGATTGCATAGTGGGAACCGGCAATGAGGAGGACGCCTTCGGGCGCCTCGGCAGCCAGCCCTCGCCCGCGCCGCAGCGCCGCGGCGAACCCGGGCTCGACGTCCGCCGCCAGGCCGGCCCTCTCGCAGGCCGCGGCCAGCTCCGTGGCGGGGCGCGAGCGCGCGCCGGGGCGACCGTGGCCTTCCAGGGCCTCCCGCGGCAGCTCGGTGCAGACGACCCGGTCGAGGGCTGGGGCCAGCGCCCCGATCATCGCCTCCGCGTCCTTGTCGGCGAGGATCGCCAGGCAGGCGACGACGCGGCGCCCCGCCGCCAGGTCGGGCAGCGATCGCGCCAGGGCGGCGGCGCCGGCGGGGTTGTGGGCGGCGTCGAGGAAGGTCGGCGGCCGCTCGGCGATCCGCTCGAGGCGACCGGGGACCGTGACCGCCCCGGCCACCTCCCCCACGCGCTCGGCCTCGAGCGGGCGCTCGAGGAACGCTTCGGCGGCGGCGCGGGCAATCGCGAAGTTCCGGCGCTGGAACCCGCCCGCGGCGCGCAGGCGCAGCTCGGGCCCCGGGTCGGCGGCGGCCCGCACAAGGCGGGCGCCGCGCTCTCGCGCAGCCTCCTCGGCCAGCCGCGCCACCTCGTCGGACACCTCACCGAGGACCAGCGTGGTCTGGTCGCGCAGCACCGCGAGCTTCTCGGCCGCGATCTCCGCTTCGGTCTCCCCCAGCCACTCGGTGTGGTCGAGGCCGATCGAGGTGAGGACGGTGACCCTGGAAGGGATCGTGTTGGTCGCGTCCAGCCGCCCCCCCAGCCCCGCCTCGACGACCGCCACCTCGACCCTCGCCCTGGCCAGCGCGACGAAACTCGCCGCCGTCGCCGCCTCGAACTGCGTCACCGCCTCGCCCTCGGCGAGGCTGCGATCGACTGCCTCGGCGGCCTTCGCCACCTGCTCGACCGCCTCCGTCCAGGCCTCGGCGTCGACCTCGGCGCCGCCCACCAGCGTCCGCTGCGACCAGCGTTCGGCGTGCGGGGAGACGCAGGCGCCGGTCCGCAGGCCGTGCGCCTCGAGCAGCGCCGCAGTCATCCGCGTCACCGACGACTTGCCGTTGGTGCCGACCACGTGGATCGAGGCGAAGCGGTTCTGGGGCAGGCCGAGCGCGGTGGTCAGCTTGCGCATCCGCTCCAGGCCGAGCCGCCAGCCGACCGGTTCCAGCGAGTCGAGGTACGCGTCCGGGTCCAAGATCAGTCGGCGGCGCGTCCGCGCCGCCTAGCTCAGCTCGGCGAGTTCGTTGCGGTAGCGCTCCAGCTTCCCCCGCTCCTCCTCGACCACCTCGACCGGCGCCTTGGCGACGAAGCCCTCGTTGCCGAGTTTGCGCTCGCCGCGCTCGACCTCGGCCCGCAGCTCCTCGCGACGCTTCTCCAGGCGCTCAGCGACCGCGGCGGCGTCGAGCGCGTCGGAGTCGAGAACCCGCACCGGGCCGATCGAGGCCACCGGCTCCGAGCCGACCCCGTCGAACTCGAAGCGCGAGAGCCGGGCGACGAAGCTCGGCGGCTCGACGCCGTCGACCACCGCCGGCAGCGTCGCGCCGACCGGGACCCCCGCGAGGTCGCGCCAGGCGCGCAGCCTCTGGGTGAGCCGGATCCCGCCCTCGACGTCGGCCTCGGCGGCCTCGTCGAACAGCGCCTCGTCGGCGACCGGGAAGGCATGCACGGCGAGGTGCCCCTCCCGCGCCGGGTGGAAGCTCCAGACCTCCTCGGTGACAAACGGCATCGTCGGGTGCAAGAGGCCGAGCACCCGTTCGAGCGCGTAGAGCAGCGTCGCCGAGACCTCCTCCTCGCCGTCGTAGAGGCGGGGCTTGACGATCTCCAGGTACCAGTCGCAGAGATCGCGCCAGAGGAACGAGTAGGCCTCCTGGACCGCGTGGGCGAAGTCGTAGGTCTCGAGCTTCTCGGTCACCGAGGCGATCGTCCGCTCCAGCCGCGAGAGGATCCAGCGGTCCTCGACGCAGAGCGGCCGCGGCGCCGGCTCCACCTCCGCGGCGTTCAGCAGGATCAGGCGGCTGGCGTTCCAGAGCTTGTTGGCGAGGTCGCGGCCCTGCTGCACCTTGGCGTCGGAGAAGCGGACGTCCTGGGTCGAGGACATCGCCAGCAGCCCGAAGCGCAGCGCGTCGGCGCCGTGGACGTCGATTTCCTCCAACGGGTCGATCCCGGTCCCCAGGCTCTTCGACATCCGGCGGCCGTCGCGGGCCTGGATCACCGAGTGGACGTAGACGTCGCGGAAGGGAATTGCGCCGGGGAACTCGAGCCCGGTCATGATCATCCGCGCCACCCAGAGGAAGAGGATCTCCCGCGCCGTGGTGAGGAAGCTGGTCGGGTAGAAGGCGCGCAGCTCGGGGGTGTCGTCGGGCCAGCCGAGGGTCGCGAAGGGCCAGATCGCCGAGCTGAACCAAGTGTCGAGCACGTCCTCCTCCTGGCGCAGCTCGCCACCGCAAGTGCAGCGCTCCGGCTCGGATTCGGCGACGATCGTCTCGCCGCACTCGTCGCAGTACCAGACTGGGATCCGGTGCCCCCACCAGAGCTGGCGCGAGATGCACCAGGGGCGGATCTCCTCCATCCAGTCGAGGTAGACGCGCTTCCACTGCGGCGGCGTGATGTGGACCTCGTCGCGTTCGACAACCTCGATCGCCGGCCGCGCTAGCTCGTCCATGCGGCAGAACCACTGCAGCGAGATCAGCGGCTCGATCCGCTCGCCGGAGCGGTGCGAGAAGGGGACCGAGTGGACGTAGGGCTCCTCGGCGCGCAGGCGGCCTTCTGAGCGCAGTGCCTCGACGACGGCCTTCTGCGCCTCGGCCGCGGTCATGCCGGCGAACTCCCCGGCCTCCTCGGTCATCCGCCCGTCGGGGCCGATCACGCCGATCTCCTGCAGGCCGTGCTTGCGGCCGATCTCGAAGTCGTTGGGGTCGTGCCCTGGGGTGATCTTCAGGGCGCCGGTGCCGAACTCGACGTCGACGTGCTCGTCGGCGATCACCGGGATGCGGCGGCCGACCAGGGGCAGGATCACGTGCTTGCCGGCGAGGTCGCCGTAACGCTCGTCGCCGGGGTTCACGGCGACCGCGGTGTCGGCCAGCATCGTCTCCGGCCGCACCGTGGCGACGGTCAGGACCTTGTCCGAATCCTCGACCGGGTAGTCGATCGAGTAGAGGACGTCCTCGACCTCGCGGTTCTCGACCTCGAGATCGGAGATCGCCGAGCGCGAGCCGGGGTCCCAGTTGACCATGTAGTTGTCGCGGTAGATGTAGCCCTTGTCGAAGAGCTGCTTGAAGACCCGGTAGACGGCCTTGACGTAGCCCTCGTCGAGGGTGAAGCGCTCGCGCTCGTAGTCGCAGGAGGCGCCGAGCCGCTTGTACTGCTCAACGATCCGCGAGCCGTACTCGGCTTTCCACTCCCAGACCCGCTCGACGAACGCCTCGCGGCCGAGGTCGTGGCGGCTCTTCCCTTCTTTCTTCAGCTCTTTCTCGACCACCGCCTGGGTGGCGATGCCGGCGTGGTCGGTGCCGAGGACCCAGAGCGCCTTCTTCCCTCTCATGCGATTCATCCGCACCAGCGCGTCCTGCATCGACCCGTTCAGCGCGTGCCCCATGTGCAGCGCCCCGGTCACGTTCGGCGGCGGGATCGCAACCGAGAAGTTCTCCTCCGCCGTCCCCTCCGCCTGCGGATGGAAGTAGCCCCCCTCCATCCACTCGGCAAACACCCGCGCCTCGACCTCCGCCGAGTCGTACCGGGTCGTCTCCTCCAGCCTCAGCCGCTGCGCCGCGTCCACGGCGGCGAGTCTAGATTGCCGCTTCCGAGTTTGTCCCCACTGGGGTGGGGCGAAAGTCGGAAGCGGTTAGGCGGATTCCTCGCTGATGCCCGGATCGGCGGGGCCGATGTCCTGCTGGACGGCCTCGGTGACGAGCGTCGGGCGCCGGCCCTCTGTGATCGTCTCCCTGGTGACGACGCACTTGGTGACGTCGCGGCGGGAGGGCAGCTCGAACTGGACGTCGAGCAGGGTCTCCTCGAGGATCGAGCGCAGGCCGCGGGCGCCGGTCTCGCGCTCCAGGGCCTTGTCGGCGATCGCCTCGAGGCTGTCCTCGGAGAAGACCAGCTCGATGTCGTCGAACTCGAAGAAGCGCTGGAACTGACGGGTGAGCGCGTGGCGCGGCTCGGTCAGGATCGTGCAGAGGTCGTCGCGGCTGAGCTGGTGGATCGCGGTGATCACCGGCAGGCGGCCGATGAACTC
>DASSYI010000059.1:0-44664 GCA_035703365.1 Solirubrobacterales bacterium
CCTCGGCGAGCTGGTCCCCGAGGGCCCCTACCTCTACCCGCCCGAGGATCGCAGCGACCAGCCCGGCGAGACGATGCTGGCCGAGCTGATCCGCGAGCAGGTGCTCAACCGCACCCGCGACGAGATTCCCCACTCGGTCGAGGTCGCGGTCAAGGAGATCGAGGAGCGCGAGGACGGCCTGGTCACGGTCGCTGCCGAGGTCTGGGCCGAGACCGAGTCGCAGAAGGGCATCCTGATCGGCAAGGGCGGGGCCAAGGTCGGTGAGATCGGCGCCGGCGCTCGCCGTTCGCTCGAAGCGGAGCTGGGCGCGAAGGTTCACCTCGACCTCAAGGTGCGGGTGCGCAGCCACTGGCGGCGGGACGATGACCTCTTGGATCGGCTGGGAATCGAGTGAGGTGCAGACGAGCGGACAAGGAGACGGGGACACCCCCGGACGTCCAAGCGCCGAGCTAATTAGCTCGGCGCTTTGAGTATCCGCCCGTCCGGGGGTGTCCCCATCTCCTTCAGGCGCTTACCTGCTGCCATACGATTGGCTGATGTTCGAGCAGGTGAAATACGACGAGCGGGGGCTGGTGCCAGTCGTGGCGCAGGATCACGCCACGGGTGAGGTGCTTACGTTGGCTTACGCCAGCGAGGAGTCGTTGCGACTCACGGTGGAGAGCGGGGAGCTGCACTTCTACAGCCGTTCGCGGGAGGAGATCTGGCGCAAGGGGGAAACCTCGGGGAACGTGCTCAAGTTGCGACAGCTTCGCTATGACTGCGATGGGGATGCGATCGTCGCACTGGTCGAGCCGACTGGGCCTGCCTGCCATACCGGCGAGCGGAGCTGCTTTTACCGAGAGCTTGGGAGCGAGGCTGCTCCACAGCCAGCCCTGCACGAAATGCTGGCGAGCTTGGAGCGGACGCTGCGCAGCCGTGCCGCGGAGCGGCCTGAGGGCAGCTACACGGTGGAGTTGCTCGACGATCCGAAGTTGATCGGGGAGAAGGTCGAGGAGGAGGCCGAGGAGGTTGTCCGGGCCGCGCGCGAAGAGACCGACGAGCGCGTCGCCGAAGAGGCGGCCGACCTGCTCTACCACCTGGCCGTCCTGCTCGCCTCGCGTGAGGTGCCGCAGTCCGCCGCGATGGAAGTGCTCGATGGCCGTCGCGGCTGACTCGGAGCTTCGTCTGGAGCCGAGCCTCGAGCAGGCCCGTGCCCTGGCCGCCGAGGGCAACGTGGTGCCGGTCTGCGCTCGTCTGCTCGACGACTGTGAGACCCCCGTCTCCGCCTTCCTCAAGCTGCGCGCGGGGGAGCCGGAGGGGTCACCCTGCTTCCTGCTCGAGTCGGCCGAGCAGGGCCAGGTCGGCCGCTACTCGTTCGTCGGCATCCGGCCGCGCTCGATCCTGCGCTGGAGCGACGGCGCCATGAGCGAGGGCGACGGCCCGCCCGTCGACGCGCCCGATCCCTACGGCGCGGTCGCCGAGCACCTCGCCCGGTACAGGCTCGCCCCGGTCGAGGGCCTGCCGCCGTTCGCCGGCGGCGCCGTCGGCTTCTTCGGCTACGACCTCGTGCGCACGGTCGAGCCGCTCGGCGAGCCCAACCCCGACCCGCTGGGGCTGCCCGACATGGCGCTGATGATCACCGACGTCCTCCTCGTCTTCGACCACCTGCGTCACGAGCTGACGATCATGTCCTGCGCCTTCGCCGAGGAGGGGGGCGAGATCGACGCCGCCTACGAGCGCGCCGCGGCGACGATCGCCGACGTCCGCGCTCGTCTGCGCGGCGCGGTCCCCGTGCCGGAGACGCCGCAGCTCGCCGAGCCTCCGCATTTCGAGTCGAACATGGAGCGCGAGGAGTTCGAAGCCGCGGTCGAGCGGATCGTCGAGTACGTGCACGCGGGCGACGCCTTCCAGGTCGTGCCCTCGCAGCGCTTCTCGGCCCCCGCCCCGGTTGAGGCCTTCTCGATCTACCGGGGCCTGCGCGCCGTCAACCCCTCTCCCTACATGTACGTCCTCGAGTTCGGGGACTTCCAGATCGCCGGCGCCTCGCCGGAGCCGCTGGTCAAGGTCAGCGGCAACCGGGTCGAGGCACGGCCGATCGCCGGCACCTCGCCCCGCGGTCGCAGCGAGGACGAGGACCGCCGCCTCGCCGAGAAGCTGATCAACGACCCGAAGGAGCGGGCCGAGCACGTGATGCTGGTCGACCTCGGCCGCAACGACCTCGGCCGCGTCTGCGAGTACGGCAGCGTCAAGGTCGACGAGCTGATGGTCGTCGAGACCTACTCGCACGTGCTCCACATCGTCAGCCAGGTCTCCGGCAGGCTGAAAGAGGGGGTCAGCGCGATGGACGCGATGCGCTCCTGCCTGCCGGTCGGCACGCTCTCGGGGGCGCCGAAGGTGCGGGCGATGCAGATCATCGACGAGCTGGAGTCGGTCAAGCGCGGCGGCTATGGCGGCGCCGTCGGATACCTCTCCTGGGACGGCGACCTCGACACCGCGATCCACATCCGCACCGTCGTCTGCAAGGACGGCCAGCTGCACGTGCAGGCCGGGGGCGGCACCGTCGCCGATGCCAAGCCCGCCTACGAGTACAACGAGTCGGTGAACAAGGCGAAGGCAGTTTTCCGCGCCGTCGAGGTCGCCTGCGAACAGCCCGACTGGGCCTAGGCTGGGGAGCGAGATGCGCGTCCTCGTGATCGACAACTACGACTCCTTCACCTACAACCTCGTCCAGTACCTGGGCGAGCTCGGGGCCGAGGTCGAAGTCGTCCGCAACGACAAGGCGACCGTCGCCGAGCTGCTGGAGCGCGCGCCCGACCGGCTGGTCGTCTCGCCCGGTCCCTGCACCCCGGCGGAGGCCGGCATCTCCGGCGAGGCGATCAAGGCGTTCGGCGAGGCGGGGACGCCGGTGCTCGGGGTCTGCCTCGGCCACCAGGCGATGGTCGAGGTCTTCGGCGGCCGGGTGGTCCAGGGGGAGCCGATCCACGGCAAGGACGCCGAGGTCGAGCACGACGGGAAGAGCATCTACGCCGGCCTGCCGAGCCCGATGGTCGCCGGCCGCTACCACTCGCTCGTCGCCGACCCGGACCTGCCCGCGGAGCTGGAGCTGAGCGCGAGCCTCGGCGACGTCGTGATGGGGGCTCGGCACCGCGAGCTGCCGATCGAGGGCGTTCAGTTCCACCCCGAGTCGGTGCTGACCCCGCAAGGGAAGCACCTGCTCGCCAACTTCATCGGCAAAGGAGAGAACGGTGCCTAACGACGTTGTCAGCCGCGCGATCGACGCGGTCTGCGCCGGCGACCACCTGACCGCCGACCATGCCTCCGCGGTGCTCAGCGAGATCATGGAGGGACGCGCCGACCCGATCCAGACGGGTGCCTTCCTAATCGCCCTGCGGGCGAAGGGGGAGACGGTGCCGGAGCTGGTCGGCCTGGCCCGGACGATGCGCAGCCTCGCCGCGCCGGTCCCGACCGAGCGCGACGACCTCGTCGACACCTGCGGGACCGGCGGCGGCCCCTCGACCTTCAACATTTCGACCACGGCGGCCTTGGTCGCCGCCGGCGCCGGTTGCGCCGTCGCCAAGCACGGCAACCGCTCGAACACGAGCAAGTCCGGCTCGGCGGACCTACTCGAGGCGTTGGGGGTTAACGTCGAAATCGAGCCGGCGCAGGTCGGGCGCTGCATCGACGAGGTCGGCTTCGGGTTCATGTTCGCGCCCCGCCACCACGCCGCGATGAAGCACGTCGTGCCCGCCCGCAAAGCGCTCGGCGTGCGGACGATCTTCAACTTCCTCGGGCCCCTGACCAACCCCGCCGGCGCCAACCGGCAGCTGCTTGGGGTCGCCGACCGCCACTACCAGGAGACGATCGCCGAGGCGCTGGTCGGCCTCGGCAGCGAGCGGGCGCTGGTCGTCTCCGCCGAGGACGGCCTCGACGAGCTCTCGCTCTCCTCGCGCACCCGGGTGATCGAGGTCGCCGACGGCCGCACCTCGGAGTGGTTCGCCGAGCCAGGCCAGTTCGGCCTCGCCCCGGTCGATCTGGAGCGAGTCGCCGGCGGCACTCCGGAGGAGAACGCGGAGGTGGCCCGGCGGGTCCTGGCGGGGGAGCCGGGGCCGCATCGCGACCTCGTCCTCCTCAACGCCGCTGCGGCGCTCTACGTCGGGGGCCTGGCCGCGGACCTCGAGGCGGGTGTCGCCCGGGCCACCGAGGCGATCGACTCCGGGGCGGCAGCCGGCGTGCTGGAGCGGCTGATCGCGGCAACGGTTGCCCCCGCGGTTTAGGCTTTCGTGGCTCAAGTGGGAATGATGGAGCAGCTAATTGCCGGTGCCCGGGAGGGGGTCGAGGCGCGTCGTCGCGACCTCCCCCTGCCCGAGCTCGAATCCCGCCTCTCGGCGCGGGGCGCCGACCGGCCGTTCAACGAGGCCTTGGTCCGGCCGGGCCTCTCGCTGATCGCCGAGTTCAAGCGGCGCTCGCCGAGCGCCGGGCAGCTCGCGCGGGAGGAGATCGACCTCGCCGCACAGGTGGCCGCCTACGAGCGCGGTGGCGCTGCCGCCCTCTCGGTACTGACCGACGAACCCCATTTCGGGGGCTCGCTGGCGGATCTGCGCGCCGCGCGCGCCGCCTGCGACCTGCCGATCATCCGCAAGGACTTCGTGGTCGACCCCTACCAGCTCTACGAGGCGGCGGTGAACGGCGCCGACGCGGTGCTGCTGATCGCCGCCGCGCTGCGCGACGAGGATCTGCGCTCCCTGCACCAGGAGGCGCGCTCGATCGACCTCGACTGCCTGGTCGAGGTGCACGATGAGGAGGAGCTGGAGCGGGCGCTGGAGGCCGGGGCGGACGTAATCGGGATCAACAACCGCAACCTCGACGACATGAGCGTCGACATCGCCACCACCTTCGAGCTGATGCCCGACGTGCCGGCCGGCAAGACGGTCGTCGCCGAGAGCGGGATCTCCGGCCGGGCCGAGATCGACGAGCTTGACCGGGTCGGGGTCGACGCGGTCCTGATCGGCGGGGCGCTGATGGCGGCGCCGGACCCCGAAGCCAAGGTGCGGGAGCTGACCGGCCCCGACGAGGGGACTCGGGAACATCTCGTCTAGGCCGGCACGCGCTCTCCGGCGAATTTAGAAGAAACTTGAAGTGCATTTAGGGAGTGGACACCTCCCTGCGGGAACCTGTTGCTCATGCCCAAGCTCAAGCAAAAACTTCGCAGTCCCTTCGGCTCCGCTCTCCTTGGGGGCCTGGTCGTCGCCGTCGCCGGCTGGATCGCGATCGCCGCAGGTGCGATCCAGTCGGACGGCGGCTCGACGACGACTGTCGCGACGCCAATCACGGCGCCCGCCGACGTCAAGTCCGAAGACGGCAACGCCAACGTCGTCAACCAGATCTACAAGGCGGACGGCGGCGGGGTCGCCTTCATCGAATCCCAGATCGAACCGACCGAAACCGAAAGCTTCAACCCCTTCGGCGAAGTCGAACCCGAATCCGGCGGCACCGCGACCGGCTCGGGCTTCGTGATCGACGGCGAAGGCCACATCCTCACCAACAACCACGTCGTCGAAGGCGCCAGCAAGGTCACGGTCAAACTCGGCGACTCGGAAAAGACCTACGACGCCGAAGTGGTCGGGGCCGACCCCGGCACCGACATCGCCCTGCTCAAAGTCGACGCGCCCGACAGCGAAATCCACCCGCTCTCGCTGGGCCACTCCTCCGATGCTGAAGTCGGCGATCCGGTGGTCGCGATCGGCAATCCCTTCGGGCTCGACCGCACCGTGACCAGCGGCATCGTCTCCGCCCTGCAGCGCCAGATCGAAGCCCCGAACGGGTTCTCGATCTCGCACGTGATCCAGACCGACGCCGCGATCAACCCCGGCAACTCCGGCGGCCCGCTGATCAACGCGGCCGGCGAAGTGATCGGGATCAACGCCCAGATCGCCACCGGCGGCGGCGGCAACGGCAACGTCGGCATCGGCTTCGCGATCCCGATCGACACGGTCCGGGCCGAGATCGAGCAGCTGAAGACCAAGGGCGAAGTCGAGCACGCCTTCATCGGGATCACCGGCGGGACCGTGACCCCCGAACTGGCGAAGGCGGTGAACCTGCCGGTCGAAGAAGGGGTGATCGTGCAGTCGGTGGTCAAGGACGGGCCAGCCGACAAGGCCGGGATCGAAGCCGGCGGCACCTCGGCGACGATCAACGGCGAAGAAGTCCGCCTCGGCGGCGACATCATCACCGAGGTCGACGGTAAGAAGCTGAAGAGCATGGACGAATTCATCGAAATCATCCAGGGGTCGAAGCCGGGGGACGAACTCAAGCTGACGATCATCCGCAGTGGCGACGAGAAGACTGCCGACGTCACTTTGGGGACGCAACCCGAGGAATCCGCAGCCGCTGAATAGGGCAGGTCCGACCCCCTCCTCACTCAACTTGCTCGGGTGGGGCGGGGGTCGCCTTCCGAGGGCCGCTCGACCGAGAAGTACAAGCCGTTCGGAGGGGGTCGGACCTGCCCTTCACGTACGCTCTTGGGGATGCGTGTCAAGTTCTGCGGGATTACCAATTTGGATGATGCGGCTGAGGCTGTGCGGCTTGGGGCTTGGGCTGTTGGGCTGATTCATTTCCATGGCAGCCCACGGAATGTCGATCCCGGGGTTGCGGCTGAGATTGCTGCTGCTTTTCGGCGCAAGTGCGAGGTGGTTGGGGTGTTTGTGAATCCCACGCTGGGTGAGGTGGCGAAGGCGGTTGAGGACGAGGGGTTGACGATGGTGCAGTTGAACGGGGCCGAGGGGGCTTCGTTCTGCGCCGAGGTGCAGCGGCGGACGGGGTTGAAGGTCGCGAAGGCGATTCACGTCGCCAGCGCTGCCGACGTGCACGGCGCCGAGGCCTACCGGACCGACTTCCACCTCTTCGACCGCCGCGGCAAAGGCCTCTGGGGCGGGACCGGCGAGAGCTTCGACTGGGAGCTGCTGCGCGGCCACCGCTCCGAGGTGCCGGCGATCCTCGCCGGCGGCCTGCGTCCCGACAACGTCGCGGCAGCGATCGAGATCGCCCGCCCGTATGCGGTCGACGTCGCCAGCGGCGTCGAGCTCGAGCCCGGCCGCAAGGACCACGCGGCGATGGCGGCCTTCTTCGAGGCCGCGAACCCGGTCGGCGCCAGCGCATGAGCGCGATCGAGGAGCGCTTCGGGCCCTACGGGGGCCGCTACGTACCGGAGACCCTGATCCCGGCGCTCGACGAGCTGTCCGCCGCCTGGGCGCAGGCGCGCGAGGACGGGGAGTTCATGGCGCGGCTGGAGCAGCTGCGGCGCGACTTCATCGGCCGCCCGACGCCGCTGTACCTCGCCGAACGACTCTCCGAGCGGGTCGGCTCGCGCGTCTACCTGAAGCGCGAGGACCTCGCCCACACCGGCTCCCACAAGATCAACAACGCGATCGGCCAGTCGCTGCTGGCGGCGCGGATGGGCAAGCCGCGGGTGATCGCCGAGACCGGCGCCGGCCAGCACGGCGTCGCGACCGCGACCGCCTGCGCCCTGCTCGGGCTCGAATGCGTCGTCTACATGGGGACCGAGGACATCCGCCGCCAGGCGCCCAACGTCGAGCGGATGAAACTGCTGGGAGCCGAGGTGGCGCCGGTCGAGGCGGGGGCGCGGACCCTTAAGGAGGCGGTAAGCGCCGCGATCCGCGACTGGGTCGCCAACGTCGCCACCACCCATTACGTGATCGGCTCCGCCGTCGGCCCGGCGCCTTACCCGGCGCTGGTCCGCGACCTGCAGCGGGTGATCGGCGCCGAGGCGCGCGAGCAGGCGCTCGCGGCCGAGGACGGCCTGCCCGCCCGGGTGATCGCCTGCGTCGGCGGGGGCTCCAACGCGATCGGCATCTTCACTCCCTTCGTCGACGACGCCGAGGTGGCGCTGGTCGGCGTCGAGGCGGCGGGAGAGGGGCTCGACACCCACCGCCACGGCGCTTCGCTGCAGGGCGGCGTCAAGGGCGTCCTGCACGGCTCGCTCTCCTCGGTGATCGCCGACGAGGAGGGCCAGATCCTCGAGGCGCACTCGATCTCCGCCGGGCTCGACTACCCCGGCGTCGGCCCCGAGCACGCTCAGCTGCGCGACAGCGGCCGGGCCAGCTACGTGGCGGTGACCGACGAGCAGGCGCTCGGCGCCTTCCAAGAGCTTTCGCGCTTGGAGGGAATCATCCCGGCGCTGGAGTCCTCCCACGCGATCGCCTGGCTGATGGACAACGCCCTGGAGGGCGACGGATTCGACGTCCTCTGCCTCTCGGGCAGGGGGGACAAGGACATGGCGGAGGCGACTTCTCGGCTGAAACCGCCTGGCGAGGTGTTGCCGTGAGCGTTGCGGGCGGGAGCCGGGGGAGTCTCGGCGGACAACAGCGGGGAGGGTCCGGCGAGACTCCCCCGGCTCCCGCAGCGCCGCGTGGCGAGGACCGCATTGCGGCGGCCTTCGCCTCGGCAAAAGATGAGGGGCGGGCGGCGCTGATGCCGTACATGATGGCCGGGTACCCCGATCGCGAGACGGGGCTGGCGGTGGCGGCGGCCTACGCCGACTCCGGCGCCGACCTGATCGAGCTCGGGGTGCCGTTCTCCGACCCGCTCGCCGACGGGCCGACGATCCACGCCGCCGCGACGGCGGCGCTGGAGGCGGGGGCGACGCTGGCGACCGCGCTGGAGGTCTGCCGCACGGTCGCCGACCGGGTGCCGGTGATCTTCATGGCCTACGCGAACATGGTCCTCGCCCAGGGCGGAGCGAGGAAATTCGCCGAGATGGCGGCCGCCGCCGGCGCCGCCGGGGTGATCGTCCCCGACCTGCCGCTCGACGAGGCCGGCGAGGTGCGCGAGGCCTTCGCCGCCGAGGGCCTGGCTCTAGTGCCGCTGCTGGCGCCGACGACGCCGGCCGAGCGCCGCAGGCGAATCTGCGAGTCGGCCCGGGGCTTCGTCTACGTCGTCTCCACCGTCGGCACTACCGGCGAGCGGGCCGAGATTCCGCCCGCGCTAACCGAGCTGGTCGAGGCGACCAAGGCCGAGGCCGCGACTCCGGTCGCGGTCGGCTTTGGGATCGGCACCCCCGAGCAGGCCGCCCAGGTCGGCGGGATCGCCGACGGGGTGATCATCGGCAGCCGCCTGGTGCGCGCCGCCGGCGAGGGCGGTTCGGCTGAGGGAGCCGCCGACGCGGTCGCGGGCTTCCTCAGCGAGACGCGCGTCGCCCTCGCCGGATAGGATTCCGCGCGATATGGGAATGGTCGTAACCCTCTTCCTGGCGATCGCCGCGATGGTGGTCGGCTACGCGGCGTTCGGACAGGGCGGCGGCGTCGCCGGGCTGATCTTCTTCAGCGTGCTGATCATCGGCGCAACCATCAGGACCCTCAAACCTGCGAAGTCCTAGTCCCAGCCGGGGCTAGCCAAAGCAGATCAAGGACGCAGGGAGCGTGGCGTGCTTTGCACGCGAGCGACCGAGGACGCCGAGATGCGCAGGCTAGGCCCGGCTGGCTACTAACTGGAGGTACTCCGCCTCCAGCACCATCGCCCGGTCCCCGGCGGTGTTCGCCTCGTTGAGGAAGGCCAGCAGGTCCTCGGTCAGCGCCTGCTCGCCCTCCGGGCCGACCCGTTCGTAGGCCATCTGGGTGGGGCCGAAGTACTTGCGGAAGAACTCGACGTAGTGCTCGGCCGAGCGGAAGGGCTGGCGCGAGATGCGCCGCTCGAAGCGGATGTCGGCGACGCCGTCGCCGAACAGCTCCCGGACCCGCTCCTCGGTGCCCCAGCGCAACGGCGATTCGACTCCGGGCGGCGGCGGGGCGTGCTTGGCGATCGTCTGGAACATCGTCCCGACGGCGCCGTCCGGCGTCCAATTGGCCATCCCGATGCGGCCGCCCGGTTTGGTCACCCGCAGCAGCTCGGCGGCGGTCTGCGGCTGGTCGGGGGCGAACATCGCTCCGAAGATCGACATCGTCACGTCGAAGCTCGCATCGTCGAAAGGCAGGTCCTGGGCGTCGGCCTCGACGAACTCGACGCCGAGCCGCTCGGCCGCGGCGCGCTCGCGGCCGCGCTCCAGCAGCGCCGGCACGTAGTCGGCGCCGACGACGCCGCCCCAGCTGCGCCGCGCCGCGGCGATCGCGCCGTTGCCGCTGCCGCAGGCGACGTCGAGCACCCGCTCGTCGGGGACGATCTCGAGCGCGTCGGCGAGGCCCTCGGCGACGGGGTAGACGAGGGCGGCGACCATCGCGAAGTCGCCTTTCGACCAGATCCCCTGCTGGATCTGGGTGACTGCCTTGAGGTCCGGTGCGTCGTTCATCTGGTCCACCCTCTCACGTGAAGAACCGTTTGGCTATCTCCAGGAGGTCGAGATCCACCTGCTTGACCTTGACCGCTTCGTCGAGCGGCACCGCGGTCATCTCGGTGCCGTGGATCGCCGCCATCTTGCCGAACTCGCCCGCTTTCGCCATCTCGTAGGCGTGGGCGCCGAAGCGCGAGGCGAGGACGCGGTCGGTCGAGGTCGGGGTGCCGCCGCGCTGGACGTGGCCGAGGACGGTGACCCGGGTCTCGTAGCCGGTGCGGTCCTCCAGCTCGCTGGCCAGCGCCGCGCCGATCCCGCCCAGCCGCGGGTAGCCGTATTCGTCGCTGTCCTTGACCGGCTGGATCAGCCGTTCCTCGCCGCTCTCGAAGGCCAGCTTCGCGCCCTCGGCGACGACGATGATCGAGAAGTCCTTGCCGCGGTCGTGGCGGCGGGTGACGTCGCGGCAGACTTCCTCGACGGTCGTCGTCTGCTCGGGGATGACGATGCAGTCGGCGCCGCCGGCGAGCCCTGCATAGGCGGCGATCCAGCCGGTGGTGCGGCCCATCACCTCGACGACCATGATCCGGTCATGCGACTGGGCGGTGGTGTGGAGCCGGTCGATCGCGTCGGTGACGATCTGCACCGCGGTGTCGAAGCCGAAGGTGAAGTCGGTGCCGCCGACGTCGTTGTCGATCGTCTTCGGGACCCCGACCAGGGGCAGGCCGCGGTCGGCGTGCAGCTGGCGGGTGATCTCCATCGTGTGCTCGCCGCCGATCGCGACCACCGCGTCGAGCTCCCGCTCGGCGAAGGCGGCAGCGACCTTGTCGACCGCCCCCTCGCGGATCGGCTCGAAGCTGGAGGTGCTGAGGATCGTCCCGCCCTGGTGGAGGATCCCGGAGACCGCCCGCATGTCGAGCGGCACGTAGTCGTCCTCGGCGAGGCCGCGGTAGCCGCGGCGGATCCCGATCGCCTCGTCGCCGCGCTGCATCGCCGAGCGGGCGACGGCGCGGATCGCCGCGTTGAGGCCGGGGCAGTCGCCACCTGCGGTCAGGACTCCGATTCGCATTCGGCGAGTTTAAGAGGGGCGGGCAATCCTTCTAGGATCGACCGCGATGAAACTCCTGCCCCCGGTCCTCGTCGCCTGCCTGCTGGCGGCGCTCCTCGTCTCGGCCTGCGGGGAGGAAGGCGCGGAGGCGGGGGCGCGGGTGACGGTCTACGTGAGCGCGCCGCTGCAAGGGGCCGAAGCGGCCGCGGGCAGGCGCCTCTGCACGGGCGCGCGCGATGGGGCCTCGCGCGCGGGAGGCGAAGTCGAGGACCTGAAGCTGGAGGTGGTCTGCCTCGACGCTGCCGGCGACGGCGGACGCTGGACGTTGGCGAAGGTCGGCGCCAATGCGCGGACGGCGACCGAGGACTCGACCGCGGTCGCCTACGTCGGCGAGCCCGACCCGCGGGCGCGCAAGCAGTCGGGGTCGATCGTCGACGCGGCAGGGATCGCCGCGCTGGGCGGGGTTTCGGGGGAGGATGCGGTGGCCGCGGTGATTGAGGCGATCCGCGAAGGCGACGCGAGTAAGCCACGCGACGCGGCCTTCCAGGCCGAGGGTTGATGGACCGGCCGAACTGCATCAACTTCTACTTCTGCTGGGTGTAGAAGTTGATGCAGTTCGACCTTGTGCGGGTTTCTGTCGTGGTGCCGACGCAGGGGCGGCCCGAGGCGCTGGCGCGGTGCGTGGCGGCTCTGGAGGCGCAGACGGCGGCGGTCGAAGTCGTGATCATCGAGGACGCCGAGGGGCGCGGGCCGGCGTGGGCGCGGAACGAGGGCGTGCGGCGGGCGCGGGGTGAGGTGGTGTGTTTCACCGATGACGATTGCGAGCCGGAGGCGGGGTGGGTTGAGGCGCTGGTCGCGCCGCTCCTGGCTGAAGAGGCCGAGGTGGCGACCGGACCGGTTCGAATGGGGGATGGTGCCACCACTGCCGATCGTGCTTGGGAGGCGATCGTCAACTACCTGCAGGTGAGGGCGACCGCGCCCGGGAGCGCCTCGCCGGGATTTGCCGTCACCGCCAACTTGGCCGCTAGGCGGTCGTTGCTTGAGCGGATCCCTTTCGACGAGTCGTTTCCGGTGGCCGCGGGCGAGGATCGCGACTGGGGCGAGAGGGCCGCGCAGGCGGGATCGGGACCAGTCTTCGTCCCAGCCGCAACTGTCATCCACCAGAGCGGCATGAGCGCGCGGGGCTTCCTCCGCCAGCAGTACCGCTACGGCCGGGGCGCCGCCCGCTACCGCGCCAGCGGCAACGGCCGTCGCCCAGGCTCACCGAGCTTTTACGTCGGCCTGATCCGCGCCGCCTTCCGCGCCGGCCCAGCCCCTGGCCTCCTAGTCACCGCCGCCCAAGCCGCCACTCTGGCCGGGGTAATCCGCGAAACCGCGAGAGAGCGCCTATACGACGATCTCTCGCGGTCTCGGCGCTAGCTAGCGCTCGAGGAGGGGCTCGCCGCTGAGGCCTTCGAGCGGTACGTCCGACATCGCGGCGACGGTGGCGGCTATGTCGGTTACTCGGGCGGGGCGGATGGGGTCGCGGAGGCGGCTGGTGCGGGGGGCGAGGATCGCCCAGGCGTCGCCGTCGGTGTGGTTGCCGCTGCGGCCGCTGCCGACGCCTTGGCGCTGGACGGCGCCGAAGCGGGGGGAGTGGAGGGCTTTGAGATCGATTGAGGAGGTCGGCCGCCAGCGGACTACGAGGTCGGGAAGGCGCTCGGCGGCGGGTCCCTGCCAGCGTTCGCGGACCTCGTCGACGGCGAATACCGCCGGCTCGCCGTCGGGGTCGCGGAAGTCGAGCAGGCCCTCGCGGATCTGCGCGACCAGCTCGGCGGCCTCGTCCTCGCCGACGATCCCGTCCCGCTCGCGGCCGGCGCGGTTGAGGCTTACGTATCCCTGGTTGTCGGCGGGGTGGGCGAAGGCGCGGGTGGTCGACCACTCGACGCCGCGCAGCTCCAGCCGCGCCGTCACCTCCAGCGCTAGCCGGTCCGGCATCGCGGCGGCGATCGCCGCCCGCGCCCGGCCCGAGACCAGCCCTCGCAGCCGCCACATCCCTCCCGAGTCGGAGTCGGCCTCTTCGCGCGGAGCGCCGTCTCCGCCGAGGACGGCGGTGAGCATACCGGGCAGCAGGTCGGCGCGGCTGGTGTTGACGTCCATGCCGAGGACCGAGCAGACGATCACGTCACACCCGTCGGGGAGCGCATCCAGGACCCGACCCAGCTGGGCGTCGACCTCCTCGTAGATCTCCTCCATCGCCCCGCCGCCCCAGAGCCGGTGCCCGGCCAGGTGGGGCGAGGCGAAGACGATCCAGGCGAGGTCGAACCGGTCTGCCCGCAGGCGCTCGACCGCGAGGTCGGCGACGCGGCCCGGGGCGCGCAGGAAGCGCTCGCGCAGCCGCTGCAGTTCGCGCGGCGAGGAGGCGCCGAAGACCTCGGTCACGTCCGGGGGGCGGCCGTGGCGCCGGCGCGGCTCGCGGTCGCCCCCCTCGGGGACCGCCCAGCGCTCGAGCACGACCCGCTCGCGCATGCCCCAGCCGTCGTAGAGCTCGCCCTGCGCCGCCGCCGGGCGGTGGCACTCGTAGGGGTCGATCGCCAGCGTCGTTCGCCCGGCGCGGCCGAGGCGGTCCCAGATCGGCGGCGGCGCCCAGAACTGCGCCGCCAGCCGCACCCGTTGGTCACCGGCGGCCCACTGGAAGGGGTAGTAGAGGCCGTGCTCGCCGACCTCGACCCCGCGGTAGAGGTCCTGGTAGGCGCTGGCGGGGAAGTGCTCGGCGGGGGTCTCCAGCTCCAGGCGGGTGCCTTCGTTTTGCAGTCGCGCCAGGTTGGGTAAGCGTCCCTCTTTGCCCAACCGCCTCAGTAGCGAGGGGCTGGCCGCGTCGAACTGAATGACGGTGATCACGCTTGGGCCTCGGCTGCCGGCGCGACGGTGACCTCGGCGCCGTTCAGTCCCGCCGATCGGCGGGCGGCATCGACGACCGCCATCGCGGCGATCCCGTCGGCGGCGTTGGCGAGTCGCATGCCGCGCCGGCGCCCCCCAACTGCACCACCCCCTACCTCGGCTGGGTGAAGGGGGTGGTGCAGTTGGGGGGCTGAGTCGCGCAACGCCTCCAGCTGTCGCTGGAGGGAGCCGACGAGCGGGTCGGACTGACCGAAGATTCGCCCGAGACGACTCCGCATTCCGCCCCACTCCGAGACACCAAGCAGCTTGCCGCCGCGGTCGCGGACGGTGACCGCCTCCCTGTGACTCCGATCGGTGGCACAGGAGACGCGGGCCCGCGCTCGGGTGAGCTCCAACTCGAGAGCGGCCCGCGCGGGCGCGATCTGCGCTTGTCTCACCGCGATCGGTGCCGCTCCGCTGAGGTGGCATGCAAGGTCGATCAGGTGAATGCCGGCGTCGAGCAGCGCCTCGTCGCGGGACTCGTGCGCCCCCCAGGCCTCGCGGCGGAAGCGCAGCTCCAGGTCGAGCTCCAGCCAGCCCTCGAGTGGGATCCGGTCGCGGAGTGCGAGGCCCTGTAGGAAGCGGCGGTTGAAGGCGAGGTAGGGCTGCGGATCGAGGGCCGCGAGGCTTTCGGCCCCGGCGAGGTCAGGCGCCGGCGGCTTCTCGACCAGGCAGGGGACGCCGGCTGCGGCGGCTTCCTCGGCCAGCCCCAGATGGCGCTCGGCGGGGACGGCGACGACGAGCAGGTCGATCGGCTCGGACCGCAGTAGCGCGGAGGCGCTGTCAAAGCTGCGCGCTTCCCTACCGCTCTCACGCTTCCAAATTTCGGCGCACTGCTCCAGCCGGCCGGGGTCGGGGTCGGCGAAGCCGGCGATCGTCACGCCCTCGGCGGCGAGCGCGGCGGGAACGTAACCGCGCTCGGCGATCCGGCCGCAGCCGGCGATGCCGAGCCTCACCGGCCCCCCTCGGCGAAGTGGAGCGCGAGCGCCGCGGGTACCGCGGCGGCGGCGGCGAGCTGATGGGCCTGGTGCAGCCCGATTCCGGCGGCGAGCAGCCTCGGCCCGCCGCGCCGCGCGAGCAGCGCGTAGAGCTCGCGGTCGAGGAGCAGATTGGCGAGCAGCGCCGCCGCCGCCAGGCGCGGGCGGCGCGCCAGCAGCGAGCCGAGCAGCGCGAGCGAGGATGCAGCGTTGGCCCGGCGCCGCCAACCGAGGTTGAGGGCGGTGCTGCCGCTGCCGTCGCGCAGCAGCAACCGCACCCAGGGGACGCCGCGCCGCCCGAAGTCGGTCGCGACCATCGTCCGCGCGGTCCAGGCCTTGAGGTGGCGACCGCGAATCTCTGGGTCGAGGGCGATCCGCGCCCCACGGCGGCGCAGCCTCATGCCTAGCTCGATGTCCTCGACGCTCGGGGCCGGAAAGCGAGCGGCGTCGAACCCGTCCACGGCCTCGAAGGCCTCGCGGCGGACCGCCCCGAGGCCGGCCCAGAAGGTCTCCGCCTCGCCCGGCGCGCCGCTGTGGACGTGGTGATGGAGCAGGTTGCGGTAGCGCGAGGCGAGGCCGGGGTCGGCGGGGTCGTCGTCGTAGGCGCCAAACACGGCGTCGAGGGCCGGCTCGGCGGCGAAGCGCGCCGCGAGGCGCTCCAGCGCGTCGGGGTGGACCTCGACGTCGGAGTCGACGAAGACGAGGACCTCGGCGGTGGCGGCCGCGGCGCCGCGGTTGCGCGCCTCCGCCGGCCCGGCGCCCCCCGGCTCCCGCTGCACGATCAGCTCGTCGGGGGCGCGGCTGCCCGCCCCGAGCGCCTCCAGGCAGCGCTCCAGGCCAGTCGGGTCGTCGGTCGCCGGGACGACGACGGCGAGGGTGGGGGCGGAGCCGCGGGTTGGCCGCGCGCCCGGGGATCGAGCCGGCATTAGGGATACCTAATAGCATCTCTCCCGCCGATGCCGCCGCCCGCCCCCAGCCCGGATTCCGCGCCCGTCGCCGTCCTCGGCGCCGGCCCCGCCGGGCTCACCGCCGCCTACCGCTTGACGCAGCGGAGGGTCCCGGTGCTCGTCCTCGAGGCCGGCGAGCAGGTCGGCGGGCTGGCCCGGACGGTTGTCCGCGACGGCTACCGCTTCGACCTCGGTGGCCACCGATTCTTCACCAAGAGCGCCGAGGTCGAAGCGCTCTGGGACGAGCTGCTCGGCCCCGAGCTGCTGGTCCGGCCGCGGCTCTCCCGCATCTACTGGCGCGGGCGCTTCGTCGAGTACCCGCTGCGGGCGGCCGACGTCTTCGCCCGGGTCGGGCCGCTGGAGGTCGCCCGCAGCCTCGCCTCCTACGCGCGCGCCCGCCTCAGCCCCGCCGCGGAGCCCGAGACCTACGAGGACTGGGTCCGCTCCCGCTTCGGCTGCCGCCTCTTCGAGCTCTTCTTCAAGACCTACACTGAAAAGGTCTGGGGGGTCGGGACCGACGAGCTGCGGGCCGAGTGGGCCGCGCAGCGGATCTCCGATCTCTCACTCGCCTCGGCGCTGCGCGCGGCGCTGCCGGGCGGCGGCGAGACCCCGAGGAGCCTGATCGAGGAGTTCCGCTACCCGCGGCTCGGGCCCGGCCAGATGTGGGAGGAGATGGCGCGGCGGATCGAGGCCGCTGGCGGCGAGATCCGGCTCGGCGCCGCGGTCGAAGGCCTCGAACACGAGGGTGGCCACCTGACCGCGGTGCGCGCCGGCGGCGAGCGGATCGAGGTCTCGGCGGCGATCTCCTCGATCCCGCTGCGGACGACGGTCGGCGTCGCCGAACCGGCCCCGCCGCCCGAGGTGACCGCCGCCGCGGCCGGTCTGCGCTACCGCGACTTCGTCACCGTCGCCCTCCAGGTCGACGGCGAGCCGCCGTTCCCCGACAACTGGGTCTACGTCCACGACCCGCGGGCGCGCGTCGGCCGGATCCAGAACTTCCGCGCCTGGAGCCCGTGGATGACGCCGGACCCGCGCCGCTCCTGCCTCGGGCTCGAGTACTTCTGCTTCGAAGGCGACGAGCTCTGGTGCGCCCGCGACGACGAGCTGGTTGCGCTGGGGCGCCGCGAGGTCGGCCAGCTTGGGCTGGTCGACCCCGAGCGGGTCGCCGGTGGCCACGTCGTCCGCGTCCCGAAGGCCTACCCCGTCTACGACGCCGAGTACGGCGAGCGGGTCGGGCGTATCCGCAGCTGGCTGGACGGGATCGCGAACCTGCAGCAGGTCGGGCGCAACGGCCTCCACAGGTACAACAACTCCGACCACTCGATGCTGACCGCGCTGCGGGCGGTGGAGAACCTCTGCGACGGCGCTGGCCACGACGTCTGGGCGGTCAACGCCGACAGCGCTTACCACGAGCGCGAAGAGGTCGACGAGCAGCCCTACCGGGCGGCGCCGGAGACGCCGGCGATGGCCCGGCCGCTTGCCGAGCTGGACTAGCTGTAGGCCTAGGGTCGGTAGGGGGTCTCCGGGAGCACCTCCGCTGGGTGAGGCGAAGTTGGGCTGGCGCCCCGAGGGTTACTGGCCCAGCTCCATGCTGAGTACCCGGAGACCCCCTACCGACCCTCGGCTCGACCGCCGTTGGCTGGGCAGGGGAGGTTGGTGGCTCTCCAGGATCCGGCGTGGGCGATGACGTTGCCTTGCGGGATGGGTTTGGTTGAGACTGCGATGCCGTATTTAGGGCGGTAGCGGATCGGGACTGAGGCGATCGGTTCGTCGAGCTTCCAGGCGAGCGCGGTCTGCTCGCGGACGTGGGTCATGCGGACCCGGTCCTGGCAGGCGAGCAGCTCCTCGGCACCGGTCGCGTCGACGAGGTCGAAGAGGTGGTCGACCGAGCGCGTCTGCCGCTCGACTACCTCGACGTCCCCCGGCACCTGCGCCGCCCGCCAGGCGAAACCCGCGACCGCGATGACGAGCGTGGCCGCAACCAGCGCTCGCAGCGCCGAGTCCCAGGGTGTGGTTGAGCTTTGAGTCGCTATCCGCCCCAAAGCTCGACCACACCCTGCCGTCCGGGCGAGGCCGACTCCCCCGAGGACCGCTATTACGGCCGTCGCCGGGGCGAGGAAGCGGGGGAGGCCGGCGAAGCCGGCGATTGCCATTGCGGCGACGAGGAGAATCCAGGCGAGGGCGCCGGCGAGGAGGATCGCGAGGGGGCGGTCGGGGTCGGCGGCCCGGGGCGACTTTGCAAACCATTGGTTGACAAAGTCGCCCTGCCAGAGCAGCAACGCGAGCCCGATCCAGGCCGCGGCGAGAGGCGCGGCCAGCGCCCGTCCCAACACTGCGAGGCCGTCGAGCGGCTCGAGGCCGCCGGCCCGCGCGGTCTCGCCGCCCTCCAGCGGGTTGCCGGCGCCGACGATGTCGGGGACGAACCAGGCGAGGGGGATCAGCACAGCGACGAGGACCGTGGCGACGCGCAGGCGCGGGTGGTGTCCCCGCACGCTCAGCCCGTAGAGCGCCAGGAACGGCCAGGCTTCCGGCCGCAGCAGCGCCGCCGCCGTCCCCAGCCCGAGCGCCAGCCCCCGCCGCTCGTCGAGCGCCGCCCAGACCGCGCCCAGCACCAGCGCCACCAGCAGCGGCTCGGAGAGGCCGCCGGTGAACTGGCGCAGCGGCGGCGTGAAGGAGTCGGCGGTGAGGGCGACCGAGCCGGCAGCCAGCGCCGCCCCGGTCCAGCGCCAGCGCCCCGCCTCCTCACCGGCGAGGCGCGCCGCCAGCAGCCCCGCCAAGAGTGGCGCGCAGAGCCAGCCGGTCCGGGCCACCAGCAGCCAGCCCGCCGGTGCTGCGTCGCCGAGCAGCGAGAGCGGCGCGCAGGCCAGCACCGGCAGCGGCTTCCAGGAGGGGCCGGCCGCCGTTTCCAGGCCCCCGTGCGCCAGTTCCCGTCCCCAGATCAGCCAGGCCCAGGGGTCGTAGACCGGGTGGTAGGGGAGGAGGAGCGAAGCGGCGGCCAGGACGAGCGCCGCGGCCACCCCGGCGCGCAGCCCGGCTCTCACCCGATCACGGCGGCGCCGCGCCCTGCTCGCTCAACAGGTAGACGGGCACCGCGGCCACCGCCAGCAGGACCAGGGCGGGGATCGCGCTGGCCTCGTAGAAGCCGTAGGTGGTTTGCGTCCAGATGTCGGTCGCCAGCGTTTTGAATCCGATCGGCGAGAGGATCAGGGTCACCGTCAGCTCCTTCATCGCATGCAGGAAGACGAGCGCGGCGCCAGCCATCATCCCGCCGCGGGCGAGCGGAATCGTGATCGTGCGGAAGACTTCGGCCGGGCCGCGGCCCATCCCGCGCGCCGCCTCTTCGATCCGCGGCGAGAGCTGCACCAGCGAGCTGGCGATCGGGCCGATCGCCAGCGGCAGGTAGTGGATCGTCATCGCGAAAACCAGCAGCGCGATCGTCTGGTAGAGCGCCGGCACCGCCCGGGTCGCGAAGAAGACGAGCCCGAGCGCGACGAGGATCCCCGGCAGCGCGTAGCCGGCGTGCGAGAGCCGTTCGACCAGGCGGGCGACCGGCGAGGGGTAGCGCACCGCCAGCGCCGCCACGGCGAGCGCCGCGATCGCCCCGATCCCCGCCGCCCAGGCGGCGATCAGCAGCGAGTTGCCGCCCAGCGCGGCGATCGTGTTCAGCGAGGTGCTGCCGGTCGAGATCCCTTTGCTCGCCCAGTAGACCAGCACGCCGACGGGGAGCACGAAGGCGACCAGCACGACCAGCGAGCAGAAGGCAAGCCCCGCCCAGCGCCAGCGGCCGAGCCGGTAGGGCTGGGTCGGGCGCAGAGTCCCGGGGCCGAGGCGGTGCACGCGCCGCGAGCCGCGCACCTTCGAGCTGGCGAAGAGCAGCCCCAGCATCGCGACCACGAGCACGGCGCCGAGCGCCGCCGCCGCGACCCGGTCGAAGCTCGACTGGTAGGCGACGTAGATCTCGCTCGTGAACGAGCGGTAGCGGAGGATCGAAACGGCGCCGAAGTCGCTGATCGTGAACAGGGCGACGAGCAGCGAGCCGGCGGCGAGCACCGGCCAGAGCTGCGGCAGGACGACGGTGCGGAAGACCTCGAGCGGCCCGCGCCCCATCGCCCGCGCCGCGTCCTCCAGCTGCGGGTCGATCCGCCGCAGCGTCGAGCGCAGCGGGATCAGGACCAGCGGGTAGGTGAAGAGCGTCAGCACCAGCCAGGCCCCGAAGAACCCGTAGATCGAGGGCAGCTCCACCCCCAGCGCGTCCTGGACCATGCCCTTCGGGCCGAGCGCCGCGACCAGCAGGTAGGCGCCGACGTAGCTGGGGATGACCAGCGGCAGCGTGCAGAGCACCGCCCAGAGGCGGCGTCCGGGGAGGTCGGTGCGGACCGTCAGCCAGCCGATCGGCAGCGCGATCGCGACCGAGGTGACGACCACCGCCGCGGTCAGCGCCGCGGTGCGCAGCAGGGTGTCGATCGCCCGCGAGGAGAAGGCGGTTTCCAGCGCCGCCGAGAAGTCGCCGGCGATGACGACCGCGAGGTAGGCGGCCGGCAGGACCGCGGCGACGCCGACGATCGCCCCGGTGGCGAGCAGCCACGCCGGCGCCCGACGCACGCCGAGCACTACAGCGCCCCGCTCTCCTGCATCAGTTCGATCGTCCCCTGGATCTCCTTCAAGTCGACCAGGCTGGAGTCGGAGACCGGGATCCTGTTCACCGGCACGCTCAGCGAGGGGTCGGGCTTGACGCCCTTGGCCAGCGGATACTCCTTCGAGCTCGAGGTGAAGAACTGCTGCGAGTTCGGCGAGAGCAGCGAGCGGACGAAGGCGAACGCTTCGGGCTTGCGGTCGCTCGATTCGAGCACCCCGACGCTGGTCAGCAGCATCAGCGAGCCGAGCCCGCCTGGCGGGAAGTAGACGGCGACGGGGTAGTCGGGGCCTTCTTCGCCGATCGCCTGGGCGACGTAGTAGTGGTTGATCAGGCCGACGTCGATTTCGCCTTTGGCGATCGCGTCGCGGATCGTCACGTTGTCGGGGAACGAGACGGCGCCGTTGTCGACCATTTCTTCGAGCCACTGCTTGGTGCGGTCGTCGCCATATTTCGCCCGCAGCGCGGTCACGTACTCCTGCATGCTGGAGGAGGCAGGGCTCCAGCCGACCCGGTCCTTCCACTTCGGCGCCGTCAGCCCGAACGGCGAGGGCGGCAGTTCCGATTCCTTGACGACGTTTTTGTTGTAGGCGATCACGCGGGCGCGGCCGGTGATCCCGACCCAGCGGCCTTCGGGGTCGCGGTAGCGGGCCGGCACCCGGTCGAGGATGTCCTGCGGCAGCTTCGCCAGCAGGCCGGCTTCGGCGACCGCGGCGATCGCCCCGGGCTCCTGGGCGAAGAAGACGTCGGCAGGGGAGGCGTCGCCCTCCTCGACCAGGGTCGCGGCGAGGTCGGCGGTTTCGGCGAAGCGGACCTTGACGTCGCGGTGGGCTTCGGCCTCGTAGCTGTCGACCGCGGGCCCGATCGCGGCCGGGATCCGGCCCGAGTAGAGGGTGATGCCTTCGGGACCCGAGTCGCTGGAGCCGCCGGCGCTGTCTTCGGTGCTGAAGCCGCACCCGGCGAGCAGGGCAAGCGCGGCAAAGATCGCCAAGGCGGCAAACAGCCGCTTCAATTGTGGGGTGACGTGAATCATGGAGAGGGCAGTTAGGTTGCCCTAATCTTATGGATTCGAGCATTTATGGAATACGAAGACTCAAATCGAACCCCCGGATTGCTCCTGCGCGGGCTGCGCAAGAGCTTCGGCGACGTCGTCGCCGTCGACGGCCTTGACCTCGAGGTCCCCGAGGGCGCGATCTGCGCTCTGCTCGGCCCCAGCGGCTGCGGTAAGACGACGACGCTGAGGTTGATCGCGGGCCTCGAGCGGCCCGACGCGGGCAGCATCGAGATCGGCGGCAAGACGGTCCAGGGGCCGAGCGCCTCGGTCGCCGCCGAGCGCCGCCGGATCGGGATGGTCTTCCAGGACTACGCGCTCTTCCCGCACATGGACGTTGCCGCCAACGTCGGCTACGCGCTCGGCCGCCGGCCCGACAAGGCCCGGGTCGAGCGGGCGCTGGAGACCGTCGGCCTCGGCGGCCTCGGCAAGCGCAATCCGCACGAGCTCTCCGGCGGCCAGCAGCAGCGGGTGGCGCTGGCCCGGGCGCTCGTCGCCGAGCCGCGGGCGCTCCTCCTCGACGAGCCCTTCTCCAACCTCGACGCCGGCCTGCGGGCGCGGGTGCGCGAAGAGGTACGCGAGATCCTCGCCGAGCAGAAGCTGACCTCGGTCTTCGTCACCCACGACCAGGAGGAGGCCCTGAGCGTCGCCGACGTCGTCGCGGTGGTGAACGAGGGCAAGGTCGAGCAGGTCGGCACCCCCGAGGACGTCTACTCGCGCCCGGCGACCCGCTGGGTCGCAAGCTTCCTCGGCGAGATCGAGGTGCTGCCGGGCAGGGCGATCGACGGGACAATCGAGTGCGAGCTCGGCAACCTGCCGAACCGCGAGGGCCACTCCGGCGAGGTCGACGTCCTGGTCCGGCCCGAGTCGCTGGCGATCGGGACGATCGAGCCCCCCGACCGCCGCAGCCAGAAGGCAACCGTCGTCTCCCGCAGCTTCTTCGGCCACGACCAGCTGGTCGAGCTCGAACTGCCCTCGGGCAGCGTCGTCAAGGCGCGCCGGCTCGGCTTCCCGGCCTGGCACCCGGGGGACAACGTGCGGATCTGGATCGAGGGCCCCGCCGACGTCCTCGCCCGCGAGACCGAGAAGGCCGCCGTCTAGAGCAGGTCGGCCAGCGCCTCGTCGAGGTCGGGGTGCTTGAACCGGTAGCCGAGCTCTTCGGTGCGCTTCGGGATCACCCGGGCGCCGCCGCGCAGGACCTGGCCGAACTCTTTGCCGAATTTGAGGTCGAGGACGAGGCCGGGGACCGGCATCACCGCCGGTCGGTTGAGCGCCCGCCCCAGTGCCTTGGAGAACTCCTTGTTGGTCGCCGGGTTGGGCGAGCTGGCGTTGACCACGCCGCTGACCTGCTCTTCGTCGAGCGCCCAAAGCAGGATCCCGACCTCGTCATCGATGTGGATCCAGGCGAGGTACTGATCGCCGCCGGCGAGCGGGCCGCCGACTCCGAGCTTGAACGGCGTCAGCATCTCCTTCAGCATCCCGCCCTCGGTGCTCAGCACCTGGCCGGTGCGGACGACGACGACGCGGACGCCCGTGGAGTCGAGCTCGTGCGCGGCCGCCTCCCAGGCCTGGGTCACCTGCGCGTCGAAGCTGGTGCCGGGGCCGTCGCTCTCGTCGACCAGATCGTCGCCGCGGTCGCCGTAGTGGCCGACACCCGACTGGCTGACTAGGACCTTCGGCGGGGTCTCGAGCGCCGCGATCGCCTGCACCAGGTTGTGGGTGCCCTGGCGGCGGCTCTCCATGATCCGCTCCTTCGCCTCGTCGGTCCATTTCTGGTCGATCCGCTCGCCGAGCAGGTGGACGACGCCGTCGACGCCGTCGAAGGCCGCCGGGTCTGGCCGTTCCAACGTCGGGTCCCACTTGTGCCAGGTGACCCGCGGGTTGGCGCTGCGGGCGCGACCGGGGTCGCGGGTCAGCCCGACGACGTCGTCGCCGCGCGCGAACAGCGCGTCACACAGGGCCTGGCCGATCGTGCCGCTGGCGCCGGTGACGAGGACCCGCACTAGTGCCCCGGACCGCGAGTCCTGCGCCGCCCTGGCGGCGTCTCGCCGCCCGTGGCGGCGTCCTCGGATTTGCCTTTGCCACCGGCAAAGGCTGCATCCTGCGTCCTTGCCCCGAACGGCGATCCACTCGCCAGATGCGGCACACGACTCGCGGTCTGGGGCACTGCTAGCTCGCCTCCACCGTGGCGAAGGTCCCGGTCTCCTCGTCGATCCGGGCGATGCCGTCGCGCTTGGCCTCCTCGACGACCGCCTCGGCGACCTTGGGGGCGACTTCGCGGTTGAAGACGCTGGGGATGATGTAGTCCTCGGCCAGGTCCTCCTCGGAGACCGCCATCGCGATCCCCTTGGCGGCGGCGAGCTTCATCTCCTCGGTGATGCTGGGGGCGCCGGCGTCCAGGGCGCCGCGGAAGATGCCGGGGAAGGCGAGCACGTTGTTGATCTGGTTCGGGTAGTCCGAGCGGCCGGTGGCCATGATCCGCACGTACGGGGCGGCGTCCTCGGGCATCACCTCGGGGGTGGGATTGGCCATCGCGAAGACGATCGCGTCGTCGTTCATCTTGCCCAGCGACTCGGGCTGGATGATCCCGGGACCGGAGAGGCCGACGAAGATGTCCATGCCCTCGATTACGTCGTCGGGCTGGCCCTGGATCACGTCCGGGTTGGTCGCCTCCGCGTACCAGCGCTTGGCCTCGTTCATCTCGCCCGATTGGTAGTCGGCGCGGGCCGTCGAGACAGCGCCCTTTCGGTCGCAGCCGACGATCTGGGTGATTCCCGAGGCGAGCATCATCTTCGTCACCGCCACCCCGGCGGCGCCCAGGCCCACCACCAGCACCCGCAGCTCCTCGATCGGTTTGCCGGTGATCTTCAGGGCGTTGAAGAGAGCGGCCATCGTCACCACCGCGGTTCCGTGCTGGTCGTCGTGGAAGACGGGGATGTCCAGCGTCTCCTTCAGCCGGTCCTCGATCTCGAAGCAGCGCGGGGCGGAGATGTCCTCGAGGTTGACGCCGCCGAAGGTCGGGGCCATGAGTTCGACCGCCTTGATGATCTCCTCGGCGTCCTGGGTGTCGAGGCAGATCGGGAAGGCGTCGACCCCGGCGAACTCTTTGAAGAGCATGCACTTGCCCTCCATCACCGGCATCGCCGCCTCGGGGCCGATGTTGCCGAGGCCGAGCACGGCGCTGCCGTCGGAGACGACCGCGACCGTGTTCTTCTTGATCGTGTACTCGAAGGCTTTGCTGCGGTCGTGGTGGATGTCCATGCAGACGCGGGCGACGCCCGGCGTGTATGCCATCGAGAGGTCGTCGCGCGTCTTCACCGGGTACTTGTTGCGCATGTCGATCTTGCCGCCGCGGTGCATCTGCATCGTGCGGTCGACGTAGTCGAGCACCCGGGCGCCGCGGGTCGAGCCGATCGCCCGCAGGATCCGCTCCCAGTGCTCGCGGTCGGTGGCGTCGATCGTGAACTCGCGGACGCGCTTGCCCTCCGGACCGGCGCCGGGGACCAGGTCGACACCCTGCAGCTGCCCACCGGCCTCGGCGATCGCCGCCGTCAGGCGCCCGAGGGGCTCCTTGCGCGCGTCGAGCTCGACGCGGATCGTGACGCTGTACTGGGCGCTGACGGCCATGGCGGCTATCGAATCAGATTCCGCCCGCCGGCTCGGTCCGCACGGCTCCCATAGGATCGCCGAGCAATGAGAGGGCGCCTGATCCTTTGCATCGGCCTGCTGGCCTTCGGCGTCGCCGCGCAGGCCGCAGCAGCGCGCGAACTGCCCGATTTCCACTCGGCCGGCTTCAGTCTGCAGGGGACGAACGGCTACGAGGTCGGGTTCTCGGCCTTCTCCGAACGACCGGACGGTCGCGGCGACGCCGGCGTGGTGGTGTTTCGGAAGGGGAGCAAAGCCGGCGCAGCCTTCTACCGCACTTCGGCGATCGTCTCCGACGAGTTCGTCAAAGCCGACTTCGGGCCGTTCGGGAAGGTCGATATGGCGATTCGCCCCTCCGGCCGTACGCGCAAAGTCCACATCAAGTGCACGAAGCACAATGTTGATTTCGAACCCACTGCCTACGAAGGAACCTTTGAATTCAGAGGCGAGGGTGGCTTTACCCGCGCCGGCACGACCCAGGCGCAACTGCCCTCGGCGATCTCCTTTTGCGCCGCCGGCGGTGGATACGGCGAGTCGCGCGGCCCTGGCGAGCCGGGCGCGCACCTGAGCGGCGTCTCCTTCGATCACGGGCGCAAAGTCAGCTTCGACTTCGTCAAGAACCACCCGGAGCGCGGCCGGGTCAAGTACGAAGCCGAGATCCGGGAGCGCCGCGCCGGAGTCTCGATTTTCCGGACCGTCGATGGGTGGGCCGGCGCCGGCGCCTTCGGTTTTGCCGACGACCTGAGCACCGCCTCGCTGCAGCCGCCCGCGCCCTTCTCCGGTTCGGCCTCGCTCCTCCGCAGCCGCGACTCGGTCTTCCCACGGTGGAGAGGCGACCTGACGGTTGACTTCATCGGCCGACCGGGCGTCCGCCTAGCCGGCCCCGGCGTCCACGCCAGCATCGTCCACGCCTGCTTCCGGGTCAGCGGCGACTCCTCCTCCGCAACGACCTGTTAGCGCGGCTGACTTATGTCCCCGCGCTCCCTTCTAGCCGGCTGCCTCGCCACGCTCGTCCTGTCGGCGCCCGCCGCCGACGCGGCGACTCCGGTGGGCTTCTCCTCGTCGAACCCGATCCCCTCGCCGGGCGCGTTCTACGTACGGGGCTCCAACGGCTACACGTTGTCCGTATTCGCCGATGACCGAAGGCCGGCGCGACCCCGGGTGATCGTTTCTGCCACCAACCGGACGGGGCGCGTGACCGTCGAAGCCCCCGCCGACTTCGGCGAGGAAGGGATCGTCGCCGATCTGGGCAGGTACGGCCAGATCGACATGGAGTGGCAGCCGAGCGGAGTGGCTGAAGAAGGCAAGATCCAGTGCCGCGAATTCCCGCCGACCACGCTCTGGTTCGCCGGCGGTGCCTATGTCGGCAGCTTCAGCTTCCACGGCGAGGACGGCTTTACCGACGCCGAAGTCCAGAGCGTCGACGGGCGCCAGGGCTGGTGGCGCTACGAGAGCTGCGGCTACACCGTCAGCGAAGGCTATCCCGGTCCCGGCATCCTGCTGGACGCTGAACGGTCCTCGAAGGGACGGGGGCGCGAGGCATACCGTTACTTCTCGCTCGTGCAAAACAAGCCCGGCGAAAAAGTCAGCTACGGGGCCGGCATCGGTGAGTCGCACGGCAGGATCGACGTCTACAGGGCCGCATACGCCCTGGGTGGCCGCGGCAGCTTGCGGGTCGGCGCGGGGCTCGACAAGGCAGAAGTCAGACCGCCGGCTCCCTTCGCCGGCCGCGGCGTCTTCGAACGTATTCAGCGGGGTCGCCCTGGAAGATGGTGGGGCGCGCTCGAGGTCGACTTCCCGGGACGTCCGGATGTCTCGCTCGCGGGTGGCAGCTGGTCCGCGTCGCTGGTTCACGGCTTTCGCGAAGCCCACCCGGGCCGGTCCTCCACGCGCCCGGGCACGAGGCCGATTTCACTGGTGGGAGCAGGGCGATGAGCAGATGGCGGGGGTTCCTGGCAGCGCTGGCGCTGGCGGCCTGCGTCGCCGCTCCCGTTGCACCGGCCATGGCGGAAGGCGAAGCCGAGACGGGCGCCTTCGGCGCCTTCCGGCTGAAGGGGAGCAACGGCTTCTCGATCTTCGCGATCGCGGTCTCGAAGCCGAATTTCAAGCACGGCGAGCTGGGCCTCTTCGTCGGCGGGAGAAGCGGCTCGGCGATCTACCTGGCGCCGGCGAAGGTCGAGCCCACCGCGATCGAGGCCGATCTCGGCGCCGTGGGCAGGGTGGATGTCCATTTCGAACCGAGCGGGCCGCCCGAACGGGTCTACGCCCGCTGCGAGGAGAACGGGTCGGCCCTCTTCGAACCGGGCTACTGGGTGGGGACGATCGAGTTCGAAGGCGAGGAAGGCTTCACCAGCGTGGAGGTGGCGCGCACCAGGGCGATCGTGAGCCCGTTCTTCGAACTCGGCGCATGCGGGGCGGTGCTGATCGGCGAATCGGACGGGCGCGGCGTCGAGGGCGCGCGGCTGATCGCCCGCTCTGCCTCGGCACACGAGACGCGCTTTCTGCAGGCGAACAAGAACCACGACGGCGCGCGCGTCTATCTCGAAGCCGACGTCGAAGAACGGCACGACGGCCTGATCGTCGACCGTCAGGCCGGCGGTTACTTCCCGTCCGCCGCATTCGGCTTTGGTCCTTCGCTGCGGACCGCGACCCTGGCGCCGTCCGGGCCCTTCGCCGGCCACGCGACCTTCCACCGCAACGCCAAGCCGGCGAACCGCTGGACCGGCAACCTCACGGTCGATTTCCCCGGTCGCGCCGACGTGCCGCTCGCGGGTAGGGGCTTCAAGGCGGCCCTCGGCCACTGGAACCGGACCGAATCGAAGTCGCGCAATCGCCGAATCACCCGGGGTAGCCGGCTGTTAGGGCTTTTATCGCTCGACTCGCATCATCTGCTTCGCCCGTGGCCTTAACGCGGAGCAACACCAGTCAACGGCGGGGCAGAGGCTCGGTCGCCGCCCTCTTCGCCGCGCTCGCGGCGCTGGTGATCGCTGCTCCGGTTGCGGCCGCGCCGATCGCCGACGAAGCCGCGGTCGTCTACGACCCGCACGCGGTCGCGACCATCGACCTGACTCTCAGCCCCGAAGCGGTCGCCGCCCTGGAAGCCGAACCCTCCGAGTACGTCAAAGGGACGTTCGCGATGGCGACGACCAGCGGCGGCCCCGAAGGCGAAGAGACGACGCTGACCCCGACCCCGCATCCGGTCGAAGTCCGGCTCAAGGGCAGCGGCTCCTTCCGGCCGATCACCGGTAAGGCCGCCTTCAAGCTGAAATTCAAAAAAGCCGACGCCTTCCTCGGCCTGCGGAAGATGACGCTCAACAACATGGTCCAGGACGAGTCGATGGCCCACGAGGCGCTCACCTACCTGGCCTTCGGCGCCGTCGAAGCCCCGGCACCGCGTTCCGGCTATGCCTACCTGCGCCTCAACGGCGAAGACGTCGGTCTCTACGCCGACCTCGAGACGCTCGACAAAATTGCCCTGGAAAAGCGCTTCGGCGCCTTCTTAGATCCGCCGCAGCACCTCTACGAGGGGGAGAGCGGCGACGACGTGTTGGAAGGCGAGGCCGGGAGCTTCGAAGTCGACGAGGGCGACGAAGAACACCGGGCCGACCTCGAAGCCCTGATCGAAGCCGTCGACGGCGACGGCGGAGTGCCGTTCTCCCAACGCGTCGCCGCCGCGGCCGACCTCGGTGAGATGACCAGGATGTGGGCGATCGAGCGCTACATCGCCCACTGGGACGGCTACGCCGGCCACGCGCAGCCGAACGAACGGCCGAACAACTACTACCTCTTCAGCGACGCTTCGGGCCGCTTCCAGATGTTGCCCTGGGGGACCGACCAGACCTGGGACCTCAACCAGGAGATCCCGCACCGGATCGTCAGCTTCGACAGCCCCGGCGGTCTGATGTTCGACGAATGCCTCGCCGATAAAGACTGCTTCCGCCTCTACTGGAAAGCGCTCGGCGAAGTGACCGACGCGGTCGAAGCGATGGACGCCGGCGGATTCCTCGCCGACACCGCGGCGATGCTGGCCCCCTGGCAGGAGAAAGAACGGGAAGACGGACGCGCGGAGGCGACCGAAGCCCAGGTCACGGCGCAGGTCAACGAGTCCGCAGCCTTCATCGCCGACCGTCCGGCAGAAGCGCGCGAGTGGCTGGCGACCCACGAACCGCCGCCAGAGGAAGAAGAACCCGAAGAAGAATCTCCTGTCAAGCCGCCCACCGTCGAGCCGATCCTGGCACCGACCGCGCCCGCTGACCCGCTGCACCTCGGCCGGATCGCGAAGAAGCCGCGAGCCCTCGTCGTCCACCTCGGCTTCTCCGTCGCCGGCGAGGTCCGCGTGCGGGCGACGATGAAGCTCCGGGGCCGGGCGGTGACGGCCTGCAGCGCCGATCCCCTGAGCGTGACGCGAGGCACCGCCGCGATCGTGTGCCCGCTAGCCCCCGCCCTCCTGAACCGCCGCGCCGAGGGCGCCATCCGCCTCCGCGTGCGAGCGGCGTTCACCCCCGCCATGGGCACCCGCACCGTCCTCGAACGCCCCATCCGCCTCGACGCGTTTTAGGCAAACGCGAGGCAAAAAGGCTGGGTAAGGGGGGCGAGGTCGAGAGGCCTGTCGACTTTGTGGACTCATGGGCCACAAAAGCGACACGACCGATATTCGGCTCGGTGAAATCGCGGCACGTCAACACGGCGTGGTCTCGCTGAGGCAACTCGAAGAGCTTGGGTTGGGTCGCTACGCGGTCGCCAAGCGAGCAAAGAAGGGTCGCCTCCACCGCATCCACCAAGGCGTTTACACCGTGGGACACAAGGGCTTGAGCTGGCACGGGCGCTGGATGGCCGCCGTCCTCGCCTGCGGCGAGGGCGCGGTCCTCAGCCACGGCTCCGCCGCGGCGCTCTGGAACCTCCTCAAACCGACCGAAGGCCCCATCCACGTTTCGACCCCCTCGACCTCGGGCCGCTCCAGGCGCCGGGGCATCCACGTCCACCGCACCCCTTCGCTTCGCACCCCGTCCCTCACGGAGCCTTCCCCGTCGCCCTCCTACCTGCCAGAAGCGGGAGGGCGACGGGGAAGGCTCCTGAGCCCCAACGTCACCTACCGCGCCAACATCCCGACCACCACCGTCGAGCGCTCCATCGAAGACCTCCGCGCCTCGTCCCTGATCCCACCGCACCTGATCCGCCGCGCGATCCGCCAAGCGGAGCTCAAGGGCTATCGCCTCGGGAACGTCGAAACCAACCGCACCCGGTCAGACCTGGAGGCGCTCTTCCTCGCCCTCCTCGAGCACTACGGTCTGCCGCGCCCAGAGGTCAACGTCAGGCTCGGCCGCTGGGAGGTCGACTTCCTATGGCGCGTCGAGCGCCTCGTGGTGGAGACCGACTTCTGGGGCTACCACCGCGGCTCGGTCGCCTTTCACGCCGACCTTGAGCGGGACCTCGACCTGCGGGCGGCCGGGTACGCCGTCCGGCGCTTTACCGACCGCCAGCTCGAAGCGGAACCCGGGCGCGTCGCTGGGGACGTCGCCCGGGCCTTGTCGCAGGAGGTATCCCATCTCAGTCCTGGCTAGTGGCGCGCGAAGGGGTCGACGAAGACATCGTCGACCTGCCACCGGCCGCCGGCGCCGACGGGGGTGATCCGGATCTGGATCGCGCTCGGCACCACCGTGCCGACGATGGTGGAGAGGGTGAGGACCGTCGACATCTGCTGGGCGGGGGCCCAGTTCGCGCCGGCCTTGGCGGTGCTCAGCGTCTTCGTGCGCACCAGGCCGAGCAGCGAGTAGGTCGCTTCCACCCGCAGGGTCGAGCTCGGGTCACCCGTGTTCCTTGCCAGCAGGCGGAAGTGGGGCGTGTCGATCGACATGCAGATCGGCGGGCTGACGGCGCTGCTGCCGGCGGGCAGCGAGAGGGAGCTGCTGTCGGCGGCGTCGTTGAGGAAGAAGGGCTCGTTGCCGTCCGTGACGGCCGCCCCGCCGCCCAGCGACCAGCCCGAGCCGCCGGCCTCGAAGCCGCCGTCGGGAGCCAGCACGTAGGAGCTGGTGTCGCCCCAGGGCTTGAACACCTGCTCCGCCCCCGTGTAGGGACAGGCCTGCGCGGCCGCGCTGGAGAACGCCGTCGCGGCGAGAACCGCGGCTACGGCGAGAATGAGCTTGCGCATCGACTTCACTGGGTAAACCTCCTGATTGCAGGCGAAAAAGCCTGGTCTTGACAACCAAGCTGGCGGCCGAGCCATCTCGCGCCGGAGCGCCGAGACCTCTGACTTTGCGTCCCTGCCTCACGACAGGTTTGCCCTTATTCAGCTCACTGCACTTATGTCCGGCGAAGATCGGCGGGCGTGCAGCCTCACTGAACGGGGTTAGACCGAGTGTCTAGTTATTTTTAGGGTCCGGGGGAGGCGAATATTGAAAAACCGGCTCATTTCTCATCGCTTCGCAGCCGATGAAGTGCAGGGAATCCCCTGGAAACGCCCCTGCCTATGGAATCCGCCCAGACCAATCCGGAGCAGCTCTTTGCCCGCGGCCGATCCCGCGCCCTGATCAGAGCCCAGGGCCGGGAGCGCGCGGTCGAGCTGGTCGCCGGCGTCGGTTTCGTCGCCGTCGCGCTGAGCATGGCGGCGTTCCTGGATTCCCCGCGGACGCTCGAAGCGGCGCCGCTGATCTCGCTCGTCCTCGCCTACGTGATCGCCTGCCGGGCAAAGTTCGACATCGCCGATGGCTACACGGTGCCCACCGAGCTGGTGCTGGTGCCGATGCTTTTCCTGCTGCCGACCCCGGCGGTCCCGCTCGTCGTCAGCCTCAGCTGGGCGCTCGGGCGCCTGCTCGATTACGCGACCGGCCGCACCAGCGTCCATCGCGCCTTCCACGTCTTCGGCGACTGCTGGCACGCGGTCGGCCCGGCGCTGGTGCTGGTCGCCGCCGGAGCCCAGGTCTTCGCCTGGGACAACTGGCCGGTCTACCTGCTCGCCCTCGCCGCCCAGTTCGGCTTCGACTTCGCCGCCGCCGCGGCGCGCGCCAAGCTGATCGACGGCACCCCGGCAGCGGCGGTCGGGCGGATGATCGCCCCGGTCTACGCCCTCGACGCCGCCCTCGCCCCGATTGGGCTCTTTGCCGCCGCCGCGGCGCTTCAGGTCGGCCCCGCCGCCTGCCTCGCCGTGATTCCGCTGGCGCTCGTCCTCGCCGTCCTCTCGCGGGAGCGCCAGACCCGCATCGACCAGGCGCTCACCCTCAGCGAGGCCTACCAGGGCACGGCGCTGCTGCTCGGCGACGTGGTCGAGGCCGACGACGCCTACACCGGCAGCCACAGCCGCGGCGTGGTCGAGCTCTCGCTGGCGGTCTCCGACCGGCTCGGCCTCTCCTTCGAGCAGCGGCGGAACGTCGAGTTCGCCGCCCTCCTGCACGACGTCGGCAAGATCTCCGTCCCCAACGAGATCATCAACAAGGAAGGCCCGCTCGACGACGCCGAGTGGGAGGTCATGCACCAGCACACGATCGAAGGCGAGCGGATGCTGAAGCGGATCGGCGGCGTCCTCGCCGAGGTCGGCACCATCGTCCGCGCCTCCCACGAGGACTTCGACGGCTCCGGCTACCCGGACGGCCTGGCCGGCGAGGAGATCCCGATCGAGGCCCGCGTCGTCACCTGCTGCGACGCCTTCAGCGCGATGACCACCACCCGCTCCTACCGTAAGGCGATGGGCACCGAGGCCGCGGTCGCCGAGCTCCGCCGCTGCGCCGGGACCCAGTTCGACCCGCAGGTCGTGGCGGCGCTTACCGAGCTGGTCGAGTCGGGTCAGGCCTGAGACATAAAGTGGGCGTCCGATGGCGGACGCACCCCAGCTTTTCCTGATCGACGGCAACAGCCTCGCCTACCGGGCCTTCTTCGCTCTGCCCGAGTCGATCGGGACCAGCGATGGGCGGCCGACGAACGCGATCTACGGCCTCGCCTCGATGCTGGTGAAAATCATCGACGAGCACCACCCGCAGGGTGTCGTCGTCGCCTGGGACGCCGGCATGTCGGGTCGCGAGGTCACCTACGACCTCTACAAGGCGCAGCGCAAACCCCGCCCCGACCTGCTGCGCGAGCAGTGGCCCCACCTGATGCCGCTGGTCGAGGCCTTCGGCTACACCAACGTCAAGGTCGACGGCTACGAGGCCGACGACGTGATCGCCTCGCTGGTCCGCCAGGCGCGCGAGCAGGGAATCGAGGTGATGGTCGTCACCGGCGACCGCGACGCCTACCAGCTGGTTGACGAGGGGGTGCGGGTGATGAGCACCTCGCGCGGGATCACCGAGACCAAGATCTACGACCGCGCCGCGGTCGAGGAGCGCTACGGCGTGCCGCCGGAGCTGATCACCGACCTGATGGGGCTGCGCGGCGACACCTCCGACAACATCCCTGGCGTCCCCGGGATCGGCGAGAAAACCGCGACCCAGCTGCTGCAGCAGTTCGGTTCGCTCGACGAGGTGCTGGCGAGCGTCGACCAGATCTCCGGCAAAAAACGCAAGGAAAACCTGACCGAGCACGCCGAGGACGCGCGGATGTCGAAGCAGCTGGCGACGCTGCAGTACGACATCGAGACCGGGGTGGACCTGGGGGCGGCGATGTCGTCGGAGCCCGACCGCGGCGCCCTGCGCGAGTTCATGCGCGAGTTCGAGCTGCGGGCGGTCTTGGAGCGGCTGGAAGAAGCACTGCCCGAGGGCGACGCCGTCCCCGGCCGCAAGGTCGAGACCGAGATTGAGGTCGCCGCGGAGGAAGGCACCCCGAAGGACATCGGCGCCGGGCCGGTGGCGCTGGCGATCGAGGCCGACCGCTGGGCCGCGGCGGAAGCCGGGCGCGTCCTCGTCGGCAGCAGCAGCGAGGACGCGCTCGCCGTCGCCCTCGGCGAGAAGCCCTTCGCCGCCCACGACGCCAAGTCCCTCGGCGGCGGCCGCCACGGCCTGCTTGCGGCCGCCGCCCGCGAGGGGGTGGAGCTGAACCTCGACCACGACACGATGGTTGCCGCCTACCTGCTGGAGCCGCAGCGCCGCACCTACGACCTGGTCGAGCTCGCCGCCGACGCCGGGATAGGCCTCGCCGAGGGCGCGGCGGCCGGGCCGAAGGCCGAGTTGGAGGACGACGGGCAGCTGGCGCTCGGCGAGGAGGTCGAGGCCGGCCTCGACCCGGCCGAGGAGGCGCAGCTTGTAGCCGCGCTGGCCGCGGTCCAGGGACCGCGGATCGAGGAGCTCGGCCTCCGCGAGCTGCTGCACGAGGTCGAGCTGCCGCTGGTCGCGGTGCTGGCGGCGATGGAGCGGGAGGGGCTGAAGCTTGACGCCGAGCGGCTGGCCGAGGTCGGTGCCGGCTTCGGCGAGCGGATCGAGACCCTGGAGAAGGAGATCTTCGAGCTGGCCGAGGAGGAGTTCACGATCGGCTCGCCCCAGCAGGTCGGCCGCGTCCTCTTCGAGAAGCTCGGGCTGACGAGAAAGCGGCGCGGCAAAACCGGGTTCTCGACCGACGCCCGCGTCCTCGCCCAGATCCGCGACGAGCACCCGATCGTCGAGAAGATCGAGCAGTGGCGTGAGCTGACGAAGCTGAAGAACACCTACCTCGACTCGCTGCCGGAGCTGATCGACCCCGAGACCGGCCGCGTCCACACCACCTTCAACCAGACCGCGACCACCACCGGCCGCCTCTCCAGCACCAACCCGAACCTGCAGAACATCCCCATCCGGACCGAGATCGGCCGCCCCGTCCGCGCCTGCTTCGTCGCCGAGGAGGGGGCGCAGCTGCTCTCCGCCGACTACAGCCAGGTCGAGCTCCGCGTCCTCGCCCACGTCGCCGACGAGGAGGTGCTGAAAGAGGTCTTCCGCGAGGGCGAAGACGTCCATGCCGCGACCGCCGCCGAGGTCTTCGAGATCGAGCGCGACGAAGTCGACGTCGGCCAGCGGTCGAAGGCGAAGATGGTCAACTTCGGGATCGTCTACGGCCTGACCGGGTTCGGCCTCGCCGACCGCCTCAACATCCCCCGCAAGGAGGGCGAGGAATTCGTCTCCCGCTACCTCGAACGCTTCCCCGCCGTCAGGGCCTTCCGCGAGCAGGTGATCGAGCGCGCCCAGGAGGAGGGGTTCGTGACCACGCTGATGGGACGGCGGCGGGCGATCCCCGAGCTGCGCTCGGGCAACCCCAACACCCGCCGCCTCGGCGAGCGGCTCGCGGTCAACACCGTGATCCAGGGCACCGCCGCCGACATCATCAAGGTGGCGATGGTGCGCTGCCAGCGGGCGCTGAAGGAGGCCGGGGGGGAGACCCGCCTCGTCCTCCAGATCCACGACGAGCTCCTCTTCGAGGGCCCGCCGGGGGAGATGAAAGCGGCGGCCGAGCTGGTGGAGCGCGAGATGTGCGCCGCCTACCAGCTCGATCCGCCGCTCGAGGTCGACGTCGGCATCGGCCGGGACTGGCTCGATGCCAAGTAGCCGCCTCCCTGGCTAGCTGTTGCTGACCTCTTTGCCGGAGAGCTCGACCTCGTGGAAGGTCGCCTGGCCGTTGGACACCTTCAGCTCGGCCTCCTCGACGACCGCGCCGGGGACCAGCTCCGCGGTGGTACAGAGGCGATCACCCTGGTCGTCGTCGCCCTCGCTCCCGGGGCCGGAGTTCTCGCTGCCCGGGCCCGAGTTGTCCTCGCCCTGATCGTCTCCGCCGTTGTCGTCGCCGGGCTCTTCGCCCTGGCCGCCGTTGTCGTCGCCGACCTCTTCGCCGTCGCCGCCGTTGTCGTCGCCCGACTCGGCTTCACCGTCGTCGGAGCCCTCGCTGCTCATCGAGGCGCCGCTGCTGTCATCGCACTTGATCTCGGTTTCGTCGGTGACGAAGCCGGCGATCGTGTCGGTGCCGAAGAGGTCGATCACGAGCCGACCGGTTTCGGCGTCGAAGGAGGCGATCGTGCCGGCCTGCTCGCTGCCGTCCATCACCCCGTCGTCGTCGCTGTCGCGATCGCGCGGGTTGTCGCCGGCGAGGAACTCGGCCCGGTTGCGCAGGTGGTCGCGATCCTGGTCGCGGCCGGCCTGGTTGACCGTCAGCGAGAGCTTGTGCCGCTTCTCCCAGCGGTCCGGGATCCGGTCGTGGTTGCGGTCCTTGGCGGCCGCCAGGCTGGGCATGGCCAGGAGCGCGAGCGCTCCCAGCACCAGCGCGAACAGGGTCATGCCGAGGCGGGGTCGCCGTGCTTTGGTCGGGGTCATGCCATTCCTCCTAGGTTTGTTTGAACAACTGGTTGCTGCTCCAACCCGGGGGCCGGACGAAGATCACGCGGCTATGGACTTCCGTCCACTCCGCTCGTCTCGCCGCTCGTGAGCTCGCCGCTTCCCGACCCCGAGCTCCCGCCGTCGTCGGAGCCGGAGCCGCCGCCGTCGTCGACCTCAGGTTCGGAGGTCGTCGGCACCGGCTCGCTCTCCAGCTCGCCGTCGCCGGGGCCGGAGCTGTCGCCCTCCTCGCCGCTGCCGCTGGTGAAGCCGTCGTCGCCCGAGCCGGAGGTGCCCCCGTGGTCGTCGAGGCCGCCGTCGTCGCCGGAGCCCGAGGAGCCGCTGTGGCGGTCGCCGCCCCCGTCGTCGTCCCCGCCGCCGTGGTGACCGCCCGAGATCGAGCCCGGGCCGGAGTTGTCGTCGGAGCCGCCGTGGCCGCCGCCGGAGCCGCCCGAGCGCCCGCCCGAGATACCCGAGCCGCTGTCGGAGCCGCTGCGATCGCCTTCACCGACGGAGCCGCCGCCCTCGCCGGAGTGCTCCCCATGCCGATCCTCGCCCCCCTGGCTTCCGTGGTGCCCCGACTGGGACGAGCTGTCGTTCCCGCCACTGCCGCTGCTCCGCTGAGCGCTCGGACCGGCAACCTCCAGCGGTGCCGCCTCGGCCGCTTCCGGCCCCGGGCCGCCGCCCCGGTGGTGGTCGATCGCCACCCCGGCGCCGACCGTGCCGGCGATCAGCACCGTCGCCATCCCGACTTTGAGAGCGCCGCCGCCGATCCCGCCCAGCGCCGCCCCGCCGGCGGTCGAGGCGCCGGCGCCGGCGGCGATCGCGCCGCCCGCCCGGGCCGCGTCGTCGGCGTGGTCGGCCAGCGCCCGCAGCACCGGCATCGGCACCAGCAGCCCGAGGCCGTCGCGCAGCGCCGCCCGCGCCCGGAAGATCGCCTGTCTCGCAGCGCCGCCGCTGACGCCCAGCGCGGCCGCGATCTCCTCGTGGCTCAGCCCTTCCAGCTCGCGCATCACCAGCGCCGCCCGCTGCGGCTCCGGCAGCGCCTGCAGCCGCTCCATCAGGTCGCGCAGCTCCTGCCGGGACTCGGCAACGGCGGCGGCGCTGCGGGCTCCCGGCACCCCCTCGTGCAGCTCCTCGACCGCCGGGCCGCGGTCGCGCAGGTCGTTCAGGGCGGTGTTGCGGACGATCCGGTAGAGCCAGGGGCGCAGCTCGATCTCCGCCTCGGTCCCGCGCAGCGCCAGCAGCGCCTTCGAGAAGGCGTCCTGGGTGACGTCCTCCGAGCGGCCGCCGACGATCGCCGCCGCGAAGCGGTCGAGCGGGCGCCGGTAGCGCCGCACGATCTCCTCGAAGGCCGCGTCGTAGCCGTTGCGGACGAGGTCGACCAGGCGGCGGTCAGGCTGCGCGCGCAGGGTCGGGCCGAGGAAGACACGGGCGGCGAACTGCTCGGCGGGAGGCGGCGTCATCGGCGAATCTCCTCACTGCATCGACTGGTTAACTCGTCTGCGTTACTGATATGAGAGCGGGAAGGTTCAAACCCCGCATTAATCGACCAACACATGTCCAGCCCGAAGATCACGCGAAGCGGCGAAATCACCCATGGATAGGGGCCTGGCCGTCCTCCTCACCGCCGTCGCCGGCGGCCTGATCGCGGCGCAGGCGCCGATCAACGCTGGGCTCGGCAAGGCGACCGGCAGCCTGCCGGCGGCGCTGATCTCGTTCTCGGTCGGGACCGCCGCGCTGGCCGCGGTCGTCGTCCTCAGCGGCAAGGCCGGGGGGCTGAGCAGCGGCTTCGACGTCAGCTGGTACTACCTGCTCGGCGGGCTGCTCGGCGCCCTCTACGTGCTCAACGCCCTGATCGCGGTCTCGGCGATCGGCGCCGGCGGGGTCGCCGCGGCAACCGTCTTCGGCCAGCTGACCGCCTCGGTGGTGATCGATCGGCTAGGCCTGTTCGGCTTGGACGAGGTCGCGCTCAGCCCGCAGCGCATCATCGGCGTCGTCCTGCTGCTGGCCGGCACCGTGCTGGTCGTGCGCTGAGCCGCTGAGCCGTCCCGTGCCGGCGTAGTCGGGCGGCGCGATCTGCAGGTAGTGGTTGAAGGACCAGTCGACGAAGCGCTTCGTCGCCATCAGCCTGATCGCCGGGGCCAGGATCCGCGGCGGAATCCGCGGGATCAGCTTCTGCACCCGCAGCATCCACCTGAACTTCCACTCGTGGGTGTCGTGGAAGGCCGCGTAGGTCTCGGCGGCCTGCTCGCGCGTCTGCCGTCCCTCGACGACGCTGCGCAGCTCGCGGCCGAGCGCGATCCCGAAGTAGAGCGCGGTGCGGATTCCCTCGGCGCTGAGCGGCAGGCAGTGGCCGGCCGAGTCCCCGGCGAAGAAGACACCGCCCTCGGTCGCCGTCCGCAGCTTGTGGGGGATCCAGTTGCCCTGGTACTCGTTCGGCTCCTTGCCGAGGTCGTGGGTCAGGGCGACGGTCGTGTCCTTGACGTGGAAGCGGGGGTCGAAGGAGCCGATCCCGATCCGCAGCTCGTCACGGGCGGGGAAGGACCAGCCGTAGCCGGCGGGGACGTATTTGCGGTCGATCCAGATCGCCAGGTCCTCGGACGTGCCGGCGGGATGCACCTCGAGGCCGCGTGAGAGCGGCGCGTCGGGTGGCTGGTAGCCGTCGCCCGTGGCCAGCATCCGCCGCCAGCCGAGCGCGTCGACGACCAGCGGGGCGGAGATGACGCCGCGGTCGGTCTCGACCGCGATCTTGCCGTCACGAACAGCGCCGCCTGCGGCGGCAGTCGCCCGCCCGTTCACCTTGGCGGTCTCGAAGGTCGCGTCGCAGTCGCGCCACAGCAGCTGGCAGAGCTCGCGGTAGTCGAAGGTGGAGAAGGTCCAGGGGAGCTTGTAGCGGGAGGTGCCATGGGGGGTGTGCATCACCAGGGTGTCGAAGCGCTGGCGCTCGGAGGCCATCAGCCCCAGCTGCTCCAGCCACCCGGTCGGGATCCCGCAGGCGGAGGTCTGGCGCTCGCCGATCTCGTAGCGATCGACGATCAGCACGTCGGCTCCGGAGCCCGCCAGCTCGCGGGCGATGGCGAGCCCGGCGAAGCTGGCGCCGCAGATCAGAACGTCGTGCTCGCCGCTCAGGGGCGTGCGCTCGTCGCCCCGCTTGGTGGCTCGGATCGGCATCGAGGCGGATTCTGCCATCATTCGCCGCCGTGTCCGCGACCGAGACCTTGACGCCTGCGCCGAGCGCCACCCCCGTAGAGGGCTCCGGCGGCCTCCTGCTGCAGATCGACGGCAAGATCGTCCCGAATTACGCGGCGACGATGGTCTCCTTCGAGGAGGGCGACGTCGTCAAAGGCAAAGTCGTCCGGATCGACAAAGACGAGGTCCTCGTCGACATCGGCTACAAGGCCGAGGGGGTCATTCCCTCCAACGAGCTCTCGATCCGCAAGTCGGTCGACCCGCACGAGGAGGTCGAGCTCGGCGAGGAGATCGACGCCCTGGTCCTCACCAAGGAGGACGCCGAGGGTCGTCTGATCCTTTCCAAGAAGCGCGCCCGCTTCGAGAAGGCCTGGCGCCGCATCGAGGTCGCCGCCGACTCGGGCGAACCGGTCGAAGGCAGCGTGATCGAGGTCGTCAAGGGCGGTCTCATCCTCGACCTCGGCGTCCGCGGCTTCCTGCCGGCCTCGCTGGTCGACATCCGCCGCGTCCACAACCTCGACGAGTTCATGGGCCAGACGCTCGAGTGCAAAGTCATCGAGCTCAACCGCAGCCGCAACAACGTCGTCCTCTCGCGCCGCGCGGTGCTGGAGGAGGAGCGCAAAGAGGTCCGCGAGCAGATCCTCGGCCGCCTCGAGCCCGGTCAGGTCGTCGAAGGCAAGATCTCCAACATCGTCGACTTCGGCGCTTTCGTCGACCTCGACGGGATCGACGGCCTGATCCACATCTCCGAGCTTTCCTGGAGCCACGTCAACCACCCCTCCGAAGTGGTGGCGATCGGCGACACCGTGCGGATCAAAGTCCTCGACATCGACCGCGACCGCCAGCGCATCTCCCTCGGTCTCAAGCAGACCCAGGAGGACCCGTGGCAGCGGGTGATCAGCACCCATCGCTCCGGCGACGTCCTCGAGGGGACGGTGACCAAGGTCGTCGCCTTCGGCGCCTTCGTCGAAATCCTCCCCGGCGTCGAGGGCCTGGTCCACATCTCCGAGCTCGCCGACCACCACGTCGAGAACCCCAGCGAAGTCGTCGAGCCGGGCTCCAAGCTGAACGTCAAGATCCTCGAGATCGACGAAGAGCGCCGCCGCCTCTCGCTCAGCATCAAGCGGGTCGAGGGGCAGAACATGGCGATGGCCGGGCTCGGCGAGCAGATCGCGCAGGCCGAAGGCGTCCAGGAGGCCGAGGCCGAGACTCCGGCGGAGCCCCCCACGGGTGCGATGGCAGACGCCTTTGCGAGCGCCGAAGCTCCCGCCGCCGAGGAGGCCCCGGCCGCTGCAGAGCCCGAGGCTCCCTCCGAAGAGGCCCCCGGCGAGCTGCCGGCCGAGGTCGAGGCGTCCGAGGAGGCCGACCCCGCGCCTGTCGCCGAGGCCAACGGCACCACCGAGGACGAGCAGGCGGAGCACCAGGAGGGCGAATCGGTGCAGGAGCGGCCGGATTCCCCCGATGACGTCGACGAGGCCTCGGGCGACGAGTCCTCTGACGACGACGCGCAGACGGGCGATTCAGAGCAGAGCTGAGCGGCGCCGATGGCGCCGCTGAAGATCGGCCTCACCGGCGGCATCGCCGCCGGCAAGTCGGAGGCCCTGAAGGCATTCGCGCGCCTTGGCGCAGCGACGCTCTCCAGCGACGCGGTCGTCCACGAGCTGCTCGAGGGCGACGAGCTGCGCGAGAAGCTGGTCGAGCGCTGGGGCCCGGAGGTCGCCTCCGAGGGGAAGATCGAGCGGGCGAAGATCGGCGAGATCGTCTTCGCCGACCCCGAGCAGCTGACCTGGCTGGAGTCGCAGATCCACCCGCTTGTGCAGCGGCGGACCGCCGAATGGCTGCTGTCGCTGCCAGCCGATACCGAGGTCGCCGTGGTCGAGGTGCCGCTGCTCTTCGAGGCCGGAAACCACGGTGCCTTCGACACCACCGTGGCGATCGTCACCGCTGACGAGGTGCGCCGCGAACGCGCTGCGGCGCGCGGCCACGCCCTGGTCGACGAGCGCGAGGCGCGGCAGCTGACCCAGACGGAAAAGGCCGAGCGGGCCGAGCACGTGATCGCCAACGACGGCTCGGTGGAGGACCTCGAGCGGGCGCTGTCCGCCTTGCTCGACAAGCTGCGGCGATGAAGCGCAAGCAGCGCCGCCGCCGCATCGTCGCCCTCGGCAGCGTTGCCGTCCTCGTCGGGGTATTCGTCGCTGCTTTGGTCCTCAGCGGTGTCTTCGACCACGCCTTGAAGGAGTTGACGCTGCCGTTGCGCCACGAGGACGTGATCCGCCAGCAGGCCGATGAAAAGGGAGTCGACGCCGCGCTGATCGCCGCCGTGATCTACTCCGAGTCCAAGTTCAGCGACCAGACGTCGAGCGCGGGGGCGCGCGGGCTGATGCAGATAACTCCGGAAGCGGCCGAAACGATCGCCAAGAACAGCGACGCGACGACCTTCGAACTGAAGGATCTCGGCGATCCGGAAATCAATATCCGCTACGGGACCTTCCTCCTGCGCGAACTGCTCGACCGCTACGAAGGCGACGAGGCGGCGGCGCTGGCCGGCTACAACGCCGGGCCGGGCAACGCCGACAAGTGGGGCGGCTCGAGCCTGACCGTCGAGGAGATCCCCTTCCCGGAAACCCGCGCCTACGTCGAAGAGGTGCTGGAGAAGCGCGACGAGTACCGCCACGAGTACGCATCGGAGCTGGGCTATGGCGGAATCCCCTAGGCCGCGGGTCGCAGCCCTGGCGGTGGCGGTCGGCGTGGTCCTCGCCGACTCCTCGATCGTCGTCCTGGCGCTGCCCGAGATCTACCGCGAACTCGACACCAGCGTCTCCGGCGTCACCTGGGTGCTGGTCTCCTTCAACCTCGTGATCGCCTTGGCGGCGGTCCCGGCGGCGCTGCTGGCGCGGCGGGTCGGGCCGGGGCGGACGGCGGCGGTCGGGCTGGCGGTCTTCGCCGGCGCCGGGCTCGCCTGCGGGCTGGCCGACCAGCTTTCGACCCTGATCCTCGCCCGCTGCGTGCAGGCGCTGGGCGGCGCCGCCGCGGTCACCGCGGCGCTCGAGCTGCTGCCGGCGACGGTTGGCTCGGAGCGGCGCGCGGCGACGGTCTGGGCGGCGGCGGGGGCGACCGGCGCCGCGCTGGGGCCGGCGGTCGGCGGCATCCTCACCGAGCTCGTCTCCTGGCAGTCGATCTTCTTCATCCAGGTGCCGGTGGCGCTCGCCGCCGCCGTCCCGATCCTCTCCGTCGCCAAACACGAGGCGGCAACCGGGATCATCGAAGCCGAGGTGCGGCAGACCGGCAAACCCCACCTCTGGGCGAACCTCGCCCTGGCGATGGTCTCGGCGGCGATTGCCGCGGCGCTCTTCCTGCTGGTCCTGCTGCTGATCGAAGGTTGGCGGCTGAGCCCGATCGAAGCCGCCCTCGTGGTCTCGGTGATGCCGCTGGCGGCGATCCTCGGCAGCCGGCTGGCGGAGCGGGTGGGGGACACCCGTTCGCGGGCCGCCGCCGGGGCGATCCTCGTCTCCGGTGGCCTCGCCGGCCTCGCCTTCCTGCCGAAGGCGACGATCGCGCTGACGATCCCGCCGCAGATCCTGGTCGGGCTCGGGCTCTCGCTGGTGCTCTCGGCGCTGACCGAGACGGCCCTGCACGGCCGCTCGCCGCAGGCGATCCACGGCGGTTGGACGATCTCCTCCCGCCACGCCGGCGTCGTCATCGGGCTGCTGGCGCTGACGCCGATCTTCACCGCCGAAATCGACCAGCAGCGCCACGACGCGATCAACGCCGGTACCGCGGTGATCCTCGATTCGCCGATCGACCCGCTGCTGAAGCTCGACCTCGCCCAGAAGGTCAGCGACCAGCTGGAAACCGAGAAGGGCAAAGTGCCGACGATCGGGCCGGCCTTCGAGCCGAAGCCGACCGACCCGGGCGAGCGGGCCGAAGTCGAGCAGCTGCAGGGCGAACTCCAAGACCAGCTTGACCGCGGCGCCACCCACGCCTTCAGCACCTCCTTCATCCTCGCGGCGCTGCTCGGCCTGATCGCGCTGTTCCCGATCGGGCTCTCGCGGAGGGTCGACCTGTGAGCGGGGCGGGGCGCTGGAGCGGACGGGCGCTGGTGATCGGCTCGATCCTCGCCTCGCTGGTGCTGGTCGGCGCCTACCTGGCGGCCGGCGGCTCCTCGTATGAGCCGGAGAAGGTGCAGAACCCCTGCCAGCCGCGGCCCTGGAGCGACCCCCAGAACCTCGGCCAGATCGCCAACCAGTTCACGATCTCCGCCCTCGACGGCGCCGCCTGCAAGCTCGGGGTCTCGCGCGAGACCCTGGCCCGGGCGCTGGCGACCCCCGAGGGCCGCGAACGCTTCACCAAGCGCTACGGGATCGACGACGAAAAGCTCGCCAAGGCGATCCGCGCCGGCCTCGTCCGCGCCGTCGACGACGCCGAGGAAGCCGGCGCCCTCCCCTCATTGATCGCCGGCCCGCTGCGCCGAACCGTCCAGAGCATCCCGCTAGAACAAGCAATCGAAATCGTCAACGACGCCCAAGGCTTCCTCGGCGACGCCGAATCCTTCCTCGGCCCAGCCCAGGGCATAGTCGAACAACTGCTGCCGTTTGGTCCATAGAAGCTGTGAGGGGAGAGCCACCCGGTCCCCCTCTCTCAGAGACCGTCGCGCAGCTGATCGAATCTAAGGGCGCCAACGAGACTTCTTGAGCCTCTGCGAGAGGGGGACCGGGTGGCTCAACCATCGAGCTCCGGTCAATCGGTTGGTCCAAGCCCCGGGCGTATCTCGGTGCTCTGTAGAGGAACGGTTGGTGCCCCTC
>DASSYI010000062.1:0-25192 GCA_035703365.1 Solirubrobacterales bacterium
CCCATAGCATCGCTGCCATGCCGAATATCGCCGACATGAAGCTCCTCTCCTCCGGGAAGGTGCGCGAGATCTACGAGTGGGAGGACGACCTGCTGATGGTCGCCTCTGACCGGATCTCGATCTACGACGTGGTGATGCCGACGCCGATCCCCGACAAGGGCAAGGTGCTGAACCGGATCTCGGAATTCTGGTTCGAGCTGACCGGCGACATCGTCCCCAACCACTTCGTCTCAGCCGACGTGCCCGAAGAGGTGGCCGAACGGGCGATGCGGGTGCGGCGCTTGGAGATGTACCCGGTCGAGTGCGTCGTGCGCGGCTACCTCTCGGGGTCGGGCTGGAAGGAATACAAGCGCGACGGCGCGGTCTGCGGGATCGAGCTGCCGGCCGGGTTGCTCGAGTCCGACAAGCTGCCCGAGCCGATCTTCACCCCGGCGACCAAGGCCGAGATCGGCGACCACGACGAGAATGTCGACTTCGACCGGGCGGCCGAGATCGTCGGCGACCGGGCGTTGATGGAAGAGCTGCGGCGGATCTCGATCGAGGTCTACACGCGGGGGGCCGAGCACGCGGCCGAGCGCGGGATCGTCCTCGCCGACACCAAGTTCGAGTTCGGCCGCCACGCCGGCGCCGAGATCGTCCTCGGCGACGAGGTCCTGACCCCGGACTCCTCCCGCTTCTGGCCCGCGGCGAGTTACCAGCCCGGCGCCACTCCCCCCTCCTTCGACAAGCAGTACGTGCGCGACTGGGCCTCGGAGACCGGCTGGGACAAGACGCCGCCGGCGCCCGAGCTGCCGGCCGACGTGGTCGAGCAGACGCGGGCCAAATACATCGAGGCCTACGAGCGGATCACCGGGGAGACGTTCTGAAGGCACGGGTGCTGATCCGCCCCAAGGAGGGAATCCTCGACCCTCAGGGCAAGGCGGTTGAGCGAGCGCTGCCGGCGCTGGGCTTCGAGGGGATCGAGCAGGTTCACGTCGGGCGCATGGTCGAGCTCGAGGCGGAGGACCCGGAGCGGCTCGCCGAGCTCTGCGAGAAGCTCCTCGCCAACACCCTGATCGAGGACTACGAGATCCAGACCCTGTGATCTGGGGCGTCCTCCAGTTCCCCGGATCGTGCGACGAGCGTGACGCCCTGCACGCCTGCGAGGTGCACGGCGACGGCGCCCGGCTCATCTGGCACGAGAGCCGCGACCTCGACGGAGTCGACGGCGTCGTCGTTCCGGGCGGCTTCTCCTACGGCGACTACCTGCGGGCCGGGGCGATCGCGCGCTTTTCCCCGGCGATGGAGGCGGTCGCCGAGGCGGCCGAAAGCGGGATGCCGGTGCTCGGGATCTGCAACGGGTTCCAGGTCCTCTGCGAGGCGGGACTGCTGCCGGGGGCGCTGCTGCGCAACGTCGAGCTGCGCTTCCGCTGCCACCAGGTCGAGCTGATCGAAGAGGGCACGGGCGAGCGGCTCTCGATCCCGGCCAAGCACGGCGAAGGCCGCTACTACGCGCCGGAGGAGATGCTCGACCGGCTCGAGGCGAACGGCCAGGTCGCCTACCGCTACGCCGACGGCCACAACTCCAACGGCTCGCTGCGCGACGTCGCCGGGGTGACGAACGAGCGCGGCAACGTCCTCGGCCTGATGCCCCACCCCGAGCACGCCGTCGACCCGCTGACGGGGTCGACCGACGGCCTGCGCGTGTTCGAGCGGATGAGCCGGGGCGCTTTAGTGGACCACGGGGACACCAAGGCGCCCCGCGGATGACCGTCGGCACTCCCAAATACCGCGAGCTGGGGCTCACCGACTCCGAGTACGAGCTGATCGTCGAGAAGCTGGCGCGGGAGCCGAACGACGTCGAGCTGGCGATGTTCAGCCTGCTCTGGTCCGAGCACTGCGCCTACAAGCACTCGCGCAAGCTGCTGCGGCGGCTGCCGACCGAGGGCGAGCGGGTGGTGATGGGCCCGGGCGAGAACGCCGGCGCCGTCGACGTCGGCAACGGCTACGCGGTCGCATTCAAGGTCGAGTCCCACAACCACCCGAGCGCGGTCGAACCGTTCCAGGGCGCGGCCACCGGCATCGGCGGCATCATGCGCGACGTCTTCGCGATCGGGGCGCGTCCGATCGCCCTCCTCGACAGCCTCCGCTTCGGCGAGCTCGACTCGGTCCGCTCGCGGCACCTGCTCGACGGCGCGGTGCGCGGGATCGGCCACTACGGCAACTCGATCGGGGTGGCGACGATCGGCGGCGAGATCTACTTCGAGGAGCCCTACGAGCACAACTGCCTGGTCAACGCGATGTGCATCGGCTTCGCGAAGACCAAGGACATGATCCGCGCCGCCGCGGCGGGCGCCGGCAACTCGATCGTCCTGATGGGCGCCTCGACCGGGCGCGACGGGATCGGCGGCGCCTCGGTGCTCGCCTCGGCCGAGCTCGGCGAGGGCGACGAGGCGAAGCGGCCGACGGTGCAGATCGGCGACCCGTTCGAGGAGTCGAAGCTGCTCGAGTGCTGTCTCGAGCTGCTGGAGAAGGGGCTGCTGGTCTCGCTGCAGGACCTCGGCGCGGCGGGGCTGACCTCCTCGGCCGGGGAGATGGCGAGCGCCGGCGGGGTCGGGATCGACATCGACGTCGCCGAGGTGCCGCTGCGCGAGGCCGACATGGAGCCCTTCGAGATCATGGTCTCCGAGTCCCAGGAGCGGATGCTGGCGGTGGTCGAGCCGGGCCGCGTCGAGGAGGTGCGGGCGATCTGCGAGAAGTGGCAGACCGGCTCGGCGGTGATCGGCACCGTCACCGAGGGCGGCCAGATCCGGATCCTCCGCGGCGGCGAGATCGTCGGCGAGATGCCGGTCGAGGCGCTGGTCGACGGCTGCCCGCTCTACGACCTCGACCCGGCCGCGCCGGAGGGCTGGATCTACGGCAATCGCGAGACCCTTGCGGCGGGCGCGAGCGCCGAGGACGAGCTGCTGGCGCTGCTGGGCGCGCCGAGCATCGCCTCCAAGCGCTGGGCCTTCGAGCAGTACGACTCGATCGTCGGCTCGCGCACCGTGCGCCGGCCCGAGCAGGCCGACGCCGCCGTCCTGCAGCTGCCCGAGGCCGGCAACGCGATCGCCGTCTCGATCGACGGCAACGGCCGCCGCGTCGCCTGCGACCCATACAGCGGGACGATCGACGCGGTGCTCGAGTGCGCCCAGAACCTCGCCTGCGTCGGCGCCGAGCCGCTCGGCCTGACCAACTGCCTCAACTTCGGCAACCCCGAGAAGCCGACCGGCGCCTGGCAGCTCGACCGCGCCGTCAGCGGCCTCGCCGACGCCTGCAACGCGCTCGGCGTCCCCGTCGTCGGCGGCAACGTCTCCCTCTACAACGAGGGCCCCGACGGGCCGATCTACCCGACCCCGGTGGTGGCGATGGTCGGCGAGCTTCCCGACCCCGCCCAGGTCGCCGGCAACGCCTTCGCCGAGGGCGACGCGATCGGCCTCGTCGGCCCCTTCGAACCGAACCTCGCCGGCTCCGAGCTGGCGAAGCAGCGCGGCGAGCTCGCCATGGGTCTGCCCAAGCCGGACGTCGCCGCCGTCGCCGGCGCCTGCGAGACGGTCCGCAACGCGATCCGCGCCGGCCTCCTCTCCTCTGCCCACGACGTCTCCGACGGCGGCCTCGCCGTCGCCCTGGCCGAGTCGGCGATCGCCGGCGGCATCGGCTGCCGCGTGGACCTCCAGCACCTGCGCGAGCGCGGGGCCCAGCCCGAGCAGGCCCTTTTCGGCGAGGGCCCCGGCGGCTTCGTCGTCAGCGGTGACCGGGCGACGATCGAGGACCTCGGCGCAACGCTGCTTGGCGAGGTCGGCGGCAAGGAGATCGAGATCGCCGCCGGCGACCGCAGCCTCACGCTCACCCTCGCCGCCGCCGAGCGCGCCTGGCGCTCGCTCGACCTGGCCTGAACGTCCAGAACAGTTCGATGTTCCGATCTGGTCGGGGAGCGCGCGGATATGCTCGGCGGGCCGCCTCGATCCAAAAGGGAGAAGAAGATGAAGCTCAAGCTGCTCACTGCCGTTACCACGGCGGTCCTGTCCGTCTCGCTGCTCGGCGCGACCGTTGCTTCGGCAGCCTCGGAATTCGGCAGCACCTGCACCGCTAACCGAGCCGAAGAAGGCACGCCCTTCACCGTGATTCAGTTGTCCCAGAACGGAGTTCAAACCGTCGCTCCCGCCTCGGGCGTAGTGACGAAATGGAAGATCCGACTGGTGCCTGTCCCGATCTCGGTCCCTCAGCAGCTCAAGGTCTTCCGGCCGACGGCCGATCCCTCCCAATTTCAGGTCGTGGGCGAAAGCGCGACTTCGAACGTGATCGCAGGCGAAAACGTCTTCCCCACCCGCATCTCGATCCAAGCAGGCGACCGCCTCGGCCTGTTCGGCAACTCGACGATCGGCACGCTGTTCTGCGCTGAAAACCCGGAAACCGAAAACCCGGGCAACAGCATCGGCGTCTTTCCCGGTAATCCGACCACCGGCTCGACGGCGACTCTTGCCGGCTCGGAAACGAAAGTCCTAGTCCCAGCGGCAGCTGTGATCGAGCCCGACGCCGACAACGACGGGTTCGGCGACGAGACCCAGGACGCCTGCCCGCAGAGCGCCACCACCCAGGTCGCCTGCCCGGTGGTGAAACTCAATGCTTCGGCGACGGCCGGGAAGAAGCTCGTCACCGTCCTCGTCACCGGCACCACTGCGGCCAACGTCACCGTCAACGGCAAGGTCTCCCTCGGCAAAGGCAAGAAGGCGAAGCTCAAAGGCGGCACCAAAGCGGTGACGCCGGGTGCCTTCACCAAATTCAAGCTCAAGTTCCCGGCGAAGCTGGTCAAGCGGCTGGAGGAACTGCCGCCGAGCAAGAAGCTGACGCTGAAGGTGACCAGCTCGGCGACGAACGTCGCCGCCGCGCCGACGAAGAAGGTCATCAATGTGAAGTTGAAGGGGCAGGGTTGATGAAGCTTCGAAAGGCAGTTGCGCTTTTAGGGGCGACGCTCGTCCTGGGCGGAGTCATTCCCTCCGTCGCCTCGGCGGCGACCGAATTCGGGGACCCGTGCCCGGCGGTGACCGGGATTCCGACCCCGTACGGGATCTTCGCTTACACGGCAGCCGGCGATCCGTTGCCGTTGACGGCGCCGGTGGGAGGGATCCTGACGAAGTGGAGGATCGAGGTCACTTCGCCGGGGCCGCCGAAAGCGGCGGCGGTAACCCTGAAGACGTTGAGGCTGACCGGGGCCGAAAGCCTATTGGTCACCGGGGAAAGCAGCGGTTCGATCGCGGCTGGGTCCAACTCTTTCGCCGCCCGAATCCCGATCCAGCCCGGAGACCACCTCGGGATATTCGGCTCCGACCCGGAAGTGGGAACTCCGGTCTGTGCCGGCGTGGCCGAAAACAAACTGGGGATCTTCGACCCTGCCACCACGCCTGGCGGCTCCTCTATGACCGCCAGCGGCGAATCGGCCTTCAGGATCCCGGTAGTGGGAACCATCGAGCCCGATGCCGACAATGACGGCTTCGGCGACGAGACCCAGGACGCCTGCCCGCAGAGCGCGACCACCCAGATCGCCTGTCCGGTGGTGACCCTTAGCGCCTCGGCCACCGCGACCAAGAAGCTCGTCACCGTCCTCGTCACTGCCACCACCGCCGCCAACGTCACCGTCAACGGCAAGGCCTCCCTCGGCAAAGGCAAAAAGGCCAAGCTCAAAGGCGGCACCAAAGCCGTCGCCCCCGGTGCCTTCACCAAATTCAAGCTCAAGTTCCCGGCGAAGCTGGTCAAGCGGCTGAAGGAACTGCCGCCAAGCAAGAAGCTGACGCTGAAGGTGACTAGCTCGGCGACGAACGTAGCGGCCGCGCCGTCGAAGAAGATCATCAAGGTGAAGTTGAAGGGGCAGGGACCGCATTCCTAACCAGAGGAGAGACAAATGAGTGTCAAAGTAGGCCTGACCGCCTTCAGCGCGGTGATTGCCATTTCGCTTATCGGCGCCCCAGGCGCTTCGGCGGCGACCGAATTCGGCGATAGCTGCAGCGCCAATGCGCCGGTTACCACCCCGTACACGTTTACGACCCTCTCCACTTCCTCAGGGCCGCTCCCTCTGACTGCTCCAACCAGCGGAGTGATCACCAAGGTGAAGATGCAGATCGGCATATCGCTGCCTCTCGCAATCCCGCAGCAGGCAAAGCTGCTGAAGCCAGCTGGAGGCAACAGCTTCACCGTCACCAACCAGACCAACTTCAACGCTTCCACCGGCCTGACCGTGGCCGACGCGCGGATGCCGGTCGCGGCCGGAGAACGACTTGCTCTCCACGGCCTCCCCTTCACCTATTCGGGCACCTCGTATCCCGGGTACGAGTTCATCTGCCCCGATGAAGGAAGCGCCCTTGGGGGCGTCATCGGGGACGTACCGCCCGGCTCGACGGCCACCTTCGAAGACCTCGCGCCGGCAAAGATTCCCCTTGCGGCGGTCATCGAGCCCGATGCCGACAGCGACGGCTTCGGCGACGAGACGCAGGACGCCTGCCCGCAGAGCGCGACGACTCAGGCCCCGTGCCCGCCGGTCACGCTCTCGACGAGCAAGCAGGTAAACAAAGGCTCGGTGGTGATCGTCGTCACGACCGATATCGCTGCCCCCGTGACCGTCAATGGCGTGGCGAAGCTCGGGAAAGGCAAAAAAGCCAAGATCAAAGGCGGGACGAAGAACCTCGCACCCGGAACGCTGGGCAAGTTCACCCTCAGGTTCCCGCAATCGCTGAAGACGAAATTGGATGAGCTGAGCCGGAAACAGAAGCTGACGCTGAAGGTGACTATCTCGGGGACGAGCGTCGCCGGCGCAGTGACGAAGAAGATGCTGAAAGTGAAGCTGAAGGGCCAGGCGAAGCCCTGAACCACCCCTACCCAAAGGCGCCTCAATCACAGAGGGAGAAGAAGATGAAAACCAGACTCAGCGCGGCTGCGGTTGCGGCAATCATGTCCATCGGGCTGTTGAGCGCCGCCACCGCGTCGGCGGCGACCGAAGCGGGCAGCGGCTGCGAAGGCAACGCCCCCGGGGGCAACCTCACCATCGTCGGCACCGCCAACGCACCGGGCAACCCGCTCCCGGCCGCGATCCCGGTCTCCGGAGTCATCACTAAGTGGACCTACAAGGTGGTCCCGATTCCGCCGAACACCTTCAGCGCCACCCTCAAGACCTACCGGAGAACCGGCGGAGCGAATCAGTTCGTCGGTGTTGCCGAAAGCGGCTTCGTCTCCCTCAACCCCGGCCAAAACACCGTTTCGGCACGGATCCCCGTCCAGGCCGGAGACCTGATCGGCTGGTTCGGGCTGCAGATGGGTTCTCCGTTCACCATCCTCTGCACCACCGGCAGCGCGGAGGACAAAGGCGCCGTCTTCGAAGGCAATCCGCCGCTGGGCTCCACCGTGACCGCCCTCGGGGAAGGCTCAGGCATCCAGGCCCCGGTCACGGTCTCCGTTGAGCCGGACGCCGACAACGACGGCTTTGGCGACGAGACCCAGGACCAGTGTCCGCAGAGCGCGGCCGTCCAGGTTTCTTGCCCGGTGGTGACGCTCTCGACGGCGACGCAGGTGAGAAAAGGTTCGGTAACGGTGATCGTCACCAGCAGCACCGCGGCACCGGTCACCGTCAAAGGCGTCGCCAGTTTGGGCAAAGGGAAGAAAGCCAAACTCAACGGTGGGACGCAGAACCTGGTGGCCGGCACCCTCGGCAAATTCCGGCTTTCCTTCCCCAAAGCTCTGAAGAAAAAGCTGAAGGCGCTGCCGCCGAAACGGTCCGTGAGGCTGAACGTGACCGTCACCGGCACGAGCGTCTCCGGCGTGGTGACGACGAAAACGCTGAAAGTGAAGCTGAAGGGTCAGGCGAAGTCCTGAGCCTCAGCTGTCTCTAGTCGCTGGTGAGAGGCGGGCCTACGAGCCCGCCTCTCTCGTCGGCGGGCGCATCCACCGCTGACTGCCGCCGTAGCCCGAGGGCTGCGGCGCCGGAGGCGAGCGCGGCTAGGACCGCGAACAGGTAGGCGCTGTCGGAGACGTCCAGAGCCGCGGCAAGGTTGGCTGGTTCGCCGACGATTGCGATCAGGATCGCGGTGCCGAGGACGGCGCCTACCTGACGGAAGGCGGCGTTGACGGCGCTGGCGGTGGCGAAGCGGTCGTCGGCGACGTCGCGGACGGCGGCGGAGCCGAGGGTCGGGAAGGCGAGGCCGATGCCGATCCCGGTGAGGATCGCGCCGGGCAGCCAGACGCCGAGGTAGTCGGGCCCGGCGCCGGCCGAGCGGAGGACCAGGGCGCCGGCGGCGAAGACGAGAGTCCCCGGCACGATCACCGCGCGGTGGCCGAAGCGGTCGGCGAGGCGACCCGCGGGGCCGGATACGAGCGTCGTCATCGCCGGCCCGGGCAGGGCGGCGAGTCCGGCGCTGAGGATGCTGTAGCCCCAGACCGTGGTGAGGAAGAGGACGTTGCCGAGGATCAGCGAGAAGAACGCGGCGGCGAAGAGCAGGGTGCCGAGGTTGCCGAGCGTGAAGGACCGGTGCGAGAAGAACAGCGGATCGACGATCGGGCGCGGGTGTCGCAGGCTGCGGACCACCACCGTTCCAAGCAGGAGGACGGCTGCGGCGAAGGCGGCGAGCGTCCCCGCCCCGGTCCAGCCCCAGTCGTTGCCCTCGACGATCCCCAGCGTCACCGCCGCCAGGCCGAGCGCCAGCATCAGCGCCCCGGGCAGGTCGGGTAGGCGGCTGTCGCGCGGCGCCTGTTCGGCAAGCAGCCGCCGGCCGGCGAGCAGCAGACCCGCGCCGAGCGGCAGGTTGACGAGGAAGACGAGCCGCCAGCTGTCGAGTTCGACCAGGGCGGCGCCAAGGGTCGGGCCGGTCGCCGCAGCGGCCGCGGCGGCGGCGCCCCAGAGGCCGACGCCGGTCGCTCGCTTCTCGGCCGGGAAGCTGTCGAGGACGATCGCCAGCGAGGTCGGCGCGATCGCCGCCGCCCCCGCCCCCTGCAGGACGCGGAAAGCGATCAGCGCCTCGAGCGAGGGGGCGACCGCGCAGAGCAGGCTGGAGAGGGTGAAGAGCGCCAGGCCGCCGAGGAAGACGCGCTTGTGACCGAAGCGGTCGGCCAGCCCGCCGGCCGGAACCAGCAGGGCGGCGATGACGACGAAGTAGCCGTCGAGCACCCAGGAGAGCAGGCCCCGGCTCGCCTCCGGGAAGGAGGCCGAGATGTCCGGGAAAGCGATGTTGACGATCGTCGTGTCGAGGAAGACGAGGAAGGCGCCGGTGCAGGCGATGAGGACGCTCGCTCTATGACCCCGGTCATACATCGTGGCGGCGACTATACTATGACCGTGGGCATAACGCGAATTGCCGATGCGAAAGCGATCGAGCCGACGCGCCGTGACGGTCGCGACCGGCTGCTGAACGGCGCCCGACGACTCCTCGCTGAGAAGGGCTACGCAGGGATGGAGTTGCGCGACGTCGCCGAGCGCGGCCGGGCACCGCGCGGCTCGATCTACCACCACTTTCCCGGCGGCAAGAAGCAGCTCGCGGTCGAGGCGGCCGAACTGGAGGGACGCGAGATCCGCGCCGCGATCGAAAGCTCGCTCGCCGAGCTCGGCCTCGCCGAGACCCTCAGCACCTTCGGCGAGATGTTCCGCCGCCGGGTCAAGAACCAGCCGGAGCGGCTCGGCTGCCCGGTCGCCGCCGCCGCCCTGGCCCGGCCCGAGGACCCGGCGCTCGCCGCAGCCGCGACCGCCGCCTTCGAAAGCTGGGAAGCTCCGATCGCCGCCGCCCTGCGCGCGGAAGGCGTGGGCGAGGCCGAGGCCGAGGCCTTCGCCGGCCTCGTCGTCTCCACCATCGAGGGCGCCCTCGTCCGCGCCCGCGCCGCCGGCGACCAGGCGCCGCTCGACTCGGCTGTCGCTGGCCTGCATCGAGCGCTCCAAGCGCTGCTGGCCGACGTTTAGACAAGCAGTCACGCGGGCAAGTTCTTCATTGCACCCCCTGGGAAGGGGTGAGCGATGGAGGAGCGACTTTGACACCAGGCCGGACCAAGCGAGCGCTGATCTGCCTCGCCGCGACTGTCCTGGCCGGGGTCGGCCTCACCGCCTGCGGCGGCTCTTCCGACGAAAACGGGCCGCGCGAGCTGACCTTCTTCGTCGCGATCCAGCCGGGCGGGACGATCGAGGAAGTCTCCAAACGGTGCTCGGAAGAATCGGACGGCAAGTACACGATCACGCCGGAATTCCTCCCCACCGACGCCAGCCAGCAGCGCGAACAGCTGGTGCGGCGGCTCGGCGCCGAGGACTCCTCGATCGACATCGTCGGCATGGACGTGATCTGGACCGGCGAGTTCGCCAACGCCGGCTGGGTCGAAGAGTGGAAGGGGAAGCTGAAGAAGCAGGTGACCGAAAAGGTCTTCTCCAACGTGATCGAAACGGCCTCGTTTGAAAAGAAGCTCTACGCCGCTCCGTTCAACACCAACACCCAGCTGCTCTGGTACCGCAAAGACCTGGTCAAGCAGCCGCCGAAAACCTGGGACGAAATGATCGAAGTCGCCGAAGGGCTGAAAGAAGCCGGCTCGATCCAGGTCCAGGCCAACCGCTACGAGGGCTACATGGTCTTCGTCAACGCGCTGATCGAGAGCGCCGGCACCGAAATCCTCTCCGGCCCCGAAGAAGTCGACCTCAAACAGGGGCCGACCGAAGAAGCACTGCAGGTGATCGGCAAGCTGGCCAACGGCGGCGCCGCGCCGCCGAGCCTCTCGACCTCCGACGAGGACACCGCCCGGCTCGGCTTCGAGGGCGGCGAATCGGCCTTCATGACCAACTACACCTTCGCCTACGCGAGCGCCCAGGAAGAAGCGCCGGAAATCGGCAAAGAGATGGGCTTCGCCCGCTTCCCCCGCGTCAACCCGGACACGCCGAGCAAACCGCCGCTGGGCGGCTTCAACCTCGCGGTCAGCTCCTTCTCGCAGAACAAGGACGTCGCCTTCGAAGCGGCCGCCTGCCTCGCCAACGACACCAGCCAGAAAACCGCGGTCGAACTCGACGGCCTGCCGCCGTCGCGCTCCGATCTCTACACCGACAAAGCGGTGACCAAGGCATACCCGGGCTTCGCCCAGCTGGTCAAAGAATCGATCGAAGCCTCCGGGCCGCGGCCGACGACTCCGGCCTACCAGGACGTCACCCTCGCGGTCCAGCGGGCGCTGCACCCGCCCGACAAGATCGATCCCGAAGACACCGAATCGATCTACGACGAACTGAAGTCGAACGTCGAAGACGCGGTCAAGCGGGAAGGGCTGCTCTGATGGAGGCGAAGACGACTCCCCCGGCCAAGGCCTCCTCGCGCACCCGCTCGGAGCGCAAACTCGCTTGGATGCTCTGCGCGCCGGCAGTGGTGGCGATGCTGCTCGTCACCGCCTACCCGATCGCCTACGCCGTCGTCCTCTCGCTGCAGAACGTCGACCTCCGCTTCCCGGACGAAAACAGCTTCGCCGGGCTCAGCAACTACGTCACCGTCCTCACCTCGAGCCTCTGGTGGACGGACATCTTCAACACCGTTTTCCTGATGGTCACCACGGTCGCGATCGAGCTGGTGCTGGGGATGGCGATCGCGCTGGTCATGCACCGGGCGATCTTCGGCCGCGGCGTCGTCCGCACCTCGGTCCTCATCCCCTACGGGATCATCACCGTGGTCGCCGCCTTCGCCTGGCAGTTCGCCTTCGCGCCGGAAACCGGGTTCGTCAACAACCTGCCGCTGATCTCCGACGAAATGGACTGGTTCGGCGGCCGCTTCAGCTCCTTCGCGGTGATCATCATGGCCGAGGTCTGGAAGACGACGCCGTTCATGGCGCTGCTGCTGCTCGCCGGGTTGGTGACGATTGACGACCAGCTCTACGAGGCGGCGCGGGTCGACGGGGCCAGCGCCTGGCAGCGGTTCACGCGGATCACGCTGCCGTTGATGAAGCCAGCGATCCTCGTCGCGCTGCTGTTCCGCACCCTCGACGCCTTCCGGGTCTTCGACACGATCTTCATCATGACCCGCGGTGCGCTGGACACCGAATCGGTCTCGATCCTCGGCTACAACCAGCTGATCAGCCGCCTCAACCTCGGCCTCGGCTCGGCGGTCTCGGTGCTGATCTTCCTCTGCGTCTTCCTGATCGCGTTCATCTTCGTCCGCGGCTTCGGGGCGAAACTCGACGAAGGCCGACCGGGAGGCTGAGATGGACCAACGCAACGGCCGCGACTACGCCCTCTGGACGATCGCCATCGTGCTGGTGGTCGTCTTCGCCCTGATCCCGGTGCTCTGGCTGATCTCGATCTCGCTGAAGCCGCCGGAAGCCCTGGCCGACCAGCGCTTCATCCCCTCGGAAATCTCCTTCGACAACTACAAGAGCCTGTTCGAAGGCGGGGTCAGCGACAGCCCGTTCATCAAACCGCTGATCAACTCGATCGGGATCGCGCTGATCACGACGGCGATCTCGATCGTCCTCGCCTCCTTCGCCGCCTACGCGATCGCGCGGCTCGAATTCCCCGGCAAGCGGCTGATCCTCGCCGGAGCGCTGGCGATCGCGATGTTCCCGCCGATCTCCACGGTCGGGCCGCTGTTCGACATGTGGCGGGCCCTGCACCTCTACGACACCTGGCTGGGGCTGATCATCCCCTACCTGACCTTCTCGCTGCCGCTGGCGATCTACGTCCTCGTCGCCTTCTTCCGGGAGATCCCCTGGGAGCTCGAGCAGGCGGCCCAGGTCGACGGCGCGACGCCGTTTCAGGCCTTCACCAAAGTGATCGTGCCGCTGGCCGCGCCCGGCGTCTTCACCGCGGCGATCCTCGTCTTCATCTTCTGCTGGAACGACTTCCTCTTCGCGATCTCGCTGACCAGCTCGGACGCGTCGCGGACCGTTCCCGCCGCACTCGCCTTCTTCACCGGCGAATCGTCGTTCACCGCGCCGACCGGCTCGATCGCCGCCGCCGCTGTGGTGGTGACGGTGCCGATCATCGTCTTCGTACTCATCTTCCAGCGCCGAATCGTCGCCGGGCTCACCGCCGGCGCCGTCAAGGGATAAAGGAGCCAACCGATGTCAGAGATAGTCCTCGACGGAGTAACCAAGACGTTTGCCGACGGTTTCGAAGCCGTCAAAGACATGGACCTCGACATCCAGGACGGCGAGTTCATGATCCTCGTCGGCCCCTCGGGCTGCGGCAAGTCGACGGCCCTGCGGATGATCGCCGGGCTCGAGGACATCTCCAGCGGCGAGGTGAAGATCGGCGGCGAGACCGTCAACGACCGCTCGCCGAAGGATCGCGACATCGCGATGGTCTTCCAGAACTACGCGCTTTATCCGCACATGACCGTGCGCGAGAACATGGGTTTCGCGCTGAAGCTCGCCGGCGCCGACAAGTCGGAGATCGACGCGAAGGTCGAGGAGGCGGCAAAGACGCTCGACCTCGAGCAGCACCTCGACCGCCGGCCGGCCAACCTCTCCGGCGGCCAGCGCCAGCGGGTGGCGATGGGGCGGGCGATCGTCCGCGACCCGAAAGCCTTCCTGATGGACGAGCCGCTCTCCAACCTCGACGCGAAGCTGCGGGTGCAGATGCGGACCGAGGTGGCGCGGCTGCAGTCGAAGCTGGAAACGACGACCGTCTACGTCACCCACGACCAGACCGAGGCGATGACCCTCGGCGACCGGGTCGCGGTGATGCGGGCGGGCGTCCTGCAGCAGGTCGGGACCCCGGCCGACCTCTACGACCACCCGGTGAACCTCTTCGTCGCCGGTTTCATCGGCTCGCCGGCGATGAACTTCATGCCGGGCGAGATCAGCGGCGGCAAGCTGAAACTGCCGATCGGCGAAGTCGACCTCGGCGACCTCGACGTCAAGGGCGACGGCCGCGAGGGCCAGGTGGTCTGCGGGTTGCGGCCCGAGAACATCGAGGACGTCGAGGTGATCGGCGACCTCAAGGAGGAGCGCGGGATCGTCTTCGAGGCGGAGATCGACCTGGTCGAGTCGCTCGGCTCCGACCTCTACGCCTACTTCCACATCGAGTCCGAAGGCGTGCAGTCAGACCAGCTGGCCGACATCGTCGAAGAGAGCCTCGACGAAACCGGCGCCGGCGAAATCCGCGAGGGCCACGAGCAGATCGTCGCCCGCCTCGACCCGACCAGCAAGGTCAAGCGCCGCGAGACCGCCCAACTCTGGGCCGACACCTCGAAGCTCCACCTCTTCGACCCCGAGAACGGCGACAGCCTGCGGTCGGACTGAACCCCACGCATCCGATTCCCGCCCCACCGGGGTGTGGTCAAAGTCGGATGCGACTCACCCAGCGGCGGCGACCAGGCGCGACATCACGTCGACGGCCTGGTCGTCGTCGAGGCCCTGCGCCTCGGTGAGGTCCTGCCAGGTGCGGAAGGCGAGGGCGTGGCCGATCGCAGCGCGGGTCCGCTTGGCGGCGTTGCCGCGCAGGCCCCGGCCGCGCATCAGGATCTCGGCGGCCATCGCCATGAACCGGTGGTACGGGGCGAACAGCTCGGCCACCATCTCGACCGACCCTTCGTCGCGCAGGAGCTTGTCGATCATCCCGCCGGCGCCGCGGTAGTAGGCGTAGAGCTCCCCAAGCGCCAAGGCCAGGCGCTCGGCCGGATCGTCGACCTGCTCCCAGCGGGTGATGTCCGGGGGCGGGTTCTCCGCGGCCCAGTGGGCTGAGCAGGCGCCGAACAGGGCGCGCTCGTCGGGGAAGTGGCGGTAGAGGGTCGAGCGGCGGACGCCGGCGTGCTCGGCGACCGCGCTCATCGAGGTGCGGGCGGGCCCGAGGGAGCCGTGCAGCTCGACCGCGCTTTCGGTGATCCGCAGCCGGGTCTGAGCCTCGGCTTCGGCGCGGCGCTTCTTCTCGTATTTCCGCTTTTGCCCGGACATGGCTGTACGACCAATATTGACAGATCCGTCAACGGGCGCTACCTTTTCACGCAACAGCACTGTTCACTGAAACTGAGAAGGAGATTCGAGATGGCAACGGTTATCGGTCCCGGCGACGGCAAGGCGGGCTTCCTCGGCAGCATCGGGGTGCGGTTCATGATCAACGGCGAGGACGCGGGCGGGGACTTCTCCTTGGTCGAACATCCGCTCTCCCCCCGCGCTCTGGCGGCGCCGCTGCACCGCCACACCCGCGAGGACGAGTACAGCTTCGTGCTCGAGGGCCGGATGGGCGGGCTGCTCGGCGACGAGGTGGTCGAGGCCGGTCCCGGCGAGCTCGTCTTCAAGCCGCGCAACGAGTGGCACACCTTCTGGAACGCCGGCGACGAGCCCTGCCGGATCCTCGAGATCATCGCCCCCGCCGGCTTCGAGCACTTCTTCGAGGAGCTGGTCGACCTGGGCGGCGTCCTCAACGCGACGCCGGAGGAACTGGCGGCCCTCAACGACCGCTACGGCCTGGAGATGAAACCGGAGTCGGTCCCCGGACTGCTCGAGCGCTTCGGTCTGGTGATCGGCGAGCAGATGGAGAGCGTGTTGCAGCTCGCGTAAGAGACTCCTGGCGGTGCCGGACCAAGCGGGGCTAGGACGCAGGGAGGCCGAATAGCAGCGCTATTTGGCCGACCGAGGACAACGCCCCGCGCCGCGTCCGGCGCCGCCAGGCGCTGCTACCCTCCTGCGGTAGGCAGGATGTCTTGTCTGCCTGCGCGTCCGTCTTCAATCGCCAGCGAGGAATACGCGCACTTGACTCCCGAGAAGGGGTTCAGCATCGACCGCGAGGGGCCGCGCGATGAATGCGGCGTTTTCGGCGTATACGCGCCCGGCCACGAGGTCGCCCGGCTCGCCTACTTCGGGCTCTACGCGCTGCAGCACCGGGGCCAGGAGTCGGCCGGGATCGCCACCTGCCAGGGCGGAATGCTGACGACGATGCGCGAGGCGGGCCTCGTCTCCCAGGTCTTCGACGAGCAGAAGCTGCGGGCGCTTGAGGGCGACATGGCGATCGGCCACGTCCGCTACTCGACCACCGGCGGCGGCTCCTGGGAGAACGCGCAGCCGATCTGGCGCGACGACGGCCGCGAGGTCGCCCTCGCCCACAACGGCAACCTGACCAACGCGGTCGAGCTCTGGGGCGAGCTGAAGGAGAGCGGCCTCAAGTTCCGCGGCACCTCGGACTCGGAGATCATGGCGGCGCTGCTCTCCTCCCACGACGGGAAGATGATCGAGGACGCCGTCGCCGACACGATGCCGCGGCTGCAGGGCGCCTACTCGACCGTGGTGATGACCAAGCGGGCGATCGTCGCCTTCCGCGACCCGCACGGGATCCGGCCGCTCAGCCTCGGCCGCCTCGGGGACCGCTTCGTCGTCGCCTCCGAGAGCTGCGCCTTCGACATCATCGGCGCCGAGCTGATGCGCGAGGTGCACCCCGGCGAGATGGTCAGCCTGACCGAGCGCGGGCTGGAGACCCGCCAGGTGGTGAAGACCGACCGCCGCGCCAGCTGCGTCTTCGAGCACATCTACTTCTCCCGCCCCGACAGCCGCCTGGAGGGCAAGGTCCTGCAGCAGGCGCGCGGGCGGATGGGCGAGATCCTCTGGCGCGAGTCGCCGGTCGAGGCCGACCTGGTGATCTCGGTGCCGGACTCGGGCAACCCGGCCGCCGCCGGCTTCGCGCGCGCCTCCGGCCTGCCGCGCGACGACGGGCTGATCAAGAACCGCTACGTCGCCCGGACCTTCATCCAGCCCGGCCAGGAGCTGCGCAAACACGGCCTGCGGCTGAAGTTCAACCCGCTGCCGGAGATCGTCGCCGGCCAGCGCCTGGTCGTCGTCGACGACTCGATCGTCCGCGGCAACACCACCCGCCAGATCGTCGGCATGCTGCGCGACGCCGGCGCCGCGGAGGTCCATCTGCGGATCTCGGCGCCGCCGATCCGCAACCCCTGCCACTACGGCGTCGACATGTCGACCCGCGAGGAGATGATCGCCCACAAGCGCTCGGTCGACGAGATCGCTGCCGAGCTGGAGGCCGACAGCCTCGCCTACCTCTCGATGGGCGGCGTCTACGAGGCGATCGGCGGCGACCCGCTCGAACACTGCGACGCTTGCTTCACCGGCGACTACCCGCTCGGCGACCCCGACGAGGCGGACGGCAAATTCGCCCTGGAGACGATCGCCGGCGGGATCTGACACTGCGCATTTCGGCGTCCTCGGTCGCTCACGTGCAGAGCACGCTTCGCTCCCTGCGTCCTTGAACTGCTTGGTCAGATCCCGCCGGAGCTTTCATGTCACATCGAGACCCAGAGGGGTTCCGGTGATGTGACTGTGTAGGCGCCGTTCCAGTTGCCGTTTCCTGGAACGCAACCGAGGTTCCCCCTTGTGTAGGTGAGGGGGCCGGCCCAGTCGATTGTCGCCATCGGGCCGCCTGTGAGGACGCCGGCGTGACCGGCGTCGTAGACGCATTCGTCGCCCGTCAGTGTCCAGACGATCTGGATTTCGGTTCCTGTCAGCGTCAGTGTCCCGTTGTGGGTCCAGACCGGCAGGTCGATGATCTCGATGTCGAGTGTGCCCGGCAGGAGCGCTTTCACGTCGACCGGTTCGGCGCCTTCGAAGCAGCCGCCGAAACTGAGCATGTTGACGACCGCCCCGAGCGGTTTGAATGTCGCCTGCTCGGTGGTTGCGTCGATTGTCGAGCCGTTGCATTCGACGACGCCGTTGGGGGTCGGGATCACGAGTTTCGTCCCCGCCTCCAGGTGAGCGTGGATTGTCGTCTGTGCCGGATAGAGGTGGTTGCCTTCGCAGATCGGCAAGCCGCCCGGTGTTGTCGGCGCTTTGCAGAGCGCCGTCGGTGTGGCCACCGCGCTGCCGGCGCCGACGGTCGCCATCAGCGCCGCCACCGCCGTCGCGGCGAGGAGTACAAGCTTCAACGTCTTCATCTTCATCTCTCCCATGGGGGGGAGCCCGGCGACTGGCAGCCGAGCTCGTTGGATATCGGAAGAGACCGGGATAGCACCTCAGAGCCTTTTGATCAAGTTTTCTCTTGCAAACGCAAAATGCCGAGGTCCGATAGGTCCCGCATAGCGAGACAAAGTGGCAATTCGACAAGATGCGCGCGTGAGCGCCTTCCGGATCGTCGTCCTCGCCTCGGGCAGCGGCACCAACCTGCAGGCGATCCTCGACAAGCTGCACGGGCAGGGGCTGGTCGAGGTGGCCGCCGTCGGCTCCGACAAGCCGGGCGCCGGGGCGCTGGAGCGGGCGGCGCGGGCGGGCATCGACACCGCCGTCTTCCCCGCCGACGCCTATCCCGACCGGATGGGGCGCGACGCGGCGATGGGCGACTGGTGCGAATCCCACCGCCCGGGCCTGGTCGTGCTGGCCGGCTACATGCAGCTGCTGACCGAACCGTTTGTTGCCCGCTTCGCGGGGCGGATCGTCAACATCCACCCCGCCCTGCTGCCGCAGTTCCCCGGCCTCGACGCGATCGGCCAGGCCCTCGAGGCGGGGGTCCAGGAGACCGGCGTCACCGTCCACTTCGTCGACGAGGGGATCGACACCGGCCCGGTGATCGTCCAGCGGGCGGTGCCGGTGCCCGTCGGCCGCGAACGGCAGGTGCTGGAGGCCGCCGTCCACAACGTCGAGCACGAGCTCTACCCCGAGGCGATCCGCATGATCGCTGAGGGCAGGGTTAGGATCGATCCCAGCGACCCGCGCAAGGTCGCGGTCGATGCCTGACCCCGCCACCGAAACCCAGCCCGAGAGCCTCGACGACGGCCAGGTCCGCGTGCGCCGGGCGCTGATCTCGGTCTCCGACAAGACCGGCGTCGCCGACTTCGCCAAGGGTTTGGCGGCGCTCGGGGTCGAGATCCTCTCCACCGGCGGCACCGCGACGGCGCTGCGCGAGGCGGGGGTCGAGGTGACCGACGTCTCCGAGTTCACCGGCCAGGAGGAGATCCTCGGCGGTCGGGTGAAGACGCTGCACCCGCGGCTGCACGCGGCGCTGCTGGCGCGGCGCGGCGACACCGAACACATGGCGACGCTGGAGCGGGAGGGGATCGAGCCGATCGACGTCGTCTGCGTCAACCTCTACCCCTTCGAGCAGACCGTCGCCGGGCACGAAGTCGCCCACGACGAGGCGATCGAGAACATCGACATCGGCGGGCCGACGATGATCCGGGCCGCGGCCAAGAACCACGAGAGCGTCGCGGTGGTCGTCAAGCCGGAGTCCTACGACGCGGTCTGCGCCGAGCTGGAAGAGAGCGGCGGCGAGATCTCCGCCGCCACCCGCCACTGGCTCGCCAACGAGGCCTTCGCCCAGACCGCGCGCTACGACGCCGCGATCAGCCGCTGGTTCTCGATGGAGTACGAGGACTTCCCCGAACACCTCGCCGTCGCTTACGAAAAGGTGCTCGACCTCTCCTACGGGGAGAACCCGCACCAGCGGGCGGCGCTCTACGCCGAGCAGGGGCTGCGCAGCCACATCCTCTCGCGCTGCTCGAAGCTGCACGGGCGGGCGCTCTCCTTCAACAACGTCCTCGACCTCGACTCGGCCCGCAGCCTGGTCGGCGATTTCGAGCAGCCGGCCTGCGTGATCGTCAAGCACAACAACCCCTGCGGGGTGGCGATCGGCGCCGACGCGCTGGAGGCCTATCTGAAGGCGCTGGCCTGCGACCCGATCTCCGCCTACGGCGGCGTGATCGCGATCAACCGGCCGATCGGCAAGGAGCTGGCCGAGGAGCTGCACAAGAACTTCGTCGAGGTGCTGAGCGCGCCCGGCTACGAGGAGGGCGCCCTCGAGGTGCTGACGCAGAAGGAGGCGATCCGGATCCTCTGCGAGGAGGAGCGCCGCCAGCCCGACCCGAGCGAGCGCGACGTCAAGCGGGTGATGGGCGGCCTCCTGATCCAGGACCGCGACGGCGACCCGGAGCCGCGCGAGATCATGGAGGCGGTCACCGGCAACGAGCCGAGCGAGGAGCAATGGCAGGACATGCTCTTCGCCTGGACCGTCAGCCGCCGGGTCCGCTCCAACGCGATCGTGATCGCCAAGGGCGGCGCCACCCTCGGCATCGGCGCCGGCCAGATGAGCCGCGTCGACTCCGTCCGCCTCGCCGTCGAGAAGTGCCGCGAGGCCCGCGGCGCCGAGGCCGGCGACCTCCTCGCCGGCTCAGCCCTCGCCTCCGACGCCTTCTTCCCCTTCGCCGACGGCCCCGAGCTGGCGATCCAGGCCGGCACCACCGCCGTGATCCAGCCCGGCGGCTCCAAACGCGACGCCGAGGTGATCGAGGCCTGCGAGCAGGCCGGCGTCGCGATGGTCTTCACGAAGCACCGGCACTTCCGGCACTGAACCGAAGCGGTCGCAGGGTCAGCCGAAGAAGACGTCGACGAGGACGAAAGCGGTCAGCACGAAGACCGCCACCCCCGTCCACACGAACCAGCTCCTCGCTTCTTTCATCCGCATTAGCTTCCAGTCGGCGATCGCGGAGAGCCGATGCTGACCCACCAACAGCGCGCCGATGTATGAGCGCGTCATCGCCTCCTTGCTGAGGCGCCGCCGTCCCATGACCCAGGTGACGCCGTTGGGAGGGAAGTGTCCGAAGGTGAGCATCGTCGCCTGAAGCGCGCGGAAGCCGGCGTTGAGCGCAAAGATGCTCGCGAAGAGGAGCGCGATTGCGGAAAGCATTCGCCAGGGCGAGCCGAGCTTGTCGGCGCCGAGCAGCAAGCCGGCGTTGGCGAGGACGAGCGAGGTGGTCAAGCCGGCGGTGCCGAGGAAGAAGTTGGCGCGCTGCTCGGCCGCGGTGATCCTCTCGCGCTGGTGCTCGTATCCCAGCAGCGCCTGATCCCTGAGCTCCTCGAGCGCTTCACCGTCCGTATTCGCCAGAAGCTCCGCGAAGGCGTCCCGGGAGCGGTCGAACATCTCCGGCATGGGCCTTCTCATCGAGCCTCCTTTCATCGGCGGGTTGCCGTGCCGGTAGAGGAAGGTGCGCTTGAACCGCTCCACCTTCTCGCCCCAGTCGACGGGTTCGGCCCCGAAATCCTCGACGAAGTACTCCCGGGCGTGGCGGCGAAGCTTCTTGGCAGTCAACGGCTTCCACTTCGAGGAGGAGCCGGGTGACCGCGGGCGCCTCGCCGGCACCCAGCGGCCGTTGACGAAGCGCTCGGTGCCGCCCCCCTCCGGGCACCGCACCAGCAGGTCCTCCTTCCCGTAGAAGGAGTACTGCGCCACGGCCTCGTCGACCATCTGTCTGATTTCCGCCCGGGCTTCGATCGTCCGCTCCTCAGCTCAGCGCGCGCTGCTCTTCGCTCGCGCGGATCACGTGCTTGCAGACGTCATGGGGCTCGTCGGCGACGACGAGGAGCTCTTTGTCGCCGGGGGAGATCAGGCCGTTGTCCTCGAGGCCGCGGTCGATCCACTCCAGCAGCGGGTCCCAGAACTCGGAGTCGACGAGGATCGTCGGGAAGGAGTAGATGCGGTGGGTCTGGATCAGGGTCAGGGACTCGAACATCTCGTCGAGCGTGCCGAAGCCGCCGGGCATGATCACGAAGGCGCGGGCGAAGCGGACGAACATCAGCTTGCGGGCGAAGAAGTAGTGGAATTCGTACTGGCGGTTGACGTAGGGGTTGATCTCCTGCTCGTGCGGGAGTTCGATGTTGAGGCCGACGGAGAGGCCGCCCGCCTCGGCGGCGCCGCGGTTGGCGGCCTCCATCAGGCCGGGCCCGCCGCCGGTGATCACGGTGTAGCCGTGGTGGGTGAGGCAGGCCGCGGTCTCGCGGGCGAGCTCGTACCAGCGATGGCCCTCCTCGACCCGGGCCGAACCGAAGATCGAGACGCCCTCGTCGATGTCTCGCAGCGCCCGGAAAGCGCCCCCGATCTCCGTGTTGATGCGGTCAAGTCGCCGCTCGTCGTCGACCTCCTGGTCGACCGGGACCCGCAGCAGGTGCTGGTCGTGCCGCGCGCCCTTGCCATCGGCTCCACCCCCGCCCATTGCTCAAGTAGAGCACACCCAGAGGGAGCCGCCGAAAGGTTTCGACTTAGGATCACCCGATGCGACGAGTGATGACCTGGGTAGGGGTCTGCCTGCTGGCCGGCGCCGTCCTCGCGCTCTTCTATTCGGGCTTCTATCTAATCCCCCGCGCTCTGGTCGAGAGGGGATCCGGCGCAACCGCATTAAGCCAGAAGGATTTGCTGGCGGCACAAAGCGACGTGCGGGCGGTGGCGATCCAGGCGCTTGCCGGTTTGGCGGTAATCGCCGGAACGGTGCTGACGGCCCGTGCAGCTCTGGCGACGATCCGGCAGACGCGGGAAGGCCAGATGACTGACCGCTTCGCGGCGGCGGTCGATCATCTCGCCGCCGGCGAATCGATCAAGAGGCTCGGGGGGATTCAGGAGTTGGCGCGGGTAGCCCGTCAGTCGAACCTGGACCACTGGCCGGCGATCGAGATCCTGAGCGCATACCTGCGGACCAACTATTCGGCGGCCCATGGGGCGGAGACAATGGAGGAGGATGCAGCACCCGAGGTCAGAGCGATCGCGACGGTGCTTAGGGAGCGCGACTCGAGCCGAGAGGACAAAGAGCGGGGGCAGTTGCTGGATTTGTTCAAGGTGGATCTGCGCAAGGCTCACCTCGAGCAGGCCGACCTGCGTGGGGCGAATCTGGTCGAATGCGACCTGAGAGGTGCCTTTCTCGACGGGGCCGACCTCGGCGGTGCCCATCTGGACGGGGCAGACTTACGGGGGGCCGTGGTCAAGGGCGTCTGCCTGAAGGGCGCCGGGCTGATTGGCGCCAATGCCCAAGGGGTAGTTTTCGAGGATGTCGACCTGCGAGAAGCCTCATTGCTCGATCTTGACCTGCGAGGGGGAGCAGATCTTCGCGGTGCCCGCTGCGACGAGGAAATATCTTTAGTTCAGCGGGATGAGTCGACCTTGGGCCCCTCTTGACGGGAATCCGACCGCTCAGGTACCATTTCCGCACTAAAGGAAAGCAACGAATCAACCGAAATTAGAGAACAGCATGGATGTTCTTGTACCGACCACCCCTCAGCTTCTAACTACCAACGAGGCGGCGAGCCTCCTCAAGGTCTCCCCCCGCACGATCCTCAACTGGATCCACGCGGACCGGATTCCCTACGTGAAGCTGCCGCCGAACGGCAGTCGCAGCGAGTTTCGAATTCCCCTGCAGGGGCTTCTCAGCTCGTTGTCCGGTACCTACGACCTCGCCCAGGAGCTGCGCAAGCTCGATGAAGCTGCGCAGGCCGACGGCAGGGACGCCGAGGACGAGGTCCTCTCCGAGCTTGACGAGTACGACCCCTCCGAGTAGATCTGACTGCTCGCGACTGCCTTTGCGTTTTCAGCGGCAGGATTAGTCAGCCCACTTATCTATACAGTCCCCGCCCGTGCGGCTGGTGGTGGTGGACCCATATTTCCTAGCGGGAGCTTTCCTGGCGCCGAGAGGGCGCTGTGGTAAGCTGCTCGTGCTCCTCGCCTACGGACGCCTCGTCAGCAACATCGAGCGGGTCAACGACGCCGAGATGGACAAGCTCAAGCAGGAGGCCGAGGCTGCCGTCGGCAACGCAACCATCGGGGGGCCGATCGAGGCTCTGCGGGAGCGCGAAATCGAGCTCCGCGCCGTGTTCGCCGAGCGCTTGCCGGTGATGACCCCTACCGACTATGGGCTCGTCATCTCGCCGCAACTCCTGACCCAGGTCCAGTCGTTGATCCAGCAGGCGCGTGCCCACCGGCCCAGCTTGCCCACCGAGGCTGCGGAGTGGGTCCACCGGCGCCTGCTTCACCACACCGCGAAGGCCTTTGGGGAGTTCGGGCAGACCATCCCCCGCTACACCGACGGTCGGGCGCCGGAGCACGAGTGGCTGATCCACCTCGCCACCCAAGCTGAGGCTGAGTTCCTGGTCACGCGCGACGAGCGGATCGCGCTCGACCCGACGGGCGGCACCGAATACGTGCACGAGCAAACCAGAAGGCGGACCAAAGCCTGGCGCCTGGATGCCTTCGTCGAGGAGATCGAGGGGCTGCATTTCACACTTGACGATGTCGGCACTGAGCTGCCAGACATCCCTTGACCACGGCAGAGCCGGCCAAAGCGAGAGGAGAGAAGATGCCCCCGGCGGGATTCGAACCCGCGCCGCGCGGCTTAAAAGGCCGCCGCTCTAACCAACTGAGCTACAGGGGCGCGCCGGCCAATGGTAGTGGCGACGGTCAGGAGAGGTCGGGCAATCCCTCGTAGGCGGTCGAGGCCTCGGCGTGGGTGCGGCGGGGGATGCGGCCGGCGCGGCGGGCGAGGTGGCCGGCTTCGACGCCGCGGCGCAGGGCGGTGGCCATCGCCACCGGGTCGGTGGCCCCGAAGATGGCGCTGGCGGCGAGGATCGCGTCGCAGCCGAGCTCCAGGGCCTGGGCGGCGTCGGAGGCGGTGCCGATGCCGGCGTCGAGGATCACCGGGACTTGGGCGCGCTCGGTGATGATCGCGATGTTGTACGGGTTGCGGATGCCGGCGCCGGAGCCGATCGGCGAGCCGAGCGGCATCACCGCCGCGCAGCCGGCCTCTTCGAGGCGGCGGGCGAGGATCGGGTCGTCGTTGGTGTAGGGGAGGACGGTGAAGCCGTCGCCGACGAGCTCTTCGGCGGCGTCGAGGAGCTCGACCGCGTCCGGGTAGAGGGTGCGGTCGTCGCCGATCACCTCGAGCTTGATCCACTCGGTCCCGAAGGCCTCGCGGGCGAGCTTGGCGGTGCGGACGGCGTCGCGGGCGGTGTAACAGCCGGCAGTGTTGGGGAGAACGAAGAGGCCGAGGCGGTCGATCACGTCGAGGACCGAGCCCTCGGCGGCGGGGTCGACCCGGCGCAGGGCGACGGTGACGATCTCGGCCCCGGAGGCGGCGAGCGCGGTCTCCATCTGCTCCAGCGAGCGGAAGCCGCCGGTGCCGGCGATCAGCCGCGAGCCCCACCGGCGGCCGCCCAGCTCCCAGGTCTCGGCGCCGCCCTGGATCGCAGCGAGGACCTCGACCGCCTGCCCGTCGCGCAGCGCCGTCGCCTCCCACTCGCCGCGCGGGACGACCTCGCCGTCGAGGGCGACGGCGACCCCGCGCCCCCCCTCCCCCGCTCCGGAGGCGCGAACCGCGACGGCGAGCGTGGCGCCGTCAGGCAGCTCGCGCGGCGCGCCGTTCAGCTCGATCCTCAAAGCGAGACCTCCGCGGAATCCGGCGTTCGTCCTTTTCCGGACATATGACCGGAAAAGGACGAACGC
>DASSYI010000030.1:0-18318 GCA_035703365.1 Solirubrobacterales bacterium
ACCTACGACTACGGCCACTACGGGGTCCTGCTCAAGAACAACGTCAAAGCCGAGTGGTGGCGGGCGATGCTTGCAGAAAGGGACGACATCGTCGCGCTCGACTCCGCGATCCTCCAGCACCCCCGCGTCTGGGAGGCCTCGGGCCACCTCGCGGGCTTCACCGACCCGCTGGTCCAGTGCCTCGGCAAGTGCAAGAAGCGCTGGCGTGAGGACCACCTGCGCGAGGCGGTCGAAGCCGAAGGCGGCGACCCCAGCGCCGAGCTGCGCTGCCCCGAGTGCGGCGGCGAGCTGTCGGAGCCGCGCCAGTTCAACCTGATGTTCGAAACCCACGTCGGCCCGGTCGCCGAGGAGGGCTCGACCGTCTACCTGCGGCCGGAGACGGCGCAGGGCATCTTCATCAACTTCAAGAACGTGCTCGGCTTCGCCCGCAAGAAGCCGCCGTTCGGGATCGCCCAGGTCGGCAAGTCCTTCCGCAACGAGATCACCCCGGGCAACTTCATCTTCCGCACCCGCGAGTTCGAGCAGATGGAGATGGAGTACTTCGTGCCGCCCGCCGAAGCGCAGAAGTGGCACCAGCACTGGATGCAGGAGCGCGAGCGCTGGTACACCGACCTCGGCATCCGCCCCGACCACCTACGCGTCCGCGCCCACGGCGAGGACGAGCTCTCCCACTACTCCTCGGCGACCAGCGACATCGAGTACCTCTTCCCGATCGGCTGGTCGGAGCTGGAGGGGATCGCCGACCGCGGCGACTTCGACCTCACCCAGCACGCCAAGTTCTCCGGCGAGAAGCTCGAGTACTTCGACCAGCAGACCAAAGAGCGCTACGTCCCCCACGTGATCGAGCCCGCGGCCGGCGCCGACCGCGCCACCCTTGCCTTCCTCGTCGACTCCTACGAGGTCGAGGAGGTCGAGGGCCGCCAGCGCACCGTCCTGCGCCTGCACCCGCGCCTCGCCCCGGTCAAGGTCGCCGTCCTCCCCCTCGTCTCCAAGGAGGGGATGCCGGAGAAGGCCCGCGAGATCTTCGCCGACCTCCGCAAGCGCCTCCCCGCCGAGTTCGACGAGGGGGGCTCGATCGGCAAGCGCTACCGCCGCCAGGACGAGATCGGCACCCCCTGGGGCATCACCGTCGACCACCAAACGATGGACGACGACACCGTCACCCTCCGCGACCGCGACTCGCTCGAGCAGGTCCGCGTACCGATCGAGGGCCTGGGCGACGAGCTGGTCAAGCGCCTCGAAGCGCCCTGGCGCAGCCCGAAGCTGGGCTAGCCGACGGCCGCTTGCACCCGTCCGCCTAAAGCGGGAGGCTGCGGCAACCGAAGTGGCCTGAGTACCCCCGACTACAGGAACGGAGAGTCATGGCTTACGAGATGAAGATTCGCGGCACCGAGCAGGAGGTGAAGGTGCGCAGCCCCTGGGCCGTGGCGCTGTTGCCGATCATCACGCTCGGTATCTACCACCTGGTCTGGTGGTACAAGATCAACAAGGAGCTGAAAGCCTACGGCGAGGCCAAGGGCTTCGACCTCGGTCAGAACCCGACCAACTCGGTGCTGGCTCTGTTCCCCGGCGGGATCATCGTCGTCCCCGCGCTTGTCACCTACTGGCGCGGCACCAAGCGCGTCCAGGGCGCTTCGAAAATCGCCGGCCGCGAGCCGGTCAGCGGCTGGATCGCGCTGATCCTCTACCTGCTGCTCTCGCCCGGATTCTGGGCCTACCTGCAGGTCTCGCTCAACCACATCTGGACGCAGGAGGCCGAGCCGCTCCCCGGCCAGGAAGCTCCCCCGGCGATCGGCGACACGATGCCGCCGCGGCTGGACAACCAGGCCCAGGAAGGCGCCGACCAGGCGCCTTAGGAGTTCAGGTACTCGAGGACCCGCTGCGCGTCCGCATCGAGCGCAGCGGCGTCCTTCTTTCGCACCTTGCCGAGGTGCTCGATCGTCACCTTGCCGCCGGCCAGTCCCCAGCGCGCTACCGCCCGGCCTTCGACCAGAGCGAAGGGGCGGAAGAGCCCGTTGTCGGTGACCAGCAGCTTGTGCGGGCCGACGACTTCCTCGCGCGAGGTCCAGCCGAGCAGCAGCGGGTCGTAGGCGCCGAGCAGCCGCGGCGCCGGCAGCGGCGCCGGCGCCGGGCGCCCCTTCAGATCGACCAGCCCGTCCTCCCGCTGATCCAGCTCGGAGGCGATCGCCGCCAGCCCGGCGCGGGCGTCGCGCAGCGGCAGCCCGGCCCAGCGCGCGAGGTCGCGCTCGTCGGCGGGCCCGTGGCCGGCCAGGTAGCGGCGGGCTAGCTCGGCGACCGCCTTCTCGCGGTCGACCGGCGGCGGCTCGCCGAGCCAGTCGCGGACGAGGACGTAGGCGTGCTGCTTACCGAGCATCGGCCCCCGCACTAGGATCCCCCGCGCCGCGGCGAGGAACATCAGGTGGATGAACGCCTGCCCCTCGGTACGCACCCCGGCACCGTCGATCCGCGCCCGCAGGTCTTTGCCGCTCAGCGGCCCCTCTTCGGCAAGGGTCGCCTCGATCGTCTCCAGCGCCCGCTCCGCCGCGTCCTCTGGGACCCCCTCCTGCTGCAGCCGGCGTCTGCAGCTGGCGAAGTGGGTCGGCGTCGTCAGCGCGTGCAGCCACGGGTAGTCATCGCTGCGCACCAGGTGCAGCGTGCCGCGGTTGAGCCAGGTGATCAGCAGCGCGCGCTCGCTCAGCGCCCGGTCGACGTCGGCGGCGACGACGCCCTCGGTCCGCGCCCGCACCGCCAGCCGCGCCCCGCGCGGGTCCTGCCCCTGCACGGCGAGCAGGCGCTCGGCCACCGCCTCGGGCGAGCGCAGCGGCTCACCCGCCAGCGCCTGGGCGGTGAGGCGTTCGGCGAGCGGCGGGCGCGGCACGGACCGGTGTGCCGCTCGGCGCCTAGTTGATCGCTTCGAGGTCGACGACGAAGACGAGCGTTTCGTTCGGCGGGATCGCCGGCGGCGACCCGGCCGCGCCGTAGCCCAGTTCCGGCGGGATGATCAGCTGGCGGCGGCCACCGACCTTCATCCCTTCGATGCCTTCTTCCCATCCCGGGATGACCATCCCCGAACCGAGTTCGAAGGCGAACGGTTCCCCGCGGCTCCACGAAGCGTCGAATTCCTTGCCGGTCTTGTAGTTGACGCCGACGTATTGGACGGCGACTTCGTCGCCGGCTTTGGCAGCGGCGCCGCTGCCTTCCTCGAGGTCTTCGGTGACCAGTTCCTTGGGCGGCGCCCCGTTCGGCACCTGCACCTGCGGCTTCGTCTTCTTCGGAGCTTCGACCGTTTCCGCTTCTTCGGTCGTCTGTTCGGTCGTCGCTTCGCTCGTCGAGGAGGTCGAGGAGTCGTCGCCGCCGCAGCCGGCGACGAAAAGGGCAAAGCAGGCAAGGAAGATCGGAATCAGTCGGCGCATCGGCGGCATCTTAAGGCGAAGCGGCCCGCGGGCGGCGTTACCCGTACTTGACCTGCAGCAGCTCGATCACGTAGACGAGCGTTTCTCCCTGGGGCGCGTCCTTCGGGGGGCCGCCGGCGGTCAGTTCGGGTGGGATCACCAGCTCGCGGCGATCCGAGGTCTCCATCTGGTTGACCCCTTCTTCCCACCCCTGGCTCACTTCGCCTTTCCCGAGCGTAAAGACGAACGGCTTGCCTTCGTCCCAGGAGGAAGCAAATTTCTTCTTCGAGTCGTAGAGGTAGCCGACGTACTGCACGGTCACCGTGTCCCCCTCGCGCGCCATGCGCCCGATCCCGTCGATCAGGTCCTGGTTGATGAGGAATTCCGGCGGCGACTTGTCGGGAATGATCGGCTTCAGCTCCGACCCGACGAGCCCGTTTGCCGCGGGCTTCAACTGAGCTTCGCGGCGGATCGGCGAGCGCGGCGCTTCCAGGTCATACGGTTCGTAGGAGACGGTGTTTCCCGAATTGGAATCGCCCCCGCAACCCGGCAGCAGCATCGCAAACAGCGCCCCAGTAATCAGCAGCCTTCGAAGCATGGCGGGCATAGTAGAAGATGCCGCGCAAATTTGCACGCCCTTCTACGGGCCGCGTTTGGGCAGCTTCGACGCGTCGTCCGCGTCGATCGAGAGGACCACGCCGCGCTCGTAGATCGCGCCGACCTCCGGCGCGTCGACGAAGCGGCGCCCGCCCGGCCCCCAGCTGGTGTCGAAGACGATCCCGTCGAACATGTTGGCCTCGGGGGCCGCCTGCACCTTGACAACGCGGCCCAGCTTCTCCCCGTCGCTGGAGAAGACGGGAATCCCTCGCTTCGCCACGAGATAGGAGACAGGGTGGCCGAGGTCTTCCATCGGGGCGACCCTAGCGAACGCGATCCGCGCTCTAGACTGGCGCCGGGGAGCAACCGGATCCGGGGAGGAAACCGATGGGCCTGAATCTCGCTTCGATCGTCACCGAGAGCGCCGCGCGCAGGCCGGACGCCGTCGCCGTGCGCCTCGGCCCGCTGGAGCTGACCTACGCCGACCTCGACGAGCGCAGCGCCCGCCTCGCGGCCCTGCTGCGCGAGAAGGGGCTGCAGCAGGGCGACCGGGTCGGGGTGATGCTCCCGAACGTGATCGAGTTCCCGGTCGCCTACTACGGCGTGCTCCGCGCCGGCGGCGTCGTGGTGCCGATGAACGTGCTGCTGAAGCGGCGCGAGATCGCCTTCTACCTCGAGGACTCCGGCGCCAAGCTGCTGCTCGCCTGGCACGGCTTCGGTGAGGAGGCGCGCGAGGGCGCGGCCGAGGCCGGCGCCGAGCTGATCGAGGTCGAGCCACAGGCCTTCGCCGAGCTACTCGGCGCCCACGAGCCGGACGCCGAGCTCGCCGAAACCGACGAAGGCGACACCGCGGTGATCCTCTACACCTCGGGCACCACCGGCAAGCCGAAGGGCGCCGAGCTGACCCACTTCAACCTCACCCGCAACGCGGAGATCGCCTCGGAGACGACCTGCGAAGTCCGCGAGGGCGACGTCGTCCTCGGCTCCCTGCCGCTCTTCCACTCCTTCGGCCAGACGGTGAGCATGAACGCCTCCCTGCGGGTCGGCGCGACCCTCACCCTGCTGCCGAAATTCGACCCCGGCGAGGCGCTGGAGATCATGGGGCGCGACTCCGTCACCCACTTCTACGGCGTGCCGACGATGTACGGGGCGCTGCTCCACCACCCCGACCGCGAGCAGCACGACGCCTCGGCGCTGCGGATCTGCATCACCGGCGGCGCGGCGATGCCGGTCGAGGTGCTGCGCGGGTTCGAGGAGGCCTTCGAGTGCGAACTGCTCGAGGGCTACGGGCTCTCGGAGACCTCGCCGGTGGCGAGCACCAACCACCCCGGCCGCCCGCGCAAGCCCGGCTCGATCGGGACGCCGCTGCGCGAGGTGGAGATGAAGGTCGTCGACGAGAACGACGAGGAGGTCCCGCAGGGCGAGGTCGGCGAGATCGTGATCCGCGGCCACAACGTGATGAAGGGCTACTGGCAGCGGCCCGACGCGACCGAGGAGGCGATGCGCGGCGGCTGGTTCCACACCGGCGACATGGCCCGGATCGACGAGGACGGCTACTTCTTCATCGTCGACCGCAAGAAGGACATGATCATCCGCGGCGGCTACAACGTCTACCCGCGCGAGGTCGAGGAGGTGCTCTACGAGCACCCGAAGGTGCGCGAAGCCGCGGTCCTCGGCGTCCCCCACGACCAGTGGGGCGAGGAGATCGGCGCCGCGGTCGTCCTCCACGAGGGCGAGGAAGTAGCGCCGGAGGAGCTCAGCGAGTACGTCAAGGAGCGGATCGCCGCCTACAAGTACCCCCGCCTGGTCTGGTTCATGGACGACTTGCCGAAGGGCCCGACCGGCAAGATCCTCAAGCGCGAGATACAGGTTCCGTCACCCGCCGAGCCTGGCGCGAGCGGCTCCTAGCTGATTTACTCAGACACGCCCGAGTACTTAACCGGTCTGCTTGGGTAGTCACAGCAGCGCGCTTGGGAGGCGCCTGCGCTCAACATAGGAGAGAAAATGGTCAGCAAGCGTCTGACGGCGATTGCATGCGCGATCGCCCTCTGCATCACCGGTTCGGCTCTGGCACCCGCTGGCGCCAGCGCTCAGGATCCGATCCTTTTCGTCCACGGTTGGTCCGAGAGCTCCTCGGTCTGGAGCACGATGATCAAAAATTTCGAAAAAGACGGCTATCCGAAATCGTATTTGAGCGCCTACAGCTACAACACCAGCACCTCGAACAAAACGCTGGCGGAAACCGAAGTCAAATCCCGGGTTGAAGCGCTGAAGAAAGCGACCGGCGCGAGCAAGGTGGACATCGTCGCCCACTCGATGGGAAGCCTCAACACCCGCTGGTACATCAAGTTCGTCAGCGGCGGGGAAGCAAACGTCGATGACTGGGTCTCCCTGGGCGGCCCGAACCACGGCACCGAATTCGCCAACTTCTGCTTCAGTACCTCGTGCGTGGAGATGCGGGTTGGCTCCAAATTCCTCGCGGAACTGAACGCGACCGACGAGACGCCCGGCGCCGTCAACTACGGCACCTGGTGGTCGCCGTGCGACGAAATCATCAACCCCGATTCGAGCGTGGCCCTCTCCGGCGCCACCAACACGAAAACGGCGTGCATGTCGCACAGCGCCCTGATGAGTGACGCCACCGTCTACGGGCAGGTGCGCGAATTCGTCAAATAGGAGAATGAACGTCGGCGGGGCCCTGGCCACGACCCGGGGCCCCGCCGAAGTGTTCCTGGCCAGCCAGCCAGGATCGCGGTAGTCTCCAGGTGCCCGACCGCGACACCAAAAGGAGACACGATGAGCGTCGCTTCCCAGCGCCTGATGGACAACATCACCTACGAGGACCTGTACCACCGCTGGGAGCAGGGCAACTGGAGCGCCTACGACCTCGACTTCTCCAAGGACCGCGCGGGCTGGGAGGCGCTGACCGACATCCAGCGGCGCTCGGCGATGTGGATCTACTCGATGTTCTATTACGGCGAGGACCGGGTCGCCGACACCCTCGCCCCCTACGTCACCGCCGCCCCGACCGAGGAGATGTCCTACTTCCTCGCCACCCAGCAGGTCGACGAGGTCCGTCACTCGATCTTCTTCCACCGCTTCTTCAAGGAGGTGATCGGCGTCGGCGGCGACTCGATCCAGCAGACGCTCTCCTCCACCCTGCCGCAGCTGAACTGGGGCTACCGTGGGATCTTCGACCGCCTCGACCTGATGGCCGAGGAACTGCGCAAGGACCGCTCGGTGGCGAAGTTCTGCCAGGCGATCACCCTCTACCACCTGATCGTCGAGGGCAGCCTCGCCCAGCCCGGCCAGCACTTCATCGAGGACTTCTTCGCCTCCGAGGAGACGATGCCGGGCTTCACCGCGGGGATGGAGAACGTCTCCCGCGACGAGCAGCGGCACATCGGCTTCGGCGTCAAGGTCCTCTCCGAGCTTCTGAACGAGCCGACGCCGGGCTGGCAGGAAAACCGCGACGCGGTGGTCGAGCTGCTGCGCGAAACCCTGCCCTACGGGCCCGCCGTCTTCAACCCGCCGAACATGGACCGCTCCTACACCGAGTGCTACGGCTTCTCGCTGGAGGACATCTTCGCCTTCGGGATGAAACTGATCCGCCAGCGCTGGCGGACGATCGGCTTCCCGACCGAGGAGATGCCGCCCGGCGTTTTCCCCTTCCCGCCCGAGGACGACGAGATGGACCTCGCCGAGCGCCAGGTGAAGATGATGATGGCCGGCGTGATCGGCTCGCCCGAAGGCCCGCCGCCCAGCAAGGACCCCGAGATCCAGCGCCTCTACTTCGACCTGATCGGCCGCGTCGCCGACCCCGCCGCCGCCAACGGCTCGCCCTTCGTCGTCCAGTGGCGGTTCACCGATACCGAGCCCTGGCACCTGATCCTCGACAACGGCTCGACCCGCACCGAGCCGGGCGTGGCGCCGAGCGCCAACGTCACGATCGAGACCAGCTGGGCCGACTGGATCGCCGCCGGCAAACCCGACGCCAATCAGCTGAAGATGGTGCTCCAGCGCCGCATCCGCCCGCGCGGCAAGGTCAAAGACCTGGCGCGGTTCCGCAAGGTCTTCAACTAGCGGGCGCGGCGCGGGCGGCCGCGTCTCAGGAGATCGGCGGGCGCTTGTCCGCCCAGGGACGCTCGGCCTCGAGCTGGGCGGCGAGCGAGAGCAGCTTCGCCTCCTCGCCGCGGCGGCCGATCACCTGGATGGAGAGCGGCATGCCCTCGGCCGAGAAGCCGGCGGGCACCGCCATCGCCGGGTTGCCGAGGTGGTTCCAGGGGACGCAGTAGGGATAGAAGCGGCTCATCCCGAGCACGGTCTGCAGGGCGCCCTTGCCCTCCCAGCGGCGGACCGGCAGAGCGGTGCCGCCCATCACCGGCATCACCAGGACGTCGAACTCGTCGAAGATCGCGTTGACGCGGGCGGCGTCGCCGGCGCGGCCCTCCCCGCGCGCCTTCTCGTAGAGGCCGCGCGGCAGGATCCCGCCGAGCCGGCCGAAGCCGCGGGTGCGGCGTTCGAGGCGCTCGGGGTGCGGCACTTCCTTGACGGTGTCGGAGACGCCGCCGAGGAAGCGGGCGGTGATGTTGTTGCCGATGTTGCCCCAGTCGGGATCGCGCTGGGAGACATCGTGTCCGAGCCCGCTCAGCAGCTCGACCGCGTCGGCGACCGCACCCTTGGCGTTGTCGTCAACGGTCGGCGGCGCCGCCGCGCGGGGCGGCTTCGTCGACCAGGCGATCTTCAGCTTCCCCGGCGGAGTCTTCGCCGCCTCGAGGAAGGGGCGCTCGGGCGGTGGCGGCGCCTCCGCCTCACGCGAGCCGCCGGAAACGACGTCGAGCCAGAGCGCGGTGTCGAGGACCGAGCGGCTGAGGCAGCCTTCGACCGCGAGCCCGCCCCAGCCTTCGAGGTTGGGGGCGAGAGAGACGCGGCCGCGGCTGACCTTGAGGCCGAAGAGTCCATTGCAGGCAGCGGGGATGCGGATCGAGCCGGCGCCGTCGCCGGCGGAGGCGATCGGGACCATCCCCGAGGCGACCGCCGAGCCCGAGCCGCCGCTGGAGCCGCCCGGCGTGCGCTGCGGGTTCCAGGGGTTGCGGGTGACGCCGTAGGTAGCCGACTCGGTGAAGCCGCAGATCGCCATCTCCGGCAGCAGCGTCAGGCCGACGACGATCGCCCCCGCCTCGCGCAGCCGCCGCACCACCTCGGAGTCGGCCTTTGCCGGCTCGGTGAAGCCGTCGGTGCCGTGGGTGTTGATCTCCCCGGCGACGTCGATTTCGTCCTTGATCGCGATCGGCACGCCCAGCAGCGGCCGTTCCTCGCCGGCGCGAACCCGCGCCTCGGCCTGCTCGGCTTCCAGCATCGCCTTCTCGGCGAAGACCTTGCGGAACGCGTTCAGCTCGGGGTCGAGGCGGTGGATCCGCTCGAGGTGGAGCCCGACGAGCTCGGTCGCCGAGACCTCACCGACCCGGACCATCTCCGCCTGCTTCGCCGCACCGGCGAATGCAATCTCGTCCCCGTTCATACGGGGCATCCTATTGGCTAACCAGCCAGCTCTACGCTTTGGCGGGCTCGGGCTCCGTCTCGCCGGCCTCGAAGCTGAAATCGGGGACCAGCTTGTCGAGCCAGCTGGGGAACCACCAGTTCCAGTCCCCCATCAGCTTCATCGCCGCCGGGACGAGGATCAGGCGGACGAGGGTGGCATCGAGGGCGATCGCCACCGCGCAGCCGACGCCGAGCTCCTTGATCGAGGGAACCCCGGTGAGGACGAAGACGGCGAAGACCGAGGTCATGATCAGCGCCGCCGAGGAGATCGTCCGGGCGCTGGAGGAGAGGCCCTCGGCGACGGCGCGTTCGTTTTCGCCGTGGACCATGTAGCGCTCGCGGATCCGCGACATCAGGAACACCTCGTAGTCCATCGAGAGGCCGAAGACGATGGCGAAGATCAGCGGGATGTTGATCGTGTCCAGCGCCCCCTGGCTTTCGAAGCCGAGGAAGCCGTCGAGCCAGCCCCACTGGAAGATCGCGACGAGGACGCCGAACGCGGCGCCGATCGAGAGCAGGTTCATCAGCACCGCCTTCAGCGGCAGGATCAGCGAGCGCAGCATCACCATCAGGACGAGGAAGCTGAGCGAGAGGACGAAGAGGATGATCTTCCACATCGAGCCGCCGACCTGGTGGCGGACGTCGTCGCCGCGCGCGGTCTCGCCGCCGACGTTGACTTCGGCCTGCTGGGCCAGCGCCGAGGCGGGGACGACGGTGTCGCGCAGGCGGCCGACGAGCGCCACCGCCGCGTCGGACTCGCTCGGCGCGCTCGGCGTCGCCTGGATGAGGACGGCGTCGCCGGCGTAGGCCGGCTTACCCACGGCGCTGACGCCGGCGGTGCCTTCGAGGTCGCGGACGAAGCCGAAGACCGCCGCCCGGTCCTGCGCCCCGGGGGTGCCGTCGAAGCTGGCGACGATCTGGACCGGGTCGGTGCCGCCGCCGAGCTGGTCGGAGGCGAGTTCGTTGCCGACCCGGACATCCGAGTCCTTCGGGAACTGGGCGATCGCTTCGGTCCCAGTCTCCAGCGAGAGCAGCGGGCTGGCGAGGAACAGCAGCACCGCCGAGACGGCGAGGACCGCGGTCCACGGCCGCGCCATCACCCGTTCGGTCCAGGCGCGCCAGAAGCGGTTTTTCTCACTCGCGGCCTGCTCGGGGGTCTTGCGGCGGTAGAAGCGGCGCTGGAAGAAGCGCTCGACTTTGCCGACGATCCCGCCCGGCAGGACGCGGTCGCCGAGCATCGCGATCAGCGCCGGCAGCAGCGTCGTCGCGGTCAGGATCGAGACCGCGACCACGGTCATCGCGCCCAGCGCCATCGAGCGCAGAGCCTGGTTGTCGACCATCCACAGCCCGGCCAGCGAGATGATCACCGCGAGGCCGGAGAAGGTGACCGCGAGCCCCGAGGTCGAGAGCGAGAGCGCCCGCGCTTCGGCCTGGTCGTGGCCGGCCTCGCGCTCCTCGCGGTAGCGGGCGAGGATGAAGAGCGAGTAGTCGACGGCGACGCCGATCCCGATCATCGAGGCCATGTTGGTGACGAAGACCGAGGTCTCCATCTGCAGCGAGAGGAAGTAGATCAGCGCCCCGGTGACCAGCACGCTGACGAACCCGAGCGCCAGCGGCAGCGCCGCGGCGGCGAGCGAGCCGAAGACGACGAGGAGGATGATCGCGACGATCGGGAACCCGGTCCCCTCGGCCTTGGCCAGGTCTTCCTTGGAGATTTCCTGCATCCCGGCCCAGATCGTCGGCTGCCCGACCAGGTAGGGAGTGACGCCCGCGTCCGCGGTGCCGGGATCGAGGTCTTCGCGCAGGGTGGCGGCGGGGTCGATCAGCTCGTCGGAGGAGAGGTCGCTGCGCAGCGGCACCAAGACCACGTCGGTCCCCTGCAGCTGCCTGCGCGCCTGCGCCGCGGCGGCCGGCGGCAGGGTGACGTCGTCGAGCGTCGCGACCTCCTCGCGCACCCGAGCGACCGCCGCCCCCCGCTCGGCCGCGGTCGCCTCTGGCGCCGCCTGCAGCACCACCCCGATCCCGTCGGCCCGGTCACCGAATTCGTCCTGCAGCGATTCGCTGACCTTCATCGACTGGCTGCCAGGAACGTCAAAGCCGCCGCCGGTCAGGTGGTCGGTCTGCTTCGAGGCAAAGGGAAGCGCAAGGAGGACGATCAGGACCCAGGCCCCGACCACCAGCTTGCGGCGGCGTCCCAAGAACCCCGCCAGTGACCTCATCGCGTCTCTCATGCCCATCTCCTCGTCGCCGGGTTAATGCGTTCGAGGAACCCTCTCCCGACACCCGGATCCGAGTCTGTGAGCCGCGTCACTTCGTGAGCGCCGTCACGCCTAGGCCTCAAGTGCCCCCACGATCGTGGGGTCTGTCATCTGCTCTGACTAATGAATAGAGGTCATTCACCAAAACGGGTCTTATATGGTCCGGCGCCCATGAGCGACCAGGGAAGTACCGAATTGGAGAAAGCGGTACCCGAGAAACCAAGGCAGGCTCCCTTCGTTGTCTCGCTCTATCGCTTTCACGAGAACATCGATGCGCTGCGACAGCTCCATGAGGAGATCTGTGGTCATGCAGCCGAGATGGATAAACAGCGCATGGGCCCAGAAGCGCTCTCAGCCGTGCAGAGCCTGAGCCCCGATAGGCGCGAGCGCTTCCAGAAATGGCTTGAGGAGGCAATCGGACGAGAAAGAGACGAGGAGAATCCAGAGAGCGGCCTTTCCGACGCCGACAAAACTGAGTTGGGGGCAATTTTCGGGGGAAATCAAGCTGCAGCTGTTCAAGCCTGGCTCCGCATGCAGCGGGCACTCGTCTTAGCTCCAAGCCGAGAGACTCTCCTCAGATCCTCATTGCTGACGATGGCCGTTTCTGCATTTGAGGCACTTGTGGGCAACCTTGCAGCTCGACATTTTGAGCTAAGGCCTAAGACCTTGGGCAAGGAGCCAAAATTTTCGCTTGAGAAGCTGTCTGAGTTCGACAGCGTGGAGGAGATTCTTGACTCGGCGATTGCTTTCCGCGTTTTTCAGCTTCTTCAAGAACGCCTCGCCGATTGGGTCAAATGGTTTGACTCCGACTCAGGACTGGGGATAAAACTCAAGAACCTCGCAATTGACTACCAGCGTTTGGAGGAGTTGATCCAGCGTCGCCACATCATTGTCCACAACGGTGGTGTGGTCTCAAGTCAATACCTAGAACGCGTTCACTTCGATAGCGCCCCACCTCAACTTGGAGAGGCACTTCCGATCGACGAGCCATACCTTCGTGACGCGCTCGAACAACTCGATGCCGTGGGGAGCTTGTTGGGGATTGGCGTCTGGTCGAAGGATCACCCGGAGCAAGAAGCCGAGGCTGTCTCTGTTCTGTCGAATCGACAGGAGGAACTCCTATTTGAGGATCGCTGGCTAGTCCTTCGGAAGATCTGTTCGGTGGCGAAGCATGTCGCCTCATTTGACCGTCAAGCCCAGGTCTTCCAGGTAAATGAATGGCTGGCCGTCAAGAACCTGGAAGGCCTCGACGCCATCAGAGCGGATATAGAGGCGAGCTGGGATACGACTGCGCTGGAGCCTCAGTTCGGTCTCGTCAAGCACGCACTGCTGGACCAGAATGACGAATTCTTCCGCCTAGCTCCCACCTTGCTGGAGAGCGGAGGCATTCAGCAGGAGCAGCTCAGGACTTGGCCGGTCTTTGCCGATTTACGAGATGACCGACGTTTTGCGGCGTTGCTTAATGGGAAATCCTAAGGTATAGACTCTCGGATCCACGGACGCGGTGCAATCAATGACTGTTTAGACCTACATAGACGGCCTGTCGGGCCTGCGACGCTCAATCTTCGGCTAGCCAATTCCTAAGCAGGCGCTCGATGGCCCACAACTCGAGGCCTCATGCACCTAGTGCCGGAGTCTGACCGACTGCGCCAAAGTACCGGGTTGTCACGCGCACCTCGTACCCTGGGCCGATGATCGTCGACTGCGCGGCTTACGAGGGCGGCAAGCGGCGGCAGGCCGAGCTCTCGCTGGACCGAGCTAGCGAGGCTGCGAAGGAAGAGGGGGCGTTTGTCTGGCTTGGCGTCGTCGAGCCGAGCGAGGAGGAGTTCAAAGCGGTGGCGGCCGAGTTCGGGCTGCACGAGCTGGCCGTGGAGGACGCGGTGCGGGCGCACCAGCGGCCGAAGGTCGAGTCCTACGGGGACACGATCCACGTGGTGGTCAAGACCGCCCGCTACGTCGACCCCGAAGAGGTGATCGCGCTGGGCGAGATATCGGTCTTCGTCGCCCCCGACTTCGTGATCACCGTCCGGCACGGCGAGGCCGACCTCTCCCCCGTCCGCCAGCGCCTCGAGCAGCGCCCCGACCTGCTGGAGAAAGGTCCCGGCGCGGTCCTCTACGCGATCCTCGACCACGTCGTCGACCGCTATATCGAGGCCGCCCAGGGCTTCGACGACGACGTCCGCGAAGTCGAGCTGCAGGTCTTCGGCGAAGGCCAGAACCCGACCCAGCGGATTTACAAGCTCGAGCGCGAGGTGCTCGAGTTCCAGGCGGCGACGGCTCCGCTGGGCGAAGCGCTGGAAGACCTCTGCAACCGCAACTACGCCGTCGTCCCGGAAGCCCTGCACGAGTACTTCCGCGACGTCGAAGACCACCTGCGCCGGGTCTCGACCCGGATCGAGAACTTCCGCGAGCTGCTCGACAGCGCCCTCGAAGCGAACCTGACCCAGGTCTCGATGCGCCAGAACGAAGACATGCGGAAGATCTCCGCCTGGGTCGCGATCGCCGCGGTGCCGACGATGATCGCCGGCATCTACGGGATGAACTTCGAGCACATGCCGGAGCTCGGCTGGCGCTTCGGCTACCCGGCGGTGCTGGCGATCATCCTCACCGCCTGCCTCTACCTCTACTGGCGCTTTAAGCGCTCTGGCTGGCTGTAGAAAGGCTCTAGCTACTCGGAGCCGAGCAGGTAGCGCGCCGAGGCGACGCCGACCGCGAAAGCGCCGGCGCTGTCGCGGGAAGGGTCCGAGAGCGCCTGCAGGGCGAACCCGTCGCCGAGCGCAAAGAGGTAGGAAACGACGTCCTCGGCGGCAAAGCGGAGGTTGACCACGCCCTCCTCGTCCTTCGTGCGCAGGACCTCGGCGACGTGGGAGCGGGTGCGCTCGAAGAGCTGGCCGACCTCGCGCTGGATGTCGGGGTTGCGGCGCCCGGCGCTGAACAGCTCGTAGAGGAGGAGGAAGAACCCGGGTTCGTTCTCGATCATGTCGGTGAGGCTGGCGACGAGCGCCTCGACGACGCCGTCGACGTCCTTCGCCGGCCCCAGCCGGGCGTCGAGGCGTTCGACCCGCAGCTCGGTGTCGCGGCGCACTACCTCGACCAGCAGCCGCTCCTTGGTCCCGAAGTAATAGTGCAGGAGGCCACGGCTGACCCCCGCCTCACGGGCGACGTGCTCGAAGGTGGAACCGGCCGCCCCGCGCTGCGCAACGGAGTCGCGCATCGCGTTGACGATCCGTTGCGCCTTGTCGCCGCTGAGCTCGCGCTCTTTGGTCGCCGCCTCCATCATCAAATGTCAGTCTAGTGCCGACTGACGCGACTCAGGGATCGTCGGGCAAGGACGCAGGGAGCGCCGCGTGCTCTGCACGCAAGCGACCGAGGACGCCGCCCGGCGGTTCCTGAGGCCGTCAGTCAGGATCCGTTGATGCTGGTGGTCGAGGTGTACTCGAACTCCTCTTCGGCGCCGAACAGCGCGTCGAGCACCGCCTTGCGGGCACCCTCGCTGACGGCCAGGGCGATGACCGCGCCGACGATGGCGATCAGCAGCAGCTTGCCGATTCCGCCCTTGCGCTTCGGCTTCGAACGCAGGCTCTCGGAGGCTTCCTGCAGGCTCTCGGCAGCCTTGCGCAGGTCCTTCTGGACCTTCTTGTCGCTGGTCACGGCCTTGACCGTTCCCTTGCCGTTGCCGGTCGCCCGTCCGTAGGCGCTCTTGGCGCTTTCGAAGGCGTCCTTGAGGCTGTCGCGCAGCTCTTCGTCTTCGATCAACCGCTGCACGTAGGGGTTTTCGCGAGCCGTCTCGTAGATGTCACCGGCGCGCGCCGTGGTCGTCTTGCTCATACCGTCTCCTCAATGGGGTTCCGTGGCCGACTCCAGAATAACTCTCTACCCCGGGTGAGCGTGACCAAGCAGGCCAAGGACGCAGTGAGCGCCGTGTGCTCTGCACACAAGCGAGCGAGGACGCCGGGATGCGCAGGTCACGGTCGGCCGGGGCCCATACCCAGGGTCACCCGGGCCCAACACCGTCCAGCAATACGCCGTTGTTTCGAAAATTCGTCTGGGCGCGGCGCAGCGCGCGCAGGCGCAGCGGCACGAGCTCCGGACCGGGCACCCGGAAGCGGCGGATGAACAGCGGCCCGACGCCTTCGGCGCCGGTTTCGCGGAAGCCGGGGCCGAGCAGGCGCCGCGGCGGGGGCGGGGTCCTCCCCATCGAGACGAAGGCGATTTCGCGCACCAGCCAGTCGTAGCCTTCCGAGGCTTTCAGCTGGATCGCCCCGGTCGAGAGGTAGAACCGCAGCGGCGCCTCGCCGAGGACCCAGGTGACCGTCGCCCGCGGCCCGTCGGGCTCGCCGAGGCGGTCGGCGACGGCCCGCCAATCGGGCCGTTGCAGCTCGGCCGAGGTGCTGGCGTAGACGCTGAAACCGAGCGAGTAGGTGACCAGGACGACGGCGATCGCGGCGCCGAGCCGGCGCGCCCGCTCGCTGCTGAGCGCGACCGCGATCGCGACCAGAAGCGGGACCAGCGCCGGCAGCAGGTTGCGGGCGAGGACGAAGTCCTTGCCGGCGGAGAGGATCGCCAGCGCCAGCGGGATGCCGAGGGTGACCGCGGCGACGGCGGCCGGGACGGCGGCGGCGCGACGCTCGGGGCGGGTGCCGCGCGCCAGCAGCAGCGCGAAGGCAGCGGCGACCAGCGTCAGCGGGAGCAGCGCCGGCTGCCACTGCTCGGCGCGGCCGATGATGTCGCCGGTCTCGCCGACCACGAAGGTGATCCACGCTTCGGCGACGCGGTGGCCGAGGCTGAATTTGCCAATCCATTCGGCGTGGCCGTAGGACATCTGGTGGATCGCCAGCGGCGCCAGCAGGACCACGGCGACGGCGACGATCCAGAGCCCGGAGAGGATCGCGCGCCCGCGCCGCCGCGCCAGCAGGGCGACCTCGGCGACGAGCGGGAAGACGGCGAAGTAGTGCGTCGCCAGCGCCAGCGCCGAGAAGACCCCCCACCAGGTGAAGTCCCGCTTCTCACCCTCCTGCAGCGCCCGCACGCAGTAGAGGAGCGAGAGGGCGCAGAAGAAGCCGAGCAGGGCGTAGGCGCGGGCCTCCTGCGAGTACCAGAGCAGCATCGGATTGACCGCGACCAGGGCGGCGGCGATGACTCCCGCCCGCTCGCCGCGCAGTTCGCGGCCGACGAAGAAGGCGACCGGGATCGTCGCCACCCCGGCGAGCGCCGAGAGGAAGCGCAGCCCCCACTCGCCGTTGCCGGTCACCTGCGTCCAGAGCCAGGCGAGCGCGTAGTAGAGCGGCGGCGCCGACTCGGAGAACCCGACCGCATCCATCGCGTGGCCGAAGCCGACCCGCAGGACCCGGCTGGCGGTGACGATCTCGTCGTGGTGGTAGGCCTGGTCGCCGAGCGTGGCAAAGCGCAGCAGCGCGCCCAGCGCCGTCAGCCCCGCGACGATCCAGAAGGTGCGCGAGCGCACTAGGACAGCGCGACCCCGAGGGCGTCGGAGACCTCGTCGACGAAGGCGAACTCGAGGCCGCCGAGCTCGTGCTTGGGGATCTCCGCGACGTCGCCCTCGTTGCGGCCCGGAACGATCACCTTCTTGATCCCCGCCCGCTGCGCCGCCAGCGACTTCTCCTTCAGCCCGCCGATCGGCAGCACCTGCCCGGTCAGGGTCACCTCGCCGGTCATCGCCACGTCGTTGTGGACCGGGTGGCCGCTGAGCAGCGAGGAGAGCGCGACGGTCATCGCCACCCCGGCCGAGGGGCCGTCCTTCGGCACCGCCCCGGCCGGCACGTGGATGTGGATGTCGTGCTCGGCGAACCAGTTGTCCTCCAGCTTCGGGGCGATCTCCCGATAGTGGCCGCGCACGTAGGAGAGCGCCGCCTGCGCCGACTCCTTCATCACGTCGCCGAGCTGGCCGGTGATCGTCAGCTTGCCCGAGCCGGGCATCGCGGTCGCCTCGATGAAGAGCACGTCGCCGCCGGCCGGCGTCCAGGCGAGGCCGGTGGCGACACCCGGGTCCTTCGTCCGCCGCCGCTGCTCGGCGAAGACGCGGCGGCGACCGAGCAGCTCGCGCGCCCGTTTCGCCGAGACCTTCACCTTGCCCTTGCCCTTGCCCTCGGCGACGTCGCGGGCGACCTTGCGGCAGATCGTGCCGATCTGGCGCTCGAGGTTGCGCACGCCGGCCTCGCGCGTGTACTCCTCGACGATCGCGGTCAGGGCCGAGTCGGCGAACCCGATCTGCGACGGCTTGAGGCCGTTGGCCTCGATCTGGCGCGGAACCAGGTAGCGGCGGGCGATGTGGCGCTTCTCCTCCAGCGTGTAGCCGGCCAGCTCGATCGTCTCCATGCGGTCCTGGAGCGGGCCGGGGACCGTGTCGAGGACGTTCGCGGTGGCGATGAAGAGAACCTCGGAGAGGTCGAACTCGAGGTCGAGGTAGTGGTCGCGGAAGCTGTCGTTCTGGGCCGGGTCGAGCACCTCGAGCATCGCCGAGGAGGGGTCGCCGCGGAAGTCGGAGCCCATCTTGTCGATCTCGTCGATCA
>DASSYI010000061.1:0-54414 GCA_035703365.1 Solirubrobacterales bacterium
CGGAAAAGGACGAACGCCGGGTAGGTTCGTCTTGTGGGACGCCTCGACGAAGTCGACCTGACGCCCAGCCTCGGCAAGGAAGAAGAAGAACGGGGCCTGAAGGAGCAGGGCAAGCGGCTGGCGCAGCTGCGGCTGACGCTCGGCGGCCTGATCGGCGAGTGCCGGCTGGGGCCGCCTCTGGTGGTCGTCTTCGAGGGCTGGGACGCCTCCGGCAAGGGCGGGGCGATCAAGCGCCTGGTCGCGCCGCTGGACCCGCGCCACGTCCGCGTCGCCCAGTTCGCCGCCCCCACGGACGACGAGAAGCGCCATCATTTCCTCCGCCGCTTCTGGCCGGCGCTGCCAGGCTGGGGCGGGATGACCGTCTTCGACCGCTCCTGGTACGGGCGGGTGCTGGTCGAGCGCGTCGAGGGCTTCGCCGACCCCGAGGAGTGGGGCCGCGCCTACGAGGAGATCGACGACTTCGAGCGGACGCTCGCCGACGAGGGGACGATCATCGTCAAGCTCTGGATGCACATCTCCCCGCAGGAGCAGCTGAAGCGCTTCGAAGCCCGCGCCAAGGACCCGCTGAAGTCCTGGAAGCTGACCGAGGAGGACTGGCGCAACCGCGAGAAGCGGCCGCAGTACGTCGAGGCGGTCGAGGAGATGCTGGAGCGGACCGACAAGCCCTGCGCGCCGTGGCGGGTGATCGCCGCCGAGTCCAAGCGCTTCGCCCGGGTGGAGGCGATGCGCGTGGTGGTCGAGGAAATCGAGGGGGGGATGCGACGCGTGGGGCAGGAGCCACCGCCGCCGCCCTAGAATCCCCCGCGGCCCTGTTCTCGATCACGAGGAGCTCCATCCTTTGACCCGTTTCCGAATTCTTGTGCTGCTTGCCGCCTGCGCCGCGATGGCGACCGCCTTCGCCGCCTGCGGTGGCGGCGGTGACAGCAGCAGCGCCAGCAGCGACGAAGACCCGCAGAAGGTGCTTGAAAACGCCGGCCTCGAAGGCGTCAAGAGCGGCGAGCTCGACCTCTCACTGCGCGCCAGCTCCGAAGGCAAGGAAGGCGGCGACGTCGAAGTCAGCCTCTCCGGCCCCTTCGAAGCCGGCGCCAAAGGCGAACTGCCCCAGCTCGAAATGACCGCCGACGTGAGCGGCTCGGCGATGGGCGAAGACCTCGACTTCGAAGGCGGGCTCACGGTCCTGACCGACCGCGCCTTCGTCGACTACAAAGGCACCGACTACGAAGTCGACCCGACCACCTTCGGCTTCGTCAAGGCGGCGATCGAACAGGCCCAGCAGCAGGAAGGCGCCGAAAGCGGCGACATCACCGCTTGCCAGAAAGCGGCCGAAGGCATCAAATTCAGCCAGTTCGCCGACCAGCTGACCAACGAAGGCAGCGCCGACGTCGACGGTACCTCGACCACGAAGGTGAGCGGCGACGTCGCCGTCTCCGGGGCGATCGACGCGATCATCCAGCTGACCGAAGACCCGGCCTGCAGCTCGCAGCTGGAAGCCGCCGGCCCGCTGCCGCTGAGTGAACTCGAAGAAGCCAAGGGCGAACTCTCGAAGGCGATCAAGAAGGCTCACATCGACCTCTACGTCGGCGACGACGACATCGTCCGCAAGGTCGCGGTCGAAATGACGATCCAGCCGCCCGAAGCGGGCAACGAAAAGGTCGAACTGGAACTGGAAATGACGCTCAGCGGGGTGAACGAAGAGCAGAGCTTCTCCGAACCCTCCGACGCGAAGCCGCTGGAAGGCCTGTTCAAGGAAGCCGGGATCAACCCCCTCGAGCTCGGTAAAGCGCTCGAAGGCGGCCTAGGCGGCCTGCTCAACGGCAGTGCCCTGGGCGGGTCCTCCTCCGGAGGCTCCGGCGGGTCCTCGCAGCAGGCCTACAGCGAATGCCTGCAGGAAGCCGAAACCTCGGCCGACCTGCAGAAGTGCGCGAGCCTGCAGTAGCAATCGGCAGGCTCGCGCGATCGTGAAACAGGGAGGGCCAAGCCTCAACGCGTCTTTCTTCCGGACGCCGATGGGCTGGCCCTACCTGCTCACGCCGCTGATCCCGATCGCGGTGGTGCTGGAGGTCCTCGGCTCGCCGGCGACGGTTGTCTTCGCCGCCTCGGCGCTGGGGATCATCCCGACCGCGGCGCTGATGGGGCGCGCGACCGAGGAGCTGGCGGCGCGCTCGGGGCCGGGGATCGGCGGCCTGCTGAACGTCACCTTCGGCAACGCGCCGGAGTTGATCATCGCCCTCTTCGCCCTCGGGCAGGGGCTGCAGGAGGTGGTCAAGGCCTCGATCGTCGGCTCGATCGTCGGCAACATGCTGCTGGTCCTCGGGGCGGCGATGCTCGCCGGCGGGTTGGGGCGCGAAAAACAGACCTTCAGCCGTACCAGCGCCAGCATCCAGACGACGATGCTGATGCTGGCCGGCGCGGCGCTGATCATGCCGGCGATCTTCGAGCTGGTCGAGGGCAAGGGACTGCCGGAGCCGGGGGCGGAGGCGATCAACTACGGAGGCACCGTCGAGCACCTCTCGCTGGCCGTCGCGCTCGTCCTCATGGCGACCTACGTGATCGGACTCTTCTTCTCGCTGAAAACGCACCGCGACCTCTTCAACCCCGAGTACGAGGAGGAAGACACTTGGGGCTGGTCGACCCGCACCTCGGTGATTGCGCTGGCGATCGCCGGCGTCCTCGTCGGGGTGATGTCGGAGGTGCTGGTCGGCTCGATCACCGAGGCCTCGGAGTCGGTCGGCCTCTCGGAGTTCTTCATTGGCGTGATCGTCGTCGCGATCGTCGGCAACGCCGCCGAGCACTGGGTCGCGGTCCTGGTCGCGATGAAGGACAAGATGGACCTCGCGGTCAACATCGCGATCGGCTCCAGCGCCCAGATCGCGCTCTTCGTCGCCCCGGTCCTCGTGCTCGCGTCGTTCTTCATCGGGCCCTATCCGCTGGCCCTCGTCTTCAACGGCTTCGAGCTGGGAGCGATCCTCCTCGCGATCCTGGTCGGCAACCACGTCACCTCCGACGGCGAGTCGACTTGGTTCGAGGGCGTGCAGCTGCTGGCGGTGTATTTCGTTTTCGGCCTCGCCTTTTACTTCGCCTGAGCGCGCCTGGCGGCGGTCAGTAGGCTGCCCCGATGGAAGTTCTCCTCCTGCTGGTCAGCTTCGCGATCGTCCTCACCGGCGCGCTGATCTTCACCAACGCCGTCGAGTGGATTGGCCACCGGCTGGAGGTCGGGGTGGGGGCTGTGGGCAGCATCCTCGCTGCGGTCGGCACCGCGATGCCGGAGACGCTGATCGCGATCGTCGCCCTGCTGGACGTCAGCGAGGGCTCCGAAGACGTCGCGATCGGGGCGATCGTCGGGGCGCCGTTCCTGCTCGCGACCCTGGCGATGGGGCTGGTCGGGCTGTTCGCCTACCTGTACCGCGACAAACGCGATCAGGGCGTGCAGCTGAACGTCCACAGACCGACGCTCGAGCGCGACCTCGTCTTCTTTCTTGGCCTCTTCACGATCGGCGGGCTGCTGGCCTGGGGGCCGCCGCCGGAGGTGCGGATCCCGGTCGGCGTCGCCTTCCTGCTCGCCTACGTCTTCTACATCCGGCTGACGCTGAAGGGCGGGGGGGACGTGCAGAGCGAAGAGTCGCTCAACCCGCTGATCTTCGAGCGGCGGGCGGAACGCCGGGAAGACCCGTCGCTCGCCCTCTGCATCATCCAGCTCCTGGTCGGGCTGGGGGCGATGGTCGGCGGCGCCCACCTCTTCGTCGAGGAGCTGCTGCACATTGCCGAGAGCATCGGCATCGAGCCGCTCGTCCTGGCGCTGATCCTGGCGCCGCTGGCGACCGAGCTGCCGGAGAAGGTCAACAGCTTCTTCTGGGTGCGCGAAGCCAAGGACGCTCTCGCGCTCGGCAACATCACCGGGGCGATGGTCTTCCAGTCGATGATCCCGGTCGGGATCGGCCTGATCTTCACCGACTGGGAGTTGAGCTGGACCGCAATCCTCTCGATCGGCCTCGGCCTCGCCGGCGGCCTGCTCGCCTACGAGAGTCTGCACCTGGCTCGGCGCTTCAAACTGCCGGCCGTAATCGGCTGGTTCGCGCTCTACGCCAGCTTCATCGTCGCGGTCGTCGTCAGCGCCTGATCAGGCCGCAGCGAGTTCGTCCAGCGCCTTCAGCACGAGGTCGTCGTGCTTTTTCGGCTGCACCTTGGGGAAGACCCGGGCGATCTTCCCTTTCGGGTCGACGATGAAGGTGGCGCGGGCGACGCCCATGTACTTGCGTCCGTACATCGACTTCTCGACCCAGGCGCCGTACTTCTCGGCTACCGCGTGGTCGGCGTCGGCGAGCAGGGTGAAGCCGAGGTCGTACTTGCCGGCGAACTTGTCGATCGCCCCCACCTCGTCGGGGGAGATGCCGATCACCCGCGCTCCGGCCGCCTCGTAGTCGGCACGCCGGTCGCGGACGCCGCAGGCCTGGGTCGTGCAGCCGGGGGTGTCGGCGCGGGGGTAGAAGTAGAGGACGACGGTCTCCCCGCGCAGGTCCGAGAGCTTGACCGTCTTGCCGTTTTGGTCCGGCAGCGCGAATGCCGGCGCTTTGTCGCCCTCTGAGAGCACCGTCACTCCTCGGGCTCAGGGTCGGGTTCCGGGCGTTCCTCGTCTTCTTCGAAGTCGTCTTCGCTGGCTTCCAGCGCGCCCTCGGGGAGCGAATCGCCCTGGTTGCGCGCCTCGAAGGCCTCGAGGGCGCGGTCGCGGCCTTCCTCGTCGACCGCGACGTCGTCGGAGACCCGCACCCACTCCGCGCCTTGGTAGCCCTCGATGCTCTCGAAGACCTCCTGGTCGGGCGAGGCCGAGTCGTCGACCACGACCACGACCTCGGTCTGAGGGTTGAAGTAGGTGCCCGGCTGGACGAGCATCTCCTCCACTTCGTAGAGGCTTTCCTCCGCGCCTGCCATTCAGGCCGATCCTATGAGATCCGCCAGTTGCTTTTCCGTCTCCTCCTCGACGTCGAGCGGCTCGAGGCCTTGGCGCAGGCGGCGCTCGTTGCGGGCGACGACCAGCTGGCGCACCTCGGCCCGCAGCTCGGCGTCCATCGCCTCGGCGCCGCGGGGGCGCACGGCCTCTTCCAGCAGCCGCTCGGTCTCCGCCTCGACATCCAGCGGCGGCTCCCCGCGCTGCTCGCGCCGCTGCGATTTCGCTTCCAACATCTGGCGCACCTCGGCGGCCTGGATGGCGGGATCGACCGCCTGCTCCGCCGCCAGCGGGCCGCGGCGGCGGGGGCTCTCGTTGAGGATCGCGAAGGGCCCGCCGCCCATCGTCTCCCAGCCGCCGCCGACGCGCTTGAGGAGCAGGCCGATCAGCGGCGCGGCGATTCCGGTGAAGACGAGCACCACGACGCCCTTCTGGAGCGCCGTGAGGGCGATCGGGAGAGCCATGGCCCAAGGTTAGACGTGAGCTTCCGGTAACCTTGAGGACCGGTTGACTGACCAGTCAATCGGTGGAACGCAGCCTTCCCCGGCGGCGCTCCCGCAGACTTCAGAAACGCGAAGAAAAGGAGCGCCGACTGGTGGTCGACTTCACCCTCACTGACGAGCAGAAGGATCTGTGCGAGCTGGCTCACAGCTTTGCGGAGAAAGACATGCGGAATGTCGCCTGGGAGTACGACAAGGACGGCACCTGGCCGCAGGACGTGATCGAGAAGGCCTGGGAGGTCGGGCTGATGAACACCCACGTCCCCGAGGCCTACGGCGGCGCCGGCCTCGACTACCTCTCCGGCTGCCTGATCGAGGAGGAGTTCGGCTGGGGCTGCTCCGGGATCGGCACCTCGCTGGCCGCCAACGGCCTCGCTTCGGCCCCGATCACCCTCGGCGGCTCCGAGGAGACGAAAAAGAAGTACCTCGGGATGCTTACCGAAGCTCCCAAGCTCTGCTCCTTCGGCCTCACCGAGCCGGACGCCGGCTCCGACGTCTCCGGGATGAAGACCAAGGCCGTGAAGAAGGGCGACAAGTACGTCGTCAGCGGCTCCAAGTGCTTCATCACCAACGGCACCTACGCGGACTACTTCACGGTTTTCGCCAAGACCGACCCTGAGGCCGGTCACCGCGGCATCAGCGCCTTCGTCGTCGACGCCGACCTCCCCGGGGTCTCGGTCGACAAGAAGGAGGACAAGATGGGTCAGCGGGCCTCCAACACCGCGACCATCTCCTTCGACGAAGTCGAGATCCCGGCCGAGAACCTCCTGGCCGAGGAAAACAAGGGCTTCAAACTGGCGATGATGACCCTCGACCGGACCCGTCCCGGCGTCTCGGCGATGGCCGTCGGCATCGCCCGCGCCGCCCTCGAATTCGCCACGGACTACTCGAAAGAACGGGTCCAGTTTGGCGTCCCGATCGCGATGCACCAGGCGATCCAGTTCATGATCGCCGACATGGCGACCAAGGTCGAGGCGGCCCGCCTGCTGACCTGGAACTCGGCGTTCCTGCTCGACCAGGGCGTCCGCAACTCGAAGGTCTCCTCGATGGCCAAGCGCTTCGCCGCCGACTCCGCGATGGAGGTCACCACCGACGCGGTCCAGGTCTACGGCGGCTACGGCTTCATCAAGGAGTACCCGGTCGAGAAACTGATGCGGGACTCGAAGATCATGCAGCTCTACGAGGGGACCAGCCAGATCCAGCGCCTGGTCATCGCCAAAGAAGTCCTGCTCCCGCGCCAGGCCGACACCGCGGCCCCCGACGCCAAGGCCCAGGCCTCCGAGCAGAGCCAGTCCGAGCAGGCCGCCGCAACGGTCTAGACGAGACAAGCTGCAACGAAAAGCCGCCGTCCCGAGGGGCGGCGGCTTTTTTGTGCGCTCGAAGCGGGGATAAGGGACGCACAGCAGCGGGGTAGGGGGGCGAGACAAAGGTCCGCCGGACCTTTTCACCGCTATGCGGGGCAAAGGACAGGCGCACTCCTCGGGTGAGGTCAAATCGCTCCCGGATTTGGCGAAACGGCAGCATGGTGTCGTCTCGATCCGGCAGTTGACGGGACCGCTGGGCTATTCGCGAAGCGCGGTTGACCGTGCTGTTGCCGCCGGCTATCTACACCGTCTCCACCGCGGAGTCTTCGCCGTCGGTCACACTCGTATCTCTCCATACGGCGAATGCTTGGCGGCGGTTCTCGCTTCTGGCCCCAATGCGCTTCTCAGCCACCTCTCTGCCGCCTGGCTGTGGGACATCTCCGGTTCCTCGCCTGCTCCCTTTGCGGTCACCACGCCGGTGCGACGTAAGCCGCGACCGCCGATCCGCCTCCACGAGGCTCGTTTGATTACGGCTGAAGACCGCGCATTGCGGGAGGGGATTCCGGTGACCGCCCTACCTCGCACTCTCCTCGACCTCGCTGCCACCATTCGCTTCGACTGGCTGGAGAAGATGGTGGAGCGGGCTGAAGAACGGGGGTTGTTCGATTTGCGGGCGGTTGAAGATCTGCTTGCTCGCACCGTCGGCCATCACGGCCATAGGCGACTGCGGCAGGCGATCGCGATCTACCGACCCAGCAGCTTCACCCGCTCCGGGCTGGAGAAGCGGTGGCTCGAACTCGTGATCCAGGCGGGGCTGCCGCAGCCCCATACCAACTACGTCGAGCACGGGTTCGAGCTCGACTGCTACTGGCCCGAGCACCGCTTCGTGGTCGAACTCGACGTCTTCGAGACCCATGGCACCCACGCCGCCTTCGAGCGCGATCGCAAGCGACAGGAGGACCTTCTGCTGCTGGGAATCCATATGACCCGTGTAACCGGGCCCCGGCTCGAGCGGGAACCGGAGGAGGTGATCCGTCGGGTCGCCCGGCTGCTCAGCGAGCGGGAGCCGTATCGCGGCGCTTCGAGGCCTTCAGGCGCTTGACTTTCTCGAGCTCGACCTTGCGCAGGCGGATCGCTTCGGGGGTGATTTCGACGCACTCGTCCTCGCGGACGAACTCCAGCGAGCCTTCAAGCGAGAGCCGGGTCGGCGGCGCCAGCCGGACCAGCACGTCGGCGCTGGCGGCGCGCATGTTGGTCTGCTGTTTGGCCTTGGTCGGGTTGACGTCGAGGTCGTCGGAGCGGGAGTTCTCGCCGACGATCATCCCTTCGTAGACCTCCTCGCCCGAGCCGACGAAGAGCCGGCCGCGGTCCTGGAGGCTCATCAACGAGTAGCCCGCGCTCTGGCCGCGGCGGTCTGCGACCAGGGAGCCGGTCTGGCGCGTCCGCAGCTCGCCCGCCCAGGGCTCCCAGCGGTCGAAGACGTGGTGCAGGAGCCCGCTGCCGCGGGTGACGGTGAGGAACTCGGTGCGGAAGCCGATCAGGCCGCGGGCCGGGACCAGGTACTCCATCCGCACCCACCCGGTCGAGTGGTTGACCATCTGCTCCATCCGCCCTTTGCGGGCGGCGAGCATCTGGGTGACGTCGCCGACGTGCTCCTCGGGCACGTCGATCGCCAGGCGCTCGACCGGCTCGTGCGTCTTGCCTTCGATCTCCCGGGTCACCACCTGCGGCTGCCCCGCGGTCAGCTCGAAGCCCTCGCGCCGCATGATCTCCAGCAGCACGACCAGCTGCAGCTCGCCGCGGCCCTGGACCTCCCAGGCGTCGGGGCGTTCGGTGTCGTTGACCCGCAGGGAGACGTTGCCGACCAGCTCGGCGTCCAGCCGCGAGCGGATCTGGCGCGCGGTCAGCTTGTCGCCGCCCTGGGTGCCGGCAAGCGGCGAGGTGTTGATCCCGATCACGACCGAGAGCGAGGGCTCGTCGACGGTAATGACAGGCAGCGGCTGCGGGTTCTCGGGATCGGCGAGCGTCTCGCCGATCGTCACCTCTTCGATCCCGGCGACGGCGATGATTTCGCCGGGCCCGGCTTCCTCGGTCGGGACCCGGTCCAGCCCCTCGGTGACGTAAAGCTCGGAGACCGCGGCTCGCTGGACGCTGCCGTCGGCCCTGCACCAGGCGATCTGCTGCCCGGAGCGGATGTTCCCCTGGTGCACGCGGCAGATCGCCAGCCGCCCGACGTAGGGCGAGGCGTCGAGGTTGGTCACGTGCGCCTGCAGCGGCGCCCCCGGGTCGTACTGCGGCGCCGGGATCTTCTCCAGCATCAGGTCCAGCAGGGGGGTGAGGTCGGTGCCCTCGACGCCTTCCTCGAGCGCCGCCCAGCCCGCTTTGGCGTTGGTGTAGACGATCGGGAACTCGATCTGGTCAGAGTCGGCGTCGAGGTCCAGGAACAGCTCGTAGACCTCGTCGACGACCTCGGCGATCCGCGCGTCCGGCCGGTCGACCTTGTTGACGACGAGGATGATCGGCAGCTTGCGCTCCAGCGCCTTGCGCAGGACGAAGCGCGTCTGCGGTAGCGGCCCCTCGGAAGCGTCGACCAGCAGCAGCGCTCCGTCGACCATCGTCAGCGCCCGCTCGACCTCGCCGCCGAAGTCGGCGTGGCCCGGCGTATCGACGATGTTGAACTTGACGTCGCCGCGGTTGACCGCGGTGTTCTTGGCGAGGATCGTGATCCCCTTCTCACGCTCGAGGTCCATCGAGTCCATCACCCGGTCGGCGACGTCCTGGCCTTTGCGGAAGGTCCCGGTCTGCCACAGCATCGCGTCGACCAGCGTCGTCTTCCCGTGGTCGACGTGGGCGATGATCGCAATGTTGCGCAGGTTGTCTCGGCTCGTGCTCATGGCGAAGGGGGAGGGTAGGGGACAAGGGCTCCCAGCAAGACGAAGCCCGCCTTGGAGGCGGGCTTCGCGGACTGCTTAAGCGTTCGGAAAAGCTACTGCTGCTGAACGCTCGCGGCGGCCGGGCCCTTGGGGCCTTCTTCGGACTCGTAGCTCACTTTGGCGCCCTCGGTGAGGGACTTGAAGCCCTCGCCCAGGATGGCGCTGTGATGAACGAAGACGTCCTTCGAGCCGTCGTCGGGCGTGATGAACCCGTAGCCCTTGTCGTCGCTGAACCACTTGACAGTTCCAGTCGGCATGCATTGCCTCCACTTCATGTGCTGCGAACGCGGAGGATGCAAAAGCAACGACTGCGAGCGCTACGCACAACTTTCGCCGGTAATCACCGGCCCTAATGGAGGGGACCGTAGCAGGATCGCCCGCCGCCGCCGCGCCAAACAGGGGTTTACTCCACGGCTCTCATGCCGATACTGAGCCGGACGATGTTTCTAGATTTCCCAGCCACCAGGGTGCCGCAGGCGGTTGCCGGCGCAGCCGTCCTCCTCGCCCTTCTCCCGGCTGCCGCCTGCGCCCAGCTCGCCGGGAGCAAGGGGGGCGGCCCGCTCTCGCCCCCGCTCGAAGTGCTGGCCCGCCCGGCCGTCGCCGCCGAACCGCTCGCCGCGCAGGCCCGCGATCTCGGCCTGCCGGCCCGCGGGCCGGGCAGCCTGCTCCGCGAAGGCGGCCGGGTCATCGTCGCCCTGCGGCTCTCACGCGCCACCGGCGCCGCGCTCCCGGACCTGCGCGCAGCCGGCGCGGACGTCCTCGGCGCCGATCCGCGCACGCGAACCGCGACCGTGTCGGTGCCACCGTCGCGCCTCCCCGACCTCGCTGCCGTCCCCGGCGTCCGCGCGGTCTGGCAGCTGCGGGCGCCGGTCGTCCGCACGCCCGAAGACCAGTGCGAGGGGGGCGCCGCGATCTCCGAGGGCCTCGCCCAGCTGCAGTTCGACGACGCGCGCACGGCATTCGAATTGCGCGGCAGGGGGCAGACCGTCGGCGTCCTCTCCGATTCCTATGACGTCGCCGGCGGCGCCGCGACCGGCGCGCTCGACGACGTCCTCTCCGGCGACCTGCCAGGCCGGGCCGGCACCTGCTCGGATCAGCAACTGCCCGTCGACGTCCTCGCCGAGGGCCCGGCCGGAGGCGGGGACGAGGGGCGGGCGATGCTGCAGATCGTCCACGACCTCGCCCCGCACGCGGGCCTCGCCTTCGCCACCGCCTTCGAAAGCGAAGAATCCTTCGCCGAGAACATCGAACGGCTGGCGCGGCCGGTCGCCGAAGGCGGCGCCGGCGCCGGGGTGATCGTCGACGACGTCGCCTGGTTCGAAGAGCCCTTCTTCCAAGACGGGCCGATCGCGGTGGCGATCGAAAACGTCGTCGCCGACGGGGTCAACTACCTGAGCGCCGCCGGCAACGACAACCTCTTCGACGGCAGCGACGAAATCGCGTCCTGGGAAGCGCCCGCCTTCCGCGACTCCGGCGGCTGCCCGGAAGCGATCGAAAAACTGGCCGGATTCAAAGGCACCCACTGCATGGACTTCGACCCCGGCCTCGCGACCGACCGCACCTTCGGGATCACGGTCGAAGCCGGCGAACTGCTGACCGTCGACCTGCAGTGGGCCGAACCGTGGTTCGGGGTCGGCAGCGACCTCGACGCCTTCCTCCTCTCCGAAACCGGAAAACTCCTCACCGGCTCCTTCGAAGAAAACGCCGGCGCCTCGGGCACCCAGCGCCCGGTCGAGATCGTCCAGTGGGAAAACACCTCGGCGGTGGCGAAAACGGTGCGGCTCGCGGTCAACCGCTTCTCCGGGGCGGCCCCGCGGCTGAAGTTCATCCTCCTCCAGAACGGCGGCGGGGTGACCGCCACCGAGTACGAGCAGTCGAGCGGTGGGGACGTCGTCGGCCCGGCGATCTACGGCCACGCCGGCGCCGCCGACGCGATCGCCGTCGCCGCCGCTCCCTTCAACAACAGCGCCAAAATCGAGCGCTACTCCTCGCGCGGCCCTGTGACCCACTACTTCGGGCCGGTCGAAGGGAGCGCGCCGGCGGCGGCCCTCGGCTCGCCGGAAGTCCTCGCCAAGCCCGACCTCGCCGCCACCGACTGCGGCGCGACGACCTTCTTCGCCTCGCTCTCGGCCGGCGTCTGGCGCTTCTGCGGGACCTCGGCGGCGGCGCCCCACGCGGCCGCGGCCGCGGTGTTGGTCCGGCAGGCCAAACCGACCCTCCCCGAGCAGCAGGTCCGCTCCGCCCTCACCGACACCGCGGCGCCGGTGGGAGCCTTCGGGGCGAACGCCGCCGGTGCCGGCCTGCTCGACGCCTTCGCCGCGATCGACGGCCTGCCCGGTCCGATCGAAGGCGGCGACGGCCCCAGCGGTCAAGTGCCGGCGCTGGAAGTCCCGCCTGGGCCGGCCGCGGTTCGCGCCGTGATCCCGCCTGAGGACCAGCCAGCGTCGCCGGACACCAGGATCCTCAAGCACCCGCCGGCGCTCGTCCGCACCGCCGCCGGCAGCGTCCGCCTCGTCTTCCGCTTCGGCTCCGACCAGGCGGGCGCCACCTTCCTCTGCAAGGTCGACCGCCGGGCGTTCCGGGCCTGCCCGAGCCGCTTCGCCCACCGCTACGGCCTCGGCCGACACGTGGTCAAGGCGAAGGCGCAGGGCGCGACCGGCCTGCTCGACCCGACCCCCGTCGTCTTTCGCTTCCGGGTCGCTCCCCGAGCCTGAGCTTCAGGCCTCGCCGCGGCGCGCCTGCCGCCGCATCGTCCAGTGCCCGGCGCCCAGCAGGGCCAGCAGCGCGAGGCCGCTGCCGATCACCAGCGGGTCGGTGATCGAGACGTCTTCGAGCCGGGTCCCGAAGTAGACCGAGAGGGCGGTGATCGGCAGGTAGCCGATCGCCGTCGTCCAGAGGAAGCGGCCGAGCGGCACCCGCGCGGCGCCGGCGGCGTAGGAGACGATGCTGAAGGGGAGGATCGGGATCAGCCGCATCGCGATCAACAGCGTCGGCCCGCCGCGCTCGATCGAGCGCTCGATCCGCTCGAAGCGCTCCTCGCCGAACCAGCGGTCGAGCAGCGGCCGCGCGATCGACTGCCCGATCGCCCAGCAGACGAGGCCGTTCAGCAGCCAGCCGAACATCGTCAGCGCCAGCGCCGGGAAGAAGCCGTAGGCGAAGCCCGCCGCCGCGTCGACGATCTCCGCCGGGTAGAAGACGATTGCGTGCAGGACCGCGAGGCCGAGGATCAGCACCGGCCCCCAGAAGCCGAGCTCGTCGATCTGGTTGCGGACCTCCTCGTGGTCGCCCTGTATCAGCGCCGAGACCGAGTCCCGCAGGGGGTCGACGAGCACCACGACCAGGGCCATCGCCGCCAGCCCGGCGAGGGTGACGGCGATCTCGGCCAGCGGCAGGCGGTCCCTCTCCACCCGCCTAGGCTAGATGTCCGTCAGGGGGCGGCGCGCAGCCGCTCGGCGAGGCCGGAGTGGCGGCCGCCGCTGTCGTCGCGCCGCACCGCGGAGGCGAGCGAGCTCCGGTCGCCCACCAGCACGCAGCTGTTGCGGGCGCGGGTGATCGCCGTGTAGAGCAGCGGCCGGTTCAGCATCCGCGAGTGGGAGCGGTGGCAGACCCCGACGACGACCGGCACCTCGCACCCCTGCGCCTTGTGGACCGAGATCGCGTAGGCGAGGCGCAGCGTCGCCGTCTCCCCGTAGGGGATGACCAGCGAGCCGCCGTCGTCGGTGTCGACGACGATCGTCTCCTCGTCGGGGTCGTCGGCGCGAAGGAAGACGATCGAGCCATTCATCAGGCCCAACTCGTGCGAGTTGCGGGTCTGGATCAGGCGGTCGCCGATCCGGAAGCGGTCCTGGAGCGCCCGCTTGCCGTCGGGGTTCAGCTCTGCCTGCAGGCGATCGTTCAGCGCGTCGATCCCCACCGGCCCTCGGTACATCGGCGCCAGTACCTGGACCTCGCGGATCGGGTCGACGGCGAATTTGCCCGGCGCGCGCTCGGCGACGACCTCGACCACCGTCTCCAGCGCCTTCTCCGGGGTCCCGCGCTCGATGAAGAAGAAGTCGTGGTCCTGGTCGTGGCCGGGCTCCAGGTGGGGCGGGCGGCCCTGGTTGATCTCGTGGGCGGCGGTGGTGATCATCGAGCGCGCCGCCTGGCGGAAAATCTGGGTCAGCCGCACCACCGGCGCCGCGCCTGAGGCGATCAGGTCCTCGAAGGGCTTGCCCGCCCCGATCGGCGGCAGCTGGTCGGCGTCGCCGACGAAGACGACGTGGGTGCTCTCGGCGAGGCCGCCCAGCAGCACCTCGGCCAGGCGCAGGTTCAGCATCGAGGACTCGTCGACGATCACCAGCTCGGCGGGAAGCGGCCGCCCCGGCCGGAAGGCGGGTTCGCGCCCGGGCATCCACTCGAGCAGGCGGTGGATCGTCATCGCCTCGTGCCCGGTCGCCTCCTCCAGCCGCCGGGCGGCGCGGCCGGTGGGGGCGCACAGCGCGATCGTCGCGTTCGCCGCTTCCGCCTCGGCGACGATCTCCTTGGTGCACTTCGTCTTGCCAACGCCGGGGCCGCCGGTCAGGACCGAGATCCTCGCCCCGAATGCCGCCCGCACCGCCGCCCACTGCTCGTCGGTGAGGCCGTCGCGCGGCACCTCGCCGGGATCGTGGTCGAGGTGGGGAGGCGCCCCGACGCGGGCGGCGAGCGTCGCCGCCACGGCGCGCTCGCTCTCCAGGGTGCCGGCGCGGTAGACGCGCCCCTCCTCGTCGACCAGCCCCGGCGCCTGCGCCAGCACGTCGGGGTCGGGGGGGAGGCCGATTAGCCGCGCCGTGCGCCCACTCAGCTCTTCCAGCGGCAGGTAGCTGTTGCCCTGCGCCTCGGCCTCGATCAGCGCATATAGGGCCGCTGCCTGGGCGCGACGGCTCGACTCCGGCGGCACGTCGGCGGCGAGGGCGATCTTGTCGGCGCGGGCGAAGCCGACCCCCGGCACCTCGGTCAGCCGGTAGGGGTCCTCGTGCAGAACGGTCATCGACCGCTCGCCGTAGCGGGCGTGGATCGGCGCCGCCAGGTGGGCGAGGCCGTGGGGGGCCAGCTGCACGTGCAGGTCACGGATCGCCCGGCTGGCGAACCACGACTGGGTCGCGGCGGCGGCCTGGTCGGCGCTGACCCCCCGCAGCGAGCCGAAGACGCGCTGCGGGTCGGCGGCGATCGCCCCCAGCACCCCCTCGCCGTACTCGTCGCAGAGCGACTCGGCCCGCTTCTGGCCGATGTGGCGCAGCGAGGTCAGGTAGGCGACCTGCCCCTCGCGGTCGGCTGGATCGAGCGGCAGCGCGCCCTGCGCGCGCAGCTGGCGACCGTAGCGGTTGTGGGTCTGCCACTCGCCGCTGACTTCGGCCCGGTCGCCGGCGTCGAGGTGCGCCACCGGCCCGACCAGCGCGAACCCTTCGCCGGACTCGGCCTCCTGCACCTCGAGCACCGCGTAGCCGTCGTCCTCGGCCTTGTAGATGACGCCGACCACCTCGACGGTCCCGCTGTAGGAGGCGGCGTCGGAGTCGAAGAGGGTCGCTGCTCGCATGTCTCGACAAAGGCTAGGCCCCGGCGAGGCGCGACCCGCCCTCGCCGACCCCGCAGTTTCCGGGTCGGCGATGGTCTAGGTTCGCCGCATGGCGCCCGCGCGACCCCCGGCCGGCCTCTGCGACCGCTGTCGGCACCAGCGCCTGATCCCGAACACGCGCGGCTCGGTCTTCTCGCTCTGCGAGCGTTCCCGCTCCGACCCGGCCTATCCGCGCTACCCGCGGCTGCCGGTTTTCAGCTGCCCTGGGTTTGACGCCAGCCCGGAGGGCCCTCCCGCGCAGCCCCGATAGCGGCGCCGACCAGCCCGAGGCCGAAGACCACCGCGGCGAGGCCGACGATCCAGCCGACGATCGGCACGAAGCTCACCGCCTCCAGCACCGCCAGGCCGGCGAGGAAGGCGAGGAAGCGGTTGCGCGGCGCCTTCACCATGCGCCGTCCGAGGACCCAGGCTGAGGCGCAGTAGGCGACTGCTCCCAGCGGCAGCAGGGCGAGGAGAATCACGAACGCGAGAGGCAAACCGACGATGGTCACGCCGGCGACCACCGCTGCGACCGGCAGCGCGATTGCGATTGCGATGCCGATCGCGATCAGCGGCCCGATGCGCTCGTGAGAACGCGCCTCGATCGCGTCGGCCGCGCGAGGAGCGATCAGCAGCAGCAGCGCTCCGAAGACTGCAGTGGAGACAAAGGTGCCGATCAGGAAGACGACGGCCCCGAGGAAGGGGAAGAGGTCGAGCGAGTCGAGCCCGTTCTTCTTGGTGACGTCGCCGCGGACGATGGCATCGCCGGCGACGATCGGCCGTTCGTCGCCGTAGCGGACGTCGCCGTCGACGAAAGCCCGAGGCAGGAGCCGGGCCTGGCCGCCGATCGTGATCAGGTCGCCGTCGATCCGGCCGTTGACGGTGACGTCGCCGGAGACCAGCACCACGTCGCCGTCGACGTGTCCCGCGATCCGAACGTCGCCGCTGACGACGAAGACCCCGTCGACGGTCTGTCCGCGCGCGACGGTCACGTCGCCGCTGACGACGACGATTGCGTCTTCGGCGTGGTCGGAGGTCTGCGCCGGGCTCGCCGCAGGCAGGGCCAGGGCGGCCAGCGAGAGAAAAAGGGCCAGGGACGAGATGCGCCGCATCAGGCCCCCAGCCTATCCCCGAGCGCTCAGCTTCGCATCGGATCCGGCTCGCCGAGCTTGCTGATGTCGGGCGCCTCGTAGACCGCGCCGGGAACGCCGCCGACGATCACCATTCGCATCCCCTCGCCGCCGGGCCACACCTTGCGCTTGGTGCCCGAGGAGACGCGGACCATATGGTCAGGGTCGAGCGGGAAGCGCTCGCCGTCGATCTCGATCTCGCCGCCGCCCTTGAGCGCCATGAAGACCTCCTCCTGTCCGTCACCGGCATGGTCGTGCTCGGGGTAGTTCTCGAAGTCCGGCGGCAGGTCGATCACCTGCAGCCCGAACGACTCGACTCCCAGCTCGGCCCGCGCCCTTTTGAAAGCGCCCAGATAGACCGCCTCCATGTCGTCGATCCTCTTCACCGCGTACTCGCCCATCTCTTCCTCCCATCTGGTTCTCCGGTCGCCCAGGACCGCGTAAAACGAACGTTCGTGCTTTTTTATACCCTGCGTCTGTGACTCCCGTCACCCAGAAGGGTTCCGAGACGCGGGCCTCGATCCTCGACCGCGCCGTCGACCTCGCCTCGGCCGAGGGGCTGGAGGGGCTGACGATCGGCCGCCTCGCGGCTGAGCTGCGGATGAGCAAGAGCGGGCTCTTCGCCCACTTCGGCTCCAAGCAGGAGCTGCAGCTGGCGACGGTCGCCGCCGCCGCCGAGCGCTTCCGCGTAGCGGTGATCGAACCCGCCCTCGAGCTGCCCGACGGCGCTCCGCGGCTGCGGGCGATGGCCGAGCGCTACCTCGACCAGTTGCAGGACTACTCTGGCGGCTGCTTCTTCGCCGCCACCTCGGTCGAGTACGACGACCGGCCCGGCCCGGTGCGCGACGCGATCGCCACCTCGCTCGACGCCTGGCTCGGCGAGCTCGAGCGGCAGGCGCGGATCGCCGGCGTCGAGAACCCAAAGCGCTTCGCCTTCGAGCTCTACTCGCTGGTGATCGGGGCAAACGCGCGGTACCGGCTCAGCGGCGAGGACGAGGTGTTCGCCTACGCCCGCGAGGCGATCGACCGGCTGCTGGCGGGAGTTCCCGCCGAAACCGGGTAGCTACCGTGGCCGTAGACAGTCCCACCTCGCCGACGCCGCCGGGCTGTAGCGCCATAGGCTCGGAGTCCAGATGGCACCTCCTCTGCCGGCCTCTGGCTGAAGATCGCCATCCCTAGACTCGCAACATGGATCGCGAGCTGCTGCAGACGATGCTCGCCGAGACCGGCGAGCCCTCCTACCGCGCCGGTCAGGTGTGGGAGTGGGTCGCGCGCGGCGCGCCCTCCTACGCGGAGATGACCAACCTTCCTGCCGCACTGCGCGAGCGGCTCGAGGCCGAGGTGCCGCTCTCGACCCTCACGGTCGCCGCCGAGGCGAAGTCCGACGACGGCACCGTGAAGACGCTCTTCCACACCGCCGACGGGCGGCCGATCGAGGCGGTGCTGATGCGCTATCGCGACGGTCGCCGCTCGGTCTGCCTCTCCTCGCAGTCGGGCTGCCCGCTGACCTGCACCTTCTGCGCCACCGGGCAGATGAAGTTCGGCCGCAACCTCTCGGTCGACGAGATCCTCGACCAGGCGCTCCACTTCCGCCGCACCGAAGCGATCGACCACGTCGTCTTCATGGGGATGGGCGAGCCGACGATGAACGTCGAGAACGTCCTCGCCGCCTGCGAGCTGCTGCCCGGGCTTGGCGTCACCCACCGCCGCACCGCGATCTCCACCGTCGGCTGGGTGCCCGGGATCGATCGCCTCGCCGCCTGCGAGATGCCAGTCGCCCTGGCGCTCTCGCTGCACGCCCCGAACGACGGTCTGCGCTCGCAGATCATGCCCGTCAACGAGCGCTACCCGATCGCGGAGGTGCTCGCCGCCTGCGAGCGCTACCGCGCCGCCCGCCGCCGCAAGGTCTTCGTCGAGTACGTGATGCTCGACGGCGTCAACGACCACCCCGAGCACGCCCGCGAGCTCGCCGGCCTCCTCGACCCCCGTGGCTACAAGGTCAACCTGATCCCCTACAACCCGACCGGCGCCTACGACGGCTCCTCGCCGGAGCGGATCGAGCGCTTCCGGGCAATCCTCGCCGAGCACCGGGTCACCGCCACCGTGCGGCTGACTCGCGGCCGCGACATCGAGGCCGCCTGCGGGCAGCTCGCCGCGGCCTCCGCCTGAGGCGGACCGGAAACTGGCCAGCCAGCCAGTTACGATGGCGCCGATGGCCACGGTGGATACGACGACTCCTGTCCCTCGCCCTCCCGAGATGTCGGGGAACCCGGTCCGCCGGGTGGTCGGCGACTTCGTCGACGAGTGGCGGGGGAGGGGGAAGTTCCCGCCCGGGCACACCGACTTCAGCTGGGCCCGCACCCACCAGATCGCCCACGACCCGCTGCCGCTCCTGCTCGGCGCCTACGAAGAGTTCGGCCCGATCTTCAGCCTGCGGCTGCTGCACTCGCGCGCCGTCTTCATGCTCGGCCCGGAGGCGAACCACTTCGTCACCGTCGGCCACCCGGAGAACTTCCACTGGCGCGAGTCGAGCTTCGGCGACCTGATCCCGCTGCTCGGCGACGGCCTCCTCACCGTCGACGAGGACTACCACGACCGCGCGCGGGCGATCATGATGCCCGCCTTCCACCGCGAGCAGATCGTCGCCGCGACCGAGGCGATGGCGATCGAGGCCGACCAGGCGATTGCCGCCCTGCCGGTCGGCGAGGTCGTCGACGTCTACGAGTGGATGCGGAACCTGGCGATGCGGATCGCGATGCGGGCGCTGCTCGGTCTCGATCCCGACGAGGCCGGCAAGGGCGCCGCCGCGGCCGAGCACTTCGAGCGCGCCCTCGGCTACTACGGCATCGACTTCCACCTGCGCCTCGTGCGGGGGCCGGGATCCCCCTGGCGGAAGCTGATCTCCTCGCGCAAGGTGCTCGACGAGATCGTCTTCGGCGAGATCTCCCGCCGCCGCGCCCATCCGGACCCGGGCCGCAGCGACATCCTCAGTCTCCTCGTGGGCGCCCGGGGGGAGGGGGGCGAGGAATTCGCCGACACGGAGATCCGCGACCAGGTGATGACCCTGATGTTCGCCGGCCACGACACCTCGACCTCGACCCTGACCTTCATGCTGCACGAGCTGGCGCGGCATCCCGAGGTGACCCGGCGCCTGCACGAGGAGCAGGACGAGGTCCTCGCCGGCGGCGCCCCGAGCGCGCTGCAGCTGGAAAAGGAGATGCCCTACCTCGACATGGTCCTCGACGAGGTCCTGCGCCTCTACCCGCCGGCCTGGATCGGCCCGCGCCGGGCGGTCCGCGAGTACGAGTTCGGCGGCTACACCGTCCCCAGGGACGCCTACGTCAACTACTGCTCCTGGGCCAGCCACCGCCTGCCCGAGGTCTTCCCCCAGCCCGAGGCCTTCATCCCCGAGCGTTTCACCCGCGAGCGCAAGGCGACGCTGCCGCGCGGCGCCTACGTCCCCTTTGGCGGCGGTTCGCGGATCTGCATCGGCAAGCGCTTCGGCCAGACCGAGGTAAAGCTGGTCGCGACGAAGCTGCTTCAGCGCCTCCGGGTCGAGGCGCTGCCAGGCCGGACGATCACGATCCGGCAAATGCCGACGCTCTCGCCTAAAAACGGCCTCCGTATGCGCATCCTCCCTCGCAACTGAGGCGAGGAAGGGTGTGAGGCGGAGGGGGTGACCCTCTCCAGACACTCAACATCGAGCCATAGCGAGATGTGTCTGGAGGGGGTCACCCCCTCCGCCGGAAACCCCTACTTGATGAACAGCATCTCCTCGTACTTCGGCAGCGGCCAGAGGTCGTCGGCGACGACGCGCTCCAGCTTGTCGGCGGCCTCGCGGACCTTGGCCATCGCCGAGAGCTGGCTGTCGCGTGCGTACTCCGCCCAATCGAGCCCCTCGAGGTCGTCCGGGTAGGCGTTGGCCTCCTTCAGGTCGCCAAGGGCCGAGATCAGCTGGTCGACCAGCTCCCGGACCTCGCCCTCGAGCGCCGAGACGCCCGCCTCGGAGATCAGCGCCAGCTGCCGCAGTCCCGCCGGCAGGATCAGCGTCTGAGCGATCGAGAAGGTCTCCTCCGCCTCGATGTTCGCCCGGATCGCGTACTGCTCGACCCAGACCTCGTAGCGGGACTCGAGCTCGTCCCTGGAGAGCACGTGGTACTTCTCGAAGGCCTCGACCGTGCTGTCGGCGAGCACCTCGGGCAGTGCGTCCGGGGTGGTGCGGAGGTTCTTCAGGCCGCGCTGCTCCGCCTCCTGGTGCCACTCCTCGGAGTAGTTGTCCCCGCCGAAGCAGACCTGCTTGTTGGCCAGGTAGCTGTTTTTGACGATCTCGATCACGGCCTGCGGCATCTCCGCGCCGCCGTCGAGCTTGGCCTCCAGCTTGCCGGCCAGCTCGTCGATCGCCTCTGCCGCGATCGTGTTCAAGACCGTGTTGGGGAAGCCGAGCGACATGCTCGAGCCCAGCGCCCGGAACTCGAATTTGTTGCCGGTGAAGGCGAACGGCGAGGTCCGGTTGCGGTCGCCGCCGTGCAGCGGCAGCGGCGGCAGCACCTGCGTGCCCAGGTCGAGGAACGAGGCCGGCGTGTTCGGGTCGCCCTTGCCGGTGGCAATCGCCTCGAACACTTTTTCGAGCTCGGCGCCGAGGAAGATCGAGATGATCGCCGGCGGCGCCTCGTTGGCTCCGAGGCGGTGGTCCTGGCCGATGTTGGCGACCGAGGCGCGCAGCAGCCCCTGATGCTTGTTGACTGCCTGGATCACCGCCGCGCAGAAGAACAGGAAGTGGATGTTGTCTGCCGGCGTGTCGCCCGGGTTGAGCAGGTTGGCGCCGGTGTCGGTCCCCATCGACCAGTTGTTGTGCTTGCCGGAGCCGTTGACGCCGGCGAACGGCTTCTCGTGCAGGAGGCAGACGAGGCCGTAGCGGCGGGCGACGTTCTCCAGCGTCTGCATCAGCAGCTGCTGGTGGTCGGAGCCGACGTTCGAGTTCTCGAAGATCGGCGCGATCTCGTACTGGGCCGGGGCGACCTCGTTGTGGCGGGTCTTGACCGGGATCCCGAGCTTGCGCATCTCCAGCTCGGACTCGAGCATGAAGGCGAGCACGCGCTCCGGGATCGAGCCGAAGTAGTGGTCGTCGAGCTCGTGGCCCTTCGGCGGCTTGGCGCCGAACAGGGTCCGCCCGGTCGCGATCAGGTCGGGCCGCTCGAAGAAGTACTGCTCGTCGATCAGGAAGTACTCCTGCTCGGGGCCGACGGTGGTGAAGACCCGCTGGGCCTCGTCGTCGCCCAGCAGCCGCAGGGCTTTGATCGCCGAGCGCGAGAGCGCGTCCATCGAGCGCAGCAGCGGGATCTTCGCGTCGAGCGCCTCGCCGGTCCAGGAGGCGAAAGCCGTCGGGATGCAGAGCAGCGCCCCGTTCGGGTTCTCGAGGATGAAGGCGGGGCTGGTCGGGTCCCAGGCGGTGTAGCCGCGGGCCTCGAAGGTGGCGCGGACGCCGCCGGTCGGGAAGGAAGACGCGTCCGGCTCGCCCTGGATCAGCTCCTTGCCGGAGAACCCGGCCAGCGCCTGGCCTTCGCCGGCGGGCTCGAAGAAGGAGTCGTGCTTCTCCGCGGTCGAGCCGGTCAGCGGCTGGAACATGTGGGTGTAGTGGGTGGCGCCGTTCTCCAGCGCCCACTCCTTCATCGCCTCGGCGACCGCGTCGGCAAGGCTCGGGTCGAGTGCGCCGCCGCCGTCGAGCGTCGTCTGCAGCTTCTCGAAGACGTCCCCGGGGAGTCGTTCCTTCTGGACCGCGACGGAGAAGACGTTCTGCCCGAACGGGTTGTTCTCCGGGAGGGTCAGGTCCTGAGCGCCGAGAGCACCTCCGTTTGCGCTCCACTGGGCTGCGGTCACGTTCTGCTGGCGAATACGAGTCATCGGTTCGGGTTCTCCCCCACTATGCGCGCGCTCGTTCTCCGAGCGCGGTTGATTTGAAGTCTTGGTCCCTTGAAAAGAGCATCACAGAGCCTAATAGGGACGCTTCGAACGCGCCTTTGTACCCGCGTACAAAGCTTGGCCTCAGGCGGTTATCCCCGCTGTCGGGCTAGGAAAGGGGCGTGGCCTGGAGCAGGCCGAGCGGGTGGCGCATCCGGAAGCCGCCGGTGGGGCGCATCTCTTCGCTCCAACCGGGGCCGCTGCGGTCGCCGTCTTCGCTGAAGGAGGTGTCCCAGCGCAGGCCGGCGATCACCGCGAAGACGTGGTCCTTGTTGGCGTAGATCCGCACCCAGCTGCCGCCCCCGCCGCCTCCCCACCGCATGAACCCGGTCGAGTCGAGCGGCCATTCGAGCAGCCCTGCCGCGTGCATCACGTAGCTGACCGAGCCCGAGCAGTCGTAGCCGCGCGAGTTCCAGTTGCGGTGCCCGCCGCCCCAGACGTAGGGCCGGTGGCGGATCCGGTTGGCCGCCTCGATCATCGCCTTCACCGCCGGCGGGGCCGAAGGAGGGGCGACGGCGCGCCCGTCGGCCAGCATCCGCGCGGTCGGCGTCGCCGCGACCGCGGTGGAGCAGAGGCCGATCGCAAGCACCGCCGCGATCGTCCCCGCGAGAAGGATTGAGATGCCCCTGCGCACTCCCCCGTTTATCGGCGGCGCGCTTAGGAGACTTGAGCAGGGTCCGGCGGCGAGCCGGCGGCGATCAGCGCGCCCATCAGGACCCCGAGCAGCAGGTCGCGTAGCTCCTCGCGCTCGACGTCTCGGTGCTCGATCCAGTTGAGGCAGGCCCCGTCCATGAACCAGAGCCAGCCGCTGACCGCGATGCGGGCCTTCGGCGGCGGCTCGTCGGGGTAGAGACCGGCGAGGATCCGCTGCGCCGTCGCCCGCCGCACCTCTTCGATCAGGTCGCGGATCTCGGGAACGCCGGTGGCGCTCTGCATCAGGTTGCGGTAGGCGCCCGCGTTCTCCTCGACCATCGCCAGGAAGGCGTCGAGGCTGGTCGTCAGCTGCTCGACCGGCGAGAGCTCGGGGTCGGGCTCGGTCCGCAGTCGCAGCTCCTCGGCCCAGGTGCTCAGCGTCTCCTCGAAAAACGCCTGCTTGCTGGGGAAATAGTGGTACAGCAGCGCCTTCGAGATCCCGACCTCGGCGGCGATCTTGTTCATCGAGAGCTCATCGTAGGAGTGGGTGGTGAAGAGCTCGGCGCCGCGCTCGAGCAGCTGCCGGCGGCGCTCGTCGACGTCCATGCGGCGGTAGGAGGGGCTGCTGCTCATCGCAGGGATTGTAACGGCTTACTGACCGACGGTTGACAAGATTGCTACGGTTATCGACCGATGGTCAACAAGCAACGGAAGGGGAGTCCGATGTACAGCGACAGACTTGATCACCTGGGCGGCAACGGAGAGGGAAGTCCTCCGCCCACGTCCTACAACCCGATGTCCCGAATCGAATTCGAGCGCCTGTTCGGCGGCCGGGTGCTCGCCTGGATCGGCGGCCTCGCGACCCTGCTCGGCGTCATCTTCCTGATGCGCAGCGCGGTCGACAGCAGCTGGTTCACGGAGGAGATCCGCACTCTGATGGCCGGCTTTGGCTCTCTCCTGCTGCTCGGCATCGGCCTCTGGCTGCACGAACGGAAGGGCCGCTCAGAGGTCGCCCGCATCGCAGTCGCCATCGCGATTCCGGGCCTGTACGCAACGACTTTCGTCGCCTCCCAGGTCTACGACCTGATCTCACCCGTGATCGGCCTCGAGGCCGCGGCGCTGATCGGCGTCCTCGGCGTCTTCATCGCCGTGCGCTGGTCTTCGATGCTGGTCGGCAGCGTCGGCATGCTCGGGGCGCTGGCGGCGCCGATGCTGGTCGGGAACGAGACCGACGGCGGCTCGATCGCCTTCGTCGCCCTCGCCCTCGCCGCCAGCGTCGGCGTCCTCCTCTGGCAGCGCTGGAACTGGCTGGCGCTCGGCGCATTTGCCGTCTCGGCGCCGCAGCTGATCGCCTGGATCAGCGAGAGCGGGTTCATCAGCTTCGAGGGCGGCACCGATCCCAGCGAACCGGTTCTGCTCGTCCTCGCGGTCCTGGCCGGGTTCTGGGTTCTCTACGCCGCCGCAGCCTTCGGCTACGAGCTGCGGAGCCGCGGGGAAGAGAGCCTCCCGGTCTCCTCCTGGCTGCTGCTGCTCTTCAGCAGCGTTCTGGTCGTCGGCGCCGGCTGCGTCGTCATCGGCGACTCCGAGGCCGGCTTGAACGCCTGGATCTTCGGCTTCGCACTGGCCCACCTCCTGCTCGGCGGCGCTGCGATCCGCTTCGGCGTCCATCGGGAAATCGGCTCGCTGCTGATCGGCGGCGGGATCGGGCTCGGGACCTTCGGCCTGGCCCACGCTTTCGACGGCCCCAGCCTGGTGGCCGCCTGGTCGGCCGCAGCCGCGGCTCTCGCCTTCCTGGCGACGCGCGTGGACCGCACGAAGTCACCCGCGCTCTCCGATGCGGAGCGGCTGCTGATCGGGGCGCTCGGTTTCCTCGGCCTCGCGATCGCGCACATGATCGTCGTCGAGGCGCCCCCGGTCGCGATCGCCGACGGTGTCGAGGACCTCGGCGCCTCCGTGGTGGCAATCGCTTGCTGCGCGGCCGCCGCGGTCGCCTGCTGGTACTGGGGACGCGAGATCGAGCCGCGGACCGGGACGGTGGCGGGCTACGTCGGAGCCGCCGGCTTCGTCTACCTCGGCTCGGTCGCGATCATCGACGTGATCGGCGACAACGCGGGCGGCGAAGCCCGCGAGATCGGGCAGGCCTGGCTCTCGGCGTTCTGGACGGCGACCGGGCTCGGCGCGATCGTCTGGGGCATGGTGCGACGCTCGCCGAAAGCCCGCCTCGGCGGTCTGGCGCTGCTGGCGCTCGCGATCGCCAAGGTCTGGACCTATGACCTCTCCGAACTGGAAGAGACCGCCCGGGCGCTCTCCTTCGTCGCCCTCGGTCTCCTGCTGCTGGCGGGCGCCTTCGCCTACCAGCGGTTCCTGCCGGAGGAGGAAGGCGAAGACGGCGAGGAAGCGGTCGAGGAGCCGGAGCCACAGGCCTCCGTCTAGGCGAAGCGCGGGGGCCGCGGGCATCTGTATAGCCTGCGGTTCCCGCGGTTCGCGCCGCTCCACAAGCCGAAAACCGGAGGAAACCTCAGCCAATGTTCGTCTCCAAGGCCGCCGTCGTCGGCGGCGGCACCATGGGCGGGGAGATCGCGCAGGCGATCGCCGCCGCCGACATCCCCGTCGTCGTCAAGGACATCGACCAGAAGTTCGTCGATGCGGCCCTCGACAAGGCCCGCGCCGTCACCGAGGGCCAGCTCGCCCGCCTGGTCAAGAAGGAGAAGCTGACCCAGGAGCAGGCCGACGCGCGGCTCGCCGAGGTGATGGGGAACGTGATCGGCACCACCTCCTACGAGGAGTTCGGCGACGTCGACTTCGTGATCGAGGCGGTGCCGGAGAAGATGGAGATCAAGCAAGCGGTCTTCCGTGAGGTCGACGCGGCCACGCCCGGCCACGCGATCCTCTCCTCCAACACCTCCTCGCTTTCGATCACCGAGATCGGCGAAGCGACGCTGCGGCCCGACAAGGTCGTCGGCTTCCACTTCTTCTACCCGGCCTCGATCATGCCGCTGGTCGAGGTGATCGGCGGCGACGACACCTCGCTGGAAACGGCCACCGCCGCCTACAACTTCGCCCAGGCGATCAAGAAGCAGCCGATCGTCTGCGGCGAGGTCCCCGGCTTCGTCGTCAACCGCATCCTGATGGCGACGATGGGGGAGATCTGGCGCGCCCAGGAGGAGAAAGGGCTGTCGCTGAAGGCGATCGACGAGGCGATCGCCGGCGCCCAGCTGGCGCCGATGGGCCCGTTCTTCCTCACCGACCTGCTTGGCCTCGACACGGTCTTCCACGTCGCCGAGCACCTGAACGAGTCCTACGGGGAGAGCTTCTATGTCCACGAGGGCCTGCGCGGGCTGGTCTCCGAAGGCAAGCTCGGCGCCAAGACCGGCGGCGAGGGCTTCTTCAAGGACGGCGAGCAGAACGTCCCGGGCGACGCCGAGCCCGACGCCGATGAGCTGGTGGCGATGTTCTCCAGCCGCGCCTTGATCGAGGCCTGCCTGCTTGTCGAGGAGGGCGTCTGCTCGGTCCGCGACATCGACCTCGGGATGATGGCCGGGGCCGGCCTCGACCCCCGCAAAGGCCTGCTGCCGCCGTTCTGGAAAGCCGACGTCACCGGCCTCGACAAGGCGCTGGAGACGATGGAGAACCTGGAGGAGAAATACGGCGAGCGCTTCGCGCCGCCGACGACCCTCAAGCGGCTGGTTGCCCAGGGCCGCCACGGCCTCTCCACCGGGCAGGGCTTCTACCCTTACCCGCAGGCGGACGAGGGCGAGCAGACCGAGACGGTGAAGCTGGAGACCCGCGACGGCGTCGCGATCGCCTGGCTCGCCAACCTGCCGATGAACTCGATCTCGCCGCAGGTGGTCACCGACCTGGAGACGGTCTGGAACCGGCTCAAGGACGGCGGCGAGGTCGGCGCGATGGTGATCGCCTCCTCGGTCCCGATCGTCTTCTCGGCCGGCGCCGACATCAAGGCCTTCACCACCCTCGACGAGGCGAGCGGCGCCGACCTGATCAACCGAGCCCACGCGCTGTTCCGCGAGTTCGGGACGGCCCGGATCGCGACGATCGCCGCGGTCAACTCGATCGCCTTCGGCGGCGGCTGCGAGCTGGCAATGGCCTGCGACGTGCGGATCGCCGCCGAAGCCGCCGTCTTCGGCCAGCCCGAGGTGAAGCTGGGGATCATCCCCGGCTTCGGCGGCACCCAGCGGCTCGCCCGCCTGGTCGGCCCGAACAAGGCGCTGGAGATGAACCTGGTCGGCGACGCGATCCTCGCCGACGAGGCGCTGGAGCTGGGCCTCGTCAACCGGGTCGTGCCGGACCACGAGCTGTTCGAGACGGCGCTGATGTGGGGCCGCAAGCTGGCGGCCCAGGCGCCGGTCGCGGTCGAGCAGATCAAGGCCGTCTCCCACAAGGGCGAAATCGACGCCGGCATCGAGGCCGAGAAGCAGGGCTTCGCCGCCGCCTTCGGCAGCGCCGACGCGAAGGAGGGCATCTCCGCCTTCCTCGGCAAGCGCGCCCCGAAGTGGAGCGGCAGGTAACGACGCGCGAGGTGGAGCGACTGGCCGAGCTGCTCGGCCGGTCGCGCCGCGCCGTCGCCCTCACCGGGGCGGGGGTCTCGGTTCCCTCGGGGATCCCGGACTTCCGCACCCCGGAGACCGGGCTGTGGGCAAAGGTCGACCCGATGGAGGTCGCCCACATCGACGTCTTCAAGCGCGAGCCCGAGCGCTTCTGGTCCTACTACCGGCCGCGGTTCGAAGCGCTCGGCGACAAGGAGCCGAACCGCGCCCACGAGGCGCTGGCGGAGCTCGAGCGGCGCGGCCTGATCGCCGGCGTGATCACGCAGAACATCGACCGGCTGCACCGGGCGGCGGGGTCGGAGAACGTGATCGAGGTGCATGGCTCGATCGAGACCTCCTCCTGCACGGCGTGCGGGGTCGCGTTCGGGCTGGAGCAGATGGACGCACTCTTCGACCGGCGCGGGGTGGCGCGGTGCTCCGCCTGCGACGGTGCGGTCAAGCCCGACGTCGTCCTCTTCGGCGAGATGCTGCCGGTCGAGGCGATCGAGCGGGCGACGGCGCTGGCCGAGGAGGCGGACCTGATGCTCTGCGTCGGCTCCTCGCTCGCCGTCCACCCGGTGGCCGGGCTGCCGCAGCTGACCCTTGACCGGGGCGGCCGGCTGGCGGTGGTCACCAAGGGGGAGACCCCGTATGACGGCGATGCCGAGCTGAAGCTGGCTGGCGAGGTCGACGAGGAGCTCGCCGCCCTCGTGGCGGCGCTGTCCTGATGGCCGCGCTGCCCGACGCGGTCGTCTTCGACAACGACGGCCTCTTGCTCGACACCGAGTCGGTTTGGACCCGGGCCGAGGAAGACCTCTTCGAGCTGCGCGGGACGGAGTTCACCCCGGCCGACAAGCGGGAGCTGGTCGGCACCTCGGCCGAGATCGCCGGCGGCATCCTCGAGCGCCGCCTCGGCGAGCCTGGCCGCGCGGCGGAGCTGATCGAAGAGCTGAACGAGCTGGTCGTCGCCGAGCTCGAGCACGGCGTGGAGGCGATGATCGGCGCCCGCGAGCTGCTCGAGCGGCTGCGCCGCCGCGGCACCCCGATCGGGCTCGTCTCCAACTCGCCGCTGCGTTTCGTGCTGCGCTCGATCGAGATCGTCGGCTTCGAGGACCTCTTCGACGTCGTCCTCAGCGCCCACGAGGTCGCGGCGCCGAAGCCCGCCCCCGATCCCTACCTGGAGGCCTGCCGGCGGCTCGGGGTCGAGCCCGGGCCGGGGGTGGTCGCTCTGGAGGACTCGCCGACCGGGGTCGCTGCCGCCCGCGCGGCCGGGCTGACCGTGATCGGCGTGCCATCGATCGAGGGGATCGCGCTCGACGAGGCCCATCACCTCGCCGAGTCGCTGCTGGACGAGGTCGTCGCCCGGCGCCTCGCCTTTTAGCGCCCGGCGGCCGTGCTCAGCCGTGGAGCACCCGGCGGCGGCGGAGGACGCGCTCGCTCAGCTTCAGGAGCTCCTCCACCTGCTGCCGTCGCTCTTCGCCCAGCTCACCCTGCAGGGCGGCGTTGGCCGCCTCGCCCGCCTCGCCGCGCCGCGCCGTGAGGGTGGCCATGTCCTCCTCGTGGCCCGGATCCGACAGCGCCCCCTTCAGCTCGACCAGGAGCGCCTCGAGGCCGACCCGCAACTGCAGGGCCGCCTCGCGGTCGCGCCCGGCGTTGAGGTCGGCGCGGGCACGCAGGAGGAGCGTCTCGCAGGCGTCGGCGCGTTCGCGGCCGCCGAGCATCGCCGCGACCCGTTCCTGCGGGCGCAGCTCCTCCTCGCGGCGCCGGCGGCGGGAGGCGCGGGGGGCGATGTCGACGTGACGGGCCTCGCGGAAGCGCCCGACGGCGGTCTCCGCTCCGCTGCCGTAGCCGACGAAGATCCGCTCGGCGCCCTCGGCCGATAGATCGGTGCGGGAGCCGGGGTCGGCGCTGGCGAGCGCTTGGGCGTGGAGGGCGCGGTTGAGCAGCTCCAGGCCTTCGTCGACGAGGACGTCGACGGTGTCCTCCGCCTCGCAGGCCTCGTCCAGCCAGCGGCTCGCGGCGGCCTCCTCGGCGAAGGGGGCGAAGGCGCGGATCGCCGTCACCCGGGTCAGGGTCAGCGGTTTCGCCGCGGCCCCGGCCTCGGCTCGCTTCGGCCGCCGGCGACGCCGCAGGCCGGGCGGCGGGGCGCCGGTCGTCTGCAGGACGAGGACGCTCTCATCCGCATCCGGCCCGAGATCACGGGCGAGGTAGCGACCGTCCGCCAGCGGCAGGGAGCCGGCGAACTCGAACTGCACGAATCCGAATAGCTTGGACAGGGTTCGGATTCTCGCCGCTCGGCGCGAACGCCGTCAGCTCACTCGCCGCTGCCGGCGGCGATGCCGCCGTTCGTCTCGTCCGGCAGCGAGTACTTCGAGGGGTGGACCGGCACGTCGGGGTTTTCGATCTCGCCGAGGCGCTCGATCAGGCGCTGCCACTGAGCCGGTTTGAGCAGGGCGGCGAAGCGCGCTTCTTTAGCGCTCGCGGTCGGGTGGTAGCCGACGTGGACGTGGTCGTAGTGGTCGGCCATCGCGAAGCTGGTTTCGCCCGGCAGGTCCTCGAGCGAGATCACCTGATGGGGGTGCATCGTCCCCTGCAGGCGGAGCACTTCGTGGATCAGTTCGTCGGTCGGGGTGCCCGGGCCCTGGTTGCCGGTGACCGGGATGCCGTTGATGGCGGCGATGTCGACGGCGGTGCCGGTGCTGTGCTCGGAGACGTTGCCCGAGGTGGTCAGCAGCCCGTGCCCGCACTGCAGCGAGGTGATCGTCAGTTTGTAGCCGCTGGTGCTCAGGTACTCGAGCATCGCCAGGATGCGGCGGTCGATGCGGCCGCCGGCGATGTCTTCGCGGCCGCATTCGTAGATGTCCAGGTCTTTGTCGGCGAGGACCCGTTTGACCAGCGCCTCCTTGGAGAGCAGCAGGACGCCGGCGCCGCTCAGCTTGGCGAACGGGCTCTTGCCCTTGGCGCGGTAGATCGCGGTCGCCTCGAGCAGCTTCCAGCCGTCGAGGATCGGCTTCGGGTCGATCCGCGGCGCGCCTTTGCCGGCCGGGCGGATCGAGAAGTTGATGTGCGGGTCGATCCCTTCCTCGCCGGCGCCGACGCGGGCGAGGACGGTGCCGGCGATCACCTTGGCGCCGACCTTCAGGGAGCCTTGGCCGCTGGCCGCGACGGCGGCTTCGACCGCATCGCTGGCGGTTTCCCGCTCGCTGCCGGTGCGTCCCGGGAGTGCGCGCAGGCGCGGCCGCAGGTTCTGGCTTTCGACCGGGACCCGTTTCTCCTGGCCGGTCGGCATCACCACGAGACGCTTGTCGCGGACGAGGTTGCCGAGCTCGGCGTAGGTGTAGCTGTTGCCGTAGGTGTCTTCGAGGACGACGAAGTCGCCGAGGCGGTCGGAGTGACCGAGCTTGCGGATCACCCCGTCGTTGACGGCGACGACCGGCGCCCCCTCCTTGCTGAAGATGTTGATCCCGCGCGGGGTGGGGGAGGAGGAGATGACTTCCGCGGCGTTGCCGTATTCGGGGCTCTCGCCCTTCTTCAGCGCCTCGCGGGCGGCGATGTCGTCGGCGTAGCGGGCGTCGGCGGCGATCGGGAAGTGGGCGCCCTCGGTGAGCCCCGTCAGCGAACCGACCAGGTCGGAGGGGAGGCGGCCGTAGGCGCGGGCATAGAGGAGGACCTCCTGGACGTACCAGTCGGCGTGGTTGTAAGCGAAGATCGCCTGGTAGAGGTCGTCGTTGCCGCCGGCCAGCTTTAGGTAGTGGGCGGCGGCGCAGATCGCGTCGACCGGGTTGTAGGGGTCTTTGCGGCCGTCACCGTTGGCGTCGAGCCCGAAGGCTTCCCAGCTCGAAGGCAGGAACTGCATCCAGCCGACGGCGCCGGCGCTGGAGACGTTGAGGTTGGTGCCGAATCCGCTCTCGATTTTGTTGATCGAGGCGAGCACCTCCCAGGGGATCCCGTATTCGGTGCCGCAGGCCTGGTAGATCGGCAGCAGGAAGGGCGGGATTTCGAAGCTGTCGATGACGAAGTTGGGGACGCCGATCGGGGCCGGGCCGAACGGGGCGATCGTCGTCGTTGGGTTGGCGGTGGTCGGCGTGCCGCCGGCGGAGTACTGCGAGCCGCCGTCGCCCGCGTCGGGCGCGGGCTGGTCGCCGCCGCCGTTTGCGCTCGGGGCGGTGACCGCGCCGTTGCGGCTGCCGCCGCTCGGGTTGTCGAGACCCTCGTTGCGGGTCACCCCGTCGTCGCCGGCGGGGCTGGCGCCGACGATCCCGGTGCCCTGCTTGACCCCGCCCTTGTCGGCGGCGGGCGCGGGCGAAGGCTCAGGTGCGGGTTGAGGGTTGGGTTCCGCTTCCGTCGGTTCGCTGGGGGCTTTGGTTTCGGGGGCCTCGTTCGTGTCGGCGGGCGTTTCGCAATCGGGGTCGAGTTCGTCGACCAGCCCGTCGCTGTCGTCGTCGAGCCCGTTGGCGCAGGCGGGCGCCTGCAGCGAAGGGACGGTGGTCGTCGTGGTCGCGGGGTCGACGACGGACCCCTGGGAGAGGGGCTCGGCACCGGCGAAGGCGCTGCCCAGCGCGGCCACCAGAAGGAAGCCGGCAAAGGCGAAGATCAGTGCGTACTTGGCTCTCATCGCAAAGCAACCCCTGCCCATGCTCGGATACCCCTCCCTGGGCAGTCTCAGGAAGCTACCCACTAGTACGAGCGTCCGCAACGCGCTCGGGCGCTCCCAACATGGGCTTAATCAACTGTTGCAACATCGATGTGAACGGAACTTTTCCAGGCGAGGCGGATGTGCTCGTTAAGCTGCTGTGACTTGACCTACGAGGATGACGAGCAGGAGGGGCTTCGCGCACGGGCCGAGCAGGCGCTCGGCGAGCTGGCGCAGGCCCTGATCGACAACCCCACGCTCCACGACGCGGTGACCGCCGCGCTGGGCGCGCGGGAGAAGGCCCTGGAGGCCCAGCAGGCGGCGATGAGCGCCCTCAACCTGCCCTCCGCGACCGACGTCGAACGCATCGAGCGGCGCCTGCGCTCGTTCTCCCAGCGCCTGGAGGACGTCGAGGAGGCGATCGACGACCTCAGCCGCGAGCTCGGCGCGATCAGGCGCGAAAACGCCAAAAAGCCGGCGAAAAAGGGCAACTCTAAGGCTAAGGTCGAGGGTTAGAGTACAGCGGCCGCGGCGTGGCCGGCGCGTTTGGCCGCCGCCTCCAGCTCCTCGTCGCGCAGCTGCCCCGCACCGCTCTTCTCGGTGACCACGAGCACGGCTGCGACGGCGATTCCGAGTTCCGCCGCGGTGGCGAGGAGCGCCGCGGTTTGCATGTCGGCCGCCTCGGCCCGGAGCGAGGGCAGATCGCGCTCCGGCCGGTAGAGGCTGTCGAGGCTGAGCACGGTTCCCCGCTGCGCTTCGGGCAGTGCGTTCTCAAGGCGCTCGGTGAGCTCGCGATCGGGTCGGGGCGCTTTGGTCGCCCCAGGAGACACCAAGGCGCCCCGCGCCTCGCCGACCAGCAGGAGCTCGCCCGGCTCCAAGTCGGCCAGCGAGGTACAGGTGCCGATGCGCACTGCCCGCCGCACGCCGAGCTCGGCGAGGTCGGCGAGGACGACGGAGGCGCTCGGGCCACCCATCCCGGTCGCCTGGATCGTCAGCTGCCGCCCGGCCTCGGTCTCCCCGGTGTATCCCCAGAGGCCGCGGGCGTGATTGCTCATCTTCGGCTCGGCCAGCAACTCCTGGGCCAGCATCAGGGCCCGGCCGGGGTCGCCGACGAGGATCGCCTCGGCGGCGATCGGCGCGGTCGGTCTCAGGCGGGCCGGCATCAAGGTGGCCAAACCTAGCCGCCCAGGCACGGCGCCGACATCGGGGAGAAACGCCCCCCGCCGATTTGCTCCAGCCGTCCAAAGACCCCCGGGGCGCCCCTTCATAGCTTGGGAGGCGAGCTATCCAAACGCGACCGGTGGGGCCGTGAACCCCGCCGGGCTAGGAGGAAATGGAATGAAAAGGAGGTTGATGATCGCCGCTCCGGTAGCCGCGATCGCCTCGCTGGTAGTGCCAGGCGCCGCCTTCGGCGCCGAAGCGCCGGCGGTCCTGGAAACCCCGGAGGCCAGCATCAACGCGATGTGGGTGATCGTCGCCGCCTGTCTGGTGATGTTCATGCAGGCCGGGTTCCTGCTCTTGGAGGTCGGGTTCTCCCGGGCCAAGAACGCGGGCGCCGGTGTGGCCAAGGTGCTGGTGAACTTCTCGATCGCCTCGCTCTGTTACTGGGCGTGCGGCTTCGCGCTGGCGTTCGGCGGGCTCGGCGAGATCGCCGGGACGCACGGGTTCTTCCTCGACGTCGGCTCTTCGGTCGAACAGGCCGGGTCCAGCATCCCCTTCGTCGAAACGTATTCGATCAGCCCGGCCGCGTTCATGTTCTTCCAGTTCGTGTTCTGCGCCGTTTCGCTGGCGATCGTCTGGGGCGCGACCCTGGAGCGGATCAAGTTCGGCGCCTACGTGATCTACGCGATCATCTTCAGCGCGGTGCTGTACCCGATCCTCAGCCACTGGATCTTCGGTGGCGGCTGGCTGCAGGTCAACGTCGGGATGCAGGACTTCGCCGGCTCCACGGTGGTCCACCTGATCGGCGCGACCGGCGCCTTCGCTGCCCTGCTGCTGCTCGGCCCGCGGATCGGCAAGTACACGAAAGACGGCAAACCGCGGGCGATCCCGGGGCACTCGATGCCGCTGGTTGGCCTCGGCGTCCTGATCCTCTGGCTCGGTTGGTTCGGGTTCAACCCCGGCTCGACCCTCGGCGCAATCGGCGGCCGCTTCGCTGAAGTCGTCGTCGTCACCAACCTCGCCGCCGCGGCCGGTGTCGTCGCCGCGGTCGCGATCATGTACCTGAAGACGAAGACCATCGACATCGGCATGGCCGGCAACGGTGCGATCGCCGGCTTGGTCGCGATCACCGCGCCCTCCGGTTACGTCGAGTACTGGGCGGCCCCGATCATCGGCGCGCTCGCCGGCGTGATCGTCGTCTACGGCGTGCTCGCGATCGAGAAGGTCATCGACGACCCGGTCGGCGCTCTCTCGGCCCACGGCCTCGCCGGAATCTGGGGCACCCTCTCCTGCGGGATCTTCACCTCCCCGCGGCTAGCGGAACTGAACGAAGTCGGCGATCCGGGCCTCTGGTACAGCGGCTCCTTCCACCAGCTCGGCGCCCAGGCGCTGGGTGTCGCCGTCGCCTTCGTCTGTGTGTTCGTCGCCTCCTACGCGATCTTCTTCGTGATCAAGAAGACGATCGGGCTGCGGGTGACGGCGGAGGAAGAGGACGCCGGCCTCGACATCTCCGAGCACGGGATGTACGGGTACCCGGAGCAGTTCATTCCCCGTCCGGAGTACTCGACCGGTGCGCCGCCCCTCGGCGGCACGTCGGCCACTCCGGCGGCCGCCCCAGCGGCGGTCACCCCGATGACCAGCGAGTCCTAGGAGGGCTGGACGCATGAAGAAGATAGAGGCGTACATCCGCCACGAGGCGTTCGAGCCGATCCGGGCCGAGTTGCTCGACAAGGGGTTCCCCTCCCTGTCGATCATCGAGGCCAAGGGCTCGGGCCGTCAGAAAGGCATCGTCGAGCGGTACCGCGGCTCGACCCTCACCGTCAACGTCCGGCCGAAGATCAAGCTGGAGGTCGTCGTCGAGGACAAGGACAAAGACATCGTCGTCGAGGCCATCCTCAGGCACGCCCGTACGGGCGAGGTCGGCGACGGCAAGATCTTCGTGCTGCCGGTGGAGGAGGCGATCCGTATCCGCACCGGTGAGGGAGGCCAGTCGGTTCTCCAGCTGCACGAGGAGTCGGAGATCCCCACCTAAACGCCTAACGGCACTCCGACAATCCCCCAGAACAAGAGCCAGCGGGGCGGCCTTCGGGCCGCCCCGTTTGTTTGTTGTGCGGGAAGGGGGGCGGGGTGCCCGCCCCAGACACATCTCGCCAATGGCTCGATGTTGAGTGTCTGGGGAGGGCACCCCACCCCCCTTCAGCCAAACGGGGCGGTCCTCCGCTTTTGAGGTGGTTAGCCTCGGGCGGGTATGGCGGATCAGCGGATCTCTCTTAGCGAGGCGGCGCGGCGTTCGGGGGTGCCCTCCAGCACGCTGAAACGGTGGGCCGCGGAGAAGATCGTGCCGGTGCGGCGGGGGCGGTGGACGGTTGCCGCGGCGGCGCAGGCGCGGGTGGTGGCGCGGATGCGGGAACGGGGCTACTCGCTGGAGGACCTGAAGAGCGCCGGCAGGGAGGGGCGGCTTGCCTTCGGCTTCACCGAGGAGCTCTTCTCCGGCTCCGAGGAGGCGATCACGATCGAGCAGGCGGCGGAGGAGACCGGGCTCGAGCCGGAGCTGGTCGAGCGGATCCTCGTCATCCTCGGCACCCCGAAAGGCCAGCGCGAGCTGACCAAGGAGGACCTGGCGGCGCTGCGCCACTGCGCCCGCGTCCTCGCCGCCGGCTTCCCGCTCGTTGCCTTCCTGCAGCTGGTCCGGGTCTACGCCCAGTCGATGCGGCGGATCGCCGACGCCGAGGTGCGGCTCTTCCACCTCTACGTCCACGAGCCGCTGATCCGCGACGCGGTGCCGGAGCTGGAAATGGCGGAGGAGATGGGGGAGCTCGCCGCTGACATCCTGCCCCTGGCGGCGCCGCTGACCGAGTACCTCCACGATCGCTACCTGCGCTTCTTCGTCGAACAGGACGTGGTCGGTCACATGGAGGCCGACTCGGCGACGATGGACACCGCCGAAATCGAGCTCGGTCATGTCAACGTCACCCTCTGCTTCATCGACCTCACCGGGTTCACCCGCTACACCGAGGAGGAGGGGGACATCGAGGCGCTCGACGTTGTCGAGAACTTCGTCGTCGACGTCGAAACGACGCTGCCGCGCGAGGCGACGATCGTGAAGACGATCGGCGACGAGGTGATGGTCGTCTCCCCGGACCCGACCTCGCTGACCGAATGGGCGGCAACCTTCCTCTCCCGCTTCCCGCAGCGCCCGCAGCCGCGGGTCGGCATCCACTTCGGCGACGCGGTCTACCGCGACGGCGACTACTTCGGCAGCCAGGTCAACCTCGTGCACCGGGTGGTCAACCGGGCGCTCGCCGGCGAGGTCCTGGTCACCGACACGGTCTGTGGCGCGATCGCCGCCAGCGATCGGCTCGAGTTCGAGCCGATCGGCGAGGTGAAGCTGAAGGGCTTCCCCGAGCCGACCGAACTGTTCGTCGTCCGCGCCGCATGATCGCCGAGGTGCTGCTGGAGCGGGTGGAGGCGGGCGGCCTCCTCTCCGGGCCCGGGCCGCTGCTGGCGATGCTCTCTGGCGGCCGCGACTCGGTCTGCATGCTCGACCTCGCGGTGCGGGCGCGGGGGGCGGGAGTGGTGAGCGCGCTGCACGTCAACTACGGGCTGCGCGAGGAGGCCGGCGAGGACGAGCGGCATTGCGCCGAGCTGTGCGAGGGCCTCGGGGTCTCCCTCCGGGTGGAGCGGCCGCGGCGGGCCGAGGGTGACGGCAACCTGCAGGCCTGGGCGCGGCAGGAGCGCTACGCGGCGGCGGCGCGGCTGGCGGAGGGGTCCGGCGCCGCCATCCTCACCGGCCACACCGCCGACGACCAGGTGGAGACGATCCTCTACCGGCTCGCCTCCTCGCCCAGCCGGCGGGCGCTGCTCGGGATGAAGCCGCGGGACGGTCGCCTCGCCCGGCCCCTGCTCGGCACCGCCCGCGAGGAGACGACCGCCTACTGCGAGGAGCGGGGGCTGACCTGGCGGGACGACGCCAGCAACGAGGAGGCCGATTACAAGCGCAACCTCCTCCGCCGCGACCTCGTTCCGGCCCTGGAGGCGATCCACCCGGCGGCGAAAGCGAACGTGCTGCGGACCGCGGGCCTGCTGCGCGAGGAGGCCGAGCTGCTCGACTCGCTGGTCGACTCCGAGCTCGCGGCGGGCGGGGGGACGATCGGCCTGGAGCGCTTCGCGGCGCTGCACCCCGCCCTGCGCCGCCTGGTCCTCCAACGCCTCGCCGACGCCGCCGCCGGCCGCCCTGTCCCCGGCGCCGCCCGCTTCGCCGAGCAGGTCGCCGGCCTCACCAGGGGCGGCTCGGCGCTCGACCTCGGCGGCGGCGTCCGCGCCGTCCTCGAAGGCGGCGTCCTCCGCGCCGAGCCGTCGTAGTCCCTCTATATCTAGACTGCGCGCCGTGTCGGACCCCGCGATCGGCGAGACCCTCGTCGCCAAAGAGGACCTGCAGCGCCGCATCGCGGAGCTGGGGGCGCAGATCAGCCGCGACTACGAGGGACGGGAGCCGATCCTGGTCGGGGTGCTGAAGGGCGCCGTCCTCTTCCTCGCCGACCTGATGCGCCACATCGAGGTCCCCTGCGAGATCGATTTCATGGCCGTCTCCAGCTACGGCTCGCAGACCGACTCCTCCGGCGTGGTCCGCATCCTCAAGGACCTCGACGCGCCGATCGAAGGGCGCGACGTCCTGATCGTCGAGGACATCATCGACTCCGGCCTCACCCTGCACTACCTGATGCGCAACCTCAAAGCCCGCAACCCCGCCTCGCTGCACGCCTGCGCGCTGCTCACCAAGCCGGAGCGGCTGCGGGTCGATCTCTCGCCGCGCTACGTCGGCTTCGAGATCCCCAACCGGTTCGCGATCGGCTACGGCCTCGACCACGCCCAGAAGTACCGAAATCTGGATTTCGTCGCCGCGCTTTCCGAGTAACGCGGAAAATCCGCCCTGGTACGCTGATTCCCACTCTTGAGGCGGTTTTTCAAAAGCGCGGCGTTCCCGATCCTGCTGGTCGTGATTCTGGCGTTCATCGCCCAGAAAGTGATCAGCAACGGCGATGGCACGGAGTCGCCTGCCTACAACGAACTGATCAACCAGAAAACCGGTCTGGTCGTCGAAGACCAGGTCGAAGAAATCGACGTCAACACCAAGGACAACACGCTTGACGTCAAGCGGACCAACGGCGAAAGCTTCTCCACCGGCTACCCGCCCGACGCCGAACGGGAGCTGGTCAACCTCCTCCGCGACAACGAAGTCAAGACCGACGTCCACGGCTCTGGCAGCTCCGGGCTGCTCTCGCTGCTGACGCTGATCCTTCCCTTCGTCCTCTTCATGGGCTTCTGGATCTTCCTCATGAACCAGATGCAGGGCGGCGGCAGCCGGGTGATGAACTTCGGCAAATCGAAAGCCAAACGGATGTCGGTGGACGCGCCGAAAATCACCTTCCGCGACGTCGCCGGCGTCGATGAGGCGGTGCAGGAGCTCGAGGAGATCAAGGAATTCCTCGAGAACCCGAAGAAGTTCCAGGCCTTGGGAGCCCGGATCCCCAAGGGCGTCCTTCTATATGGACCGCCCGGCACCGGCAAGACGCTGCTTGCCCGCGCCGTCGCCGGCGAGGCGGGGGTGCCGTTCTTCTCGATCTCCGGCTCGGACTTCGTCGAGATGTTCGTCGGCGTCGGCGCCAGCCGCGTCCGCGACCTTTTCGAGCAGGCGAAACAGAACTCGCCCTGCATCATCTTCATGGACGAGATCGACGCCGTCGGCCGCCACCGCGGCGCCGGCATGGGCGGCGGCCACGACGAGCGCGAGCAGACCCTGAACCAGCTCCTCGTCGAGATGGACGGCTTCGAGATGAAGGACAACATCATCTTGATCGCCGCCACCAACCGGCCCGACATCCTCGACCCGGCGCTGCTGCGGCCCGGCCGCTTCGACCGCCAGGTCGTCGTCGACCGGCCCGACCGCAAGGGCCGCAAGAAGATCCTCGAGGTTCACACCCGCGGCAAGCCGCTGGGGCGCGAGATCGACCTCGACACGCTCGCCGGGCAGACCCCCGGCTTCACCGGCGCCGACCTGGCGAACCTGATCAACGAGGCGGCGCTCCTCACCGCCCGCTCGGGCAACCGCGAGATCACGATGAAGGAGCTCGAGGAGGGGATCATGCGCGTGATCGCCGGCCCCGAGAAGAAGACCCGGGTGATGAGCGAGAAGGAGCGCCTGGTCACCGCCTACCACGAGGTCGGCCACGCGATCGTCGGCCAGCTGCTGGAGAACACCGACCCGGTTCACAAGATCTCGATCATCAGCCGCGGCCAGGCCCTCGGCTACACGATCAGCCTGCCGACCGAGGACAAGTTCCTGACCACCCGCGCGGAGTTGACCGACACGATGGCGATGACCCTGGGCGGCCGTGCCGCCGAGGAGATCGTCTTCGGCGAGATCACCACCGGCGCCTCCAACGACCTCGAAAAGGTGACCGAGACCGCGAAGCAGATGGTGATGCGGTTCGGGATGTCCGAGCGCCTCGGCCCGCGCGTCTTCGGCCACGACCGCGGCCAGCCGTTCCTCGGCCGCGAGTTCAGCTCCGAGCCCGACTACTCCGACGAGATCGCCCGCGAGATCGACGACGAGATCCGCCGCATCGTCGAGAGCGCGCACCAGACCGCCAAGGGCCTCCTCAACGAGCGCCGCGACGACCTCGAGCGGGTCTCGAAACTGCTGCTGGAGCGGGAGACGATCGACGCCAAGGAGTTTGTCGCCCTGCTCGACGGCAAGCCGGCCGAGGAGGTCTTCGCCGACGAGGAAGAGCCGCCGAAGCCGGCCGAGCCCGCGCCGGAGCCGGAAAAGGCAGCCCGCGAGGGCTCCCGCCCGAATCCGCGACCCAGGCCGGGTTTCGCGGGCGGCGACGCCTCCTGACAAGCAAGCGGTCCCGATGGCCAAGCTGATGGGCGTCGTCAACGTGACGCCCGACTCGTTCTCCGACGGCGGGCTCTACCTCGATCCCGAGGCGGCGGTCGCGCACGGGCGGGAACTGGCGGCGGCCGGAGCGGAGATCCTCGACGTCGGCGGCGAATCGACCCGGCCGGGGGCCGAGCCGGTCGACGCCGAGGAGGAGCTGCGGCGGGTCGTCCCCGTGGTCGAGGGACTGCGAGGGCTCGACTGCGAGATCTCGGTAGACACCTCCAAGGCGACCGTTGCCGCCGCCGGGCTCGAGGCCGGGGCGGGCATCGTCAACGACGTCACCGCCCTGCGCGGCGACTCAGAGATGGCCGCGCTCTGCGCCCAGCGCGGCGCCACCGTCGTCCTCATGCACATGCTGGGCGAGCCGCAGACGATGCAGGCCGACCCCCGCTACGAGGACGTCGTCGCCGAGGTCAAGGCCTTCCTCGCCGAGCGCCTCGGGGCCGCCGTCGCCGCCGGGATCCCCGAGGAGGACGTCTGGCTCGATCCCGGCATCGGCTTCGGCAAGACCCCGGCCCACAACATGGAGCTGCTGCGCCGGCTCGGCGAGCTGCGCGAGCTCGGCCGGCCGCTGGTGGTCGGCACCTCGCGCAAGAGCTTTATCGGCAGAGTCGACGGTTCGGGCCCGGGCGAGCGCCTTGGGGGGACGATCGCCTCCTCGGTCCTCGCCGCCGCCGAGGGCGCCGCGGTCCTGCGGGTCCACGACGTCGCCGAGGTGCGCCAGGCGCTGGCCGTGACCGCGGCCGTACTCGGGTAGCGTCCCCTCCATGGAGTCGCACGGCAACGGGATCGAGTCGAGCGCCGAGATCGAGCTGCGCGGGCTCTCGGTCTACACCCACCACGGCGTCTCCGAAGCCGAGCAGGAGGTGGGACAGCGGCTCGAGTTCGACATCACCTTCGACGTGCCGGCCTGCGACGCGGTGCTGACCGACCGCCTCGAGGACACCGTCGACTACGCCCAGGTCTGCGACATCGTCGTCCTCGCCGCGACCGAGCGCAGCTACAAGACGCTGGAGCGCCTCGCCCAGGTCGTCGGCGAGCGGCTGATGGAGCGCTACGGGTGCGAGTCGGTGCGGGTCCGCGCCGCCAAGCCCGAGCCGCCGCTCCCCCTGGCGATCCAGGAGGTGGCCGTCGAGGTCACCCAGGAACGCGCCGACGAAGAAGACGACGAGAACGGGGACTAGCCGCGTGGCCGCGCCACGGACCGGCTACCTCGGCCTCGGCTCCAACGTCGGCGACGCCGCCGGACACCTGCGCGCCGCGGTCGAGCTGCTCGAAGCCGAGGGGATCGAGGTAGAGGCCGTCTCCTCCACCTACGTGACCGAGCCGGTCGGGGAGATCCTCGACCAGCCCGACTTCCTCAACGCCGCCGTCCGCATCCGCACCGCGCTGGAGCCGGAGGAGCTGCTCGACGCCTGCAAGCGGGTCGAGGCCGAGCGCGGTCGCTCCTTCGACGCCCCCCGTCACAGCCCCCGGCCCCTCGACGTCGACCTGCTCCTGCTCGGCGACCTCGAGCTCTCGACCGACCGCCTCACCCTGCCGCACCGCGAGGTCAGCACCCGCCGCTTCGTCCTCGTCCCGCTGCTCGAGCTCGACCCCGGCTTGGCGCTGCCCGACGGGACGCGGTTGGACGCCGCCCTGGCGCAGCTGGGACCGGGACAGCGGGTCGAGCGCCGCTCTGCGTTCAAGTAACAGCCGCCGCCGCACGATGAGGATCTGGTGCGACTGATCCTCGCCTTCCTCGGCATCGGCGCTTTCTTCTTCCTCTGGGTCGCCGCGGTGGCGGAGCTCGTCGGGCTGCCGGTCGCCTGGTGGAAGCTGCGGCGGACCGAGGCCTGGCGCCGGCGGCCGCGGGACGTCCGCGCCGTCGACCTGCTCGAGAGCTACATCCGCCCGATCCTCTGGGAAACCGGCCCGGTCGCCCTCGCCGTGCTGGCTCTCGTCGCCCTCCTGACCTGGGCGCTGGGTCTGGGCGACACCGTCGCGGCGGGGGTGACCGCCTCCCTGGTCTTGCTGGTCCCGGCCGCGCTCGTCGGCGTCGCCGTCTCCCGGCTCGACCCGCGCGAGTTCGAGCGGGTCGTCGCCGAGCGTCAGGCGGCGGCGGGCCGCTCTCGCAGCGGCGCCAGCCACTCCGGCGGCAGCACCGGCGGCATCTTCCCGGGGTAGTTCGGGACCAGGCGGCGCGCCAGCTCGGCGGCGGGTCGGGTCTCGATCCCCGGGCGGAGGTCGTCGAGGGTCATCGCCAGGCCGATGCTGGGGGCGATCTGGAAGTCGGCGGCGTTCAGCTGGGGCCCGTTGATCGTCCCGGCGGCGATCAGCGCGTCGACCTTGTCGAGCAGGGCCGGCAGCGCCGCCAGCGCCCGGCGGGCGTTCTCGTCGCTGGCTTCGTTGAAGCGGGCCGAGAGGGCGACGACCGGGGCGGCGGTCTTCATCGCCAGCCCGATCGGCATCCCGATGCGTGCGCCCTCCGAGTAGCTGCGCTGCGGCGCGTGGTCTTTCTTCATCCCCCACCAGAGGATCTGGCGGACGGGGTGCTGCAGCTCCTCGTCGCCGAAGCGCTCGGCCTCTTCGACCGCCGCCCTCTGCTCGGCGTCGGCGGGAAGGAGCGGTGGCTCCGGCCGCAGCCGGTCGAGCTCGCGGGCGATCGGCCGCGAGCCCTGCACCTTGGCGCCGTCGATCTTCAGCGCCGGCACGGTGACGCCGGGGAAACCTACGGCGCGCAACACGCCCTTGGAGATCACCGGCAGCAGGTCGGTGCGCTTGTAGGAGATGCCCTTGTGCTCGAGCATCAGCTGCGCGGCGATGCTCGGATGGGAGGCCGGGATGACGTATAGGCGTGCGTTCATCGGGCGATCCTAAGCGGAAACGAGCTCGACTGGCTGCCCAGCCAACTCCTCGCCCGCGATAATCGGCCGATGCTGCTCGCCGTAGACGTCGGCAACACCCAGACCCACCTCGGTGCTTTCGAGGGCGAGAGCCTGACCGAGCACTGGCGCTTCCAGACCCGCTCCGGCGCCACCGGCGATGAGCTCGCCGAGCGGATCGACGGCTTCTTCTCGCTCTCCGGGATGTCCTTCGGCGCGGTCGACGCAGTCTGCGTCTCCTCGGTGGTGCCGCCGCTCGGCAGTCAGTTCGAAGAGCTGTCCCGGCGCTATCTGAAGGCCGACTGCCTGGCGATCGGCCCTGGCGTCAAGACCGGGATGCCGATCCGGATCGAGAACCCGCTCGAGGTCGGCGCCGACCGCCTCGTCAACGCGATCGCCGCCTACGACCGCTTCGGCGAGGCCTGCGTCTCGGTTGACTTCGGCACCGGGATCAACATCGACGCCGTCTCCGCCGAGGGCGAGTACCTCGGCGGCGCGATCGGGCCCGGGCTTGCCCCCTCGCTCAGCGCCCTGATCGAACGCGCCGCCCGGATCGCCCGGATCGACCTCGAAGAGCCGACCGAAGCGATCGGCCGCTCGACCCGGGCCGCAATCAATTCGGGCTTCATCTACGGCTTCGCCGGCCTGATCGACGGCATCGTGCGCCGGATCGAAGACGAACTTCCCAACCCGCGGCTGCTCGCCACCGGCGGCTACGCCTCGACCGTCGTCCCCTTCACCGAGACGATCGACGAGGTCGACGACCTGCTGACCCTGAAGGGACTGCGGCTGATCCATGAGCGCAACCGTTGAGAAGCGAGCCGCCCAGCCGGCGCTGACCGAGCCCTTCGAGATCGGCGGCGTGCCGATCGCCAACCGCGTCCTGCTGGCGCCGCTGGCCGGGATCGGCAACTGGTTCGTCCGCCTGCAGGCCAAACGCCACGGCGCCGGGCTCGCCGTCTCGGAGATGGTCTCCAGCTTCGCCCTCCACTACCGCAACGAGCGCACGATGCGGGAGCTGATGCGGATCCACCCCGACGAGCACCCGGTCTCGATCCAGCTCTTCGGCCACGACCCGGAGGTGATGGGCGAGGGGGCGAGGATCGCCGCCGAGGCGGGGGCCGACCTGATCGACATCAACATGGGCTGTCCGGTGCCGAAGGTGCGCAAGACCGGCGCCGGTGCCCAGCTCCTGCGCGACCCCGACCTCGCCCTGGCCCTCGCGCGCGCCGCAATCGCAGGCAGCGGCCTGCCGGTCACGGTGAAGCTGCGCTCGGGAATCGAGGCCGGCGACCACTCCGGGTTCGAGCTCGCGATCCGGCTCGCCGAGGAGGCCGGCGTCGCGGCGATCGCCTTCCATCCCCGGGCCGCGACCAAAGGCCACAAGGGCAAGCCCGACTACGAGCTGACGCGGGATCTGGTCGGGCGGGTCGAGGTGCCGGTGATCGTCTCCGGCGGCCTCTCCAGCGCCGCCGCCGCTCGCCGCGCCTACGAGGCCTCCGGCGCCGACGCGGTGATGATCGCGCGCGGCTCGCTCGGCAACCCCTGGGTCTTCGAGGAACTGACCGGGCGCCGGGCGGAGCCGCCCCGCCGCGAGGAGATCGTCGCCGAGTGGCTCTGGGTCGCCGACCGGGCCGAGGAGCACCTCGGGGTCGAGCGCGCCCAGCGCTACCTGCGCAAATTCCACCCCTGGTACGTGGAGCGGCTGGAGGCGCCGAAGGAGGTCGCCGACGAGCTGCAGCGGAGCGCCGCTCTGGACCGCGCCCGCGAGCTGATCCGCTCCCTGTCGACCCCCGCCGGGATCGCCTGAAAAGCGCGCGGGCGCAGGCGTCGGAGCCGGCTTTGGCCGGCCAGCCACCCCCGCTATAATCGCGCGCTCCGTGCCCGGGTGTAGCTGCCGTTGGTGGCCGCATCGGGGCGTTTTTTTAGGTCTGGGAGACCGGCCAGGCTCCCTTTCCCAACCAAAGCGAGGTCGCAAGTGCGTCAGGCCGTCATAACCCCCGAGGGGCTGGAAAAACTGAAAGAGGAAATCGAGTTCCTCTCGACGACCAAACGGCGTGAGGTCGCGGCCCGGATCAAGGAGGCGCGCGAATTCGGCGACATCTCCGAGAACGCCGAATACGACGACGCCAAGAACGAACAGGCGCTGCTCGAGGGCCGGATCGCCCAGCTGGAAGAGAAACTGCGCCGCGCCCAGGTGATCGACAAGAAGTCGATCAACACCGACGAGGTCAGCTTCGGCTCGATCGTCCACGTCAAAGACCAGAAAACCGGCGACTCGCAGAAATTCCAGATCGTCGGCTCGACCGAGGCCAACCCGATGGAGCACAAGCTCTCGAACGAGTCGCCGATCGGCAAAGCCCTGATCGGGAAAAAGCGCAACGACATCGTCTCGGTCGAGGTTCCGCGCGGGCCGAAGAAAAAACTCAAAATCACCAAAATCGAGAAGGCCTGACGGCAGGTAGGCTCGCTCACCGATGAGCGAGGAGCCAACCGAGCGGCAGGAGCTCTCCGACGTCCTGCGGGACCGGCGCGAGAAGCTCGAGCGGATCAGGGAGGCGGGGATCGACCCGTTCCCGCATGAGTTCTCCGGGCGCGAGGACATCGCCGAGGTGCGCGCCGCGCACCCGGGGCTGCAGGCGGGAGCAGAGACGGACTCGCGCCACCGCGTCGCCGGCCGCATCGTCGCCCGCCGCGGCCACGGCAAGGCCTGCTTCCTCGACATCCGCGACGGCAGCGACCAGATCCAGCTGCACGCCCGCAAGGACGTGCTCGGCGACGAGGCCTACGAGCTGCTGGTCGACCTCGACCTCGGCGACATCGTCGGCGCCGAGGGGACGGCGATGGCGACCCGGCGCGGAGGGGAGCTATCGCTGGCGATCGACCACTGGCGCCTGCTGGCCAAGAGCCTGCGGCCGCCGCCGGACAAGTTCCACGGCCTCGAGGACACCGAGACCCGCTTCCGCCGCCGCGAGCTCGACCTGATCGCCAACGAGGAGAGCCGCCGGATCTTCCACGTCCGAGCCCGGGCGATCTCCGAGATCCGCCGCTGGTTCGACGAGCACGAGTTCGTCGAGGTCGAGACGCCGGTCCTGCAGCCGCTCTACGGCGGCGCCCTGGCGCGGCCCTTCACGACCCACCACAACGCGCTGGACCGCGACTTCTACCTGCGGATCGCGACCGAGCTCTACCTCAAGCGCCTCGTCGTCGGCGGCATCGACCGCGTCTACGAGCTCGGCAAGGACTTCCGCAACGAGGGCGTCTCCCACAAGCACAACCCCGAGTTCACGATGCTCGAGTGGTACGAGGCTTACGCCGACTACGAGAAGACCGCGCACGACCTCGAGATGCTGGTCGCCGAGGTCGCCGAGCGGGTGCTGGGGACGACGAAGGTCAACCGGGGCGAGGTCGAGATCGACCTCGCGCCTCCGTGGCGGCGGATCACCCTGCGCGAGGCGATCCTCGAGCGGGCCGGGATCGACATCCGCGAGCACCCGACCCGCGAGGCGCTGGCGAAGGCGATGGGGACCGAGCCCGACCCGAAGGAGGGCTGGGGCAAGCTGGTCGACGGGCTCTTCTCCCGCGAGGTCGAGCCGAGCCTGATCCAGCCGACGTTCGTCTTCGACTACCCGGTCGAGCTCTCGCCCTTCGCCAAGGCGCACCGCTCCGAGGAGGGATTGGTCGAGCGCTGGGAGGCCTTCATCGGCGGGGTCGAGATCGCCAACGCCTTCACCGAGCTGAACGACCCCGACGAGCAGCGCCGCCGCTTCGAACAGCAGGCCGCCGAGGTCGCGCGGGGCGACGAGGAGGCCCAGCCCTACGACGAGGCGTTTGTCGAGGCGCTCGAACAAGGGATGCCGCCGACTGGCGGCGTCGGTCTCGGCATCGACCGCCTGGTGATGATGTTCACCGGCGCCAAGACCCTGCGCGAAGTGCTCCTTTTTCCGGCAATGCGCACCTGATCGCAACATCTCCTGCGTGAAAAGTCGCTCTTAGCGTGCTCAGGCGCTCATAAGCCGGACATCTGACCCCGGTAGAGTTAAGTGGCAGATGGATGCCTCCCGATAAAGGGAGCAAGGCGTCCGGCGGTACTAATCCGGGTCCCCCGGGTTTGAGAACCAGGAAGAGGTCTTCATTGTTCGAGCGATTCACTGAGAGGGCTCGCCAGGTCGTCGTCCTAGCGCAGGAGGAGGCCCGGACGCTCAAGCACAACTACATCGGGACCGAGCACATCCTGCTCGGGCTTCTGCGTGAGGAGGAGGGCCTTGCCGCCCGCGTCCTCGAGTCCCTCGACATCACCGTCGAACGGGTCCGCTCGCAGGTGGTCCGCATCGTCGGATCGGGCGAGGAGGTCACCTCCGGCCAGATCCCGTTCACGCCGCGGGCGAAGAAGGTGCTGGAGCTGGCGCTGCGCGAGGCGCTCTCCCTCGGCCACAACTACATCGGCACCGAGCACATCCTGCTCGGCCTGGTGCGTGAGAACGAGGGCGTCGCTGCCCGCATCCTGCTCGACTTCGACGCCGACTCGGACAAGATCCGCAACGAGGTCATCCGCATGCTCTCCGGTCCCGGCGGCCGTCGTCAGGGCGGCGGCGGTGGCGGTGCCGGCGAGGGCAAAAAGTCTTCGAAACTGCTCGACCAGTTCGGTCGCAACCTGACCCGCCTCGCCGAGGAGGGCAAGCTCGACCCGGTGATCGGCCGCGAAACCGAGATCGAGCGGATCATGCAGATCCTCTCCCGCCGGACCAAGAACAACCCGGTGCTGCTGGGCGAGCCGGGCGTCGGCAAGACCGCCGTCGTCGAGGGCCTCGCCGCGCGCATCAACAAAGGCGAGGTGCCGGAGCTGCTCAAGAACAAGCAGATCTACACCCTCGACCTGGCCGCCCTCGTCGCCGGTTCCAAGTACCGCGGCGAGTTCGAGGAGCGCCTCAAGAAGGTGATGAAAGAGATCACCCAGCGCGGCGACATCATCCTTTTCATCGACGAGCTCCACAACCTGGTCGGCGCCGGCGCCGCCGAGGGCGCGATCGACGCGGCCTCCATTCTGAAGCCGGCCCTGGCCCGCGGCGAGCTGCAGACGATCGGCGCCACCACCCTCGACGAGTACCGCAAGTACCTCGAGCGCGACTCGGCGCTGGAGCGCCGCTTCGCCCAGATCCGCGTCGACCAGCCCTCGCCCGAGGACACGGTCAAGATCCTCGAGGGCCTGCGCGAGCGCTACGAACAGCACCACCGGGTGACGATCCGCGACGACGCTCTCGAAGCCGCCGCCGAGCTCGCCGACCGCTACATCTCCGACCGCTTCCTGCCCGACAAGGCGATCGACCTGATCGACGAGGCCGGCTCGCGGATGCGCATCAAGTCGATGTCGACGCCTCCGGTCTACCGCGATCTCGAGGAGGAAATCGAGAAGACGCGGCGCGAGAAGGAGTCGGCGATCGAGGCCCAGGAGTTCGAAAAGGCCGCCAACCTGCGCGACACCGAGCGCCAGCTGACCACCCGCAAGCGCCAGCTCGAAGACGAGTGGGCCGAGGGCGAGAACGGCGAACGGCCCGAGGTGGGCGAAGAGGAGATCGCCGACATCGTCTCGATGTGGACCGGCATCCCCGTCTTCAAACTGACCGAGGCCGAGACCAAAAAGCTGATCCGCATGGAGGAGGAACTCCACAAGCGGGTGATCGGCCAGGAGGTCGCGATCACCGCCGTCTCGAAAGCGATCCGCCGCTCCCGCGCCGGGATCAAGGACCCGAAGCGGCCGGCCGGCTCGTTCATCTTCCTCGGCCCCTCCGGGGTCGGCAAGACCGAGCTCGCCCGCACCCTCGCCGACTTCCTCTTCGGCGACGAGGAGGCGATGATCCGGATCGACATGTCCGAGTACATGGAGAAGCACGCGGTCAGCCGTCTGGTCGGCTCGCCTCCCGGATACATCGGCTACGACGAGGGTGGCCAGCTGACCGAGGCCGTGCGCCGCAAGCCGTACTCGGTGCTGCTGCTCGACGAGATCGAGAAGGCGCACCCGGACGTCTTCAACATCCTCCTGCAGATCCTCGAGGACGGGCGCCTGACGGACGCCCAGGGTCGCACCGTGGACTTCCGCAACGCGATCGTGATCATGACCTCGAACATCGGCGCCTCGGAGATCTCGAAGAACACCTCGATCGGGTTCACCGTCGCCGACGAGACCGGCATGTCCTACGGCGACATGAAGAACCGGATCATGAGCGACCTGAAAAAAGTCTTCCGGCCCGAGTTCCTCAACCGGATCGACGAGGTCATCGTCTTCCACAAGCTCGCTAAGGACGAGGTCAAAGAGATCATCGACCTGATGATCAACCGGGTCCGCGTCCAGGTCGCCGAGCACGAACTGCAGCTGGAGCTGACCGACGAGGCGAAGGAACTGCTGGTCGACAAAGGCTGGGACCCCTCGATGGGCGCCCGACCGCTCCGCCGCGCGATCCAGCGCTATGTCGAGGACCCGCTGGCCGACGAAGTCCTGCGCCAGGGCGAGATGGTCTCCGGCTCGACTGTGATGGTCTCCCGCGACGAGAGCGGCGACGAGGACGACAAGCCGCTGAGCCTCGAGATCATCGCCCCGAAGAAGCCGAAGGCGAAGCCGCCGGAGCCGAAGCGCGAGAAGGTCGGCGTCGGCGCCAAGAAGGACGACGACGGCGAGCCCGGCCCCGAGGACGACGGGTCCGACGGCGCCGGCGACACCGAGTCCTGAGCGGAGCCGCGCGGTGAGAGAACCGGGCCAGGCCGCGATCGGCACCTGGAGCGGCGGGCGGTTCCTGCACTTCGGCGAGCCGGTCGAGGAGGAGCGGCTGGAGGCGCTGCTGCGGCCGGGGGGCGGGATCGAGACCGTGCTCACCGCCGATGCCTACGGGCAGGGCGAGGCCGACTTGGTTCTGGGGCGGGCGCTCGCCGGGGTGCCGCGTGACGAGTACAGCCTGATCGGCGCCGTCGGGCACGACTTCTACGAGGGGGAGCGGGAAGGCCCGAAAGGGTTCCCGCGCTTCACCGACCCGCGGTTGCGGGGGCCCGGCGAGTACGCGGGCTACCTGCGGATGGCGACGGAGAAGAGCCTGGAGCGGATCGGCGCCGACTCCTTCGACCTGCTGCTGCTCCACAACCCCGACCGCATCGGCTACTCGAGCGAGGTCGTCTGGGACGGGATGGCGGCGCTGCGCGACGCGGGGCTGACGGCGCGGATCGGCGTCGCCCCGGGCCCGGCCAACGGGTTCACGCTCGACCTGATCGCCTGCCTGGAGCGCTTCGGCGAGCGGATCGACTGGGCGATGATCATCCTCAACCCGCTGGAGCCCTGGCCCGGCGAGCTCTGCCTCGACGCCGCCGCCCGGCACGAGGTAAAGGTGCTGACCCGGGTCGTCGACTATGGCGGCCTCTTCTGGGGCGACCTGCGGAGGGGGATGGAGCTGGCCAAATTCGATCATCGCTCCTTCCGACCCGAGGGGTGGATCGAGGCGGGCGTGGAGAGACTCGAGCGGCTGATGCCGATCGCCGAACGGGCGAAGCTGACGCCGATCCAGCTCGCCTGCCAGTGGAACCTCGCCCATCCCGCGGTCGAGTCGGTCGCGCCGACCCTGATCCAGGAGATCGGCCCCGAGGCCTGCCCGATCGAGGCCAAGCGGCTGGAACTGGCGAAGATGCCGGCCGAGCTGCGGCTCAGCCCCGAGGACGTCGCCGAGATCCGCGCGATCGGCGACAACTCCAACTGCATGGCCTTGAAGGGCGCCAGCCCCGAACACGAGGGCGAGGAGCGCCCCGACCGCTGGCCGCTGAGCGAGGACCTCGCCGCCGTCGGCGACCGTTGGGGAATCGACCCCGAGCGCGACCTCGTCGCGACTCACTGACTCGCGAGACCGCAAAAAAGCGTCGTATAGACGTATTTGTGCGGTCTCGACGTGAGCCGCCGCACCCGCCGGTAGCGTCGCGCCCGTGAACCGCAAGTGGTGGACGCTGGCGGGGGCCTGCGCGGGGCTCTTCGTGCTGATGCTGGACTCGACCGTGGTCGCTTTGGCGCTGCCGGCAATACGGCACGACGTCGACGCCAGCGCCGAGGGGCTGCAGTGGGTGATGAACGGCTACCTGCTGACGATCGCGGTGCTGGTCGTCACCGCCGGTCGGCTCGGCGACATGTTCGGGCGCAGGCGGGTCTTCCTCACCGGGATGGCGCTCTTCGCCGTCGGCTCGGTCGTCTCCGGCGCCGCCGGCAGCCAGGACGCCCTGATCCTCGGCCGGGTCCTGCAGGGAGCCGGGGCGGCGCCGATGCTGCCGCTCTCGCTGGCCCTGGTCTGCAACGTCTTCACCGCCGAGGAGCAGCCGCGGGCGCTGGGGATCTGGGCCGCGGTCTCGGCGGTGGCGCTGGCGGTCGGGCCGCTCGCCGGCGGCCTGCTGATCGAACTCGACTGGCGGGTGATCTTCTGGATGAACCTGCCGGTCTGCGCGCTAGGGATCGCGATCACCCTCGCCGCGGCGCCGGAGTCGACCGACCCCGGCGCCGGCACCCGGATCGACTGGCCCGGCCTCGCGCTCCTCAGCGCCGGGCTCACCGCGGTGGTCCTCGGGCTGATCCAGTCACAGGCCTGGAGCGCCGCGGCCGCGGCCGGCCTCGTCCTGGTCGGGCTGATGCTCCTCGGCGCCTTCTGGTTGGTCGAGCATCGGGTGGGGGAGCCGATCGTCGAATTCGCGCTCTTCCGCAACGGGCCCTATTTCGGCGCCAGCGCCGCCGCTTTCGCCCTCGTCGGCGCCTACTGGGCGGTGATGTTCTTCCAGCCCCAGTACCTGCAGGACGTGCGGGGCCACTCGCCGATCCTCAGCGGCCTGATGATCCTGCCGGTGACCGCGCCGATGGTCGTCATCTCGCCCTTCTCCGGCCGGCTGATCGCCCGCTTCGGCGCCCGGCGGTTGATGACTGCGGGGATGACCTGCGGCACCGTCGGCCTGCTCCTCCTCACCCGGATCGACGCGGACAGCCCCTACGGCCTGCTCCTAGTCGGCTACCTCCTCTTCGGCATCGCGCTCGGCCTTGTCTACGCGCCGATGTCGACCGCGGCGATGGCGGCGATGCCGCGGGAGAAGGTCGGGATCGCCTCCGGCGTGCTGGCAATGGACCGCGTCCTCGCCGGCGCCGTCGCCCTCGCCGCGACCGGAGCGGCCTTCCACGCCCTGCTCGGCGACGGCCACTCGTTCGCCGCCTCGATCGCCGGCTCGCTCTGGGTCCCGGTCGCCCTTTGTGTCCTCGGCACCGTCCTCACCTGGGCCTATGTGCGCGACACGGAGGGTCCGTCACCCGGCGAGGAACAGCACCGCATGCACCATCGGCGGTTCCATCTTTAGGCCGGCTTGACAAAGCCAAATCCGACCTGTCCACTAGGAATCGAGCAGACCGCATTCCAGAGCGGTTTCTGCCATCCTCTCAAGCGATGCCTGATCTGTCTGGGGATGAGCTTCAAGAGTTGTCTGAACGCCAGGATCCCCGACTTCTAAGAGCACTCGACGTCGTCGCCCCCGGCGGTGCCCTGCGCGAGGGGATCGACAACATCGTCCACTCGCGGACGGGTGGCCTGCTGGTCGTCGGCGACCTCGACGACATCTCCCACCTGCTCTCGGGCGGGATCAAGCTCGACGTCGACTACACGCCGGCGATGCTCTACCAGGTGGCAAAGATGGACGGGGCGATCGTTCTCAACGGCGAGGCGACGAAGATCGCCTGGGCCAACGTCCAGCTGATGCCCGACCCGACGATCCTCAGCTCGGAGACCGGTACCCGGCACCGCACCGCCGAGCGCGTCTCCAAACAGACGACGGCGCTGGTGGTGGCGGTCTCGCAGCGGCGCGACGTCGTCTCCCTCTACGTCGAGGGGACCAAGTACATCCTCCAGGACATCCCCGCGGTGTTGGCGAAAGCCAACCAGGGCCTGGCGACCCTCGAGAAGTACCGCCAGCGCCTCGACCAGGTCTCGGCCCGGCTGACGCAGCTCGAGTTCGACGGCGGCGTCGTCCTCCACGATGCCCTCTCGGTCCTCCAGCGCGCCGAGTTGGTGACGCGGATGGCGGTCGAGGTCGAGCGCTACATCGTCGAGCTCGGCACCGAGGGCCGGCTGATCGAGATGCAGCTGGAGGAGACGATGGTCGGCGTCGCCGCCGACAAGACCGCCTTGATTCGCGACTACAGCGTCGAAGACTCCGAGGCGAACCTGACCGCGGTGTTGCAGGCGCTGGGTCGGATGCCCCACCAGGACGTGCTCGACTTCGGCCGTCTCGCCGAGCTGCTCGGCTACGACCGCAAGGTCAACACCCTGGACTTCCCGGTCGCGCCGCGTGGCTATCGCGTGCTGGGCCGGGTCCCGCGGATCCCCAAACTTGTCGTCCAGAAGATCACCCACGAGCTGGGCGGGTTGGACGAGGTCCTCGCGGCCTCCGATACCGACCTCGCCGCCGTCGACGGAGTCGGCTCCGCCAGAGCCAAAGACATCCGCGAGGGCCTGCGACGGCTCCAAGAGGTCGATCTGGTCGACCGGTACTTGAAGAGCTGACGGCCACCCGCCGTCGAAAACGAAAGGAGTCACCGATTTCCGAGCTAGACGAGGCCACCGTGGAGGCTGTCTTCGAGGACGTGGAATACGTCTGCGATTTCGAGATAGGCGACAAGGTTGTTTACCCGCATCACGGCGCCGGCCTGGTGCTGACCAAAGAGACCCGTGAGCTGATGGGGGAGGAACGTGAGTACCTCACGATCAAGATCCTCCACAACGAGCTGACGGTGATGGTGCCCTGCGAAAACGCCGGCAAAGCCGGTCTGCGCCGAGTTATCGACGAGGAGGAAATCAAGAAGGTCACAGGAGTCCTCACCGACGACGTCTCGGAGATGCCGAAGAACTGGAACCGGCGCTTCAAGTACAACCGCGAGAAGATCAAGACCGGTGACGTCTTCGAGCTCGCCGAGGTCGTCCGCAACCTCGCCATCCGCGAGATGGAAAAGGGCCTCTCCACGGGTGAGAAGCAGATGTACACCCGGGCGAAGAAGATCCTCGCCTCGGAGTTCATGTACGCGCTCGACAAAGACGAGGACGGCGCCGAGGAATACCTCGACAGCCTCCTCGAGGAGCGGTTCGCCGCCACTGCGACCGCCTAGTAGTCCTGCCGTAACCGCCGTCATCGCGGCCGCCGGCTCCGGAGAAAGGCTCGGAGCCGGCGGCCCGAAGGCGTTCGTCGAGCTCGGCGGCCGCCCGATGCTCGAGTGGTCACTCGAGGCCTTCCGCGCCGCTGGGTCGATC